>DASTWY010000029.1:0-45198 GCA_035765735.1 Baekduia sp. | reverse complement strand
CCGCAGGCCACGGACGCGACCGCGAACAGCGCCATCCCGCCCGCCGCCGTGCGGGCCGCGCCGACCCGCCGCTGCACGAGCTCGGCCGGCAGGAGCGCCGCCGCCAGCACGACGGTGTAGACGCCGAGGATCGAGGCCACGCCCTCGACCGTCGTCCCGAGCTGGTTGAGCAGCTGCGGCAGCGCCAGCGTGACGATCGCCGCATCGGCGAGCGCCAGCCCGGCGGCGAGGGCGATCAGGAGGTGGCGAGCGCGCATCCCACGGCGAGTGTGCCCAATCGCGGCCGGGATCCCGTCAGGCGACGTCGGCGAGCCGCCACGGCGTGGCGGCGTCGCCGCCGAGCGCGAAGGTCCACCGCTGGTGGGTGAGCCGGTCGCGGTCGGGGTCGCCGCCGACCACGTCGGCGGTGTCGCGGTCCTGCACGTAGCGCCGCCCGCGCACGGCGACCTCGGCGGTCATCGTCGGTGGCTGGGCGCGGGGGTCCAGCGCGGTGATCCGCAGCTGCTCGACGCGGGCGCCGCGCACGACGACGCGCGTGCGGCGGGACTCGTCGCCGCCGTAGAGCAGGGCGTCGACGGCGGCGCGGCCGGCGAGCGCGTCGAGCGCCGCGTCGTCGCCGTCGACGGCCTCGACCCAGGCGTCCACCGCCCGGCGCGCGGCGACCTCGAGGACGTCCGGGGCGAAGCGGCCGTCGGCCAGCGCGAGGTCGAGCGCGGCGGCGCGCGCGTCGTCGTCGAGCTCGGCGGGCGCGATGTCGGCGACGGCGACGCCGGCGGGAACCGCGTCGGCGACGGCCGTCTCGACGAGGGCGTCGTCGCGCACGCGCGCGTCGCCCCACGGCGTGGCGACGAGCTCGGCGTCGAGGTGGTGGCGCCCCTCGGCGTCCCGCTCGATGGACACCAGCCGCCAGCGCTCGCCGGGCGGGTGGAGCGTCCACCACTCCTGCAGCTGGGTGGTGCGGTCGTCCTCGCCGTCCTTGAGCACCACGTCGCCGGCCGCGTCGACGACGTAGTCGTCGAGGGTGGCGGTGATGCGCACGACGACGCGGTCCTCGTCGTCGCCGTCGCGGTTGACGAGGCCGAGGTATTCGACGTCGGGGTCGCCCTTGGGCTCGACGCGGTTGTGCCAGCCCTTGCGCGCGAAGTCCTGCAGGCGCCGGCGCCACTCGACCATCAGGTCCTCGCCGACGAGCGGCTCGAGCCCGGCGATGTCGTTGGCCGACCAGCGGCGCTGGATCTCGAGGAAGAGCGCGGTCGCCGCGGCGCGGACCGTGTCGGGGTCGAAGTCCGCGTCGTCGGTCGCCGCCTCGGCCGCCGCGAGCGCGGTCAGGCGCTGGCGCGCCTCCCGGCGGTGCCGGTAGCGGACGGCGCGGATCGCCGAGACGAGGATGAACACCAGGACGACGAGCGCCACGACCAGGAAGATTCCGGCGCCGCCGCCGCTGCCCCCGCCGCCGACGTAGCCGCCGCCGCCCGAGAACCCGCCGCCGCCACCGCCGCCGTAGCCGCCGGTGCCGCCGCCCGCGGCGGCCAGGATGTCGAGGGCGAAGTGCATCACCGGGCAGGGTACGGGTCGACCGCCGCCCCTTCCTCGCCCCCGGGGAGGCGTGGAGGCCTCGGGGGCTACCCCGCCGTCGCGCGCAGCCGCGCCAGCGCCTCGCGCTGGCGGGCGAAGACGAAGCGCACGATCCGCTCGCGCTCGCGCTCGTCGAGGCCCTCGAGCCGCAGGCCGCGCAGGCCCCAGTCGTCGTCGGCGCGGACGACGCGCGCCAGCACGTCGAGGAGGTCGTCCTCGGCGTCGAGCTCGAAGCGCAGCCGCAGGCGGTCGCCGTGGTGCAGCGGATCGGCGCCGGCCACCAGCACGCCGCCGGCGCTGACGTTGCGCGTCCAGCCGTTGAGCCAGCCGACGCGGAAGCCCTCTGGCACCATCGCCACGGGGCGCACCAGCTCGATCCGGTGGTGGTCGCGCCGCTGCGGCGGCCGGGGCGGCGCCAGCGGCACGACCGCTTGGAGGAAGTGCAGCAGGTCGTCGCGCACGCGGCCATGCATGCCCGGCACGGCGAGCAGCGTGCCGTCGACCCGCCGGTCGCCGGCCAGCGGGACGATCGTCGCCCGGCGGCGGTGCAGGAAGCGCGGCGGCACGGGGGAGGGCCCCACGAGGGCCAGCTCCGCGGCGCCGGTGACGGCGCGCACGACGAGCGCCTCGACCGTGGTCACGCGCGGGACCAGGACGCGCACGCGCTCCTCCGGTCCGGTCGCGGCCAGGCTCATCACCTGGTCGCTCGGCAGCCGCCCCGGGAACTTGAGGATCGCTTGCGGACACGGCGCGCGGGGACGCTCGGGGTGCACGACGGCGACCACGTCTGATAGTGCCGTGTCCGGCGGGGTACCCTGTGGGCTATGGCGAAGACGCAGCGAGAGCGCGACCAGGCCGCTCGCGAGGCCAAGCTCGAGCGGATCAAGGACCAGGTCGACAACGGCGATCTGGTGATCCGCAAGATGACCGACGCGGAGCGCGCGAAGTGGGCCAAGCACCGCGCCGAGACCGAGACGACGGCCAGCCCGGCCGATCGCCGCCGCGCCGCGGCGGCCCAGCGGCGCCGCCAGCGCCGCGCGGCCCGCACCCCGTAGCCGGCCCCGCGCAGGATCGGCACCGGCGCTGAAGCCGGTGCCGGACGCGTCGATGACGGGTGTGGGATGTCCACCTACGAACGGCTCGACGTGTCCCTCCCCGACGGCCGCCGCCTCTGCGTGCGACGGTCTCCCGGGCGCGGCAGGCCCGTGGTCCTGCTGCACGGGCTCCTGGACGACTCGACCGGATGGACCCGCGTCATGGAGCGCCTGGGCCACCCGTGCGTGGCGGTGGACCTGCCCGGCTTCGGCGGCTCGTCGCTGCCGACCCGGCCGCGGATCGCCGACTTCGCCGACGACGTCGCCGCGGGCCTGGCCGAGCTGGGCATCGTGCACGCGACGCTGGTCGGCCACTCGCTCGGCGGCGCCGTCGCCGTGGCGGTGGCCGAGCGCTCGGCGGCGGTCGACAGCCTGGCGCTGCTGGCCCCGGCCGGCTTCGGCCCGATCGGGCTGGCCGACTTCGCGGCGCGCCCCGGCGTGGCCGCGCTGACCCAGGCGGCGATCCCGCTCGGCCTGATGAACCCGCTGGTCGTGACGGCCGCCTACTCGACGCTCGTCGCTCACCGGCGGCTCCCGCCGGCCGAGCTGGTCTCGCGGGTGCGGCGCACCGCCCTGCGCGGCGGCCGCGGTCCGCGGATGGCGATCGAGGCCGTCGCCCACGCTGGCCATGCCCGCGCGGGCTTCCACGCGCGGCGCGTCGCGTTCGAGGGCCCCGTCTCCGTGCTGTGGGGCGCGCGCGACGCGCTCGTCCCGCTGGGGCACGCCGACGCCCTCGTGCGTGCGCTGCCACAGGCCACCGTCGAGGTCTGGCAGCAGATGGGCCACCACCCGCAGCGGGAGCGTCCGGAGGCGCTCGAGCGCTTCCTGCGCCGCGCGGCGTGGGTGGCGTGCCCGCGCGCGGGCCGCCGCAGGCCGCAGCCCACGGGCACCCGCCGCGGCGCTGGCGCCCGGCGCGCCGCCTGAGCCCTCGGCCCCGGCGCGCCGCTAAGGTCCGGCCCGCCATGAAGCTCGCGACGTTCCTGCCCTCCGGCGCCGAGGCGCCGCTCGCCGGCGAGGTCCGCGGCGACGCGGTCGTCGCCTTCAACGACGGCTCCACCGTGCTCGACCGCCTCGCCTCCGGCGACCGCACGCTCGCCGCCGGGGCCGAGCACGCGCTCGCGGACGTCCGGCTGCTGGCCCCGGTCGCGCGACCGCGCGCGATCTTCGGCGTCGGGCTCAACTACGCCGCGCACGCCGCCGAGACCGGTCGCGACCTGCCCGAGCGCCCGATCATCTTCATGAAGCTGCCGACCAGCGCGGCCGCGCCCGGCGACGACGTCCGCTGCCCGGCGGTGGTCCGCCGCCTCGACTACGAGGGCGAGCTGGCCGCCGTCATCGGCGCGGGCGGCGAGATCGTCGGCTACGCCGTCGCCGACGACGTCAGCGCCCGCGACCTCCAGAAGCGCGAGCCGCAGTGGACCCGCGCCAAGGGCTTCGACGGCTCGTGCCCCTATGGCCCGTGGATCACCACGGCCGACGAGGTCGGTGACCCGCTGGCGCTGCGCCTGCGGACGTGGGTCAACGGCGAGCTGCGCCAGGACTCGCCCACGGCGGACCTCATCTTCAGCCCCGCCGACGTGGTGGCGTTCCTGCGCGAGACCTGCACGCTGGAGCCCGGCGACCTCATCCTCACCGGCACGCCGTCGGGCGTCGGCATGGCACTCGACCCGCCGCAGTTCCTGCAGCCGGGGGACACGGTGCGCATCGAGATCGACCGACTCGGCGCCATCGAGCACCGCGTGGCCTAAGCTCGGGCGCGATGCGCGCCTCTTTTCTGTCCCGTCTGCTCCCCGCCGTCCCGGCGCTCGCCGCCGCGGCCCTGGCCGTGCCGGCCGCGGCCCAGGCGGCCAACCCGTGGATCGAGCGGACCCGGCCCCTGAACATCGCCCACCAGGGCGGCGAGGACGAGTTCCCGTCGAACACGATGTTCGCGTTCCGCCAGGCGATGAAGGCGGGCGCGGACATGCTCGAGCTCGACATCGGGGTGACGAAGGACGACAAGGTCGTGGTCATGCACGACACGACCCTGGACCGCACCACCAGCGGCCACGGCACGATCGCCTCGCACACGCTGCGCCAGATCCGCCGGCTCGACGGCGCGTACTGGTTCTCGCCCGGCGACGACGCCTACCGCCACGACCGCCCGCGCACGGCCTATCGCTGGCGCGGCGTGGCGACCGGCAAGCGGCGCCCGCCCAAGGGCTTCCACCGCAGCGACTTCCGCGTCCCGACGCTGCGCCAGGTCCTGCACGCGTTCCCCCACACGCCGATCAACATCGAGATCAAGGGCCGCACGACGGCCGAGGCGCTCGACGAGTACCTCCAGAACGCCGACGTCCTGGCCAAGCTGCTGCGCCACACCAAGCGCCGCGACCTGATCGTCGTCTCGTTCAAGCAGGAGGCCGTCGACCGCTTCCACGAGCGGGTGCCGCAGGTGCCGGTCGCGCCGGGCATCGGCGGGTCGGCCGCGTTCCTGCTGGGCAACGCGTCGCCGGGCGACGGCGTCGTCGCCTTCCAGCTGCCCATCACCTACGAGCTCAACGGCCAGACCCTGCAGATCACCACGGCGGACAACGTCGCCCGCGCCCACGACGCCGGCTACGCCTGGCACACGTGGCTCAGCGACGACGGCGAGTCGCCGGCGATCTGGCGCACGCTGATCGACGACTGCGTCGACGGCGTGATGACCGCGCGGCCGAAGGCGTTCGAGCGCGTCCTGCGCCAGCACGCGCGGCCGGCGGCCTGCCGTCACTCGTAGAGCGTCAGCGCGGCGAGCACCACGTAGAGCGCCACCAGCGCCCAGCCCTCGAAGGCGGCGGCCTCGCCGTCGCCGGTGATCTGCCAGACCGCCAGCGCGGAGACCAGCAGCGCGCCCGTGTAGACGGGCGAGAGCGCGAAGGTCAGCTGGTGCGCGAACAGCAGCGACACCAGCACGAGCACGGGGAAGAGGAACGCCGCGATCTGCGCGACGGAGTTCTTGACCACGCTGATGGCCAGGTCGGCCTGGCCCTTGTGCGCCAGCACCAGGCCGGCCACGTTCTCCACCGCGTTGCCGGCGATCGCCACGATGACGATCCCGGCGAACGCCTCCGAGATCCCGAGCTGGTCGATCGTCGGCCGCAGGCCGGCGACGAACCAGTCCGAGACGAACGCGGCGCCGGCGCCGGCGGCGGCCAGCAGCGCCAGCGAGACGCGCAGGGGCACGCCGGCGGGGGCTTCGTCCTGCAGCTCGGCCGTCGGCGCACCGGCGTCGCCGTCCGCGGCTCGGTCGCCGCGGACGTACGGGATCACCCACGCCAGGTAGACGGCCAGCAGCGCCACCGCGGCCACGGCCGAGATGGTGCGCACGTGGTGGCTGGCCGGATCCTGCTCGTGCAGCGACTGGCCGACCACCACGATGATGAACACGGTGACCAGCATGAGCGTGGCCGTGTCGTTCGGCAGCCGCTTGCGGAAGGTCATCGTGGTCGCGTCCGCGGCCCGCGCCCCGACGACGATCACGAGGCCGAGGACGAGCAGCGCGTTGGCGAACAGCGACCCGATGATCGACGTCTGCGCCACCACGACCTCGCCGGCGCGCAGGGCGAAGATCACGACGAACAGCTCGGGCAGGTTGCCGAGCGTCGACTGCATCAGCCCGGTCACGCCGGGCCCGAAGCGGCGGCCCACCTGCTCGGTGGCGAAGCTCACCACGTGCGCCAGCCCGGCGAGCGCCACGGCGGCGAGCGCGAACGCCAGCAGGGGCGCCCAGCCGGCGTAGTGCGCCAGGCCGGCGAGCGTGGTGAACACGGCCACCACCCCGACGGCGACGCGCTCGCTGCGCTGCAGCCGCGCGGGCGGCGACGGGGTGCGGGTGGGTGTGGCCACGCGCGGGCGGTACCCGCGCGCGCGGCCCGCTAGTGCTTCTCGATGACGCGGTCGATGAGGCCGTACTCGACGGCCTCGTCGGGCTTGAAGAAGCGGTCGCGCTCCATGTCCTTGTGGACCTGCTCGATCGACTGCCCGGTGTGGTGCGCGTAGATCTCGTCGATCCGCTGCCGCGTCTTGATGATCTCGCGCGCGTGGATCTCGATGTCGGAGGACTGGCCCTCGAAGCCGGCCGACGGCTGGTGGATCAGGATCCGGCTGTTGGGCAGCGAGAAGCGCTTGCCCTTGGCGCCGCCCATGAGCAGCAGCGAGCCCATCGACATCGCGATGCCGACGCAGATCGTCGACACGTCCGGCTTGATGAACTGCATCGTGTCGTAGATCGCCAGGCCGGCGTAGATCGAGCCGCCTGGGGAGTTGATGTAGATCGAGATGTCCTTGTCGGGGTCGGCCGACTCGAGGTGCAGCAGCTGGGCGACCACCAGGTTGGCGATCTGGTCGTCGACGGGCTGGCCGAGGAAGATGATGCGCTCGTTGAGCAGCCGCGAGTAGATGTCGTACTCGCGCTCGCCGCGCGCCGTGCGCTCGATCACCATGGGGACGAGGGGCATGAGCGCAATCTAGCGAGCCGGAGCGCGCGCCCCCGCGCGCGAGGCCCCCGTACGAGCGGGTGGGGTCGTGTCGCACCCGTTCAGGCGCGCTGAACGGCGTTCCCCCGGACCTCACGCCGTCGGGGTGAAGGACGACAGAACGCGGCACCGGTGAGTGGCGGGGATGACGCGCACCGGTCAGGCCACGGACCGGCCAGGATCACCTCCTCCGAGCCGCGCAAGCTCCCATGGTCCCCGGCTCCGTCATGATGGCAGGCACAGGAGGCCTCCAAGCGGGCCGGGGACATGGGGGAGCGAGCGCGACAGCCCAACGCGGTGCACTTTTCAGCGGTGCTCACCGGCGGCACACCCGGCCACGCGCGGCCGGTGGCCGTCGTGCGCGCCGCGCTGGCCGGCGCCACGGCGCTGCGCCAGGAGGGCGATCTCGTCGAGGCCGACTTCGCCGACGCGTCCGATGCGGCGGCGTGCGCCATCGACCTCCAGCAGCGCATCGAGGCCGACAACCGCACGGCCGCCGAGCCCGGGGTGCTGCGCGTCGCGCTCAGCGCGGAGCCCGAGGCGGGGCAGCGCCTGCGCGCGCTCGCCGGCGCGGGGCAGATCCTCGTCGACCTGGAGGTGTGGGAGGCGCTGCGCGCGGCCGGCGTCGCGGTGAGCGAGCCCCGCCGGCTCGGCGGTCCGCACGCCGCCGCGGAGGTGCGCTGGGAGCCGCTGCCGGCGCCGGCCCTGCCGCTGCCAGCCCGTCTCGAGGTCGTGCGGCCGGAGGCGTTCGTCGGCCGCGCCCGCGAGCTCGAGCGGCTCGAGCCGCTGCTGGCGCGGGCCGCGCGCGGGCGCCGCCAGGTCATCCTGCTCGGCGGCGAGCCCGGCATCGGCAAGACGCGCCTGGCGCGCGAGCTGGCCGTGTCGGCCCACGCGCGCGGCGCCACGGTGCTCCAGGGCCGCTGCGACGAGGACCTCCGCATGCCGTACCAGCCGTTCGTCGAGGCGCTCGGGCACCTGGTCGAGCACGCCGCGCCGGGGATGCTCGAGCGCCATGTCGTCGAGCACGGCGGTGAGCTGTCGCGCCTGGTGGGCGCGCTCGCCCGCCGATTGCCCGACGTGCCGCCGCCGCGCGCGGGCGACGGCGACGCCGAGCGCTACGTCCTGTTCAGCGCGGTGTGCGGCCTGCTCGAGGCCGAGCAGGAGCAGCGTCCCGTGCTCCTGTTCCTGGACGACATCCAGTGGGCCGACGCGCCCACCCTGCAGCTGCTGCGGCACCTCGCCGCCGGCGACCCGCGGCTGCGGCTCACGATCCTGGGCACGTTCCGCACCACCGAGCTCGACGACGGCCATCCGCTCGCCCGGGTGCTCGCGGACCTCCGGCGCGAGCCGGACGTCACCCGCCTCGACCTCGAGGGGCTTCCCGCGCGCGCGGTCGCCGAGCTGGCGCGGGACGCCACGGGGCAGGAGCTCGACCCGGCGGCGCTGGACGCCGCCGAGGCGCTCCGGCGCCGCACGTCGGGCAACGCCTTCTTCGTCACCGAGATCCTGCGCCACCACGCCGAGGGCGCGGCGGACGACGCCGGGTCCGGAGCCCTGCCGCCGGCGGCCGACCTGCTCGCTGCTGCGGTCCCGGGCAGCGTCCGCGACGTGCTCGACCGCCGCCTCGGCCGGCTCGGCGCCGAGCGCCGCGAGGCGCTGGCCGCCGCCGCCGTCCTGGGAGCGGAGTTCGACCTCACGCTCCTGGGCCGCATGCTCGACGGCGAGCGGGGCCCGGAGCTGGCCGCCGAGGCCGCCGATGCCGCCGCGGAGGCCGGGCTGGCCGTCGCGCCCCGGCGTCCCGGCGAGCCCTGGGCGTTCGCGCACGCGCTGATCGTCACGGCGCTCTACGACGGCCTGGGCGCGGCGCGCCGGGGGCGCCTGCACCGGCGCGCCGCCGACGCGCTGGAGGAGGCCGTCGCCGCCCGCTCCGGGACCGGCCCGGCCGCGGTCCGGCCCGCGTCGGCGCCCCCCGACGGGCGGGCGTCCGAGCTGGCACGGCACTGGCTCAACGCCGAGCCGGGCGATCTCACCCGGGCGCTGCACTGGACGACGCTCGCCGCCCGGCACGCGTGCTCGCAGCTGGACCCGGACGACGGCGTGCGCTGGTTCCGGCAGGCGCTGGAGCTGCACGGCCAGCTCGGCGGGGAGGACGACGTCACGCGCTGCGAGCTGCTCATCGGGCTCGGCGACGCCGAGCGGCAGGCGGGCGACTCCGAGTTCCGGACGACGCTGCTCGAGGCGGCCGCGCTCGCGCGCCGGCTGGGCGACGGGCCGCGGCTCGTGCGCGCGGTGCTGGCCAACAGCCGCGGCTTCGTCAGCGCGTCGGGCGTGGTCGACGACGAGCGCCTCGCCGCGCTCGAGGACGCGCTCGTCGCCGTCGGGCCCGACGACGGCGCCGACCGCGCGGTCCTGCTGGCCACGCTCGCCGCAGAGCTGGCCTTCTCGCCGGCCGACCGCTCGCGCCGCGTCGCGCTCAGCGACGAGGCCCTGGCCCTCGCCCGCCGGCTCGACGACGCCGACGCCCTGAGCCGCGTGCTGAGCCTGCGCTTCGTCACGCTGTGGCTCCCGGAGACGCTGGAGGAGCGGCTGGCCAACAGCGAGGAGAACGTCGCCGCCGCGCGCCGGTCCGGGGGCCCCGTGGCCGAGTTCCACGCCGTCCACTGGCGCGCCGCCGCCGCGGTGGAGGCCGGCCGCGTCGCCGACGCCTGGCGGGACGTCGAGCACGAGGCGGCGCTCGCCGAGCGCCTCCGCCAGCCGACGATGCGCTGGCTGGCGACCTACGACCGCGGCAACCTCGAGATCATCGCCGGCCGCCTCGAGGAGGCCGAGCAGCACGCCCATCAGGCCCTGGAGATCGCCACCGCCTCGGCCCAGCCCGATGCCCTGCCGTTCTTCACCAGCCAGCTGACGAACATCCGCTACGAGCAGGGCCGGCTGGCCGAGCTGCAGCCGCTGATCGCCCAGGTCGTGTCCGACAACCCTGGCATCCCCGCCTTCCGCGCGGTGCTGGCGCTGGCCTGCTGCGAGGGCGACCTCGACGACGAGGCGCGGCGCCTGCTGGCCCACGAGGCCGCCACGGGGTTCTCCGAGCTGCCGCCGGACGTGACCTGGCTGCCGGGCCTGGCCATCTACGCGGAGGTCGCCGCGCACCTGCAGCACCGGGTGGCCGCCGAGACCCTGCACGCGCTGCTGGTCCCGTGCGCGGGCCAGGTCGTCTTCAGCGGCATCAGCGCGTGGGGCACCGTCGACCACCACCTCGGCGCGCTCGCGGCCGTGCTCGGCCGCCACGACGAGGCGGAGGAGCACCTGCGGCGCGCGGCCGAGCTCAACGCCGCGCTGCGCGCCCCGATCTGGGCGGCGCGGACGGAGCTGGCGCTGGCGCGGCTGCTGCTCCAGCGCGACCGTTCCGACGACCGCGAGCGCGGCCGCGCCCTGCTCGAGCGTGCCGCGACAGCCGCGCAGCGGCTGGGCTCCGCGACGCTGGCGCGCCGCGCCGCGGGGCTGCTCGGGTTCGAGCAGGCGATCGGCGCGCTGCCGATCGAGCTGGCGACCAAGCCGCCCGGCGGAGCGCCGGCGCCCCCTCGTGCCGCCACCACCAACGGCCGCCGCGACGCCCGGCCCGAGGAGCCGGCCGCCCCGGGGCCCCGGGCCACGCTGCGCCTCGAGGGCGAGATCTGGGCGGTCCGCGGCGCCGACGGCTCCGTCGTGCGGCTGAAGGACCGCAAGGGCCTGCAGTACCTCGCCGCGCTGCTCGAGCGGCCCGACGCGGAGATCCACGCGCTCGACCTCGTCCACGGGCCGGCGGGGGCCGGAGCCGCACGCGGCAGCGCCGGGCCGGCGCCGACCGCCGCGGAGGGCGCCGTGATCTCCGACGGCGGCGACGCCGGGGAGCTGCTCGACGACGCGGCCAAGGCGGCCTACCGCGAGCGCCTCGCCGCGCTCGAGGACGACCTCGAGGAGGCCGAGCGCTTCAACGACGTGGAGCGCGCGGCGCGGCTGCGCGAGGAGCGCGAGTTCCTCGCCGCCGAGCTGGCGCGGGCGGTGGGCCTCGGCGGGCGCGACCGCCGTGCGGGCAGCGCCGCCGAGCGCGCGCGCGTGAACGTCACCCGGGCGATCCGCGGCGCCGTGAAGGCGATCGCCGAGCACGACCCGCGGCTCGGCCACCACCTCGAGCGCAGCGTGCGCACCGGGCTGTTCTGCGTCTACCAGCCCGGCCCCGCGGGGCCGGATGCCTGGCAGGTCACCGTCCAGCGGTAGGCGCGCCGGGCCACAGCACCCGGCCGGTCTCGATGAGGAAGTCGATGTCGAGCCGGAGCGCCAGCGTCACGCGCTGGTCGGCGATGCCGAGCTCCTCGTGCAGCGGGTGGCTGTCGAGGTGGTGGAGGCGCAGGTCGTAGTGGTGGCGCAGCTGCCGGGCCCGCACGTTCCGCGTGATCGCCGGCGCCACGACCACCTGCTGGAGGTCCGCCCGGCGCCCGTCGTCGGTCGCCCGCACCTGCTTGAGGAAGAGCTGGTCGACGCGATGGTCGCGCAGGTCGCCGGCGAAGTCCACGGCGAAGCGCAGCCCCAGCTCCATGCCGTCCGGCCCGTCGAAGAGCGCCTCGCGCAGCCACCGGCCGACGGCCACGATGTCGTCCAGCGCCAGCTCGGCCTCCGACAGCTCGTCGCCCACGGGCGCCAGCTCCAGCAGCGGCCGGCGGCGCGGCTGCTCGCCGGCGCCGTAGTCCATGCCGAAGACGTCGAGCGTGAACGGCGCCGACCGGTCGTCGCCGGGCATCGCCGACCAGCCCATCGTCTTGGGGTAGCCGTAGTCCTCGCGGCCCGACAGCAGCGAGATGGGGTTGTCGAGCATCATCGCCGCGCAGAACATGCCGAAATCCCGCGCGACCGCGTGGCCGTGCTCGTGCGCGACGCGCGCGCCGGGGATCCAGAAGCCGACCTGCGGCTCGCGCACCGCGCCCATCGAGTGCCACGGCTCCAGCGCCGGGCGGATCGCGCCGACGACGCCGAAGGTGACCACGACGTGGTCGCCGAGCGGGCGGAAGTCGACCGCGCCGCCGGTCGGCTCGGCGAACACGCGCCGGCACAGCGCCGCCAGGCGGTCGCCGTCGGCGCGCAGCGCGAAGACGTAGAGGGTGGTGTCGTCGCAGGCCAGCGGGCCGGGCGCGGAGGCCAGTCCCCCGAACTCCACGTACGCGGGCCGCTCCTCGTCGCTCAACCTGCCTCCAGCCATCCGTCGGTTCCCGGGACCACCGCCGGGCTGCCGCTCAGCGCGCGGGCGGCGAGCTTGCCCGAGGTCACGGCCGCCTCCACGCTGCCCCCGCAGATGCCGTTGCGCGTCCAGTCGCCGGCGAGCACGAGGTTGGCGCAGCCGGACTCGTCGGCGCGCAGTCGGTGCGCGACCGAGCCGGGCGGCGTCAGCACGTAGCGCTCGCTGCCGCGCACGTTGGCGCGCCAGTACTGGGCCCGCAGCCGCTCCTCGCCCTCGCGGCCCTCGGGGTCGTGCAGGAGCGACCAGTCGAAGCCGGCACCCTCGTGGCCCCTGTCTCCGCACGCCGCCCCGGGCCACAGCACGAGGGCGTCGCGCCGCAGGTGCTCCAGCGCGCCGGCGTACGCCCGCGCGTCGGCCTCGGCCTGCGTCTCGCCCGCGACGTCGGGCATCGTGCCGCACAGGTAGGCGATCGAGCGGACGCCGGCACCGGCCGGCCACCCCTCGCGCGGCAGCAGGTGCGTCATGTCGCACAGCGTGTCCAGCGGCGGCACGTAGGCGCCGGAGACCATCCCCGGCGGATCGACGCCCAGCTGCTCGGGGTCGGGCGACAGCCAGACCTGGAGCGCCTGCGTGGCGACGGTCGGCACGCGCGCGAGCATCGTCGCGAAGCGCTCGTGGCGGGCGGCGAGCTCGCCGCAGATCCCCGGCAGGGACCCGATCGAGATGCCGAGCACGACGTCGTCGAAGTCCTCGCCGCGGCGCAGCGTGCGCGCGGTGGCCGCCGGCGTCGGGCCGCCGGCCTCGAAGTCGACCTCTGCCGCGCGCAGCGCGTCGCTGTCCTCGAGCTGCTCCCAGCGCGGCGCGGCCGGCCAGCACGGCAGCCCGCCCGGATCGGCGATCAGCGGCGCGTACTCGCCGTCGCCGCGCACGCGGGCCTGCTCGCGCAGCTCGACGCGGTCCACGAGGGCGCCGTCCGGCGAGAGCCCGAGCCCGGTCACCTCGGAGAAGAAGCGGAAGCGCACGCCCCGCGCCCGCAGGACCTCGTACAGCGGGGCGAAGATCGCGTCGCCCATGCCGGCCTGCATCTTCCACATGATCGAGCCGCGGTAGCAGAGGCACATGCGCAGCATCGCCTGCAGCGCCTTGCCGGCCGCGAGGGCCGGGCGGTCGCGGTCGCCCTCGGCATAGGCGAAGCACAGCTGGTAGAAGGCGCGCAGGATCGGCGAGGACGCCAGCGTCTCGGGCTGGGCCTCGTGGCGCGCCAGCCAGGCGGTCAGCTCCTCGTCGTCGGCCGCGCCGAACCCGCGGTCGTCGAGCCCGTCGCGGAGGATGCCGCGGAAGACCGTCGCGAC
This sequence comes from Baekduia sp., assembly GCA_035765735.1. Classification (GTDB taxonomy): domain Bacteria; phylum Actinomycetota; class Thermoleophilia; order Solirubrobacterales; family Solirubrobacteraceae; genus Baekduia. The sequence continues at coordinate 31,469 of DASTWY010000029.1, read as the reverse complement.
GAGGTCGAACGTCATCGCGTAGCGGTCGCCCTTCGTCGCGTGCCAGACGAGGTCGCGCAGGCGGCGCAGCAGCCGGCAGACGACGGGCTCGCGGCCGTCCTCGCCGCCGAGGTGGAGCAGCGGGTCGGTGAGCCGCAGCACGCCCTCCAGCACGTCGCCGAGGTCGAGCTCCCCGTCGTCGCCGCCGAGGAACGACTCCAGCGCGGCGAGCAGCCCGTCGACGGCCGTGTCGAAGGCCTTGAGCAGCATCGGCGCGCCCTCGGGCGGCTCGACCCGGCGCAGCGTGTGCAGCGCGTCGCGCAGCAGGTGGTGCAGCGTCGGCGCCGTGCTCGGGATGCCGGGCACGCCGTCGTTGCGCGGGAAGCGGAACCGCATCGGGCGCCAGGCGCCGGTCGTGTCGTCGAGCAGCACGACCTCGTCGGTCCGGTGGAAGGCGTCCTGCCAGGTGCGCAGCGCCGCGCCCTCCGGGCGGTCGAGCTCCTCGTACGCGCGGCGCATGACGTCGAAGGCGTTCTCGTAGAAGCCGAACCAGACGTGGAGCCCGTGCTCCTCGATGCGCTGGGCCGGGCGCTCGGGATCCCCGACCGGCCGCCGGCCGCTGGCGCCCTTGCCGCCGAGGCGCCAGCCGAGCTGGTGCACGGTCACCTCGTAGCGCTCGCGCAGGGCCGGGGTCGCCGTCAGCTCGAACGCGGCCGTCAGGCTGCCCGCGCCGCCGCCCAGGATCGCCACCCGCCGACGCTCGCTCATCCCCATGAGAGCGGTGCACCGTAGTGCAGCGCCACGGGGCGCACAACCTGTCGCGCCGGCACCCGCCCGCCTCGGTGGTCACCCGATCCGGGGAACGACGTTCCGTCGCGACGAACGCCAGGGAGGGTGAACCCGAGCCGCCGGAGGCCTCCCCGCATGACCGTCAACATCGTCGTCCCCGCCGACGGATCGCCTGCCGCCGAAGCGGCCGCCTGGTACGCGGGCGCCGTCGCCGAGGCCCGTCGCGGAACCGTGCACGTGGTGGCGGCCTGGGAGCCGCCGGGCGCGCCCGCGCAGGAGCTCGCGCGGACGCTCGGACTCCGCGCGGAGGTCGACGCCGTGCTGGCCGACGTGCAGGGCTCGCTCGGCGCGGCCGGCCTCACCGTCACGGGCCACGTCCGCCGCTGCGGGCTGGTGGCGGCGCTGTGCGCGGTGGCCAGCGAGCACGACGCCGACCTGATCGTCGTGCCGGCCGGCTGGGCCGCGCTCGCGCGGGAGCTGCGCTGGCGGGCGTCGTGCCGGGTGGACCTGCTGATCGTCGATCCCACCCGGCACCCGGGCTTCCGCCCGTTCCCCGTCGCGCTGGCGAACTGAGGCGTCAGCGGCCGATGAGCCGCATCATCTCGTCGGTGTAGCGCCCGCCGGCCGCCTGCGGCAGGGCGTCGGCGATCTCGCGGCGCTCGTCCTCGGTCAGGGCGACGTCGACGGCGCCGGCGTTCTCCTCGAGCCGCGCACGGCGCTTGGTGCCGGGGATCGGGACGATGTCGTCGCCCTGCGCGAGCGCCCACGCCAGCCCGAGCTGGGCCGGCGTGCAGCCCTTGCGCTCCGCGAGGCGCTCCACCACCGCGACGAGGTCGAGGTTCCGCTGGAAGTTCTCGCCCTGGAAGCGGGGCGAGAAGCGGCGGTAGTCGTCGGGCTCCAGGTCCTCGATCCGCTTGATCGACCCCGTCAGGAACCCGCGGCCCAGCGGCGAGTACGCCACGAGGCCGATGCCGAGCTCGCGCAGCGTCGGGAGCACGTCGTCCTCGACGTCCCGCGACCAGAGCGAGTACTCCGTCTGCACGGCGGCGATCGGATGGACGGCGTGCGCGCGGCGGATCGTGTCGGGGCCGGCCTCCGAGAGCCCGAGCGCGCGGACCTTGCCCTCGGCGACCAGCTCGGCCATCGCGCCGACGGTCTCCTCGATCGGGGTGTCCGGGTCGACGCGGTGCTGGTAGTAGAGGTCGACGTGGTCGACGCCGAGGCGGCGCAGCGAGCCCTCGATGCTCTCGCGGACGTACTCGGGCCGGCCGTTCACGCCTCGCCGGGTGGGGTCGTCGGGGTCGCGGACGATGCCGAACTTCGTGGCGAGCACGACCTGGTCGCGGCGGTCGGCGATCGCCCGGCCCACCAGCTCCTCGTTGGTGTACGGCCCGTACATGTCGGAGGTGTCCAGCAGCGTGACGCCCAGCTCCAGCGCGCGGTGGATGGTCGCGATCGACTCGTCGTCGTCGCGCCCGCCGTAGAAGTCCGACATCCCCATGCAGCCCAGCCCGAGGGCGGAGACGGTCAGCGGTCCGAGGGTTCGCGTGTCCATGGGCGACACGGTAGGACGGCGGCGGCTACCGTCGTGGCGTGTCCGCGGTGGCTTCCAAGGAGCCGCCGGTCCTGGATCGCGTGCCGCCGATCGGCCTCGTCCTGACCGGCATCGGCTCGGTCCAGTTCGGCGCCGCGCTGGCGGCGACGATGTTCGACGACCTCGGGCCGGCCGGGGCGTCGACGCTGCGGCTGATCTTCGCGGCGCTGGTCCTGGTCGCCGTGGCCCGGCCGTCGCTGCGCGGCCGGGCGCCCGGAGCGCTGCGGCTCGCCGCCGCGTTCGGGATCGCGCTCGGGACGATGAACCTCGCCTTCTACGAGGCGCTGGACCGGCTGCCGCTCGGCGTCGCCGTGACGGTCGAGTTCGCCGGGCCGCTCGGCGTCGCCGTCGCGACGTCGCACCGGCGCCTGGATCTCCTGTGGGCGGCGCTGGCCGCGGCCGGCATCGTCCTGCTGTCGGGCATCGGCGCCACGGGCGTCCACGCGATCGACGGGCTCGGCCTGGCGCTGGCGCTGGTCGCGGGGGCGTGCTGGGCGGCGTACATCCTCATCGCCCAGCGCGTGGGCCGTGCGTTCCCCCGCATGGACGGCCTGGCCATCGCGATGGTGCTCGCCGCCCTCGTGCCGCTGGGGCCCGGCATCGCCGAGGCCGGCTCCGCGCTGCTGCATCCCGGCCTGCTGGCGCTCGGCGCCGGCGTGGCGCTGCTCAGCAGCGTGATCCCGTACTCGCTGGAGATCGAGGCGCTGCGGCGGCTGCCCGCCCACGTGTTCGGGATCTTCATGAGCCTGGAGCCGGCCGTGGCGGCGCTGGCCGGCCTGGTCGTCCTGGGCCAGTCGCTCTCGGCGCGCCAGCTCGGCGCGATGGCGCTCGTCGTGGCGGCCAGCGCCGGCGTCTCGCGCACCGCGCCGCCGCCGTCGCCGGAGGCGTGACCCGCCGTGTCGGATCCGGCGCTTCTTGGGGATACTGGGAAGGACGTGCTCCCGCTGAACCTCCCCAACGTGTTGACCGTGGCGCGGATCCTCCTGGTCCCGGTGCTGGTCGTCGCCCTGCTGGGCGAGACCGACGGCGGCGACCTGCTGGCGGCCGGCGTCTTCGCCCTCGCGTCGCTGACCGACTTCGTCGACGGCTATCTGGCCCGGTCGCGCAACAGCGTGACGACGTTCGGCAAGCTCATGGACCCGGTCGCCGACAAGCTGCTGGTCGTGGCCGCGCTCTTCGCGCTCGTGTCGCTCGACCGCCTGCAGGCCTGGGTCGCGATGGTCATCGTCGCCCGCGAGCTGGCGGTGACGCTGTCGCGGGCGATGGCGACGTCGCAGGGCGTGGTCATCCCCGCGGCGGGCTGGGGCAAGCTCAAGACGATGGTGCAGGTGGCGGCGATCCTCTGCCTGATCGCCTTCGACCCGACGCCGGTCTGGGTCGACGTGCTCGTCTACGTGGCCGTCGCGATCACGGTGATCTCGGGCGTGGACTACTTCTTCGGCCTGCGGCGGATGCTCCGCGAGGCCGCCGAGCGGCGGCGCGCGGCCGAGCTCCCCGGCTCCTGACGTCCGAGCCCGAACCGGCCCATACCAACCACGAGCGGTCGCTCTGCTGACTGACCGTGTGGTCACTTTCCGTCTGCTGGGGATTCCCAGCCGGTTTAACGTGTGCTAACAATCCCCGACGTCGGCTACGAGCTTCCTCCGTCACCAGGACGCAAGAGGATCACGGCTCAGCCTCATGCGGCGCACCGCCGCACTTGCACCAGCGGGTGCGTTCCAACGTAGGTCAGAGGGAAGAGAGAGGGACCGGCACGGAGGGTGGCGGTCCGGGAACGACGTCCACAAGGATCGGGTTGAGCACCAAGACCGACGTTCTGCTGGCAGACGAGGCGCCCATCGTGGAGCTGGACGAGCTCCGCGGGCTCATCACGGAAGGGCAGGAGCGGGGCTTCCTCACCATCGAGCAGATCACCGCGACGCTCGAGGAGGTCGAGGTCACCAAGGAGCAGCTGCGTGAGCTCCACCACCACCTCGACGAGCAGGGAATCGCGATCGTCTCGGCCGACGGCAAGCCCGTCTCGTCCGAGAGCGGCCGCGTCGAGGCCGCGGCGGAGGAGCGCCAGGCGCCCACGCCGGCCGAGACGCGCAAGAAGCCGGAGATCGACCTCACGGTCGAGCCGAGCCTGGACTCGCTGCGCCTCTACCTGCGGTCGATCGGCCGCGTGGCGCTGTTGACGGCCGAGCAGGAGGTGTCCCTCGCCAAGCGCATCGAGCGCGGCGACATGGACGCCAAGCAGCAGATGGTCGAGGCGAACCTCCGCCTCGTCGTCTCCATCGCCAAGGGCTACCTCGGCCGCGGCCTGACCTTCCTGGACCTCATCCAAGAGGGCTCGCTGGGCCTCATCCGCGCCGTCGAGAAGTTCGACTACCGGCGCGGCTACAAGTTCTCGACGTACGCGACCTGGTGGATCCGCCAGGCCGTCACCCGTGCGATCGCCGACAAGGGCCGGACGATCCGCATCCCGGTGCACATGGTCGAGAAGCTCAACAAGGTCGTCCACGTCGAGCGCCAGCTCGTGCAGTCGCTCGGCCGGGAGCCCACGCCGGAGGAGATCGCCGGGGAGCTGGAGTGCAGCGCCCGCGAGGTCCGCGACATCCTCCGCATGAGCCAGCAGCCGATCTCGCTCGAGAAGCCGATCGGCGACGAGGAGGAGTCCGAGCTCGGCGACTTCGTCGAGGACCAGACCGCGGAGTCGCCGTTCGAGCTGGCGGCCGAGAACCTCCGCAAGGAGAACGTCCATCGTGCGCTCGCGGCCCTGCCGCAGCGGGAGCGCGAGGTGATCGAGATGCGGTTCGGCCTCACCGGCGGCCGACCGCGTACCCTGGAGGAGGTCGGTCGCGCGTTCAACGTCACGCGGGAGCGGATCCGCCAGATCGAGAACCACACGCTCAAAAAGCTCGAGTCGCTCCCCGAGGCCCAGCGCCTCAGGGACGCCTCGTAGATTCCGGGTTCTTCCCGGAGGAGGAGAGGGGTCAGAGAGATGCGCTGGGGAGCGTGTCTCTCATCTCACACAGGAGGGGCGCGCTGGGGAGCGCGCCCCTCTTTCCTTAAGCGGCGCCGTGCGGGGCGGGCGCCCCGGGCTCAGCCCGTGACGGTGGCCTGCAGCAGCGCGTCGCGGCAGCCGCCGTACTCGCCGGCGTCCTGGCCGCCGCTGCCGGCGCGCAGGGCGTGCAGCAGGACGCGCCGGGCGAAGTGGCCGTCGATCGAGCCGTCGGCGCAGTCGTCACGCAGCGCCGCCGGCATGCCGGCTCCGGCCGCGCCCACGGCGCCCGAGCCGCCCGGTCGCTCAGCCTGCGTCGGGTGCCCGTCCGTGGTGGCCGAGACGGTGCGCATGGCGGCCGCGGCGGCCGCGGCGCGCGCGCCGTCCTGCACGCGGCGGTGGTGCTCGACGGCGCCGGAGACCGGGATCGCGCCCGCCGCCAGCGCGGCGACGCAGGCCACCTTCGGGGCGGCGCCCGCGGCCACGGGCTCCCACAGGCCGCTCACGCGCTCGGCCAGGCGGTGCAGGAACGGCAGGGGGGCCAGCGACGCGGCGGTCCGCCGGTCGTCGCGAGCGCGCTTGAGGCCCTGCCGCGCCCGCACCAGCAGCGACTTGACGGCCGGCACGGTCACCTCGAGCCGGTCGGCGATGTCGGTGTAGCTGCGGCCCTCGAGCTCGCGCAGGACGAGCGCCGAGCGCTGGGTGTCGGGCAGCTGCCCGACGTCGGAGACCAGGCCGGCCATGCCGAGCCGGCGCTCGACCGTCGCCTGGGCGTCCTCGGCGGGCGGGTGGGCGTGGTCGGCGAGCTCGACGACCGGGTGGCGCCGGCGGGCCGCCTGGAGGTCGAGGGCGCAGTTGCGCGCGATGCGGTGCAGCCACGGCCCGACGGCCTCCGGCCGGCTGCCGTTGCGCAGGGCGCGGACCGCGCGCACCATCGCGTCCTGGACGGCGTCTTCGGCGTCCGCGGTGCCGCCGCTGACGAAGCCGCGGGTGAAGCGCACGAGCCGCGGGCGGTAGCGCGCGTCCAGCGCGGCGAACGCGTCGTCGCTGCCGGCGGCGATCAGCTCGACGAGGGTGTCGTCGGCGAGCCCGGCGATGAGGCCGGGCGAGAGCGCGGTGGGCGGAGCGTCGAGTGCGGCCATCGCTCCTAGACCCTAGGGCGCACGCCAAGGTTGCGGTGCGGGTCGATAGAATCTGCAGACGCTTGGCGGGATTCCCGAGCGGTCAAAGGGGCCTGACTGTAAATCAGGTGGCTACGCCTTCGAAGGTTCGAATCCTTCTCCCGCCACTGAAGGGCAAGCAGGGCACATCGAGGAACGGGTCCCCCCGAAAGCCTCGATATGCGGGGAAAATCACGGAAAGCCGGGCGCTGGACCCCGCCGAGCGACAGGCCCGCGCCGACTTCGCTCGAGACCGCGCCGCAGCATCACCGCAGCAGGAGAAGGCCGGCGACCGCAGCACGCAGCGCCGCCGCTCCACGAGCCTGAAGACGACGTTCTCGTACCGCGTGCGCCAGCGGATCTGCGAGGCGCACGTCGAGGCGCACGGCCGGCTGCGCGAGCGCGTGCTGCGCGCCAAGGCGCGTGGCCAGGCGGCGTCGTTCGACGGCCTGGCCGCCGAGCTGCGCGCGGTCGCCGCGGCGCGGCGCTACGCCGCCCAGGGGCACGGGCCCGCGCGCGCCGCGCGCATGGTGGAGGTCCGCAACGCGCTGCTGGACGTGGCGGTGTCGGCGATCCTCCTGGCGGAGGCCGCCGACCGGCCGGAGTTGGAGCTGGTCCGCGGGGAGAAGTCCACGGCCAAGCAGTGGCTGACGCCGGACTTCCGGCTGCCGGAGATCGAGGAGCGGCCCGCGGCGTAGTGCCGCGGGCCGCGTGCCCTCAGCTCGCGGGGTCGGCCTGGCCGGTGGCGTCGGGCGCCGCCGGCGGCACGGGGGACGGTGCGGGGGCGGGAGCCACGACGTCGGGGCTCGACGTCGTGAAGACGAAGCCCGGAGGCGGCTGCGTCGTCGGCTCGGCCGGCGGCACCGGCGGGACGGGCGCCTGCGCCTGGCCCTGCAGCTCGGCCTCCGCCTCGGCCTCGTCCGGGTCGGGCGCGGCCGGCGGCACCACCGGCGCCGCGGACTCCGTGCCACGCAGCTGCTCGACATCCACGCCGGGCGCCGGCAGCGACACGCTGTCCTCGTCGGCGGGGCGCAGGATCGTGTGCGCCAGGCCACCCGGACGGCAGTCGGCGAGCCGCACGCCCTCGTCGAGGAACGTCACGGCGACGCGACCGGTCGAGCAGGCGTCGAGGACGCGCTGCAGGTCGTTGCGGGGGACGGTGGTCGTGGGAGCCATCAGACGGCCGCCTTCGGGTGGCGGAACAGCTGCACGGCGGCGTAGACCACCAGCAGACCGGAGACGATGCCGTCGACCGCCTGGCCCTGCCCGACGTCGAGAACGCCGGAGGAGACCAGGAAGGTCACGACGGCCGCGACCGCGGCCTTGATCGAGTCGGGCTTGGGCATGGGCGCTCCTAGCGCTTCGGGTACTTGACGAGGGCGAAGCCGTGCACGTCGCTCAGCGAGCGCCAGCGGTTGGCCGACACGCCGCCGTTGTCCTGCGAGCCGGTGCGGCCGGGCGACGTGTTCCCCTCGCTGGTCAGCACCCAGCGCAGGAAGACGGCGCGGACGGTGCCGACGTGGACGCCGCGGCCGAACAGGACGACGAGGTCGCCGCGCTTGACGCGCCGGCGCCAGCGCTTGTCGCCGACCTGCACCCAGCCGCGGAACGGCGCCCGGTGGGCGCGCGCGTCGTCCTCGATGAACGCCACGGACGCCAGGCGCGAGGTGACGCCCTTGACGCCGGCGTGCAGCAGGGCGCTGGCCGCCCACACGCCGCACCACGGCGCATGGTCGAGGAAGGCCGCGCCGTTGGCGAGGCGCCGCTGGGCGGCTGCGATGCCGTCCTTGCGGTGGTCGGAGTTCGAGCCGGGCGGGTCCTCGGCGATGCCGCGGTGCTTGGTCAGCCAGTGCAGCGCGCGGCCGCGGGGGGTGAGCTTCTTGCGAGCCATACCATCGACGATGGGGGCCTGGTCGATCGTCGATGGCGGCGTGGTGACAGACGTGGCAGGCGCCGGTATGGTCACCCGATCATGCGAGAGAAGCTCGAGCGCGTCCTGGCGGTGCTGATAGTGCTGGCCGGCCTGCTGCTGATGGCCCTCGGCTACGTAGTGCAAAGTCTCACCGGCACCTAGGCCACGGCGCTGACGACGTGCGCGGCAAGGCCCTGGGCGATCTGCGCCGCGTCGGGTCCGCCGAGCTTCGGTGACACCACGGCGACGACGAGCAGGCCGATCAGCCAGCGCTGCCACTTCAGCTCGTTGAGGATCGGGCCGACCGCCGCGGCGATGCGCGCGTCGACCTCCTCGCGGTCGATGTGCGTCACGGCGCCTCCTCGGCGGTCGAGTCCACAGCGGCCGGGCGCTCCCGAGGGACCAGGACGCCCATGTCGATCAGCTCCTTAGCCGCCGCCAGCGGGTCGCCGGTGCCGCCGTCCTGCGGCCGACCGGTGATCGACAGCAGCTTGTCGGTGCTGACCTGCATCAGCTTGGCCAGCGCCTGCATCGTCTGCGGGAGCTGGCGCTGCAGCTCGTAGGGGATCTGGCCGGAGTCGAGGGTCTCCTGCAGGTCGGCGACGAACGTCTTGCTCGCACGCTGGGTGAGGCGCGCGATCTCGCGGTACTCCTGCGCCATCGCCTCCTCCTGCGCGCGGGACCGCTCGGCGGCGAGCGCCATGTACATGCCGCCGTGGCGTTCGCGCAGGCGCTTCAGCTCGGCGACGTCGACCTCGATGCCGTCTTCGGCCAGCCGCTTGACAGCCATGCGCACCGACCCGTCGCAGGCCAGCAGCGCCGAGAGGCGCTCGATCAGCTGCGACTCGCTGAGCGCGTCGCCGTCGTGCACGACCAGGTCGCTCATCGGTACGCCGGCCTCGCGACGCCGTAGACCTCATCGGCGCGATGGCTGCGCCGCTCCACCTTGCCTGTCGACGTGTTGCCCTCGATCGTGTCGATGACGCCGTCGTGCACGCCGACGACGAGGCCGACGTGCTGGCCGGGGGCGGTGACGAGGGCGTCGCCGACGTGCGCGTGCTGTGGGGAATGCCAGGAGGCGAAGCCGTTGGCGCCGGCCTTGGCGTCCTGCTCGATGTTCGAGACCGAGGCGACGCGCGACGTGATGCCGGCGACGCCGGCGTGCTCGAGCGCCAGGCCGACGAAGATGCCGCACCACGGCTGGCCGAGCATCCCGTACTTCTGCTCCCAGCGGTCGACCTTCGGGCCGCGATTGTTGCCGCCTTGCTCACCGATGCCCAGACGCCGGACGGCGGCGGCCACCGCTGCCGCGGGGCCGCCCTCGGGGCCCTTGCCGGCGTGCCCCTGGCCGGGGATCGGCGGGAGCTTGAGCTTGTCGCTCGTCGTCGTGACCTTCGAGGTCACGAAGTCGCCCATGCTGGGCATCTGCGTCGACAGCGCGCCGGCCTTCAGCAGCAGGCTGTTCGGGTTGTGCCGGGCGATCATCTCGCCGACGATCGCCCGGCGCCGCGCGCGCTCGAACCCCTCGGCGTCGAAGGACTGGTCGAGCTGTGGAACGTCGATCGTCAGCGAGCCGCCGCCATGGGACCGGCCGCCCCCGCCGTGGCGGCCGATGAGCTTGTCGGCCTCGGCGGACCGCTCGGCGTACCGACCGCGATACTGGGCGGCAGGACGCTGCACGGCAGCGGCCAGGTCGCCGGCCGACGGGTACCTCCCTTCGACGGCTGACGTCTCGTCGAAGAAGCGGTTGATCGAGGCGTTGAGGTTGCGCGGATTGGGGTAGAGACTTGCGCGCTCCTGGCGCCACCCCTGGCTGTCAGCGTCGCCACCGGGGAGGTTGCGCAGGTTGGACTCGACCAGGCCGGTCTCCACAGCGGCCTTGATCTCCATGGGCGACTCGTGCCGCCGACGGCCGATCCTCAGGATCCGGTTGAGGACGTGCTGCTGCGCGGGGGTGAGAGCCGCCACAGCATCCGAAGATGGCGACGGGGTCGATCGCTCAGGGGTTCAAGATCGCCCGGATCTTGTGCTCGGCAGCGAGCTGGGCGGGCGTCTTCAGGCTCGACAGGATCCGGTTGACGCGGTCCATGCGCATCTTCGGCAGGTTCTTCTTGGCGTCGGGGTAGCCGATCGCCGCGCGCACCACGTCACGCAGCGCCCGCTCGGCGTCGATCTTGCGCTGCAGCCGGTACCACTCCTCGCTGTACTGGCCGCCCGGCCGGTGGCTGAGGTCAGTCCGCTCGTCGTAGAGGTTCTGCAGCTTCTCGCCGACCTGCGGCAGCGCGACCGCCTGCAGCGGGTCGGGGGCGTTGGCGCCCTGGCCGGCGACGGTGCTCAGCAGCGTGCGCAGCGGCGCCGGCACACCAGAGGTGTCCGGGGTCTCCTTGCCGAAGTTCAGCGCCGCGGCGCCGAGCGAGCCGCCGATGGCGCGCAGCGCGTAGTCCAGGCGCGGATCCGCGCCATGGAACGGGGCGCCGGTGCGGAGGTTGGTGTGCTGGCCGCTCTCGGCAAGGCCGAGGAAGCGCTCGAGCGCGCCGGACGTCGGCGGCGAGCCGGGGAGGCTGATGGGCCGGTCGAAGTCGAAGCGGCGGTTGAAGTGCAGCTCGAGCGGCATTTTGATGAACGGTGCCATGTCGCCCGCGTAGCGCTCGCCCATGCGCGCCAGGCCGGACGGTCCCTCGAGCGCTTGCAGCGGGCGACTGATGTCCTCGACGGGGAGGCGGAGGTACTCGTAGAACTGGTGGCCGGCGAGCTTGAGGCCGGGCACCGGGAACGGCATGCGCTCCTGGTCGCCCTCGGCGAGCATCGACTCCCAGTCCTGCGGCAGGCCGGCGGCCGTGGCGAGGTTCTGGCGGACCTTCTCGAAGGTGGCGAGCTTGCCGGGGCGCTCGAGCAGGCGGCGAATCTGGATGGGCAGGTTGCGCGACGTGTAGACGTAGAACGGCATGACGCGCTTCATCACGCGCCGCTCGAACGGCGACAGGTCGCCGTAGTCGATCATCGTCGAGAAGACGTACTCGGTCGCCTGGCGCGGCGAGTAGCCGAGCTTCACGCGCGCCCGCCGGTAGAGCATCATGCGCGTGACGCCGTCGACGTCTTCGGCGAGCTGGTTGAGCCACTCGACGCCGCGCGTAACGGCGCCGCCGGCGATCTCACGTTGGGCCTGGCGCTCAAGGGACAGCTCCATCGGGTCGCCAATCCGCGAGCCAACCGTCTGCGCGCCGTACTCGAGGGCCTCGTCGTAGAGGTCGCCGAAGGTCATGGGCCGGCCGTCGACAATCTCGGGCCCGCTGGGCGACGCGGCATCCCAGATGCGGCGCATAAGGCTCGACCCCGGCTTCGTGGCCTCGGCGGTGGTGCTGCGCAGGTGCGCCCACACGCGGAAGGCGTTGGCGAAGTCCTCCGGGCCGGCGTCCACGAGGAAGCCCTGCCACGTGTTCCCCAGCACCGAGGTGGCGAAGAAGCCGGGGCGCAGGATCGTGTTGGCGGCCTTGAACGCGCGCAGCATCGCGTCGTACTTCTCGGCGAAGTAGCCGCGCTCACCATGCTGGCCGGCGCGGATGTCGAGCTGCTTGGCGATGCCCTCCGGCACCACGATGTGCTCGTAGACCGGCTCGACGCCCTCCTCCGCGGCGCGCGCCTCGATGGCCTGCGCCTGGGCGATGACCTCCGCCTCGCGGTCCTTCGGCACCTCGGTCAGCTTGCCGTCGCGGTCGACATGGAAGATCCGCGAGCCCTCCGCCTCGTGCAGCACGCGGGTGGACGCCGGCGCGCTGAAGCGCTCCACGACCGCCTTGTAGATCGACAGGTTCGCCAGCCGGCGGCCCATCACCGCGCCGTACTTGGCCTCGAGCGTCGCCAGCTCGTCAGAGGGCTTCAGCTCGTCGGGGACGTTGGGGTCCTCGCGGATCGCCGACTCCATGCGCCGGTCGACGCGCGCCATCTCCGGGCCCGCCTGCGCCTGAGAGCGGACGGCCAGCGGCGCCTTGCGCATCGCCTTCGGGTCCAGCATCGCCTCGGCGTACACCTGCGGCTTACGCGGCACGTAGCCGACCGGGGCGGGCTCGGCGAGGCGGGCGATCATGCCGTCGAGCTGGTCCTCGAGCCGGCCGGCCTTGCCGCGCAGCGGCACAGGCTGGGCGGCGATCTCGCGCTCGAACCCGGCGTGGATCTCGTCGCGGTGGCGGCGGATGACGGCGCGCGCCTGGCGCAGCTTGGCCTCGGCGGCGCGCGCGGCCTGCCGGTTGCCGGCGGCCTTCGCCTGGCGCACCTCGGCGGTGAGCCGGTCGTTGTCGGCCAGCGCCCGCGCCAGCTCGCCGTTGTCGACCTCGCCGCGGCGCACGGCGCCCAGCACGTCGTTGGTGCGGCCGCGGGCAACGTTCGTGCGCACGCCGGCGCGCACGGTCTCCATCACGTCGGAGAGGCTGCTTACGATCCGCTGGGCGGTCGCCTGCTGCTCGTCGATGGTGCGCGGGACACCCACGTCGTCAAGGCGGCCGGCGAGCTTCTCGGCGTCGTCGAGGGTGCGGCTGGCCTTGTTGGCGAGCGCGGCGTGCTCGAACTTGCGCAGCGCCTGCGGCAGCGACTCGGCGGGCGCGGCGCGGTTGGGCTTCCACTTCGTCCGCTCGCTCATGCGGGCGGCGAGCTTCGCGTCGTCGACGGCGATGCGCTGGCCGAGCCGGTCGGCCTGCGTGGCGTAGTCCTTGCCCTCGCGCGTCAGCTTGCCGGCGGCGTCGTGCAGCACCTCGCGCGCGGTCTTCAGCGCATCCTCGACCTCGCCCTTCTTCAGCACCGTGCCGAGGAGGTCCAGCGGCTTGCCGGTGATCTCCTCGTACTTGGCCGCCACGGTCTCGTGGAAGCGCTGCGCGTGCTCGGCGACGTTGCGCAGGTCCTTGGGCAGCTGGTCGACGGTGCCCGTCTCGATCGCGTCCTTGACCTGGCGGATCTTCGCGACGCGCTCCTCCTCCGTGCCGCCCTTGGTCGTGCGGGCGATCAGCCGGCCGAGCTGCCGGCCGTCGCGAGCGAGCTTGTTCTCCAGCGCCGAGGCCTCGCGCTCGATGTGGCGGAACTCGCGGTGCGCGAGAGCGTCGAGGTCGGTGGGGGTCTGCGCGGGAGAGAACTTGCGCAGCAGCTCGTTGACCGGCCGCGACTGCTGCACCTTGCGCGCCAGCGGCGCCGTCGTCCGCTTCGCGGCCGCGGCGCTCGCGCGGCCGCTCGTGGCCACGGTGCGCCCTTCGACGTGCGCGATCTTCGGGATGTGCAGTCCGGGGATCCGGAAGCCCGCCTGGATGCCGCGCGTGCCGCTCTCGAGCCGCGACGCGGATGCGCGTGCCGCCTCAATCTCACGATCCCACTTCTCGGCGATGCGGCGCAGCTCCGCCTCGTTGCCGGCGTCCGCCGCCTTGCGCGCCGCGGGCGCCAGCTCGCGGGCGAGCTTCGTGCGCGCCGCCAGCTCCGCGGCCTCGGCGGGCGTCTTGGCACCGAAGGACAGGTAGGTGGTCGGGTCCAGCAGGATGTCGCCGATCGTGCCAGCGACAGCCGCGGGCACACCCTTGAGACCCAGCTCCTTCGCCAGCTGGGTGTAGGACTTGTCGTTCTTGACGAAGCCCTCGCCGGCGCCCTTGAGGACGTTGTCGCCGTGCTTGAGCGCCAGCGCGCCGCCGGCGGACGCCGAGCTGACGCGGCTGGTCTGCTCGAGCGCGCGCGACGTGGCGTCCATGACGCCCCTGAGGGTGTTGAGCTGGCCGGGGTCCAGCGGCGGCTTGCCCTCGATGCGGCTCGACACCTGGCCGGCGAGACTCAGTCCCGCGTTCGTGGACGGCCCGAACGGCGACGGGATGTGGTCGATGACCCCGCCGATGAGGCCCTGCTTCTTCGGCTCGGGCGCGTGCTCGAGGACCTTCGCGGTGTCGTCGGTCGTGTCGGCGACCGCCTTGCCGAACTTCAGCGCGGCGTCGGTCATGTCGCCGATCGCGTGGCGGTTGGCCGTGCGCTGGCGGTCACCGAGGTGGCGGATGACCTGCAGGCCCTTAGAGATGTCGGTGCGGTCGCCCTCAGGGACGGGCCCGCTGCCGTCCTTGATCCACTTCAGCGCCTGGTCGACGTAGCCCTTCGAGCGCATCCAGTCGTCGTGCAGCTTCGTGACAGCGTGCGAGACCGGGTCGCGACCGCCGCGCGCGCCGGCGCGCGCCTCCTTGCGCTGCTGCGGCGTCTGCTCGGCGTAGTGCTCGCGCGCCTGACCGCGGATGAACTGCCGCGACGGAGGGGGCGGCGCAGGCGACCGGCGCCCGTCGATGGAGTCGCGGACCGCCTTGAGCGCCGCGGCGGGCGGCGGGGGAGGCGGTGGGACGCGCTTGCGGGTGCGCTTCTGGACCTGCGCGCGCGTGACCTCCGGGGCCTGCACGGGCCCTACCCGGCGTGCCGGTAGCGGTCGGGGATGTGGATGCCGAAGCGGCCGTGCAGACGGTGGTCGAGCCTGCGCTCGTTGCCGCCGCCGTAGATGCCGGCGACCGCCACGCGCGCGAGTGTGTCGCCGAGCTTGTCGGTCAGACCGGCCAGCGCGTCCTCCCGCGAGATGCCGTTGGCCTTCAGCCGGGTCGCCAGCGCGTAGGCCTGATCGCGGTCTTCCTTGTTGGACTTGATGTCCTTCGGCGAGAAGACGCCGCCACCGCCGGAGTGGCGGGCCCGGTAGTGCGTGTTCGCCGTGGTTGTGGCGTCGTGGTTGGCGGCGATGTCCTCGCGACTCTGGCGGTTGAGGTCGTTCTGCTGGGCCTGGAACTGCTGGTCGGCCATCTGCTTGGCGCGGGTGGCGTCAATGCCCATCTGCTGAAGGCGAACCTGCAGCTGCATCTTCGCGCGCGCCAGGTCGGCCGAGGTGCGGATCTGCTTGGCCTTGAGGTTCGCGTCGATCTGGGCCTGCGCCAGGTCGGAGCTGATGCCCTTCTCCGTGAGCAGGCGCTCGACCTCGTTCTGGCGCAGGTCGACCGTGTTCTTCGTGAGGTCCTCGCCGCGCTGAGTCTGCAGCTGCCGGCGCTGGGCGGCGAGATCGGCGAGCGTCTGGTTGGCCGACGCGCCGATCTGGCCCTGAATCTCGCCGCCGCGCTGGGCGGTGGTCGCCTGGATGTTGCGCAGGAACGCGGCCTGCGCGTCGCCATAGCCCTGCGCGGCGTCGGCGGCCGTCTGCCCTTCGGTCTGGGCCCGGTCGCGCGCAGCGGCCTCCTGGCGCGCGAGGTCCGCCGCCGTGGCCTCCTGGCCCAGCCCGCCGCCGCGCACGTCCTGATCGGCTCCGGCGCGGGCGGTGATCGCCGAGGATGCGTCGTCGATCGCCTGCAGCGTCGCGTCGCGTCGCTGGTTGGCGGCATCGAGGGACTGCGTGTTCGCGGTGCCCTGTGCGGCGCCGAGACCGGCGAGGATCTTGTTGACGCCCTCGTAGTAGTCGCCGGCCCAACCCTGCTGCTGGTCGCGGCCGGCGATGGCCTGCTGCTGCTGGCGGTCCAGCTCGCCGAGCTGCGGCTGATACTGGCGGTCGGTGAGCTGCCGTGCGACACGGGTCATCGCCCCGCCGGAGAGCGGCTGGCTGATGTCGGCGAGGTCGTGGCGGAAGCGCCGGCGCTGGCGCGCGGCGCGCTGCTCGGGGGTGCGAGGCTTGGGCATCTACTTCCTCCGCGGCTTCCGGCGGGATCGCTGACGGTGCTGCGTCGTGGCCACCGGCATCGGTGCCGGCTTCGGCGGGGGCGGCGGAGGCGGCGGACCGGGGTCCACGGGAGCGTCCTGGTTGGCGGCGAGGCGGCGGCCGATGGCGGCGTTGACGACATCGGTGAGGTCGAGCCCGGCCTGGCCGGTGGCGGCGTAGCCGATCGGCGTCGACTCGTCGGCGGCGAAGGATCCGAGCTGATCGAGGGCGGCCCGACGCGCCTGCGCGCGCCGGTCGAACGCCGTCTGCGCGTCGGACATGCGGTCGCCGTAGTCGTGCTCGATGTTGCCGCGGCGCTTGGTCAGCTGGCCGCTGTAGAACAAGCCCTCCTGGTTGGCGCCGACGTTCGCGCTGTGAAGGTCCTCGTCGCGGGCGCGCGCCATGCGTGCCAGCGTCGTGTCGAAGTCCTGCTGGTCCTGCGTGCCCTCCAGGTCAATCGCGCCGTGCGCCTGCTTGTTGTTGAACATGAGCCGCGCGACGTCGGCGTTGTAGTTCGAGTCGAACGGCGAAGGGGCAGGCGTTGCCCGCGCGGCAGCGGGGGGCGCGACCGCGGCGGGCGCGTTGGCGCGCCCGTAGGCGGCGTCGATCATGTCCTGGCGGAACGCGGTCGGCGTCGCCTGCCCGGCGATGTGCACCGGCGTGTTGGCGGGCATGACGCCCTGCTTGACGGCGAGGTCCACCAGGTCCTGCCGCACGACCGGCACCGCGGGGCGCGGCCCGGCGTACTGGCCCTTGGCGTTGAAGAAGCCGTTGGCCATGCCGGAGCCGGCGGCGATCGTCGGGCCGATCGAGTGGGCGGAGGGATTGCCCCAGTTCGCGCGCGGTCGGCGGATGCCTCGGCTCATCGTCTTCCCAGAATGGGCGGCGGGTCGATCGCCTACTTGGCGACCCAGCCGGTGTCGCCGTTGCCGGACTCCTTGACGTACAGCGTCGCGCCGGCGCCGCCGTCCTCGTCGACGTACAGCGAGCCCGGGGTGGCGCGCACGACGCCCTCCGGGCTGCCGCGGCCGACGACGAGATGGCCGGCGAGCCAGTCGAAGTTCTGCTGGGCGGCCGGGTCGGCGACAGTGGGGGACGGGAGCGACATCACAGCCAGGTGAGCGCTGAGAAGGTGTAGAACGTCCCGGCTGCGGGCGTGAGGGACTTGTACGGCGCCACGACGTTGCCGCCCGTCCCGATCCGCACATGGATCGGGGTCGCACCGCCAGCCGTCGTGAGCTGCATCAGCGTGCCCGTCTTCGTGGCCCCCGGACGGAACCCGACCGGCAGCGTCAGCAGCGTGCCGCCAGCCGGCACCGAAGATCCCAGGTCGTACTCGTCGGTGCCGAAGTGGATGCGGCCCGTGACGTCCTTGTACACCACCGGTGTCAGCGTGAAGGCGCTTCCCGTGATGACCGCCGACTCGACGGCAGCGATCTGCGTGGTTCCCACCGAGTGGGCCAGCAGCTTGGCGCCGTCGATGTTCGCGCCGTTGGCGATGTTCGCGTCGTCCAGGCCGCCGTTGACCAGTGCGAGGATCGCCTGAAACGCCGAGACGATGTCGGCGTCCTCGGTGGAGTTCGGCTGCCCGACCGTCGGCAGCGTCGGGTCGATCTGCGCCATGGCCTAGTCCTTCCTGCCGGTCATGAACATCGTGTAGGCGTCCAGCTCCCACGGGTCCGGCGTCTCGTTGCCGACCGTCACGGACCACACGCGGCCGAGGCCGAGGCTGTAGAGCGAGTCCTGGCCGATCGTCACGCCACCACCGAAGGTGCCGTCGCCGCCGAAGTCGCCGTCGCCGCCGAACAGGCCACTGTCGGTGCCGGTCAGCGCCAGCGTGTCCTCGAGCGTGCCCTGGCCGGCGTTGAAGTCCGACAGCACGAGCACGTCCGCGGTGCCCGACCCGTCCAGCCGTACCTCGCGGCAGCGCTTCTGCAAGCTGGACCCGAAGTCGTGGAAGGGCCCCGACCAGTAGGAGCGGAAGACCACGTCCTCGTCGAGCGACTCCCCCGGCACGAACAGCCGGGCGATCGTGTCCGGGTGGGCGGCGATGAGCTGCGGGCCCAGACCGCGGTCCCAGACGCCAAGCGCGCGGACCTGATGGCTGTGCAGCCACCACGACCCGAGTTCGACGTGGTAATCCAGCAGGTAGCGCGTCGTGCCGTCCAGGCGCGCGGCGAAGTACACGTGGCCGTTCCAGTAGGCGGCGGTGACGCTGGCAGCGTCACCGCTGCTGATGCGCTGGAACGTCGGCAGGATCTGGGATCCGACCTCCTTGACCTGCTGGCCGTCGGTGACCAGCACGCCACGCTTCGGGTCGAGGAAGAAGCATCCGGCGTCGGTGGGCACGATCGCACGCGGCGACAGCGTCCCGACCTCGTCGGTCAGGCGCCGGTTGGCGGACGTGTCCAGGTTGTAGATGACCCAGATGTCGCGCTCCTTGAAGACCAGCACGTAGTTGCCGAAGGCGACCAGGCCCGCGATGTCGATGCCGTCGCCGGGCGCGAAGCGCGTGACGTTCTCCGCCGGCCATGTGCGCGGGTCGCCGATCTCCGACCAGTAGACGGTGTCGCCGTCGGCGACCCACACGCGGTTTCCCGCGTAGCACATCATCGTGCCGTTGGGCAGCGTCCCGCTCGACGCGGTCCAGCTACCGGTCGACAGGTCGGCCGCCACGTAGCGCGGCGTGTCCGTGCCGTTCATGCCGAGGTAGGGTCCCTGGCCGCCGATCGTCGGCAGGTGCAGGAACGTCCACGGCGCCGAGGTCGACAGGCCGGTGGCCAGCTCGGTCTCGGTGTCGGCCTCGTCGAGGGCGTAGAGCTTGCCGGCCGTGGTGCTGTAGATCGCCAGGGCGGACGTGTCGGAGTCCACCACGTTGAAGTCCTTGACGCCGCTGCGAGCGATGACGGTGGTGCAGCCGTCGCGCTTGCCGACGTTGCCTCGCGAGCGGGAGACCACGTTCAGCAGGTCGCGCGCCTCGGCGCCGGACTTGCCCGACCCGTCGGCGAGGTTGAAGACGTTGTCGTAGGTGTTCAGGCCGCGGCCGAAGTTGGCGAAGCGACGGGGGGTGCCGCGGGCCATTCAGCAGTCCTCGACGCCGGGCGTGATGATCGGGCCGTCGTCGACGCCGACCTCGAGGTTCGCGCGCAGCGCCAGGTCGAACTCGGCGCGCCAGAACGCCGCCATCTCGGTGTCGTCCTCCTGGCGGAACGCGCGCGACTTCGCGAACGCGACCACGGCGTCGTCGAAGTCGGCGCCGAGCCCGGTGACGTCGGTGTCGGCGGACATGACCGGCGGGCGCTGCAGGCCGATGACGCCGACCGTGCCGGCGCTGCCGCCGGGCTCGACGACGATCTGCATGGACGGCGAGCGACCCGCGCCGGCGGCGGCAGTCGTGCGCCGTACCGCGTAGCGCAGCGGCTGGGCGAGCGACACGCCGCGGTCCACGAGGGACGCGACGTCGGGATCGAGCGGGGCGAGCTGGTAGCGCGCCGCGGCGCGGACCGCGCGCTCCGTGGAGCCCGTGGCGCCGGTGGTGCACAGCCACACCTCGCGGACCTTGAAGAACGGGGCGGCGGGCTGGGTGACGATGCCGTCGGCGTCGAAGTCGCACAGGGCGGCGCCCTGCACGATGCTCAGGCGCCGGCACACCTCGAGCACGCCGTCGTTCAGCCAGGCCTTGAGCATCTCGCCGTAGCGCGACGAGCTGAACGCCTGCGAGGTGCAGAGGTCGACGAGCTGCGCCCGCGTCGCCCCGGAGTCGGGGTCGAAGGTGTAGGACACCTACGCCGCCTGGGGGACGGCGTCCCGCGAAGGGACGAAGATCCTCGGCTTGGTCCCGAGGCCGCGCTGGAACGCCCGGAACAGGTCGACGCACGCTTCGCCGACGGCCTCCTCGAAGCGCTGGTCGGCGGCGCGCTTGCGGCGCTCGTCCTCAGCGTCGAGGCGGTCGGCGGCGGACTGGCCGTGGCGCAGCTCGTGGTTGCGCATCTCGAACTCGCGCACGATGCGCTCGTTCCAGTCGTCGGCGGCGACGCGCATCACGGGGTAGTCCCGGGTCTGCAGCGGGTCCCGAGGGTCCGCCAGGCGCTGCGCGACGACGAAGTAGTCGCCGCGCTCCTTGAAGTGCACGACGAGCGTCGGGTCGATGGCCTGCAGGTCCTGGGCGATCCGCCCGGCCTCGCCGGTGACCTCGTAGCAGCGACCGTCCTCTCCGAGGGCGATCTGGTCGATGCTGACCGGGCGGATCTCCATGGCTACTTCACCAGGACCTTGACGCGGGCGCTGAACGCCGAGAGGTCGGTCGTGCCGTCGACCTCCACGAGCGCCGAGTTGGCTCCGCCCTCGTCGTCCCAGAAGAACTGCAGCAGGCCGTTGGCCGAGTCGTAGCGAGCGAAGACCGCGTTGTCGGCGGTCGCGCCGGCGTTGACCTTGCGCGCGACGGCGTCGAAGACCACCACGATGCTGTGGCCGGTGCCGTCAAGGCCCAGCTCGGCCTTCGTGAACGCCTCGCCGCCGATGGCGTAGGAGTTGTCGGGGGTGACGTCGACCTCGATGAGCTGAAGGTCGCCGAGGACGTGCTTGTCGACGATGTCGACGGTGAGTGCCATGAGGCCTCCTTGCGGTCAGGCCGCCGGCGCGAGGGCGCCGGCGGCCGTCAGCGGGTCAGGTCCGACGACTACTCGTCGTCGGCGTCGTCCTCGGCGTTGTAGATCTTGCCGACCAGGGACGGGTCGGTCGCCACGAGCGTGTTGTGGTACCGGTACCAGGTCTGCCACACGGCGTCCTTGCCGCCCGTCGCGTTGCCGGAGCCGTTGACCGAGTTCTTCAGCTCGATCTTCGCGCCGTCGCCGGCCTCGGTCTCGATGAAGCCGGGGTCGGTCATCTTCAGGACCTTCAGGACGTCCCGCTTGAAGCCGAAGACGTGCCGGCGCGGCGCGCCGTCGTCGATGAGGACCTCCTGGTTGTTGACCTCAACCATCGAGTAGCCGGCCGTCGGCGACGTCGCCTTCTCGTTGAGGTAGCGACGCTGCGACGCGAACTCGTCGGCCAGGCGCCGGCGGATGCCGCGCGTCGTGGCGTAGGTGTCCATGTCGCCCGCGCCGCGGCGGCCGATCTTGTCGTAGAGGCGCTCGAACAGCGACTCGCCGGCGACGCCGCCCTCGGCGTCGAGCGTCTTGCCGTTCCAGTTCTCGTACGTCGTGGAGTCGATGCCGTACAGGTCGCGGTCGGTCTCGGCGACCGCGCGCAGGCCCTCGATCTCGTTGCCGTAGTTGCCGTTCAGGACGATGATCTCGGTGCCGGCCGGATCGACGTTGCCGCCGGCGGCGTCGAGGGTGATCGTCGAGGCGGTGCGGTCGACAGCGGTGATCGAGCGAGCGGTGCCGTTCGTGATCGCCACGCCCGTGTCGGGGGCCACGATGTCGATGAGGTCGCCGATCTGCACGAACTGCGTGTCGTCGATGACGTGCGTGAGACCGGACGCCGAGTTGGTCGTGGAGGCCAGCGCGCCGTTCGCGGCGTTGTACCACTGGCGGTTCAGCTCCACCGCCATGTCGGTCGCCACGTTCTTCATCTTCATCGTGACGACCTTCTCGAAGGCCCCGGCCTTGTTCTTGGAGGCCTCCTCCATCGCCTCGGACCACTCGAGCGCGTAGTAGTGGCGCTTCATGTAGACCTTGGCGTCCTCGATGACCTCGGGGACGGCGCCGGGCAGGCTGCCGGCGTCACCACGCGAGCCACGACCGAGGGCACGACGGAGCGTGACCGGGAAGCGCGCGTACTTGCCGCCGAAGTCCATCTCGGCGGTCTCCTTCGTGAGCTTGTCGTGGAGCCACGACTTGTCATTCAGGACTCGAACGGGCGGCAGGGTCAGCAGCTCCTTGAGGAGCGGTCCTGCCGTGGACTGCGTGGTGGGCTGCGACATCGCTTACTCCTGGGGAGGGGGAGGGGCGGGGGGAGAGGGGGTCAGGTGGTCGAGGCAGCGCGGCGCTCGCGCATCAGGCGCTCGGCGTCCTCGAAGCTGTCCGGCGGGGTGGCCGTCGTGGCGGCGCGGCCACCGCGCTCGGCGGGGGAGGGCTGGGTCGGGGCGGTCTCGACGAGGGCGTTCTGGGCGCCGGCCGTCAGCGAGTTGATGAACTCGTAGGCGTCCTTGACCGGCGTCTCGCTCGTGAAGGCGTACTGCTTGGCCAGGCCGCGGAGGCGCTCCATCTCCTCGTCGGTGAAGTCGCGGCCGTGCTGCTCGCGCACCTGCTGCCACTCGGTCTCGAGACGCTGACGCTCCTCCTGCTCGACCTGCGCGCGCTGGTCGGCCTCGTCGCGGCCGTCGAGGCGCTGCTGCAGCTCGTCGAGGCGCTGGCGCAGCTGCTCGGCCTCCGAACCCGGCTCGTCGCCAGCGGGCTGCTGCGGCTGGGCGCCGAGCAGCTGCGCGGGATCGACGCCGAGGTCCTGGGCGACGGAGGCGGCGAGGGCCTGCAGCGCCGCGCCGGCGGACTCCGGCTCGCCGAGCTGGCCCATCCACTCGAACCAGCCCTTGAGGTTCTCCGGCTGGACCTCGCGCAGGCCCATCTCCTCGTAGGGCTTCCAGGCCTCGAGGCCCTGCGTGGCCTCCGTCAGCTTCTCGGAGAAGCCGTCGAAGTGCGGTCGGATCGTGTCGTGCAGGTCGGCGGGGATGACACCCAGCACCTCGTCCCACGGGCCGGCCTGCGGCTGGCCCTGCTGCGGCTGAGCGGGGGCGGCGGGCTGCGCCTCCGGCGCGCCGCCGGCGGGGGCCGTCGTGTCGATGGCGTCGGCGGCCATCAGGCGGCCTTCCCGGCGTCGGCGGCAGCCTTCGGCTTGCGCCGGTCGGCCATGCGCTTCTCGGCGACGTCGAAGCTGTAGTCGTCGCTGGCGGCGTCGGCGCCCTCGGCCTTCTCACCGTCGGCGCCCTCGAGCTGCTGAAGCGCGTCCTGGGCGCTGGTCAGCGACGCGACGAGGTCGGCGTACTCCGGGGAGTCCCCGGCCTCCTCGACGACGGCCGAAAGGGCCTCCTCGAGGGCTTGCATCGTCTCGGGCGAGAGCATGGTCAAGACGATGGAAACCGGGTCGATCGCCCCCGGCGGGGCCGCCTGACGGTTGTGTCAGGCGGCCTGTGGGAGCGGCGGCGCCGCGGCGGGCATCGGGTTGCCCGACGGGTAGGTCGGGACCGTGCCCGGTGCCACTTGTGACGGCGTCCCGCCGGGCGGCGGTGGCGGGCCGCCGGGGTTGACGACCTGGGGCGCCTGGGCGGCCGCGAGCTGCTCGTGGAGGCGGATGTGGTCGATGAGCGCGGCCTGCTGGTCGTCAGGCAGAGTCCGGAACCGGGGAGACTTGGCGAAGTCCTTGTGGCCCTGCAGGTGGACGGCGTGGTTGTCGAACTCGTTGACGAGCAGGTCTCGGCCGCGAACGAGGTCGACGTGCTCGCGGGCGACCTGCGTGACATCCGCGGTGTAGCCGGAGACGAGCTTCTCGAGGCCGCCCACCTGCATGTCCTTCAGGACCGCGGCGAGCGCCGAGGCGTCCACCGGCACGCCGTACTGGAAGAACATGTTGAGGATGTCGCGGATCGCGGCCTGCTTGGCGGCCAGCGACCGCGGGAAGGTCGAGAACGGCACCACGCTGACGGTGGGGATGGAGAACGTCGCGTCGGCGCGGAACGTGTCGACGTCAACCACCTGGTCGTCGCCGACGATCACGACGATGCGCTCGGTCGTGTAGTACCTGGCCATCAGCTCGAGGCTCTGCTGGCCCACGTCGGCGATGGCCAGCTCCATCGCCTCGACGTCAGGGCCGAGGCGGGTGGCGTCCTGCTCCTGCAGCAGGGAGATCGCCGACGCCGCGGTGACGCCGGACGGCACGCTGCCCTGGCTGACCTCGTACTGGCCTGAGATCTCGCGCAGCGCGTTCTGCGCGTAGTCCATCAGGTTGAAGACGTAGGAGGGCATCGTCGGCGGCTGCAGGAACTGCGGGAGCTGCACCTGCGTCTGGGCGTTGTGCCAGAGCTGCTCGCCGGGGACGCCGCTGTACTTGATGCCCGACAGCTTGTCGAGCATGATCGACGGGTTGCCGAAGCGCGCAGCGTTCTCAGCCACCTGCGACAGCAGCTTGTTGAGCCGCGCCTGGATCGGGCGCAGGTGGGTGACCACCGAGTCCGGCCAGAACCGGCCGGGGACCGGGACGCCGGGGAACATGGTGTACGGGATGCGGCCGTACGGGTTGGGCTCCTCGACGAGGACGCGCTCGGCGGTCCAGACGAGGTGCCGGCCCTGCGGGTTGAGCTTGCTCGGCTTCTCCCACAGCTCGAAGATCCGGACGCCGACCTTCTCGCCGCGGGCGGCGTCCACGCCGCGGGAGGTGAAGCGCGACTCGACGATGCCGACCTGCGGCGGGGCGTCAGGCTCAACGCGGGCGCCGTAGGTCTCGAAGACGTACTCCGGGGACTTGACGGACTCGTCGATCAGCCACCGCAAGTCGTGCATCGAGGTGGCCAGCGGGTCCGGGAAGATGTCGAACGCCGAGCGGGTGTCGTAGCGGACGTCGCCGCCGCCGATGCGCTTCGTGCTGACGCCCTCGATCTGCTCGATCTCCGGCACCTCGCCAGCGCGGATCGGCCCGCCGTGGTTCGGGTGCGGCACCGGCTTGCCGGCGGCATCGACGAGGACGTCCACGCCGGCCATGGCGTTGGCGTCCCACGTGGTCTTCACGAAGCCGGCCGACGCCAGGCGCGACCACTCGACGGCCTCGCGCCGGTGGTAGGCGAAGCTGAGGTGGTCGTAGGCCCAGTCGAGCAGGCGCGTGGAGGACTGCGCGTCGTTGACGGCCTGGTCGTCGAGGCCGCGCGGGGTGGCCGAGTAGCCGGGCCGCTGCTTGGTCAGGCGCGCCACCTCGGTGCGGACGGTGGGCTGGATGCGGTTGTCGGTAATCGTGACGCGGCTGCGGACCTTCGGCCGGTAGAGGCCGTCGCCGTTGTAGGCCACCCACTGCTCGCCCTGGTAGAAGGCGACGTTGAGGAACCAGTCGGCCTCGTAGACGCGGCGCGCGTTCTTGGCCTGGTCGTAGCGCTTGCGCGCCTCGGCGAGGCCGATGGGCTGGAAGCCGTCCGCCGGCGCCTCAGGCGTCGCGGCGATGGCGTCGGCGGCCATCGACTAGGCCTCCGGCTCGCGGCCGACGACGGTGCCGATCAGGTTGCTCTCGTCGGGCTCCTCATCGAACGGGAGCGGAGGCTGCTCCACGCCGGGACGGCCGGGGGCGGCCGGCGGGGGCGGGGGCGCGTAGCGGGCGATCTCGGGCGACTGCAGGCGCGTCATCAGCTCCCAGCGCTCGCGCTGCCAGCTCCAACGCTCGGCGTCCTGGGCAGCGAGGAGGTGCTGGATGTGGCGCCGGTGGTCGGCGCGGTCGTAGACGCCAGCGGCCAGCGCGGCGGCCGTTAGCAGCGAGACGACGATCAGCGCACCGAGCATCAGGCCGCCTCGCGGGCGTAGCGGTTCCGGCGCTGGGGAGCGCGGCCGGACGTCTTCGCCGCACCGCCGGTGCGCCGCGGCCGCGGCTGGCGCGGCTCACGGGCGGGCTCGGCGGCCGGCTCGTGCTTGAGCGCGTCCTCGAGGCTGGCGACGAGGTTCTCGGCGGCCTCGGCGCGCTCGGTGAGCTGCTTGACCTGGCGCTCGAGGTTCTCGCGCGCCTCGTCGGGCGCCGGAGCAGTGGGCGCGGCCTCGGCGTCGGGGCGCCGAGCCAGCGCCTCCTCGAGACTGGCCGCGTACGCCTTGGCCTCGGCGAGCTGGGCCTGCAGCGCGGCGGCCTGCCGGCCGAGCTTCTCGCGGCCGTCGGCGATCTTCGGGAGCAGCGCGAACGCGCGGCGGACGCAGTTCTCGCAGAGGACGACCCACTCGACGCGCGGGGCGCGCGGGTTGTCGTTGACTGGGCCACCCTCGATCGCCGACGAGAAGTCGACGTGGACGCGCTCCGGATACTGGCCGTAGCAGCCAGCGCAGGCGGTCGGGGTCCGGGCGGCGATCTTCGCTTCAGCCATGCCCACGACGATGGGCGGCGGGTCGATCGTCGTCGCCCGCCGCCTGCCAGAGCTGTCAGCTAGAAGCCGGCCGCGGTCAGGTCCACGCAGGTGAACTGCGCGAGCTGCGCGATCGAGCCGGCCGTGCCGCCGCCACCGAACTGCAGATGCGGGCGGATCCCGGTGTAGCCGGCGGGCACGACGAACTCGGCGGCGAACTCGCTGCCGGCGGCGACGTCGCGGGCCACGGCGAAGTTGCACGCCACGTTGCCGAGATCCTGGCGCATGAGGTCCAGCTGGAAGGTGTCGCGGTTGGCGTCGCCGTTCTGGACGGTGGCGGCAAGGCGCACCGAGAGCAGCAGCCGGTGGCCGGCGGTGACGTTCCAGCCGTCGCCGTAGCAGTCCATCGTGGCCGTCCCGCGGGTGATCTCCCACACCTTGCCCTTGCCGACCGTGGCATCGTCGACCAGCGCCATCGTCGGCGCACCAGACGGCGCCTGCCAGCCATCCGGGCGGCCGTCGGCATCGGTGTCATCGAGGAACAGCGGATTGTCGTAGAGCGAGGTCGTGTCGCCGGCGCCCTGGGCGGGCAGAATCCACGGCCGCGCACCGAGATGCGGGTCGAGCGCGTCGACAAGCACCTGGCCCATGACCTTCGCGCCCGCGGCCGACTGATGCACCGGGTTGACGCCCTCGAACCCGTAGCTCGTGCCGCCGGCGGTGGTGCCGTAGCCGCCGGTGTCGGCGACCAGTGGCGAGTAGAAGTCGGCGCACGGGATACCGAGCCGCTGGGCGGTCGTGACGATCCACGCCATCAGCTCGTGGTCGCGCGCCGACGCGCCCTCGAGGTTGGATGGCGGCAACGTGCACGCGATCGGGACGATGCCGGCCGTCAGCAGGGCGTCGTACATAGCCGAGAGGTTCGCCTTGGTGGTGGCCAGCGAGCCGTCGGGATTGCGGCCCGCCAGCACCGCGCAGTAGGCGGGCGCCGGGTCCATGGCCAGCACGACCGGCAGGTGCTCATCGAGGACCTGCTGCGAGGTGTATCCAGAGGTCGCCGAGACGCCGCGGTAGCGCAGGCGGCCGCCGGAGAGCAGGACCGCCCACAGCAGGTAGGAGCGGCTGCCGACCTGCGGGTAGACCTCGATCCCGCCGTTGGCGGGGTTGTCGGCGTCGGTCAGCGAGTCGCCGATCGCGCAGATGCTGTTCGCCGGCAGGGTGAGCGACGACGTGGCGTCACCTGCCGCGGCGGAGGCGGCGACGACTTCGGCGATCTCGATGTCGGATCGCTCGCCGGTCGAGATCGCAAAGCACGGCTCGGTGATCGTCTGCGACGAGCCGGCAGCGAGCGTGGCGAACGCCGTGGCGTTGCGAGCGCGACGAAGCTCGACCGACGAGCCGGAGACAGCCGAGACGGTGGCCTCGGCGTCGACCGGGATGAAGTACGGCTCGGAGCCGACGCGCGCGGTCGTCACCAGCTCGACTCCTGCGTGAACGTCACCCAGCCGGTGACGGCGGCGCCCGTGGTCAGGATGCCGAGGCCCTGCTCGGCCGTGCCCTGCACGAGCGGCGCTTCGACGGTGCCAGCCAGGGCGCCAGGGTCGACGGCGCCCGTGAGGTCGGTCTGCGTGTCCCCGTCGTCGGCCTGGAACACCACGGAGGCGCCGGCACCGACGAGGTTGTAGGAGACGACGCGCGGCACGCGCCCGGTCTTCGGCGCGGCGATCTGCAGGTAGCCCGCGGCGGCCTGGTCGACGGCCACGGTGTGGAGGCGGTTCGCGATCCGGATGCTCACACCGACGACTATGGGAGCGGGGTCGATCGCCCCGTCAGTCCCACTGGCCGACGCCGATGGTCATGTGCCCCTGAGCGGGCTCGGCGGCGCGGGCCTGCGCCAGCGCGATGTCCTGCGCCAGCAGCCGCTCGAGGTGCGTGCGCTGGTCCTCGACCGGCGCGACCTCCGGGATCGGCAGCGCCATCACCGCATACCGGAGGGCATCGAGGAGGTGGTCATCGCGCTTGACGGGACGCTCCGGCGCCGCGTCCTCCGAACGGCCCGTCGAGATCCACCGGTAGCGGTTGAACTGCTCGAGCAGCTGCACGCACCCGGCGCTGATGTGCAGGCGGTCGGCGGCCAGGAGGTTGCGGATCGCGTTGATGCCGGGCCGCACCTGGTTGTTGGCCGGCCGCGTGTAGACGCCGTTCTCGAGGTAGGCCTGCTGGTCGGTCTTGCCGGTCTGCGCGTCGCGCTTGGCGATGGCCGGGTCGGCCATGAAGATCGTGCGGCGAAGCTGCAGGCGCTCCTCGACGAGGAGGATCTCGCGGCAGACGAGGGGGATGATGACCTCCTTGAGCCCCAGCTCCGGGCCCACCCACACGCCGTCGTGGTCGAGCGCGACCCACAGCACGCCGGCCATGTGCCGGAAGCCGGGGTCCAGCCCGCCGAGGATCATCTGCGTGGCCGGCGCGTGGAAGCGCGCGAGCACCTCCTGCTCGGGCACGACGTGACGGGTCTGGGCGAACCCGCTGTAGATCTTGCCGGCGAAGCTGACGAACCGCCCGGACTTGCGCGCCAGGCGCTCCTCGTCGTTGCGAGCCATCGCCATGGCGGCCGCCTTGCCCTCGTCATCGATGACGGGGTTGTCGTCCTGGTCGACGACATGGCAGTAGAGCGGGAACCGGTAGCCGTTGAACTCGACGTCGGCCCACCCCTCGACGGCGGCCTCGCCGTCGGGCTGCTCGCGTTCCCACGGCAGGTAGAGCTTGTCGTAGACCCACGTCATGCCGTTCAGCGGTGTGAACGTCATGCGCATGTCGCCGTTGAAGTCGACGAGGCGCTGCATGCACTCGGTGAAGATCTCGAGGCCGTGGTCGTAGAGCGGCTCCTCGTCGAAGTGCACGATGTGCAGCGGCGTGCCCTGGAAGACCTCCATCTCCATCTTCTGCGTCATGAACGCGCAGGTGGAGCCGTTCTTGAAGTGGATGGTCGAGAACTCCTTGTTGTACGCCTTGTCGACGCTGTTGCCGACCAGCTGCGACTTCGGGCACCACTGGCGGAAGATCGGCAGGTGGATCCGCTCCACGGCGCGCTGCGAGACCGCGACCAAGTACATGTCGATCGGTCCGTCCCAGCGCTTGTAGGCCTGCAGGTGCGGTGGGACCGCCTCGCGGTCGATCAGGTCGATGATGTCGCCGACATCGCCGGTGGTCGTCTTGCCGCCGCGGTTGCCGCCCGGCAGCAGGCCGAACTTCCGCAGGCGCCCGTCCGGCGTCTTCCAGCTCTTGAGGAAGCGGTGCTGCGGCAGATGCGGGACGCCCGAGCCGCGCGGGTTGAGCGGGTCGAACCTCCACAGCGGGTTCGTCTTGATGTCGCCCGACATCTGCGCCATCGCGGCGATGGCGCGCCGGCGACGGTCGGGCGGGAGGGCCTCGAACGCCGCAGCGTCGAAGTCGAACTGCGTGGCGTCCATCACGCCGCGGCGGCCGGCTGCGCCGGCGCCAGCGGCGTCAACGCGGACTGAGGGACGAAGAAGGCCGCGCGCGGCACCCGCGGCGGCTGACGCCAGAACTCCGGCTGCTTGCCGTTGGCGCCGTGGATCCAGCCAGGGATCGTGAAGGCCGGCATCGCGCCGACGACGAGGACGAAGACGTGGTGGTCGTGGTCGCGGTCGTGGAGGATCAGCGAGCCGTCGGGGCGGCGCGTGTGCCGCACCTGCAGGCCGGCGACGTCGCCGCCATGGCGGTCGGTGATCGGGTCTGTGTCGCCGACCCAGAACACGCCCAGAGCCTTTGCCACGGCCAGCTCGCCGGCGGCCGCCTCGATGTCGATGGTCCAGTAGTCGCCGCCCGCGGCGGCGCCGTGGATCTCGGTGCGACCGCGGGCGATGCAGTCGAGGCGGCGGTGGATACCGGCGTAGGCTGCGGCGCGGCACTCGTCAGCAGTCAGCTCAACGCGCATCCTTGACGACGTTGGCCTACGGGTCGATCGCCTCTCGCGAATCGCCAAGAGCGGCCAGGCTCGCGCGCCCCGCGTCGGTGAGCTTCCGCAGCAGCAGCCCGCCTCGCTCAACATGCTCGGCCGTCTGCGGCTCGAACTGCCGCAGCGCGCGCAGCTCGGCGGCGTCCGGCTGGTACCACTCCCACGCGACCGCGGCGAGGACATGCGGCGGCGGCGCAGTCCTCGGGTACATGAGCGACTGCCCCATGCCCTTGCACGTCGCCTCGCGGGGGTCGACGCCCTCGGCGCGACACGCGAGGAACATCGGCGTCACGCCCTCATCGACGTGGACGACGTAGGTCGTCTGGCCGCAGGCATCGCACGTCCAGCCGTTGATACCGGTGCTCACGCCTGCTCTCCCCTCTGGCCCTCGGCGGGCGTGTCGTGATCGCCAAGAGCAGCTACCGGCGGCGTGCGGTCCCAGATGACCAGGCAGCAGCCGAACGGCGGGCGCTCGTTGGGCTTGATCCCGTCCGCATCGTGCGCGATGAAGCGCATCCGGCCGGGCAGGAACTCAACGCGCACGCCGCCCGGCTGGTCGCGGCGCGGCTCAATGTGGCGCTGCCACCACCCCTGCTCGGTGCGGTTCGCCGGCAGCAGCATCACGACCAGCTCGGCGCGCGACGTCCACGCCTTCTGCACCCACGGCTCGATGCCGCTGTACGGCGGATTGCACCACACCCGCTCGCCCGCCCACGGCTGCACCAGGCCGTCGTCGTCGGGCGTGAAGTAGCGCGGCAGCTTCGCGTTGTGCGGCAGCGCGGCGACGTCGATCGTGAACGAGAACCGCTCGTGCAGCGGCTCGAACACCTCGGGCGCAGTGGCCCGGTCGTCGACCTTCGGGTTCGGGCCGCGCCGACCGACCTGCTGGCGGTGGTTGCGGGCCTTGAAGCCGACCAGGCTCACGCCTCGCCTCCTGACTGCTCCTGGCCCTCGGCGGGCACGTAGGTCCACCCGTCGCCGTGTAGGTAGTCCGCGTGGACTCGGCGCGTGACGCCCACGGTCTCGCCGCCGATGAAGCCCTCGCGTTGCGATCCCTCGACGCACTCGATCCGGTAGTCGCCGCGCAGGAGGACCATGCCCTCGCCCCACTCGCCATCGCCGGGCAGGTCGTTGTCGACGACCTCCCAGACGCTGCCGGCGTGGTGCCGAAGGCGCGCTCCGACCTCGTAGCGCTGGCTCTTGCTGAGTGCCTCAGGCACCATCGGCCTCCTCTCGGTCCTGGCCCTGAGGATCGGAGTCGGCGAGCGCCCACGCCGCCTCCGAGGGAGCGACGTTGCCGACGACCGCGGCGAGCATCTCGCAGAGGCGTGCGGCCTCTGCCTGGGCGACCGTCTCGCTGTCCCAGTAGCCCCACGAGTA
>DASTWY010000028.1:0-12160 GCA_035765735.1 Baekduia sp. | reverse complement strand
GGGGCCGGCGCGGCCGCGGGCGACGGGGCCGGCGTCGCGACCGCGGGGTGCGTCCCCGCGGTCACGACACCGGCGCCTGCGTCGACGGTGACCGTCTCGCCGTCGCGCAGGACCGTCGTGGCGTTCCCCGTGCCGACCAGGCACGGGACGCCGAGCTCGCGCGACACGATCGCCGCGTGGCAGGTCATGCCGCCGGAGTCGGTGACGATCGCCGCCGCGCGGCGCATCAGCGGCACCCAGTCGGGCGCCGTCATGTGCGTGACGAGCACCTCGCCGGCGGAGAAGTCCCCGGCATCGGCCAGCGTCCGGACGCGGTGGACCGCGCCGGACCCCGATCCCGGAGCGGCGCCCAGGCCGCGCACGAGCGGCTCGGCGGCGAGCCCGCCCGCCGGTGCCGCGGGCGCCTCGCCGCCGGCCGAGGTGACCGGCCGCGACTGCAGCATCCACGCGGTGCCGTCGGGGTCGAACGCCCACTCGGTGTCCTGCGGGGCGCCGTAGTGCTCCTCGATCCGCACGCCGAGCTCGGCGAGCTCGCGGACCTCCTCGTCGCTCAGCACGCGGGCCATCCGCTCGTCGCCGCGCGCGTCGCGCGTGGTGGTCCCGCTGCCGGGCAGCGGCTCGACGACCAGCTGCTTGGGGTTGACCTCCTGGGCGACGATCGCCCGCGTGTCCTTGTCGACGACGTAGCGGTCGGGCGAGACGCTGCCGGAGACCACCGACTCGCCGAGCCCGAACGAGCCCTCGATGACGATGCGGTCGCCGCGGCCGGTGCTCGGGTCGATGGTGAACATCACGCCGGCGCGCGTCGACGGGATCTGCTGCTGCACGACCACGGCGATGTCCATCCCGGCCTGCGAGAAGCCGCGCTTGGCGCGGTAGAAGACGGTGCGGGCGCCGAACAGCGAGGCCCAGCAGCGCTGGACGGCCTCGACGACGGCCTCCTCGCCGCGGATGTTGAGGAACGTCTCGTTCATGCCCGCGAAGGACGCGGACTCGGTGTCCTCGGCGGTGGCCGACGAGCGGACGGCGACGGGGGCGGCGCCGCCGTCCAACTCGCGGTACGCGGAGACGATGGCGTCGTGCAGCCACGACGGCATCGGGGACTCCGCGACGAGGGCGCGGGCGCGGTCGGCCGCGGCCTGGAGCGCCGCGGTGTCCTCGACGTCGACGCCGTCGAGCACCGCCGCGAGGCGCGCCCTCAGATCGGTCTGCTCGCAGAACGCCTGGTAGGCGGGGGCGCCCACGACGAAGCCCGGCGGGACCGGGAGCCCGGCCCACGTCATCTCGCCGAGGTTGGCGCCCTTGCCGCCCGCGAACGCCACGTCCTTGCGCGTCAGCGCATCGAAGCGGCGGATCGCGGTGGCGGCCGCGGCTCCCGCCTCGGTGGACGTGGCGCTCGTGGGCATGATCCGGACGCTAGGTCCGCGCCGGAGGGCCGCCATCCGCCCGGACTACGCCGACCGTTGCGGGAGAACGCGGATGGAGCCGCGGCGGCGGCGACGTACGGTCCGCACCATGACCGAGCACCACCTCGCCCGCGTGCGCCCCGGCGACGTCCTCGAGGTCAAGGGCCTCCCGGGCGAGCCGTCGCGGCGCGGCGTGGTGCTCGAGCTGCTCGGCGCCCCCGGGCACGAGCACTTCCGCGTCCGCTGGGACGAGGAGCACGAGTCGCTGTTCTTCCCCGTCGACGGCGAGGGCGTGCACGTCCATCCGCGCGCGCGGAGGTCGGCCAACTACGGACGGCGACGCGGGCGCGCCCCGGATGCCGCCGCCGGCGCCTCGACCTAGCGTCGGGGCATGGCCAGCGCGTCCGCCCGTTCCGACCACCCCGTCGTCGTCTGCGCGCACGGGGCCGACAGCTCCGGCGCCGTGCAGCTCGGCGCCACGCTCGCCGCCGCGGCCGGCCAGCGGCTGGTGCTCGCGTCGGCCTACCGCTACGAGCCGGTCGGCCTCGGCGCCAGCCCGCTGCCGTCGCCGCTCAACGAGGTCCGCTTCGACCGCGCCGTCGCGCAGATCGAGCGCGCCGAGCGGCTGATCCCGCACGGCGTCAAGGTCGACGAGCGGCCGATCCCGGCCGAGGACGTGCCCGAGGCGCTGGTCGGGCTCGCGGTGGAGGTCGACGCCTGCGCGATCGTGCTCGGCCGCGATCTCTCCGGGCACGTGACGCGGGCCGTCATCGAGCGCGCGCCGTGCCCGGTGGCGGTCTCGCCGTTCAGCGTCCCGCTGCCCGAGCCCGAGCCGCTGCGCGCCATCGGGGTCGCCTACGACGGGTCGCCCGCCGCGCGCTGCGCGCTGGCGGCCGCCGGGCACCTGGCCGCCGCCGCCGCCGGCGGCGAGCTGCGGGTGATCGCCGTGGGCGGCGGCATCGCCGACGCCGAGGCGGAGGCCGAGCCGCCGTCCGAGGAGGTCGAGGTCGAGGTCGAGCGCCTCGAGGGCGACCCCCGCCGCCTGCTGGTGGCCGAGAGCGACAGCCTCGACCTGCTGGCCTGCGGCTCGCGGGGACGCGGGCGCGTGACCGCGGCCGTGCTCGGCAGCGTCTCGTCCCACCTCGTGCGCGCCGCGCACTGCCCGGTGCTGCTGGTCCCTCCCCGGGTGCGGCCGCGGCCGGACCGGCCGCTGGGCCTGTCGACCGCGGCGGAGTGACGTCATGGCCGTCGCCGAGCGCCTGAGCGAGCCTCCCGAGGCGGTCGCCGCCGCGCCGGGGCTGAGCGCCGAGGACCACGCGCGGCTGGACGCGTGCGTGCAGCGGGCGCAGATCGCCGCCGACGCCTTCCGCCAGCTCGGCCAGGAGGAGGTCGACCGGATCGTCCGCGCGATGGTCGTCGCCGGCCTCGAGCACGCGGTCGACCTCGCGCAGCTGGCCACCGAGGAGACCGGCTTCGGCGTCTTCGAGGACAAGGTGGTCAAGAACTACATCGCCACCGAGTTCCTGTACGACTACCTGCGCGGCAAGCGCAGCGTCGGCTTCATCGACGCCGATCCCGAGCGCGCGATCGAGTACGTCGCCGAGCCGATCGGCGTCGTGCTCGCGCTGCTGCCGATCACCAACCCCACGTCGACGGCGCTCTTCAAGGGAACCGTGGCGGCCAAGACGCGCAACGCGATGATCTTCCGGCCGTCGGCGCGCGCGATCCGCTGCGCCACGCGCGCCGTCGAGATCCTCCAGGAGGCGGGGGAGGCCGCGGGGATGCCGCCGCACGCGCTGCAGGTGGTGCCCGACGCGACGCTCGACGTGTCGCAGTACCTCTTCCACCATCCCGGCGTCGACTTCATCTGGACCACCGGCGGGCAGAAGGCGGTCCGCGCGACGCTGGAGGCCGGCAAGCCGTGCATGGGCGTCGGTCCCGGCAACGCGCCGGTCTACGTGCACCGCAGCGCCGATCTGCGGATGGCCGTCGTCGACATGCTCATCTCCAAGACGTTCGACGCGTCGGTCATCTGCCCGGCCGAGCAGACGGTCGTCGTCGACGAAGCCGTCGCCGACGAGCTGCTCGCCGAGCTGCAGCGCATGGGCGCCCGCGTGCTGGCCCCCGACGAGGTCGAGCGGCTGGCGGCCGCGTCGTTCACGCCCGAGGGGACCGTGCAGATGCAGGTGCTGGGGCAGTCGTGCGTCAACCTCGGCGCGATCGCCGGGTTCGAGGCGCACGCCGACGACAAGGTGCTCGTAGCGCCGCTGCCCGTCGACCTCGAGGCGCTGGCCGCCCACCCGTTCCTGCGCGAGAAGCTCATGCCGGTGCTGGGGCTCGTGCGCTCGCCGAACGTCGAGCATGGCATCGCGGCCTGCGAGCTGGTCATCGCGCACGGCGGGATGGGGCACACGTCGGCCGTCTACGCCGAGGACGACGAGGTCGTGCGCCGCTTCTCCCTGGCCGTGCGGACCGGGCGGATCCTCGTCAACGCGCCCACGGCGGTCGGCGCGCTGGGCGGCGTCTACAACGCGATGACGCCGACGTTCTCGCTCGGCTGCGGGACGTGGGGCGGCTCGACGACGACCGACAACATCAACTACCGCAACCTGCTGAACGTCAAGACGGTGTCGCGCCGCCAGGCGCCGCCGCAGTGGTTCCGGGTGCCGTCGGAGACGACCTTCAACCCGGGCGCCCTGGATACGCTGCGCGAGCTGCGGGCCGAGCAGGTGCTGCTCGTCACCGACGCCGACACCGAGGCGCGGGGCACGGTCGACGAGGTCCGCGACCACCTGCCGTCCTCGGCGGGGGTGCACGTCTTCACCGACGTGTCGCCCGAGCCGGGGGAGGAGCAGGTGCGTGCCGGCGCGGCCGCGCTGGAGCAGACCGGCGCCGACACGATCGTCGCGGTGGGCGGCGGCTCGGTGCTCGACGCGGCCAAGGCCATGCGGTTGTTCCACCACACGCCCGAGGTCTCCGTGCGCGAGCTGTCGCTGCCGTTCCTCGACGCCCGCAAGCGGGTGTCGGAGTTCCCGGTGGTGGAGCGGCCGCTGCGGCTGGTCGGGGTGCCGACCACGGCGGGGACGGGATCGGAGGTCTCGCCCGCGGCGGTGCTGACGGTCGGCGACCGCAAGGTCACCCTGGTGGACTACTCGCTGGTGCCGGACATGGCGGTGGTGGACCCGCGGCTGACGCTGACGATGCCGCGGTCGCTGACCGCCGACACCGGCGTCGACGCGCTCACGCACGCGCTCGAGGCCGGGGTGTCGATCTTCGCCTCGCCGCACACCGACGCCTTCTGCATGCAGGCCATCAACCTGATCCTCGGGGCGCTGCCGCGGGCGGTGCGCGACGGGTCGGATCTCGAGGCGCGGACGGCGATGGCCAACGCGGCGACGATCGCGGGGCTGGCGTTCTCCAACGCCTTCGTGGGCGTCTGCCACGCGCTCGCCCACGCGGTCGGGGCGCGGTTCGGGATCGCGCACGGGCGCGCGAACGGGATCTTCCTGCCGCACGTGCTGCGCTACAACGCGGCGCTGCCGTCGAAGTTCATGCCGGCGCCGGGCTACACCCACTACGTGGCGCCCGAGAAGTACGCGCAGATGGGGTGGGTGTACGGCAGCGGCGGCCGCGGCGACGACGAGCGCCGCGAGCGCTTCTTCACGCGCGTCGACGCGCTGCTCGACGACGTCGGGATGCCGGCGTCGCTGGCCGCCGCCGGCGTGCAGCGCGCGGCGTTCGAGGCGGCGCTGCCCGACCTCGTGCTGGCCGCCTTCAACGACCCCTCGATGCGCACCAACCCGCGCATCCCGCTCGTCGCCGAGCTCGAGGCGCTGCTGCGCGCCGGCTACGAGGGCCGCCCGGCGGCGTAGGGCCTTCCCGCGGCTGCGCGTAGTGGCTTCGACGCCCGTGGGAACGGACGTTCGGTTCCGTCGGCACCGGTCGCCATGATGTGGCGCGTGTCGCAGCCGACCGTGATCTCGCTCTACAGCGGCGCAGGGGGATTGGATCTCGGCTTCGCCGAGGTGGGGTTCGAGCTTCTGTGGGCCAACGACTTCGACCCGCTCGCAGTGCAGACGTATCGCGAGAACATCGGCGACCATGCCACGGCTGGCGACGTCCTCGAAGTGCTCATGCCAGAGGTGCGTCCTGACGTCGTCGTAGGCGGCCCTCCGTGCCAGGGCTTCTCGGTCATCGGCCGGATGCGGGAGGACGACCCCAGGTCCAAGCACATCTTTCATTTCTTCGATGTCGTCGAACGCCTTGCGCCTCGCTGCTTCGTCATGGAGAACGTCAAGGCGCTCGGAGTCAGCCCGCGGTGGCGGCCGCTGCGAGAGCAGCTGCTAGAGCGTGCGCAAGACCTGGGATACACGACACGACTTGTCGTGCTCAACGCAGCGGACTACGGCGTTCCGCAGGCTCGTGAGCGGATGTTCCTCCTCGGGAGCCGACTTGGCGAGGCCCCGAGCGCTCCCGAGCCCACGACCGCGCACCGCTGGCCGACCGTCCGCGAGGCGCTTGCGCTCTTGCCGCCGTACGGCCAACCCGGCAACGACTCGGTGACCCGTGCGCGGGTCGTGCCGTCTCGCGAGCCTGTGATGCGACCCAGCGCATACGCGGGCTCGCTGCTGTTCAACGGCTCGGGTCGACCGCTCGACCTGGACCGGCCGGCGAAGACGCTGCCAGCGTCGATGGGAGGCAACGCGACGCCGATCATCGACCAGCTGGAGCTCGCTGAGGGCGCCGAGCCATGGGTCGTCGCGTACCACCGTGAGCTTCAGCGAGGTGGTGCCCCCGCGCGATCAGCACCACCGCGGCTTCGCCGGATCACCGTTGAGGAGGCGGCCGTGCTTCAGGGCTTCCCGGTCAGCTTCCGCTTTCGCGGTCCCCGCGTGGCGCAGTACCGCCAGATCGGCAACGCGGTGCCGCCGCCTCTCGCCCGTGCCGTTGCCGCTTCCGTGCACGAGCACCTCGCGGCTGAGCGTCCCCTGCTTGCCGCCTAACGGCGCCGCACGGTCTCGGACACGAGCTTCGCCGCCTCCACAGCGGGCTCGTGCTCCCAGATCCGCAAGACCTTCCATCCGTCGGCGGTCAGGGCGGCGCGCTGGCGCCTATCGCGGTCGCGGTTGAGCGCCACCTTCGCTTCCCAGTAGCCCGTGTTGCTCTTGGGTGTCCTGCCATGCTGAGGACAGCCGTGCCAGAAGCAGCCGTCGACGAACACTGCGACGCGTGCGCGGGTGAACACCACGTCGGCGCGGATGGGACGGCCGCGGCCGCAGCGGATCGGGTGGTCGACGCGAAACCGAAGGCCCATCGCGTGTAGGGCGCGGCGGAGCTGCACCTCGGCTCGGGAATCCCGACGGCGATTGCGCTGCATCAGCGCACGAACGGTCGGCGAGCTCGCCGCGGGCGCCTCACGCACCACCACGAGGAGCTCGTCTCGGGTGCGTGCGTCTTCGGTCACCGAGCGAGCGCCTCGACGAGCGAGTCGGCCCAGTCGTCAGAGATGCGCTGCAGCGGCGCGATGCGGCCTGGGAACTGCTCGTGCTCGGTCAAGTTGATCGACTTGCGGAACTTGAACGCCCAATCGCCGGTGGGGCCATACATGCATGCCGCCACGACGTCGAATGCCGACGGAGCGTAGTACCTGCTCGCCGGATCACCTTGAGAGGTGCGCGTCTTCTGCACCTCCACCTTGGGCGTGCCGTCTGCGTAGCGCTGCGGAGAAGCGTTCTTGCACTCGACAGTGACCGCGCGTCCGTCGCACAGCGTCACGAAGAAGTCCGGCGGCCCCTCCTGGTGGCCCTCGACGGCGCTCTGAACCGACGGATCTTGGTCGAGCAGCATCCCGAGATGGTGCTCGGCCACGCCACCGCGCATCGCCATGGCGAGCCGGCTCTTGCGGTTCACGATGTCGAGCAGGTCGGTCGAGGAGAGGCCGAACGCCTCCTCCAGCTCGTGCAGTCGCTGGCCTGGGCGGTGTTCTGCTGCGCGAACCGCCACCGGGAATCGAAGGGCGGAGTCGAGCTGGAGCGTCTGCGCCTGCCGTTCGACCGCCAGGTAGTCGAAGAGCCGGTCGGGCGTGAACGCGACGACCGTCTCGAGTCCTGGACCCGTGCTGCCCTTGCGGACACCGCCATGGGTGTTGCGTTCCCAGACTGCCCAGCCATCGGCCTGTGCCCGGCGGACGTCGGCGTCCTTGAAGTAGACGCTGTTGCCTAGGGGCAGCGGGTCATATGCGCGGGGGTCGAGAGAGATCAGCACACCCGCCTCGACGTGAGTGACGAGGACCGCCGTCAGGTCAAGGTCGGCAGGGTCGAAGCCAAGCGGGTGGTGCGCCAGGCGCCAGTTGGCGTCTGTGACGTCGCCGTAGCGGATCTGGGCGCGGTGCTCGTCCGCCGGGCGGTTCTTCGTCTTCACTTGGTTGGCGGTGAAGACATACGCGCAGATGCCGGTGCGGTCGCCGTCAGGTCCTTCCGCGGCGACGAAGAGTGGTGCGGTGCTGGGACCGGACGCGAAGAGGACACGGCCGCCCGACGCCTGCACCGCATCGAGCACCGACCCGTGGGCGCTGGCTCGCTGAACCCGCTCGTAGACCTTCGCGTACGCCCGGCCGGACCCGTTCACCCGCAAGATTGAACTACTTGGTCCAGACCTCACGGCTGCATCGCGGCGGCCAGTCCGCAACGTCGGGGCCTGCCAGCCCCAGCGGGGGCGCCGAGCCGCTCGAAGTTGACCGCGACTCAGGTGCGCTCCACACCCAAGACCGCGGGCCCTCGGACGAGCCGGAGCGCACCGGCTCGTCCCGTGGCGGCGGCGCCCTCAGGCCGCCGGCGTCGGGCGCGCGGGCGGCGGGCCGGCGGTCGGCGTCGGCCGGGCCGGTGGTGCCGCGGGCGCCACCGGCGAGCGCGTCGGCCACCAGGCCGCGCGGCCGAAGACCTCCATCGCCGCCGGCAGCAGCACCGGCCGCACGAGGAACGCGTCGAGGACGATGGCGGCCAGCGCCCCGACCGCGAACTGCTGGACGCTGAGGAAGTCGGTCAGCACGAACGGGATGCCGACCGCCACCATCACCACCGCCGCGCCGGTCGCCGCGGGCGCCGTCTCGCGCAGCGCCGCCAGCAGGGCGACGTGCGGATTGCCCGTGGCGACGAAGTCCTCGCGCGCTCGCTCGAGCAGCACCACCTGGAAGACCGTGCTGAACCCGAAGGCCACGGCGAAGATCCCCATCAACGTCTCCGGGGCGAATGTGCCGTGGAGCCCGATGATCGGGTCAGCGCCGCCGTAGAGCACCTGCAGCAGCGCGAGCGCGGCGGCGGTCGTGAGCAGGCTCGCCGCGACCGAGACCAGCGGCAGGATCACCGTCCGCAGCATCAGCATCAGCAGCAGCGCGGTGACGCCCGCCACGAGGAAGACGACGTTCCAGAACTTCTCCGCGCCGACGCTCTCGAAGTCGCCGAACTCGGCGGCCTGGCCGCCGAGCGCCACCTGGGTGTTCGTCTTGGCGGCGAACGCGTCGGCCGTGTCGCGGAGGTCTTCGCCGAGCGCCTCGTTGGCCTTGGTCCCCGGACCGGCCACGGGCACGATCATGATCTGCCCCGCGTTGCCGCCCTGGGCGAGGTTCACCGCGAACGACGCCTGGTTGCGCGCCGCCGCCGGAGCGCCCTGCACCGCCGCCAGCACGAAGTAGCCGTTGTCGAAGAGGCCCGGCGACTGCTGCGTGAGCTTGTCGAGGGCCTTCGGGGAGGGCAGCTTCTTGCTGAACGTCGCGACGCCGCTCTGCATCGTGAGGAGGCCGTTGCGCAGCGTGATGACCGGCGCGACGCCGGCGCCCAGGCTGCCGGCGAGCTGGCCGCTGCCGGAGGTCAGCTGGCTCAGCCCGGACTCCAGCGCGCCCGCGCCGTTCTCGAGCTTCGACAGCCCGGCGGTCAGCGAGCCGCCGCCGGCCGACAGCTTGCCGATGCCGGTGACCAGCTGGGCGTTGCCGTTGCGCAGGTCGGAGAGGCCGCTCTCCAGCGACGACGACCCGGCGTAGAGCTGCTGCAGGCCGCTCGAGAGCTGCGCGACCTGGTCGGCGAACGCGGACGAGACCGCCGATGCGCCGCCGAGCTTGGCCGACGTGTCGTTCAGCGACGACGAGACGCTGCCGGCCGTGCTGCGCGCCTGCTCGACGCTGTTGATCGCCGCCGCGGCGTTGGGGTCGTTCAGCGCGCGCAGCTGCGCCAGCGCGTTGTCGAGGCTGCTGACCACGCTGTCGGCGCTGGCCTTGGCCCCGTTGACCGACTCACTGCTGGCAGCGATGTCCGACGCCATGTTGCGGACGATCGGCAGGCCCTCCTGGACCGGCTGCACCGCCTGCCCGAGGCCGCCGGTGATCTTCTCCGACCCGGCCAGGGCCTGACCCGCGCCGGCCTTCAGCTGCTGCGCGCCGTCGAGGGCCTGGGCGAGCCCGGTGGAGATCGCGGCCGCACCGGCGCGCGCGGTGGCCAGCCCGTCCTTCAGCTGGCCCGCGCCGCTCTGGGCGGCGCCCGAGCCGCTCTGGATCTTCGAGGCACCCGCCGCGGCCTGCTGGAGGCCGGACGACAGCTTCTGCGTCCCGGCGCCCGCGAGGCCGAGCCCGGCCTGCAACTTGGCCAGGTCCTTCGGGCCGGTCTTCAGCAGCTTCGACGACTCCTGCAGCTTCTTGGGCAGCACGCTGAGCTGCTTGCTCGTGGCGGCCAGCGAGCCCGGCCCGGCGACGACCTCGACGCGCTTGTCCTTGGCGATGCTGGTCTGCAGCCCTGCGATCTGCTTGAGCAGCGCCGGGTCGGTGATCGGCCGCGTCTTGGAGACGATGACCATGTTGTACGGGCTGACCCAGCCCGGCCCCATGACCTTGCCGACCTCCTCGTAGGCGATCCGCTCCTTGTTGTCGGACGGCAGCTTGGTCGGATCGGGCGGGCCGAACTCGATCTTGGTCGCCGGGATGGCGAGCACGCCCAGCAGCGCCGTGGCGACGGCGCCGGTGTAGACCGCGCGGCGCACGATGAAGCCCTCCTCGCCGACGAGCCGGTCCCAGGCGGCGGTGGCGAAGCGAGGCGCAGGGAAGCTCAGCCAGCGCATGCGGGCGCCGATGTCGATCAGCGCCGCGGGCATCACGACGACGGCGGCGCCGATCGCCAGCAACCCGCAGATCACCACGCCGGCGCCCTCGGCGACCAGCACGTCGGTCACGCCGGCGGCCGCCGCGACGAGCAGCGCGACGATCAGCGCCGTCCCGCCGATGAGCACCGCGCGGCCGGAGGTGTCGACGGCGGTCGTCGCCGCCTCGCGGGCGCTCGCCCCGCTCGCCGTCTCCTCCGCCCAGCGCCGATGGATGATCAGCGCGTAGCCGACCCCGGCGGCGAGCCCGGTCAGCGCGCCGTAGGGCACGGCGAGCGGCGCGATGTCGCTCACCTGTCCGACGAGGGCCATCACCCCGAAGCCGGCCAGCGCCGTGACGCCCCCGAAGACGGTGAGCACGAGCGCGGCCACGGGCGCGCGCAGCAGCAGGAGCAGGATCACGAAGAGGATCGGCAGCGCCCACAGGATCGCGGTGCGCGTCGTGTCGATCGATGCGTCGGCGAGCCCGCGCTCGAGCGCCGGCGTGCCGGTGATGTAGGTCTTGACCGGCGCCTTGACCGTCGAGCTCACGAGCTGGTCGAGCTGCTCCTGGCGGCCGTCGAACATCTGCTTGTCGGTGGCCGCCACCGCGGCGATGACCATCGCCGCG
Source organism: Baekduia sp. (assembly GCA_035765735.1). Taxonomy (GTDB): domain Bacteria; phylum Actinomycetota; class Thermoleophilia; order Solirubrobacterales; family Solirubrobacteraceae; genus Baekduia. The sequence goes on along the minus strand of DASTWY010000028.1, from coordinate 1,003 downwards.
TTCGGGTTCGGCCGCAGCTCGGCGGCCAGCGGGCCGTTGTCCCAGGCCGACATCACGCGGATGTCCTTCTCGGCGCTGAGCTTGCGCACGAGCGCGGGGCCCTGGCGGTTGAGCTGGGCCTTGGGGCCCTCGAGCAGCACCGGGACGAGCTGACTCGGGCCGAACTCGGCATTGGCCAGGTGGACGGCGCGCGCCGACTCGCTCCCGGAGACCGCGGTCTTCGAGGGCGAGAGCGCATCGGAGATCCCAAAGCCGATCAGCGCGAGGGCGATCGCCACCGCCGCCCAGAGCGCGAGGGCGATGCGCGGGCGGGCGATGGACAGGCGGGCGAGGCGGAGCACGACGATCTTCTCCCGATGGACAGCCGATGTGGCCGCGAAGCTACGCCCGCCCGGCCGCGTCGCCATCGGGGCGGCTGCGGTACCCGCTCCGGGGAAACCCGCGGGACGGCTATCGGTCGAGCACGCGCGACAGCCGCTCGAGATCCCGCGGCCCGAGCGCCGGGGCGAACACGAACGGCAGCGTGGCGACCGGCACGCCGGGCAGGCCGGCCCGCAGGTGCTCCAGCTCGCGGCGCTGCTGGGCGGCGCGCGTGGCGGCAGACCGCACGGCCCGGCGCGCGGGCGAGGGCCGCAGCGCGTCGACGGCGCGCAGCTCGGCCGGGGAGAAGCGGTCCGGCAGCAGCCCGTCGACCACGACGCGGTCGACCTCGAGGCGCAGCGCCGTCCGAAGCGCGTCACGCAGCAGCAGCGTCTCGGCGACCGCCAGCTCCTCGGCGGTGGCCACCGCGACGACCGCGGTGCGGCGGCGGTCGTGCAGGAACGCGTCGATCGCCTGCGCCTGCGTCGCGACGGGCCCGGTGCTCCCGACGGCCGCGAACGTGCCCGGGGCGCCCAGGAGCGCCACGGCGTGGCCGGTCGAGGGGGCGTCGAGGATCACGACGTCGGCCCGCGCCCGCCGGCGCCGGCGGTCACGTCGCGGCCGCTGCGTGAGGTCCCAGACC
>DASTWY010000027.1:0-45750 GCA_035765735.1 Baekduia sp. | reverse complement strand
CGTCGCGCGCGCCCTCGAGGTCGCCGCCGCCGGCGACGGGATCTATCTCTCGTTCGACGTCGACTCGCTCGACGCCGCGCACGGCCCGGGCACGTGCTGCCCGAGCCCGGGCGGCCTCACCAGCCGCGAGGCGATCGAGCTGGTGCGCGGCGTCTCCGCCGGCGGCCTCCTCGGCGTCGATGTCGTCGAGACGGCGCCGTCGCTGGACCCCACGCCCACGACGTCGCTCATGGCGGGCCGCATCGCGCTCGAGGCGATGGCCTTCCACGCCGGCGCCCGCCGCTGACGCCATGCGCGTCCTGCTCGGACAGCTCGACGCGGTCCCCGGCGACCTCGCGGCCAACGCCGCGAGCGTCGCCGGGGCGCTCGACGCGCACCCCGAGGCGGAGCTCGCCGCGTTCCCGGAGCTGGCGCTGACCGGCTACGACCTCGCGGCCGTCGAGCGGCTCGCGGTGCCGGAGGGCTCGCCGGCGCTCGACCCGATCCGCGAGGCGGCCCAGCGCAACGGGACCGCCGTCGTGGTCGGCTTCGCCGAGCGCCGCGAGGACGGCACCGCCAACGCCGTCGCGTGCATCGACGCGGACGGGCGCTGGGCGGCCACATACCGCAAGGTGCAGTGCTTCGACCGCGAGGCCGAGCACTTCGTCGCGGGCGACGAGCTCGTGGTCGTCGAGTTGGCCGGGCGCCGCGTCGCGCCGCTCATCTGCTTCGACGTCGAGTTCCCCGAGCCGGCTCGCGCGGTCGCGCTGGCGGGGGCCGAGGTGCTGGTCACCGTCGCGGCCAACATGGAGCCCTACGCGCCCGACCACGCGCTGGCTGCGGCGGCCCGGGCGCTGGACAACCGGCGCCCTCATCTCTACGTCAACCGCGTCGGCGCCGAGGCGGGCCTGCGCTTCGTCGGCCGCAGCGCGGCGATCGGCCCGGACGGCGAGGTCGCGGTGCGGCTCGGCGACCAGGCCGAAACCCACGTCTGCGACCTTCCGGTCGGTGCTCCGTCGCCGGCCACCGACTACCTGCGACTGCTGCGCCCGACCCCGGGCGTGAACACCGTCACCAGCACCCTCCTGGAGGAGAACCGCTCATGAGCACCACCACCTCCGAGTCCGCCGTCGATGCGGCTCCGGGGCTGTTCACCCGCAAAGCCACCGGACTGGTCCGCGAGGGCCGCACCCGCGATGCGCTGTTCTACAACCTGCTCTGGTCGAGCGTCGCTCTGACGTTCGCCTTCTACTGGCTCTTCGCCGCGTTCTACCCGGGTTCGAGCGCGCTGCTGGCCTTCCTGATCGCCGCCGGGCTCGGGCTGCCGGGCGCGTTCCTGTACGCCATGCTCTCGCAGCTCATGCCCCGCACGGGCGGCGACTACGTCTTCAACAGCCGCGCGCTGCATCCGTCGCTCGGCTTCGCGGGCAACTTCTCGTACTCGTTCTGGCTCGCAGTGGTCATCGGCGTGTACACCACGTACATCGCCACCTACGGCTTCGGCGCCTTCGGCCGCATGATGGCCGGCTTCGGCGCCGGCTCGGGGTGGCTGGACTTCGGCGACTGGTTCTCGACCCAGTGGGGCCTGTTCATCACCGGGACGGTGGTGCTGATCCTGTCGGCGGCGATGTTCGCCTTCGGCGGCGTGCGGCTGTTCTTCCGCGTGCAGGCCGCCTGCTTCGCGCTCTACCTGCTGGGAGCGGTGCTGATCCCGATCCTCGTCGGGCTCTTCCAGAGCCACGGCGGCTTCGTCGCGAACTTCAACGACTACGCCGCCAACCTCGGCCAGGGGAACGCCGCATCGGCGCTGTCGAGCTCGGCGGGCAAGGCCGGGTTCGCGTCGACGGGCTTCGACTTCACGACCACGCTGAAGTCGGTCTCGATCTTCTGGTTCATCTTCGGCTTCATCTTCTCCAGCAACTACTTCGCCGGAGAGATCCGCCTGCGCAAGCGCACGCACATCTACTCGATGCCCGGCGCCGTGGCGCTGGCCGTGCTCGTGCTCCTCCTGCTGGTCCCCACGTTCAGCCACGTCGTCGGCTACGACTTCGCGTCGCAGCTCGGCCTCGCCGACCCGGCCGCGTACGGGTTCGCCGCGGGTGCGCCGGCCTATCCCGAGCTCATCGGCATCGCCTCGGGCAGCGGCATCATCGGCGCGGTGGTCATCATCGGGTTCACGATCGGCCTCGTGGTGTGGCTGCCGCAGACGCTCATGCTCGTCAGCCGCAACATGTTCGCGTGGTCGTTCGACCGCGTCGTGCCCGACAAGCTCTCCTACGTCGACTCGCGCTCGCGCTCGCCGATCTACGCCATCGGGCTGATGCTCGTGCTGAGCATCGCGAGCACCGCCGTCTACTCGTTCACCGACTGGTTCTCGTCGCTGTCGGCGCTGCTGGGGCTGACGCTGCCGCTGCTGGTGACGGCGATCGCCGGCACGCTGCTGCCGTTCCGGCAGCGCGCGCTGGTGGAGAACTCGCCGTACGCACGACGCGTCGCCGGCATCCCGGTCCTCACGCTCGTCGGCTCGCTGGCGATCCTCGGATTCGGCGGGGCGGTCGCCATCCTGCTCTGGGATCCGGGCTCGGGTGCGAGCCTCTCGGCGAACCCCGGCAAGCTCGGGCTGGCGGCCGTGGTCTACGCGGTCGGCGTCGTCATCTGGTTCGTGGCCCGTGCGGTCCGCCGCTCCCAGGGCATCGACATCGACCTCGCGTACCGCGAGCTGCCGGCGCAGTGATGGGGCTGTTCGGACGCAAGGGCGACCGGGAGGCCGCCCGCCGCATGTACTACGCCTCCGACATCCACGGCTCCGAGGTCCTGTGGCGCAAGTTCCTCAACGCCGCGGAGGCCTACAAGGCCGAGATCCTCGTCATGGGCGGCGACGTCACCGGAAAGGTGGTGGTGCCGTTCGTGACCCGGGATGACGGCGTGCACGTCGAGCTGTTCGGGGTGACGCACGTGGTCGGCGGCGACGACGTCGAAGAGCTCGCCAACAAGGTGCGGGCCAACGGCATGTATCCGCACCCGATGGCCCCCGAGGACGTCGCGCAGGTGGCGTCGATGGGGGAGGACGAGAAGGAGGCGTGGTTCGCCGACGTCATGCGGTCGACGTTCGACCAGTGGCTGGCCCTCGCCGACGAGCGGCTCGACGGAGAGACCCGCTGCTTCGTCATGCCGGGCAACGATGACCCCAACGGCGTCGACCTGGCCATCGAGGATGCCGCGAAGGTGGAGGCGTGCGACGAGCGGATCGTCGAGATCGACGGGTACACCATGATCTCGTTCGGCTACGCGAACCGCACGCCGTTCGACTCCCCGCGGGAGGTCGACGAGGAGGAGCTCTACCGGCGCGTGAGCGCGCTGGCGGGGCAGGCGGAGCAGCTGGACCGCTGCATCTTCAACCTCCACGTGCCGCCGTACGACTCGTCGCTGGACACGGCGCCGCAGCTCAACGACGACCTCGAGGTGGTCATGTCCGGGTCGGCGCCGAAGATGGTGCCGGTGGGGTCCACGGCGGTCCGGCAGCTGATCGAGGACTTCCAGCCGATGCTGTCGCTGCACGGCCACGTCCACGAGAGCCCGGGCGCGACGCGGATCGGCCGCACGCTCTCGATCAACCCGGGCAGCGACTACCACACCGGTCGCATCAACGGCTGCCTGCTGCAGCTGCGCGGCAGCGACGTCCGGCACCAGTTCGTCACAGGATGACTCCCATGACCCAGGCCCCGTTCGACACCCGGCTCGAGGACGAGGGGCGCGACCTGATCCGCCAGGCCAACGAGCGCGGGCTCACCGCCCGCCTGCTCGGTGGGATGGCGATCCGCCTGCTGCTCGACGAGCACTATCCGACCAGCCTCGAGCGCTCCTACGGCGACCTCGACGTCTTCCTCCCGCGCCGGGATGCGCGGGCGTTCGAGGAGCTCGTCGGCGAGCGCGGATGGGCGCCCGCCGTCGAGTTCAACGCGCTCAACGGCGCGCGGCGGATGCTGTTCCACGATCCCCACAGCGCGGCGCAGATCGACGTGTTCGTCGAGCACTTCGAGATGTGCCACAAGCTGCCGCTCGCCGACGGCCTGCCGCAGGCGAGCGAGCTGACGCTGGCCCCCTGCGACCTGCTGATGAGCAAGCTCCAGATCGTGCACCTCAACGCCAAGGACCGCAACGACTGCTACGCCCTGCTCGTCGGGTGCGCTCAGGGCGGCGTCGAGCTCGACGCCGAGCGGATCGCGACGGTGACCAGCGGCGACTGGGGCGTGCACCGGACGTTCAGCGGCAACCTCGAGGTGCTCGAGCAGCACCTCGATCAGGTTCCGCTGCCGGACGGCTCGCCGCAGGTGGTCGGCGATCAGGTCGGCCGGCTCCGCGACGCGATGGAGTCCGCGCCGAAGTCCCGGGGCTGGAAGCTCCGCGCCAAGGTCGGCGAGCGGCGCCGGTGGTACGAGGAGCCAGAAGAGGTCGACCGGGACTGACGGACTGCCCCATCCGCCTCACCGCTCGTGCCCGGCCAGGTCGAAGTCGGCGAGGCCGGCGGGGTCGAGGATGCCGAGCTTGTGGCGGGCCCGCTCGGCGAAGCCGCCCGTGTGGATGCGGATCACGCTCGCCGCGTCGGGCTGCGCGCGGACCTCGATCCGAGCACCGGGCTCCACGCGCCCGTGCAGCCGGCCGTCGAGCTCGAGCGACAGCGGCGCGCTCGAGGCGAGCACCTCGATCCCGAGGCGCTCGCCGTCGGCGAGCACCACGGCACGGTTGAACAGCCCGTGCGGCGCGTCGGGCGTCACGACCATGCCGTGGGCGCGCGGGGAGATCAGCGGGCCCCCGGCGGCGAAGCTGTAGGCCGTCGAGCCCATCGGGGTGGCGACGATGACCCCGTCGCTGGAGTAGCGCACCAGCAGCTCGCCATCGATCCGAAGCCCCAGGGCGGCCTGCCCGCGGCCGGGCACGCGGCTCAGGACCATGTCGTTGTAGGCGCTCTCCGGCGGCGTCCCGGCGCCCGCGCCGGGCGCGACCGCCAACCCGGCCCGCGGCTCGACCGAGAAGGCGCCGCTCGCCAGCGCGTCGAGGGCCATGCGCAGGTGTGCGGCGTCGATCTCCGCCAGGTAGCCCAGCGTGCCGAGGTTGACGCCCAGCACCGGCGTGCCGTGCGGTGCAGCCAGTCGCAGGGCCCCGAGCATCGTGCCGTCTCCGCCGAGCGCGAGCACGGCATCGCAGCCCGCGGCCAGCATCCCGGGGGGCCGGGGATCGCATCCTGTGGGAAGCCGTGGGTCCAGGGCCGGCCCGGCCAGCGCCACGCCGCTCCCTGCGGCCCACGAGCTGACGGCGGCGAGCGTGGCCGCCATCTCGCGCTCAGGGCGAAGGACCAGCGCGAGGCGGCCGACGGGAGGCGCGTCGCGCCGCTTCCCGGCGTCATCGTCACGTGCCGTCACGCCACCTCCTGCGTCGCCGTCGATGGACCGCGAAGCATGAGCCACCGGGCGCGCGGCGTCCAGCGCGCGGCCCTGCTGGCTGACGCTGCGAATCGCGATGGCCTGGTCGTTCGACCGGGTCTTGTCGGCCTCCCCGCAAACTCCGCAGAACTGACTGCCTCGGGTCCTTGACCACCCGTCGGTTCCCCCCAATAGGGTGGGGCCCATCGCGCCTCGCTTCGACATCCAGAGCTTCGAGCAGGTCGCCGCGACCGACGCGACCGTGGTCCTGCGTCTCGCCGGCGCTTGGGCGGCCGCCGCTGACGGCACGCCGGCCGCACCGCTGCTCGTCGTCCACGACGGGCAGCAGACGCACCGCATCGCGCCGGTGCTCGACCGCGACGGCGCGGACTACGAGATCCCGTCGGCGCTCGCCGGCGCGCCCCTCGTCGTCTACGGCCTGGAGGCGGGAGACCGCGAGGTCGTCGAGCTGCCGCCGCCGTCGATCGCGGCGGCAGAAGCCGGTGCGGGGACGAGCTTCTGGCAGGCGGTCGCGCGGGGCGGCGCGGGGACGCGGCGCGGCGGGGGTGCGCCGCCGTCGGTCGAGCACGCAGCCGACGGTGCGGAGGACGACGCGCCCGCGAGCCCGCGCCACATCGAGGCCGCGCTGGCGCGCGCCAGGCGCGTGCTGCGCCAGCGGGATGCCGACCTGCGCGCCGCGGAGGCGCAGGCCGCCCAGCTGCGCGAGCGGGTGTCGGCGGCGGAGCGGGAGCGCGAGGCGCTGCGGACGCAGCTGGCGGCGGCCACCGAGCGCGCCGAAGGCGCCAGGAGGATGGCGGCTCGTGCACACTGCGCGGAGGAGCACGCGGCCTCGCTGACCGACCGGCTCGCCGCGCTCGAGCTGGAGGCGGCCGCCGGGCAGCGCACGATGGAGCAGGCGGAGCGCCTGCGCTCCGAGCTCACCGCGGTCGAGGGAGAGGCCGCCCGCCTGCGCGCGAAGCTCGACGTGGCGCGGGCCGAGGCCGAGCGCCAGCGCGAGGCGGTCGCGGACCGCGACCGCCAGCTGACCGCGATGCGGGCGAAGCTCGCCGACGCCGAGTGTGCGGTCGCCAACAACGAGGCCGTCGTGCTGCGCCTGCGCGAGGAGCTGCGCCAGGCTGACGACGAGGCGCTCGAGACCGAGCGCCGGGTCGCGGAGCTGCGCGCGCGGATCACCGACCTCGAGCGCCGGCTCGCCGAGGCGCGCTCGCAGTGCCGGGTGGCGCAGGACGCCGCGGAGGCGGCCACCGCGCGGGCGGATGCGCTCTCGGGCGTGACGTTTCTGCTCGTCATGATCGCCGTGGCGATCGGGGCGCTGCTCCTGCTCGACGCCCTATCGGCGGCCTGAATCCGTCACGGCCGGCGCCGTCCCGGCGGGGCCGGCGTGCCCGTCCGCTCGCACGCCGCGCGCAGCAGCTCCTCGAGGCGGGGCAGCTGCGCCCGTGCGAACGCCGTCCGGCCCCGCCCGGTGCGCTTGTCCACCAGGTTGACCTCCTCGTACGGGTCGGCCTCGAGGTCGTAGAGCTCGTACTCGGGCGCGGCCACGCCGTGCGGGTCGGCGTAGACGGCGTACTTCCAGCGCTCGTCGCGCACGCAGCGGATCCGGTTGGGCTGGCCCGGAGCCTCCTGGAACGCCGTGCCGGCCTGGTGGTCGTCGTACGTGAAGAGGACGGCGTCGCGCACGCGATCGCGCTCGCCGCGCAGGACCGGTCCGAGGTCCTCGCCGTCGAGGCCGCCGTCCGGGGCGGTGCCGGCGAGCCCCAGGACGGTGGGGAGGACGTCGACGAGCGACACCAGGGCGTCGGAGGTCCGCGGGCCGGCGGCGAGCGAGGGGCTCGACACGACGAACGGCACCCGCAGCGCCTCCTCGTAGACGTTGAACATCTTCTGGCGCAGGCCGCCGTGCGCCAGGCCCAGCTCGCCGTGGTCGGAGGTGCGGACGATCACCGTCCGTGAGCGCAGCGACCCCGGGTCGCCCGGATCGCCCAGCTTCGCCAGCAGCCGCCCGATGTTGCGGTCGACGAGTCGATGGAGGTGGGCGTAGAAGTCGACGTAGCGCTGCTGCTGCTCGCGGCCGTGCAGCGCGCCGAGGTACGAGGTCTGGCCGGTCTTCGTCAACGCCTGCACGGTCGGCTTGTCGCGCAGGTCCTCGTCGATGGTCGGAGGCAGCGGCACCCGCAGGTCGGCGAACTCCTCGGCGCGGTAGCCGCCCGCGGCGAACGAGCCGGGATAGCCGAGGACGTCATGCGGGTTGACCAGGCACCACACCAGGCAGAACGGCTCCGGCAGGTCGTCCCGGCCGAGCCACTGCTCGATCTGCCGCGTGTAGTCCTCGTCCCAGCCCTGGCCGCTGGGCCCGGCCGTCCCGCCGCCGAAGGACGTGGCCTTGGCGTCGCCGCCGGCGTCGGAGGGATCCCAATCCGCGAAGCCGTAGTCGCGCTCCAGGCGCGTGGCGTCGGCGGCGCTCCAGTCGTCGCCGGCGACGGGCTTCGTGAGGTGCCACTTGCCCTTGAGCGCGACGTGGTAGCCGAGCTGCCGCAGGCGGGTGCCGAGCGTCGCGATGCCCGCGGGCAGCTCGGGCTCGTGGCCGCCCAGCGGTCCGCGGCGCAGGATGCCACGGCCGACGGCCCTCGCGACCCGGGCGCGGGGCGCCTCGCCGGTCGCGGCCAGCCGGGCGGCGATGCGCAGCGCGTCGCGGGCATGACGGCGGTCGGGGAAGAGGTCGCCGCGGGTCAGCGTCAGCGTCACGCCGTGGCGGGAGGGATAGGTCCCCGTCAGGAGGCTCGCGCGGCAGGGCGAGCACATGGCGCTGGGGATGTACGCGCGCGAGAAGGTGGTCCCGGTGCGCCGCAGCTCGGCGTCGTTGGGCATCAGCGCGTCGAGCCAGCCGGGCTCGTCGGGCCAGTGCTGGGGCGCGCGCTGCTGGTCGGTGACCAGGATGATGAGGTTGGGGCGGTCGGTCATGGCAGCGTTGTGGGAGCGGAGGTCCCCAGCCGGCGTCCGCGGGCGTCGAGCGCGCGGGCGGCGAGGACACCGGTGGTCGCGCCGACCGGGATCCGCGTCTCGAAGCCGCGGCGGCGCGCGGTCGCGACGACCCGCAGCGCCGACGGGCTCGCGCCCGCGAGGACCTGCCAGCGGGCGACCTCGGTCGCGCCGTTCCACGACGCGTACACGTCGGCGCCGCCGGGAGTCCGGCGCGCCGCGGCCACGGGCCGGGTCCGGGGCCGTGCCCGCCACCGCGCGCGCACGGCGCGATAGCTGCCGTCGTCGATCGGCAGGCGGGCGTCGAAGGCCAGGCGGCCGCTCGGCGAGAACTGCGAGATCCACGGCTGCGCGCCGAAGCCGGCGAAGACGCTGCCGTCGCGCAGCAGCTGGACGCTGCCCTCGCTCTGGGCCGACGTCGGCCAGGCCCGCAGCAGGGAGCGGACGACCGTCGCCCGCCGGCGCCGGTGGTCGAGGCGCAGCACCAGCGCGCGGGACGAGGGCGCCTTCTGCGGCGGGCCGGCCTCGTCGTCGAAGAGGCTCAGCACGCCGCCGGGGTGCAGGCGGGCGTCGTGCTGGAACCAGAACCGCGCGCCGGGCCCCAGGCGCAGGTCGCTGCGCTTGCCCCCGACCCGCCAGAGGATCCGGCCGCCCGCTTTGCGGATCAGGTAGACGGCGCTGGTGTCGCGGGCGGACACCAGCACGCGGCCGCGCGGCAGCGGCTGGATCGAGTTGATGTGGAACGCGTCGTAGAACGCGCTGTTGGCCGGCGTGGCGTAGGACTCCGACAGCGGGATGTGCCCGAGCGCGTGCCACTCCCACATCACCAGGCCGGTGGCGACGTCGACCTGCTGGACGAGGGCGTCGAGCAGGAAGGTCCGCGTCCCGGCCGGCGTGCCGGGCACGTGGACGAGCACCGGCGCGTAGACGGTGAACAGCGCCGTGCCGTCGCCGGTGACCACGAACTCGTGGATGTCCATGCCGTAGCCGTTGCCGGGCCGCACGGTCCGCAGCACGCGGTAGCGGTCGTCGGCGATGACCCCGCGGCCGAGGCCGTAGGCGGCGACGGTCACCGGGCCCTCCCACCACGTCAGCACCCGGCGGCCGCCGAAGCGCGCGATGCGCAGGTTGGCGGCCACGTCGGGCGGGTCGAGCTGGCCGAACCACACGAGCCGGCCGTGGCCGTTGATGATCATGGGGCCACCCGGGCCGACGGGGTTCAGCGTCACCGTGGTGGTGGAGCCCGGGTGGACGACCGGCGACGGCAACGGCGTGAGCAGGATCTTGCCGCTGCGCGCCGCCCCGTGGCGCCGGACGGTGATCTTCGGCGGAGCGAGGCTCGGAGCGCTGACGAAGCGCTGGAGCTTGTCGGGCTGGCGGGTCGTCATCGTCAGCAGCGGCGGCGTGGCCCCCGGCACAGCGACCGTGAAGCCCCAGGTGCGGCGGCGGGTGCCCTCGAGGCGCAGCCTGACCCGGACGCGCTCACCTGCGGTGAACGGCCGGCTCAGAAGGAAGCTGGCGCCGCGGTCGCGGGAGTACGCGCGCCACCGCCCGTCGTGGCGTCCGCTGCGCGCCCCGACGACGCGGATGCCGCGGATCTGCGAACGCGGCACGCCGAGCACGCTGATCTGGGTCGCGGCGCTCGCGTCCGGCGTGCCGGGGGCGGGCGAGAGCGCCGGGGGGTGCGCAGCCGCGGCCCCGGCCGGGACCAGGGACAGGACTGCGGGGAGCCAGAGCAGACGCCGCACCGTGAGCGCGATCCAACCACCTTGTTGGAACGGATGTCAATAGAGTGCGAGCACCATGCCGCCCGGCTCGCCGCCCGCCGTGCCCCGGCGCCTCGCTCCCGAGGCGCGACGCCGGCACATCCTCGACGCCGCCCGCGCGGTGTTCGCCGAGCGGCCGTATGCCACGGTCACCACCGCGGACGTCGCGGCGGCCGCAGGCGTCGCGCGGTCGCTCGTCCACCACTACTTCGGCGGCATCCGCGAGGTGTTCCTCGCCGTGGTCGCCGACGGCGCGGCGGCGCTCTCGGAGGTGCGGACGGCCGGGCCGGAGACGCCGCTCGACGAGCGGCTGGCAGGCAACATCGCCGCGACGCTGGACGTGGTGGCCGAGAACCGCGCGACATGGCTGGCCGTCTCCCGCAGCGGCGCGGGCGCCGATCCGGAGATCCGCGCGCTCACCGACGCCGCGGTGGAGCGCAGCGTGACACGTGCGCTGGCGGTCAACGGCGACCTGCTCGACGACACGCCCGCCGCTCGGCTGGCGCTGCGCTGCTTCCACGCGTTCTCGACCGAGGCGACGGCGGCGTGGCTGGCAGCCACGGCGGCGCGGGAGGACGTCGAGCGGCTGCTGCTCTCCGCGCTCCGGGACCTCGTGACGCGGACGATCCCCGCGCTGGCCGGCGAGGAGCGCGCATGACGCCGCGCGTCGCGGCGTGGCGCGGCTTCGGCCGCCCGGAGGCGGTCGGCGGTCATCGCCTGCACGTCCACGAGCGCCCGGGAGACGGGCCGCTGCACGTCTTCCTCCACGGCTTCCCGTCGAGCTCCTTCGACTGGCGCGGCGTGCTCGACCGGCTGCCGGGCCGCCGGGCGCTGGCCTTCGACTTCCTCGGCTTCGGGCTCTCCGACAAGCCGCGCGAGCACGTCTACACGCTGGCGTGGCAGGCCGACGCGGTCGAGGAGCTGGTCCGGCGGGCGGGCGCGCCGCCGGTCGTCCTCGTCGCCCACGACATGGGCACCTCGGTCGCCACCGAGCTGCTCGCGCGCGACGTCGAGGGACGCCTGTCCATCGACGTCGGCGCGGTGCTGCTGTTCAACGGCAGCATCCTGCTCGACCGCGCGACGCTCACGCCCGGGCAGCGGCTGCTGCGCAGCCCGGCCGGTCCGTTGGCGGCGCGGCTGACCACCGCCCGCTCCTTCCGCCTGCAGTTCGCGCGGCTCTTCAGCCCCGCGCACCCGCTCTCCCGCGAGGAGGCCGCCGATCAGTGGGCGCTGCTGCGCGAGCACGACGGCCACCGGCTCCTGCACCGCACGATCCACTACCTCGGCGAGCGCGAGCGGCTGGCCGACCGCTGGCACGGCGCCGTCCGCGACTGGCCCGGGCCGCTCTCGTTCGCGTGGGGCCTGCGCGACCCCGTCGCGACGACGCGCGTGCTCGACGGGCTGCGGGAGCTGCGGCCGCTCGCGCCGGTCCGCGAGCTCCCCGAGCTCGGCCACTACCCGCAGATCGAGGATCCGTCGGCGATCGCGGCGGAGGTGGAGCAGGTCACGCGCCGAGCGCCTGACCGACCTTGACGACGACGTAGCCGAGGCCCGCTGCCCCGAAGGCGCGACGCACGCCGTTCGCGCCGTCCGCCAGCTCCTCCCACCCCCACGCCGCGAGGCCGGTGTAGAACGTCGCGCGCGCGTAGGCGTGCACCGAGTCGTCGGTCAGCGCCGCGACGAGCCACCCGCCCAATGCGACGAGCAGCGGCGCGTTCGGGAGCTGCGCGACCGGGTAGCTCGCCGGCCAGCCGCGCTGCCCGCGCCGCCAGAGGTCTCTCGGGGTCCGTGTGGTGCTCACCGTTGCGAAACCTAGCGGTCGCCCGGCGCCTGCCTGCGTGAGATGACCTGGCGCGTGCAGCACCTGTGGGCCGGCGCGTCGCGCGGCGCGGTGCGTGTGCAGTTTCGGCCGGGGCTCGAGGTCGCGGGCGGGGACGACGTCTCGCCGGGCCGGTGAACCGGTCACCTCGCGTTGGCGAAAATCACCCCATGCGGGTGAGACCGTCCGTCGCCGGCTGCCGTATCCCGGGGGACACCCCAATCCCCACCACGGAAGGCCAGCATGCCCACCATCCATCTCACGCGCTCGGCGCTCGGCTCACTCGCCGTCGCGGGCGCCGCCACGCTCGCACTCGCTCCGGCGACGTTCGCCGCCGACACGTCCAACACGGCTGCCCTGAAGACGGCGGGTGCCACGCGGCTGACGCTCGACAAGAAGGCTCGCACGGCGCTCAAGGGCCTCGGCATCAGGGTCGCGCCGGTCACGCCCTCGAAGGTCTCCGGGCGCGCCGTCGTGTTTCCGATCACGAGCGGGTCGGTCGATCCCAAGCTCGTCGACGGGGCCCTGATCAACCACTCCGGCGGCCTGCGGCTCAGCAAGGGCCGGACGACGGTTGCCCTCAGGAACTTCCGCATCCGCGTCACGGGCTCGCAGGCGTCGATCTCGGCCGCCGTCGGCACCAGCCGCGCGACCATCATCAACCTCGACCTCGCCAAGGCCAAGGCCACCCGCCCCGCCCTGAACCTCCGTCTCAGGAACGTCGGGGTCAAGCTGAACGCGACCGGCGCTTCGGCGCTGAACAAGGCGTTCAAGACCAGCGCCTTCAAGAGCGGTCTCAAGCTGGGCACGGCGGTCGTCGACGCCCGCTTCGCGCAGTTCATCGTCGAGAGCGGCGACACGAAGCTCACGCTCGATCCCGGGACGCTCGGCGCGATCACGGGCGCCGGCTTCACCCCGGCCATCGTGGCGCCGGCCACCCTGGACGCCGGTGTCGCGACGTTCCCGATCGTCAAGTCCAAGATCGCGGCCGATCTGACGAGCGGCGTGATCGCTCACTCCGGCGGCCTCTCCCTGACCAAGGGCGCCACGACGACGAGCGCGACGGACTTCGACATCAGGCTCTCGGCCAGCCCCACGCTCGCGGCGTCCATCAACGGCGCCCTGCCCAAGGCCGACATCCTGAACCTCGATCTCTCGAACCTGAAGCAGACCCTGGCCGACCAGACCGTGACGCTGGAGGGCGTCACCGCGAAGGTCAACACGACGCTCGCCAACGGGCTCGGCCTGCCGTCGGCGGACGGCGCGACGCTGGGCACGGCGGTCGTGACCGCCAACATCCGCTGAGCCCGGACCAGCTGGGAGCACCCAGGGCGAGGGCGGCCCGCGAGCCGCCCTCGCCCATCTCCGCCGTCCGCAGGCGAGTCGTGGTTGGAGCTCCGACGCTCGGCAACCGTGGCGCGGCGAACACCACCGCCCTCGACGTGTGCCCAACCTCGACCGGCGGCGTTGCGGCACGGAAGCATGGATGCGAGCGGGAGGAGGCTCGGCGTGCGGATCGGCCCCACAGATGGAGGTGACCCGATGAAGATGGTGATCGTCGGCGGCGTCGCGGCGCGTGCGTCGACGGGTGGGCGCCTGACACACGTACTGCCGCTCGGGCTTCCGCAGCTACATCGCCTTCTGCGTGCTCAAGCAGCACGGCTGGGACGACGCGGCGTCCTCGCCGGAGCGATGATGGCCTTCCACGGCTTCCACCGCACGCCGCTGGAGGCCGGCAAGGGCGGCATGCCGGTCGTGGCCCACGCCGAAGACCAGATGGCACAGCGCGCCGGTGCACTCGCGCATGTCTGACGCCGCCATCGAGGTCGTCGTCGGTGCCTGCGAGGGGCACGCGGAAGGCCCGCTGTGGGACGCGGCGACGGCCCGCCTGTGGTGGGTGGACATCGCCGGCGAGCGGGTGCACTGCCTCGATCCCGCGTCCGGCGATCACCCTTCGTGGGACACGGCCGGCCAGCCGGGCGGCGTCGTCCTGAGCGCGACCGGGGAGCCGGTGGTGGCCAGCCCGGAGGGCCTCGCGGTCCTGGACCGCGGCACGGGCGTGCTGGACCTTCGCGTTCCGATCGAGCAGGGCCGGCCCGAGAACCGCGCCAACGACGTCAAGGTCGACGATCGTGGACGGCCCTGGGTCGGCACGATGGCCTACGACAAGCGGCCCTGGAACGCCGCGTTGTACCGCGTCGACGGCGGTGAGGTGACCCGCGTGGCGGAGGATCTGACGATCTCCAACGGTCCCGCGTTCGACGCCGCGCGCGGGCGGCTGTATCTCGCCGATACGGCACGCTGCGTCGTCGACGTCTTCGACATGGAGCCCGGAACCGGCGAGCTGTCGGGTCGCCGGCGCTTCCTGGACCTGAGCGCTGAGCGGGTCTGGCCCGACGGCATGACGGTCGACGACGAGGGCGGCCTCTGGGTCGCTGTCGGGCGCGCTGCGGCCGTCCGCCGGTACAGCGCCGGCGCCGCGCTCGACGACACCATCGCGGTGCCGACGTCGAACCCCACCTCCGTCGCCTTCGGTGGTCACGACGGCGGCGACCTCTACATCACGACCTCATGGGTCGACTGCGAACGGCGCGCCGACGAGCCGCAGGCCGGGGCGATCCTCCGGTGCCGTCCCGGCGTGACCGGCCGTCCGTCACCGCGCTGCAAGCGCCTTCCACGCCGAGCCGAGAGCGCGGTCCCATGATCACGCGCATGATCCGACGTGCCGATGCAGGAGTACACCGCGGGCACCGCAGCTCCCGGCCCGGTCTGGGCCGTCGTCTCAGCCGTTGCCGCTCCGGGAGGGCGAGCGCTCGAGTGCTGCGGTCAGCCGCGCCGCCTTCTCGTCGTCGAAGCCGCCGTGCTCGCGGGCGAGGATGTGGCCCGAGCGGTCGACGAGCAGGACGCCGATCGTGTCGGTGCCGCGGAGTCCGAGCTCGCGCACGGCCTTCCCGACGTCGGTGTAGACCGTGATGGTGCGGGCGCGCGCGGCGTCGGTCCCGACGCCGCGCGCCATGCCTCCGTCGATGAGGCACCGGCCCGGCGAATACACGGAGGAGAGGATCGGCAGCTCGTAGACGGTGACGTCCGGGCGCCGCTCCTCGAGGTCGACCAGCCAGGGGAGCCATTGGTCGACGAGCGCCTGCTGCTCGCGCCGGAACGCGGCCACGACGAAGGTGTGCTGCGTGCGCAGGTCCCCGGGCAGGTCGTGGTGGCGCCCGTCGAGACTGCGCCCCGAGAGCGGCGGCAGCCGTACCGGGTCGCGGCTGCCCAGCGCCGCGCGCAGTCCCTCGAGCGCGCGGTCGCCGACGCGATCGAAGGCGAGCCCGAGGAGCGGGTCGGCGATCCGCAGCGGTCCCTTGAGCGCGAGGTCGGCGTCGTAGGTGACCCGCGTGCCCCCGTCGGATGGCTCGAACGTGATCCGGTCGAGCGAGACGACGGTCGCGTTCTCGCCGCGCAGCGTGACGGCCCTGTCCGGCTCGAACTCGACGATCCGGTAGGTGAGCGCGGCCTTGCGGCCGAGGAAGTCGGCCACGACACGGAACTCCGTCCCGTGGCCGACGGGATCATCGCCGAGCCGCTGCGCCTCGACGACGCCCGGGTCCCATTCCTGCGTCGTGGAGAAGTCGCTCAGGTACGCGAAGGTCGCGGCCGGGGGTCGCGGCGTCTCGAGGCTCGCGGTGTAGTGGGCCATCAGCCGCGGTCCTCTGCATGCGCGTCGGTCGGAGCCGGGTCTGCGTGCCAGCCGGTGAGCCGCTCGCACTCGCGCCAGAGCCGCTCGCGGTCCTCGGGCGACTCCTTCGTCCACGGCACGCGATGCGTCGGGCGCCGTCTGCGATCGTGCCAGAAGCCGCCGGAGCTCTCGCCCGGCTCGGCGGCCGCGCCGAGCCACACGATCGTGTCCGCCCCCTCGTCGGTGCTGCGCAGCAGCGGGCCGACCAGGCGGTGGAAGCGCGGGAGCGAGGAGGCGACGCCCGGTGTGTCCGCCCAGCCCGGATGCATCGCGTGCACGACGACACCGGTGCCGGCCAGGCGCCGCGCCCACAGCTCGGTGAGGACGACCTGCGCGCGCTTGGTCCGCGCATACACCGTTGTCCCGTCGTACTTCCCGGTCGCGGACTGCAGGTCCTCGACGTGCAGTCGCTGCGTGTACATCCCGCCCGAGGAGACGTTGATGACCCGTGCGGGCGCGCTCTGGGTGAGGAGCTGGATCAGCAGGTTGGTGAGCAGGAACGGGCCCAGCACGTTCGTGGCCAGCGCGAGCTCGTTGCCGTCGGCGGTGACGGTCCGCTCGGGCGGCAGCACGCCGGCGTTGTTGACCAGCACGTCGAGCCGCGGCTCCTCGGCGGTGAAGCGCGCGGCGAAGTCCCGCACGTCGCGCAGGTCGCTGACGTCGCACCGGCACACCCGCACGCCGCGGTTGCCCGTCGCATCGACCACGGCGGCGCGTGCTCGCTCCCCGCGCTCCTCGGAGCGCGCGAGCAGCCGGACGCTCGCACCGAGCCGTGCGAACCCCTCGGCGGCCGCCAGGCCGAGCCCGGAGGTCGCGCCGGTGACGAGAACGGTCTTGCCGTCCATCGGGCGGAGATCGCCGGCGTCCCACAGGTGCCGGCGGATCCGGTAGCCGGCGCTCGTGTAGCCCGGGACGACCGTGCGGTCGAGGATGGTGTCGAGGAGGGAGCCGATCACTGCTCGATGTACGCGGCGCGGCGGCGGATCGCTCACTGCGATCCCATCAGCGGGATCGTCTCGCGCGTCTGAGCATGCGCTCGCGCAGCAGGTTCAGGTCGTGGTCGGAGAACGAGAACTCGGCTGGGTCGGTGCTCTGGATGAAATCCAGGAGCAGGCGAGCGAAGCGCACGGGTTCCTCGACGTGCGGAAAGTGGCCGGCGTCGTCGAAGATCTCCAGGCGGCTGCCCGCGATGGCCCGGTGGGCGACGGCGGCATGCTCGACGGGGATGAGCGGATCCCGGCGGCCCCAGAGGATCATGGTGGGGATCATCTGCGCGAGGTAGAGCCGGTCGGTCGCGTCCACGCGCTGCCCCTCGAGGTCGATGACCGCGCGCACCGTGTGCAGGAACGCCCGCCGCGCCTCGGCATCGCTCAGGGAGGCGTAGCCCCGGGTCATCTCGGCCAGGTCGTGGCCGAGCTCCAGTCCCAGCCGGCCGAGCGCCTGCCCGATCGCCTCACCCACGCGATGCACCCGCGAGTGGGCGAGCAGCGGCAGCACCAGCTCCGCTCCGGGCAGCGCCGCCGCCCGCAGCAGCGGGTGGACCTCCCGGCCCAGCCCGCCGCTGTCGACGAGCACGAGGCGCTCGCAGAACACGGGGTACTCGTAGGAGAGCTGCATGGCGATGCCGCCGCCCAGCGAATGTCCGACCACGGTGGCCCTGCGATGGCCGAGCACGATCAGCAGGTCGCGAAGGCTGACCGCGTAGGCGCCGAGCGAGTAGTCGCCGCGTGGCTTGGCGGACTGACCATGCCCCAGCAGGTCAGGCGCGAGAACCGTGTAGCGATCGGCCAGCTGCGGGATGATCTGGTTCCACTGGCGTGAGTCCCCGGTGATCCCGTGGATGAGCAGGATGACCGGCCCCTCGCCCGCGGTGCGGTAGCTCACGCGGTGGCCGTGCAGGACGACCGTCGCCACGCGTGGCTCGAGCGCGCCGGGCAGTCGGGAGGAAGTCCGTCGTGTCCCGCGGTGCGTCGCGAGCGACGCACCGGCGGTCGTGGCCCTGCGGCGAGCGCTCACCGTGCGAGTATCGGGCAACGAGCTCCCGAGCACCAGCCGGGGCTCGTCGAGATCGCGTAGTTCTCCACATGGAGCTCGCGCATGTCGCGGATGGCAGGGCGCCCGCGAGGTGATGGCGTGTGGGGCAGTCCTGCGAAGACCACCTCGAGGAGAGCCTGCCATGGCTGTTGCCGAGCAGACCGTCGTCTACCCTGCGCCCGGTTCGCCGGGGAGCCCCGTCTCGCTGAAGCCCCGCTACGAGAACTTCATCGGCGGGCGCTGGGTCCCGCCCGTGGGGGGCGAGTACAGCGCCGATCCGAGCCCCGCGACGGGCAAGCCGTTCTGCGAGGTTCCCCGCTCGAGCCCCGATGACGTCGAGCTGGCGCTCGACGCTGCCCACGCGGCCCGCGCGGCCTGGGGCGCGACGTCGACGACCCAGCGCGCCAAGGTCCTGAACGCCGTCGCCGACGCGATCGAGGCGAACCTCGAGATGCTCGCCGTCGCCGAGAGCTGGGAGAACGGCAAGCCGGTCCGCGAGACGCTGAACGCCGATCTTCCGCTGGCGATCGACCACTTCCGCTACTTCGCCGGCGCGATCCGTGCCGAGGAGGGGCGGATCTCTGAGATCGACCACGACACGATCGCCTACCACTTCCACGAGCCGCTCGGCGTCGTCGGTCAGATCATCCCCTTCAACTTCCCGCTGCTGATGGCGGCGTGGAAGCTGGCGCCGGCGCTCGCGGCCGGCAACTGCGTGGTCATCAAGCCCGCCAGCCCGACGCCGTGGTCGCTGCTCAAGCTCATGGAGGTCATCGGAGACGCGCTGCCGCCCGGCGTCGTCAACGTGATCACCGGACCGGGTGCGTCGGTCGGCATGGCGCTGGCCTCCAGCAAGCGCATCGCGAAGATCGCCTTCACCGGCGAGACCGTGACCGGCCGCTTGATCATGCAGTACGCCGCGCAGAACCTGATCCCCTCGACGACGGAGCTGGGCGGCAAGTCGCCGAACATCTTCTTCGCCGACGTCATGGATGCCGACGACGCATTCCTGGACAAGGCGATCGAGGGCCTCGTGCTGTACGCGTTCAACAAGGGCGAGGTCTGCACGTGCCCGTCGCGCGCGCTCATCCAGGAGTCGATCTACGACGCCTTCATGGAGCGCTGCCTGCAGCGCATCGAGCGCATCCAGCAGGGCAATCCGCTCGACCTCTCGACCATGATCGGACCGCAGGTCTCCCAGGCGCAGCTCGAGAAGGTCGAGGGCTACGTGAAGATCGGCATCGAGGAGGGCGCCGAGGTGCTCTGCGGCGGCGAGCGCTTCACCGGCGAGGGCGAGCTCGAGGGCGGCTACTACTACAAGCCGACCGTCCTCAAGGGCCACAACGCCATGCGGGTCTTCCAGGAGGAGATCTTCGGGCCGGTGCTGGCCGTGACGACGTTCAAGGACGAGGACGAGGCGCTGCGGATCGCCAACGACACGCTCTACGGCCTCGGCGCCGGCGTCTGGACGCGCGACACGAGCCGTGCCTTCCGCATGGGGCGCCGCATTCAGGCCGGCCGCGTGTGGACGAACTGCTACCACCTCTATCCCGCGCACGCCGCCTTCGGCGGCTACAAGAGCTCGGGCGTCGGCCGGGAGAACCACCGGATGATGCTCGACCACTACAGCCAGACCAAGTGCCTCTTGGTGTCCTACGACCCCAACCCGCTCGGGTTCTTCTGATGGCTGAACGGGTCACCGCGTCGGCCCGGGCGCTCGAGCTGCTCGAGCACCTGAGGGCGCAGCACGGCGACCTGATCGTGCACCTCTCGGGGGGCTGCTGTGACGGCAGCTCCCCGATGTGCCTGCGCGCCTCCGACCTCCCGGCCGGCGCGCACGACGTCCGACTCGGCGAGCTGGCGGGCGCGCCGGTCGTCATCGACGCCGAGCAGGACCGCCGCTGGCACCACCCGACGTTCCACATCGACGTCGCGGCGGGGGAGGCCGGCGGCTTCTCGCTCGAGGCGCTCGAGCACGTGCACCTCACGCTGGAGAACGGGTGAGGCGGATGACGACCGGGAGCCCCTGACCTCCGCGCGCGACAGCGCCATCTCGAGCGCGTTCGCGCGGTCTGAGCCGCAACCGGCGCGTTCGGCCTCCGGCCCGCCGCGGCACGGCCGCTAGGCTCGGCCGCCAGATGTTCCTCGCCCTGCGCGAGATGCGCCGCGCCAAGGTCCGCTTCGGGCTGCTCGCAGCCGCGATCGCGCTGCTGATGTTCCTCATCCTGGCTCAGCAGGCGATCCAGAACGGCCTCCTCACGGCGTTCGTCGGTGCGATCGAGCACCAGTCGGCGCCGGTGCTCGTCTACAGCACCGACGGCCAGCGCACGCTGCAGGGCAGCGTCATCTCGCCGCCGCTGGAGCGGCGGATCCGCGGCGTGCCGGGCGTCGCGGCCGCCGGGCGGATCGGCCAGAGCACGTTCACCGTCCGCGTCGACGGCGGCGGCGACTCCGACGCCGCGATCATCGGCTACGAGCGCGCCGAGCTCGGGGCCCCCGACGAGCTGAGCGATGGCCGGCTGCCGCGCGCGGCGGGCGAGGCCGTCGGCAGCGCGCCCGGCTTCTCGCTCGGCGACCGGGTGCGCGTGCAGGCGGCGGGCGCGCCGGGCGGCGCGGGCCGGACGCTGCGCGTCGTGGGCCTCGCGCGCGACGCACAGCTGCAGGTCACGCCGACGCTGTTCGTCGCGTGGCCGGACTACGTCGCGGCGGTCGAGGCGGTCAACCCGGACGTCACCAGCGTGCCGCCCAGCGCACTCGGCGTGCGGCCGGCGCCAGGCGTGTCGGCGGCCGCGCTGGCCCAGCGGGTGAACGACGCCAGCGAGGACGCCGACGCCCTCACGCGCGCCCAGGCGGCCGAGAAGTCGCCGGGCGTGGCGCAGGTCCGCCAGTCCTTCCGGGTCATCTTCCTGCTGTACGGGCTGGTGGCTCCGCTGGTCACCGGCCTGTTCTTCCTCATCATCACCTTCCAGAAGTCCGCGGCGCTCACGCTGCTGCGCGCGATCGGGGCCCGCTCGGCCGTGCTCGTGCGCTCGCTGCTCGTGCAGGTGGTGCTCGTGATGGCCGGCGGATTGGCGCTCGGCGTGGCGCTGTACACGCCGCTCTCGCAGATGACGCTCGGGTCGATCACGCTGCGCTTCGACGCCGGCGCCGTGGTGCTCTGGGCGGTCCTGCTGCTCGCGCTCGGGCTGCTGAGCGCCGTCGTGGCGGCCCGCCGCGTCCTGCGCATCGACCCGATCGAGGCGACGACGGGCGGCGGCGGCCGATGAGGATCGCGCTGCGCGAGCTGCGGCGCCGTCCGGGACGCTTCGTGGTCGCCACGGCGATCATCACGCTGATCGCCATCCTGCTGATGTTCCTCGGCGGCCTGCTCGACGGGCTGACGAAGGGGAACACCGGCGCGTACCGGGCGCAGCGCGCCGATCTCATGGTGTTCTCGGCCACGGCCCGGGACTCGCTCGTGCGCAGCCGCATCGATCGGGCGGTGCGCCGCCGCGTGGAGCGCGCGCCGGGGGTCGACGCGGTCGGCGGGTTGGGCAGCCTGCAGATCGGCAGCCGCGTTCCGGGCCACGGCGCGCGCGATCTGGTCCCCGTCGTGCTGTTCGGCTACGAGCTCGCGCCGCGCGGGCTGCCGGCGCGGCCGCCGGCGCAGGGCGAGGCGTATGCCGACGAGGTCCTGCGCTCCGAGGGCGTGCGCGTCGGCACGGTGATCCGGCTGGGCCCGCGGCGCACGCCGATCCGGGTGGCCGGCTTCGTCGACGACACGCAGTACGCGGGCCAGGCGACGCTCTGGGGGTCGCTGGGCACCTGGCGCGCGACCCAGGACGCCAACCGGCCGGGCAGCCGCGTGGGACCCGGCGTGACGCAGGCGCTGGTGGTGCGCGGCGGCGACCCGGAGGGGATCGACCGCGCGACCGGTGGTACGACGCACACGCTGACCGTCGACGCCGCGATCGACAAGCTGCCCGGCGTCTCGCAGCAGCAGAGCGTGTTCAACCAGATCATCGGCGTGACGGTCGTCGTCGCGATCGTCGTCGTCGCGCTGTTCTTCGCGCTGATCACCGTCGAGCGCGTCGCGCTCTATGGCGTGCTCAAGGCGATCGGCGCGAGCTCCGGCACGCTGTTCGCCGGCGTCGTGCTGCAGGCCGTGATGGTGACGCTCGTCGCCGGTGCGGTCGGCGCGGCCGCGGCGCTGGCGCTCGACGCCGCGATCCCACCCGGCGGCATCCCGTTCACGACGTCGGCGGGCCGGCTGCTGACCAGCGTGGCGTTCCTGCTCGTGGCGGCCGTCGTCGGCTGCTCGTTCTCTCTGCGGCGCGTGCTGCGCGTCGATCCCGCCACCGCCATCGGAGGTGCGCAGTGACCGCGGCGCTCGAGATGGAGGCCGTTCGCAAGGTGTACATGTCGGGCGGCGACGAGGTCGTCGCGCTCGACCACGCCGACCTGGTGGTCGGCAGCGACGAGATCGTCGCGCTCGTCGGCCCGTCGGGCTCCGGCAAGACGACGCTGTGCTCGATCGCCGGCGGCATCCTGGCGCCGACCTCCGGGCGGGTCGTGGTCGGTGGCCAGGACATCTCGGGGTACTCCGCGCGTGAGCTGACCGAGTTCCGCCGCGAGATGGTGGGCTTCGTGTTCCAGACCGTCAACCTGGTGCCCTTCCTGACCGCGCGCGAGAACCTGCTCGTCGTCGACGAGGTGGGGCCGCGCACGGGCCGCGCGGCGCGGCGGCGGGCTGACATCCTGCTCGACGAGCTCGGCCTCGGCGACCGCGCGGACAACCTCCCGGGCCAGCTGTCGGGCGGCCAGAAGCAGCGGGTCGCGATCGGCCGGGCGCTGATGAACGATCCGGTCCTCGTCCTCTTCGACGAGCCGACCTCGGCGCTGGACACGAAGCTCGGAGAGCAGGTCGTCGGCCTCATCCGGGAGGAGATGAAGCGCCGGGGGACCGCGGCGATCATCGTCACCCACGACGAGCGCATCACGCACCACGCCGACCGCACGGTGCCCATCACCGACGGGCGCATCCGAGCCTAGCGACGCGCCGATCAGGAATCGAGAAGCGCGGGTCCCGGGCCGGCGCTAGCGTCACCACCATGAACATCCCGGCGCCGCACCAGCAGGAGAGGCAGGGGCCCATGGTCGTCGACTTCGCGAACGTGTCCACCGCCGGCCTGGAGTCGTCGCCGGTGGCGGAGGCACTCGCCGGCCTGCGCGCCAACGAGGCGCGCTACTTCATGAACAAGTACCAACACGCCTTCACCGTCGTGCCGGCCGGTGACGATCAGGATGCGCTCGACTACGTCAGCCGCATCCTCAAGGAGGAGCGCGATCTCGAGATCGCGTCCAAGCCGCTGGAGGTCGCGCGCTTCCGGGTCGAGAACATCGACTGGACCTACGTGTTCTATGAGAGCGGCCTGTCGATCAACGTGCTCTACACGATCGACGACCCCAAGAAGCGTGCGGTGGGCTTCAAGCTCTCCGACGGGATGGAGGTGCCGAGCGAGCTCGAGGGCCGGTTCAAGTTCGCACGGCAGAAGTCCAAGCTCGCCGGGACGATCCGAGGCTCGTTCTTCGTGATCAAGGGCGAGCACCAGCGGCCGGACGTCCCGTCGAGGGCCTGATCGGCACGAAAAAGGCCCCGCGGTGCGGGGCCTTTGCGAGTGGCGAGACCCGGACTCGAACCGGGGACACCACGATTTTCAGTCGTGTGCTCTACCAACTGAGCTATCTCGCCGCGACCGCAAGCGTAGCGGGCCGCTAGCCTCGCCGCCGTGCGGCGGCGGCCTCTCATGCTCCTCTTCGCGGCCGTCGTCGTGGCGGCCGTCGTCGTCGTCGTGCTCGCGCGCGGCGGCTCCAGCGACTCGCACACCGCGGTCGCCGATCCGCTCGCCGAGGCGCTCGGCTACGCGCCCGCGTCGGCCCAGGTCGTCGCCGCCGTCGACGTGGCCCCCGGCTCGCAGCAGGGCGCGGCTCTCACCGAGCTCGGCCGCACGTCGCCGCTGGCCCGCTTCGGCGGCTCGGAGTTCCGCTCGTCGCTGCGCCTCCTGGGGCTCGATCCGGACGCCGACGTCCCGTCGGTGGTCGGCGGGCCGCTCGTCATCGCCGGGCCGGCCTCTGCGCTGCGGGGCCTGACCTCGGCGCTGCGCGGCTTCAACCTCGACCTCACGTCGGTCCTGCGCACGGGCGCGATCGCCGCGATCGTCGGGCGCAGCGCCGACGACGTCGACGCGGTCCTCGACCGCGCCGTCGACGCGCGCCGCATGCGCGAGCTGCCTCGCGGCGCCGCGCCGCCCGGCACGCGCCTGCTGGCGCTGCCGTCCTCGGCCGGGGTCGTGGCCGCGCGCGGGCCGGACCTCGTCCTGGGCGGGGACGCCGCCGCGGTGACCCGTGCCATCGCCCTCGAGCAGCACGGCGGCGGCCTCACCCGGCGCGCGTTCGAGCAGCGCCTCGGCCCGCTGCGCGGCCCGGCGCTGGTGCGCATCGCCGCGCAGCCGCGCGCGATCATCGGCACCCGCGCGCAGGGCATCCCGTTCATCGATGCCCTCACCGGCGGCGCGCTCTCGCTGCGCCTCGAGGACCCCGGCATCCGCGTGCGCGCGCACCTCGCCACCGACCCGGCGCGGCTGCGCCCCGATCAGCTGCCGCTCGCCCCGGGACCTCAGCCACCCTCGCCGGCACCGGGCGCGGCGGGCGCCTCGGCCGGTGTGCGCAACCTGTCGCAGACCATCGACGTCCTCGAGGCCGCCAACGGCCGGATCGCGCTGCCGTTCGTGTCCTCGGCGGAGGAGGCGCTCGCCACGCTCGACCAGGTCAAGGGCCCGCTGCACACCTTCGGCCGCATCGACGTCGACGCCGCGCTGCTCGACCAGCTCACCGGCACCACGACGATCACCCGCGAAGGCCGCGGCGTCGTCCTGCGCGCCGAGCTGCGCGACGGCGATCCGCTGCGCAGCGCGCTCTGGCGCATCGCGGCGATCCCCGACTTCCTCATCAGCGCGTCCGGGATCACCGACCTCAACATCGCCGACGACGGCAACGGCATCTACACCGTCACGCAGTCGGGCCGGCCGATCCTGCACGTCGGGGTGCTCGGCACGACGCTGGTCGTCACCGACGACTTCGGCATCGGCCTCGACGCGGTCGCCGCGCGCGCCCCGCAGCGCGTCGACCGCCCGGGCGCGCTCGCCTTCCACGCCGACGGCCGCACGATCCAGGACGAGCTCGTCCGGCGCCTCGGCCTCCCCGGCATGGCCCGCCTCTTCCTCGGCTCGATCGGCGACCTCAACGGCTCCGTGCGCTCGGAGGTCGGTGGCACCGACCTCGACGCGACGCTCGCGCTGACCGACTGACCCGCGCCCCCCGGCGCGGTCAGACGTCCCAGGCCTGCAGCTGCGCCAGCGGATCGATCGGGTGGCTGCCGGCGTCGCGCCGCCAGCCGCCCAGCCAGATCTCGAAGTGCAGGTGCGGCCCCGTCGCGTCGCCGGTCTGGCCGACGCGGCAGAGCTGCTGGCCGGCGATCACCGCGTCGCCGCGCGCGACGGCGAACGAGTCCTGCTGGCAGTGGGCGAAGAAGAACGAGCGTCCGTCGGTCGTGTCCTCGACGAGGTAGTAGCCCGCCCCGGCGGCCTGGTAGTCGCGCACGACGATCGTGCCCGCGACGGGCGCGACGACGGGCAGGCCCTCGGCGGCGAGCACGTCCTGGCCCTGGTGCTGGTGACCCGTGCGGCCGGCGCCGAAGCGCGCGCCGTCGCCCCCGAACGTGTGCGGGCCCTGGACGGGGAAGACGCCGGAGGCCGACGGCGCGGCGGCCGGAGCCGGGGCCGGGGCCGGAGCCGGCGCGGGAGCGGGAGCGGGAGCGGGCGCCGGGGCGTCCGCCTTGCGGCGGCGCTTCTTGGGCTTCGGCCGCGGCTTGACGGTCAGCAGCGCACGCCCCGAGGTCTCGCGCGTCCGGCGCAGCTGCGCGCCCACCGGGTCGTGGGCGTGCACGCGCGCGACGTAGCGGCCGGCGCGCAGGCGCGCCGACGCGGGCCACCGGACCCGCACCAGCCGGCCGGTGGCGATGCTCCCGAGGTCGAGTCGGACCACGTGGCCGCCATGCACCGGCGTGAGGTCGACGCGCGCCGCGACGCTGGTGACGCCGCGCTGCACGATGCGCACCGCGATCCGCGGCGTCCGGCCCTCCAGAAGCTTCTTCGGCGCCACGCGGAAGACCGCCGCGACCGGCTGCGCGGCCACGCGCCCGATGGGCTGGCCGAACTCGGCCCCGCCCGCGGGCGGGCCGTCGGGCGCCGAGGCGGCGCCCACGGAGGCGGCGCTGCCCGCGGCCGGCACGGCGACGCCCAGGACCACGACCCCGAGCATCACGAGCAGGCGGCGGCATGCGCGCATACCCGGAACGTCGACCACGCGCCGGACGGATTGCGCCCCGCACGCCGGGTTGCGCAGGTTTGGTCAGCCGCCGTGCAGCTTCGTGCGCTAGCCCGAGCCGACCGACAGCATCCGTCGCATCATCTCGGCCGAGCCGTCCTTCGCCAGCGGCTCGTTGAGGTTGCCGCACTTCGGCGACTGCACGCACGACGGGCATCCGGCCTTGCAGCGGCATTCGCTGATCAGCCGGTACGCGTCGCCGACCAGCTGCTCGAAGGCCAGGAACCCCTGCTGGGTGATCCCGACGCCGCCCGGATGGCCGTCGTAGAGGAAGATCGTGGGCCCGCCCGTCTGCGGGTGCAGGTTCGTCGACAGCCCGCCGATGTCCCAGCGGTCGCACATCGCCAGCAGCGGCAGCACCGCGATCTGGCTGTGCTCGGCGGCGTGCAGCGACCCGAGCAGCAGCTCGAGCGGGAAGTCCTCGGCCAGCAGGTCGGGTCCCAGCTCGTACCAGAGCGCCTGCGTCGTGAACGTCGTCTCGGGCAGGTCGAGCGCGCACAGGTCGATCGGCTCGTGATCGGGCAGCCGCTTGCGCTGGTAGGCCATGACCGTCTCGCTGACGCTGACGACTCCGAACGAGAGCGTCACGCCCATCGTCTCGCGGCGGTCCAGCAGCCGCTCGACGTGGGTCATCGTCTCCTTCTTGGGCTGCGTGTACCAGTCGCCGTCGAACGGCTCCACGAGCGCCCGCCGGCTGTGGAGATCGAGCTCGGCGACCGCGTACGAACGGCCCATGTGCAGGTAGACCGCGCCGTCGTGCACCGTCGAGAACGCGCGCGCGGCCTCGACGCCGCCGAGCACCTCGCCCTGGTTGACGTCGACGATCGCGAACGAGTCCGGCGAGCCCGACCGCAGCGAGACCCGCGCCGCCGGATAGTCCTCCGGCCGGCGCAGCATGAAGCGCCCGCCGCGCTCGACCAGCTCCCCGAGGCCGGCGAGGTGCTCGCAGTGCGCCCGCACGCGCGGCCCGAGGATCTCGGCGTCGTCGACGGGGTCGATCGGCCCCTCGTGCGCGGCGCAGAGCAGGTGCGGGTCGTGGATCTGCTCGTTCTCGTAG
Source organism: Baekduia sp. (assembly GCA_035765735.1). Classification (GTDB taxonomy): domain Bacteria; phylum Actinomycetota; class Thermoleophilia; order Solirubrobacterales; family Solirubrobacteraceae; genus Baekduia. The sequence goes on along the minus strand of DASTWY010000027.1, from coordinate 18,518 downwards.
TTGACGATCGCCGCCTCGACGGGGCGGTCGAGGAACTCGTCGGGGTGGCGGCAGAAGAACTGGTCCAGGGCGTCCTCGCCGGCCACGTACACCGCCAGCCCGCGACCGCGCCGCCCGGCGCGGCCCCACATCTGCCGCAGCGACGCCACGGTCCCGGGGAAGGTGACGACGACGGCGGCGTCGAGTGCGCCGATGTCGATGCCGAGCTCCAGCGCGTCGGTGGTCACGACGGCCAGCAGGTCGCCGGAGACGAGCCGGCCCTCGAGCTCGCGGCGCTGCTGGGGCGTGTAGCCCGCGCGGTAGGGCGCGACGCGGTCCTTCAGCGCCGGATGGGCATCCGCGAGCCGGTCGCCGACGAGCTTGGCCACCAGCTCGACGCCCTTGCGCGACTTCACGAAGCAGATCGTCCGCGCGCCGCCCACGACCAGGTCGGCGACCATCTCGGCCGCCTCGGCCAGCGCCGAGCGGCGCGTCTGCAGCGCCTCGTCGGTCACCGGCGGGTTCCACATGGCGATCTGCCGCGCCGCGCCGGGCGATCCGTCGCGCTCGACGTGGTGGAAGCCGTCGAGCCCCGTCAGCCGCTCGGCGAGCTCGACCGGGTTGGCGATCGTGGCGCTGGCCAGCAGGAGCCGCGGCGCCGTGCCGTAGGCCTGCGCGATCCGCCGCAGCCGCCGCAGCACGTTGGCCACGTGCGAGCCGAAGACCCCGCGGTAGACGTGCGCCTCGTCGACGACGACGGCCGCCAGGTTGGCGAAGAAGTCACCCCATGCCGCGTGGTTGGGGAGGATCCCCATGTGCAACATGTCGGGGTTGGTCAGCACGAGGTTCGACCGCTTGCGGATCGCGGTGCGCTCCTCGCGCTTCGTGTCGCCGTCGTAGATCGCGGGCCGCACGCGCCGCCCGAGCCGGAAGCTCGCGATCGCGCGGGCCTGATCCTGGGCCAGCGCCTTCGTGGGGTAGAGGTAGAGCGCGCGGGCCTTGGCGTCGGTGCAGAGCACGTCGAGCGTCGGCAGGTTGAAGCACATCGACTTGCCCGACGCGGTGCCCGTCGTGACGATCACCGGGCCGCCGGCGGCCGCGTCCAGCGCCTCGGCCTGGTGGGCGTAGAGCGCGTCGATCCCCGCCGTGCGCAGGCCGTCGAGCAGCGCGGGGTGCAGGTCCCCGGGCAGCGGCACCGCCTGCGGCCGGCGCGCGCCCTCGAACGCCTGGCGGACGAGCCGGTCGTCGGCCCGCCCGGCGTCCAGCAGCTCGCTCCAGGGCTCGACCGTGCGGGTCGAGGACACCGCCGGGACCCTCAGGATCCACTGGGCAGCTGCGCCACCCCGAGCCAGAAGTCGCGGAACGCCTCGACCGCGCGGACGTAGTGGTCGAACGCCGACGGCTTGGTCATGAAGCTCGACGCGTGCAGGTCGTAGGCGCGCTCGACGTCGCTGACGTTCCTCGACGTCGTGAAGACCACGACGGGCAGCCGGCGCAGCTGCGCGTCGACGTCGGCGCGCAGCGCCTTGAGCACCTCGAAGCCCCCGAGCCGCGGGAGGTTGAGGTCGAGGACGACCAGGTCGGGCAGCGTCGCGTCGCCGAACGGCGCCTCCCGGTGCAGGAAGGCCAGGGCATCCTCGCCGTGGCGGACGACGTCGAGCTCCAGGTCGCCGCCGTCCTCGACGAGGGCCTCCTGCAGCAGCGCGAGATCCGACTCGCTGTCCTCGACGACCAGGAGGCGCCGTAGCCCGTCCGGGCGCATCACGCCTGCTCCGCCGGCAGCGTGACGATGAACGTGGCGCCCTCACCGGCGCGCGAGTCCACGCGGATCGCTCCGCCGTTGGCCTCGACGATCTTCTTGACGATGGCCAGCCCCATGCCCGTCCCAGGGTAACGGTCCGCCGTGTGGAGTCGCTGGAAGAGCCCGAAGACGCGGTCGTGGAAGCGGGGTTCGATCCCGATGCCGTTGTCGCGCACGTGGATCTCCCAGGCGCCGCCGAGGCGGTGGGCCGAGGCATGGATCAGGGGGGCCGTGGCGTCGCGGTACTTCAGGCCGTTGCCGATGAGGTTCTGGAGCACCGAGGTCAGCTCGCGCGGCCGCCCGAGCACCACCGGCAGCGGGTCGCGCGTCACCGTCGCCCCGGCCTCCTCGATGGCTCCGCGCAGGTTGGCCACCGCCACGTCCCAGGCCTCGTCCAGCGCGACCGGCTGCGCCGGCTCCGCCGCGCGCCCGCTGCGCGAGTACTCGAGCAGGTCGGCGATGAGGTGCGACATGCGCTCGGCGCCCTCGCCGACGAATCCCAGCCAGCCGGACGCCCGCTCGTCGAGCTGGTCGCCGGCGCGGCGCTGGAGCAGGCCGACGTAGGAGGTGATCGTGCGCAGCGGCTCCTGGAGGTCGTGGGACGCCAGGTAGGCGAAGTGCTCCAGCTCGGCGTTGGAGCGCTGAAGCTCGGCCTCCCGCTCGCGCAGCTCGACGGTCATCGCGTCGGCCAGCCGCACCGCGCGCGCCTGCGACGTCGACAGCGCACGCAGCAGCGCCGCGGCGAGCAGGCTGACGATCAGGCCCGCGGTGCCGATGATCCACGGCACGGCGCGCTCGCCGGCCGCCAGGGCGCTGCCGCGGCGGGTGTAGGCGATCGCCCAGCGGCGCCCGGCGACCTCGATCGTCTCGGTCCGCGTGCCCGAGCCGGCGGGCGGGGGCTTGCCGGCGCGCGCGGGGTCGAACGGGATGGCGTTGGGGCCGGGGCGCGTCCGCGGCCCGACCGTCGCCGCGGGCCCCAGGTCGTAGACCTGCACGTCGGCGTCGCGGCGCTGGTCGCCGATGACCTCCCGCAGGAGGTCGTCGAGCCGGAAGGCCGCGTAGACGACGCCTCCCCAGGGGCGCTGCTCGCCGGTCGTCGACGGCGGCCCCGCGTACACCGGGACCATCAGGTCGATCCCGAGCCAGCCCGTCGCGGCCTGCACGAGCCGGATCGGCGCCGTGGAGGCGGGCATCCCGGTGCGCCGGGCCAGCAGCGCCGCTCGCCGGCGCGACGGCTCGGACAGGAAGTCGAGCCCGAAGGCCTGCGCGTTGCCCGCCGGCGGGTCGAGGTGGTCGATGACCAGCGCCGCCTCGGCGTCCGGGGCGGGGCGGGGATGGATGTGGAACGCGGGGTACGGCGCCTGTGCCCGGGCCGAGTCCCGGCGCACGCGCGCGGCGTACGCGGCCAGGTCGCCGCGGGCGACGTAGGACGCGAACCCGATGACCTGCACGCCCGGGAAGCGCTCGAGCACGCCCTGGTCGGCGAAGTACTGCTCGAACTCGTCGTAGCCGACGCGCTCGCTGGCGGCGTAGAGCCCCGCCGCGCCGCGGAGCACCTGGACGTACTCCTGCAGGCGCCGGTCGAGCGCGGCCGACGCGCCATGCGCGTCGGCGACCAGCTCGTCGCGCTCGCGGTCGTGGGATCGGCGGGCGGCGGCCCAGGTCGCCACGCCGGTCATGGCCAGGAGCGCCGCCAGCAGGATCGCCGGCCCCAGCCTGCCCAGGCTCGCGCGCCGCACGGCTCAGCCGCCGCCGGCGTCGGGCAGGATCGAATGTGCGTCGCTGGCCCGGCGGCCGCGCGGGTCGCGCAGCCGCTCCCACATCCGCCGGCTCCACGCGCGGGCGCCCGCCGTGCGCCAGCGCGCCGGCGGCGGGACCGTCGTGCGCACCAGGCCGACCCAGTCGTCGAGGGGCAGCTCGCCGGCGATCAGCCGCGCCAGGCCACCGGTCACCGGAGCGTCGATGCCGGCGCGCTCCAGCGCCTGGGCGAGCAGCGGGACGGCCTCGAACGACTCCACCGCCTGGCCGACGCGGCCGGGGACCTCGGTCGCCGGCACGCCCTGGGCCAGCAGCTCGCCGGCGCGCCGGTTGCGGCTCTGCGTCGCCAGCGCGGTGGCGACGAGGTCGCCGGTCCCGGCCAGGCCGATGAACGACTCCGGACGCCCGCCGAGCAGCTCGGCGAAGCGCCAGACCTCCATGAAGATGTGGCCGGCGGCGGCGCCGGCGGCGTTGAGGCCCTGCTCGACGGTGGCGCCGGACGCGAGCGCCGCCGCGTTCTTGGCCGCCCCGGCCAGCTCGACGCCGACCGGGTCGTTGCTGGCCTCGCAGACGACGCCGGCGCGCTGGAAGAACGACGCGAGCGACAGCGCGAGCCTCTCCTCGGACGACGCGGCGACCAGGCCGGCGCCCTCGTGGACCATCTCGCCGGCGTGGGCCGGGCCGCCGACGCACGCGACCCGCTGCGGGCCCAGCTCGGCGGAGAGCAGCACCGTCGGCGGCGTGCCGTGCGGCGGGACGAGCCCCTTGGCCAGCGACACCACGGCCGCCTTGCGCGGCAGCCCCGCGGCGGCGAGCCCGCGGATCACCACGTCGAGCCCGCGCGAGGGGACGGCCAGCAGCACGTAGTCGGCGCGCGCCAGCCCGGAGCCCGCCGGCTCGACCCGCAGCGCCGGCGGCAGGTCGACCCCGGGCAGGTAGGCGCGGTTCTCGCGCTCGGCGCTGAGCCGCTCGGCCTGCTCGGGCGTGCGGGTCTGCAGCGTGGTGCGCACGCCGCCCCGTGCGAGCAGCACGGCGATCGCGGTGCCGAAGGAGCCCGCGCCCACGACGATCGCTCGGCGTGCCCCCGGGGTGGGGAGGGAGAGGGACGGCCGCGGGCGCTCGGGCACGACGGCGAGACTAGATGATCGGTGCCGCGCCTCAATGCCCGCGCAGGGGTGCCGATCACCCCGGCCATGGAGCGCGCCAGGCCAGGGCTTGCGCGCGCCGGGCGCTGCCGCTGGGCAGGCATCGGCCGCTCAGCCCATCGCGATCCGGCTCAGGCCGGAGGCGACGCTGTGCGCCAGGCGCTCGGCGGCCGCGGCGACGCCTCGGCGGTCCTCCTCTTCGCGCCGGCCATGGTCGACGTCGACGCCGTCGCCGAGGGTGCCGCCGGCGCCGCGGGCGACGTGCCGGTCGCCGGCTGCTCGACGGCCGGCGTCCTCAGCCCGGGCGGCGACGACGCCGTGCTGGCGCTGGCCCTCGGCGGCGACGGCCTGTCCGTCAGCGTGGCCGCCGCTCCGACCGTGAGCCCGCGCGAGGGCGGCGTGCGCGCCGCCGCGAGCCTCGGTGACGTCGCCGACCGCCCGCACCGGCTCCTGCTGCTCTTCGCCGATGGTCCCTCGGCGGACCACGCCGAGGTGGTCCTCGGCGCCTACTCCGTCGCCGGCGCCGGCATCCCGCTGGCCGGCGGCGTCGCAGGCCATCCGCTCGGCACGGGGCGGGGCACCGTCCTGCACGGCGCGTCGGCGCTCCGCGGGGCGGTCGTCGGCGTGGCGATCGGCTCCGACGCCCCGCTCGGGGTCGGCGTCGCCCACGGCTGCGAGCCCCTCGGGCCGCCGATGCTGGTCACCGCCGCCGCTGCGGGGCGCGTCCTCGAGCTCGACGGGCGGCCGGCGCTGGAGGTCTACCGCGAGCGCACCGGCCTCAGCGCCGCCGCCGCGTGCGACGAGACGCTCGCCTTCCCGCTGGCCCGTCACGGCCGCGACGGCCCGGCGCACGTGCGCACGGTCGAGCGCGACGGCGGCGCCGACGGCGGCCTCAGCTGCGCGCTGGAGGCCGGTTCGCTCGTCTCGCTCATGCAGCCGCGGGCGGCCGGCTCGGGCCCCGACGTGGTCAACGCCGCCGCCGGCGCGGCGCTGGCGGCCCTTGACGGCGACGCGCCGCAGGCGCTGCTGGCCTTCGACTGCTCGGCCCGCCAGGTCGTGCGCCGGCGCGCGGGCCAGGATCCCGCGGCGGACCTCGCCCGCCTCGGCGAGCTCGCCGGCGGTGGCGCCGTCGCGGCGATCTCCACCCACGGCGAGATCGCGCGGACGCGCGGCGTCGTGGGCCTGCACCATCAGTCGCTCGTCGTGGTGGCGGTCGGATGAGCGCCGTCGCCGACTGGGCCGTCCAGCGGCTCGGGGTCTTCCTCGCCGCCGTCGCCGAGCCGGAGGACCGCGACGCCGCCGCGCGCGTGGGCGTCGAGCACGCCGCTGAGGCGCTCGACGCCGAGTGCGTCGCGGTGGTGTGCAGCGGCCGCGTGCTGGCGTCGATCGGCTGGCCGCGGTTCGAGGTGCCCGAGCGGGCGCTCGCCCGCGCCGTCGCCGAGGAGCGGCCGGTGGTCCCGGTGCCCGGCGCGGGGCTGACCCCGGCCGCCATCGCCGGCATCGGCGACGAGGACTGCCACCTGGTGGTGGCCCGGGTCGGCGCGCCGCTCGATCGCGACGAGCTCGCGCTGCTGCGCGGCATGGCGCGCGGCCTGCGGCTCACGCTCCGCCTGCTGCAGACGGTCGCCGCCGAGCGCGGCCTGCGGGCGCGCTCCGAGCGCCAGGCCACCGAGAACGCGCGGCTGCTGACGTCGCTGCGCCGGCGCCAGCAGGTGCTCGAGGCGATGGCCTCGATCCAGCGCTCGATCTCGCGCCGCGAGCCGCTCTCGAGCGTCCTGTCCGCGGTCGTCGCCGCGGCGGGCGACCTGCTCAGCGGCGAGGCCGCCGCGCTGCTGCTGCTCGACCCGGAGGAGCCCGGCACGCTCGTGGTCGCCGACGCGCGCGGCTTCCGCGACAACGCACGCTTCCTCCAGCGGCGCCAGCGCGTCGACGAGGGGGTCACCGGCCGGGCGATCGCCGAGGACCGCCTGGTCGTGCTCGAGGACTATCGCCGCGCGTCCGGCGGCCTGTCCGACATCGCCGCCGACGGCGTGACGGCGGTCATGGCCGCGCCCGTCCACGAGGACGGGGAGCCCGTCGGCGCGCTGGTCGTCGACTCCTACCGGGCGGGGCGCATCTACACCCGCGACGAGCAGGAGCTGCTGGCCTCCTTCGCCCAGCACGTCAGCCTCGCGCTCACCGACGCCCGGCGCGTCGACGCGATGCTGCACCAGGCGCTGCACGACGCGCTCACCGGGCTGCCCAACCGCGCTCTGTTCACCGACCGGCTGCGCCACGCGCTCACCGCGGCGCGCCGCCGCGGCACGACCTGCGGGGTCGTCGTCCTGGATCTCGACCGCTTCAAGACCGTCAACGACTCGCTCGGGCACGCCGCCGGCGACGAGCTGCTCATCGCGGTCGCGCAGCGGCTCGCGGGGGCGCTGCGCGCCGCCGACACGGCCGCGCGCCTCGGCGGCGACGAGTTCGCCGTCCTGCTCGAGGACCTCGGCGGCGTCGAGGAGGCCGTGCTCGTCGCCGAGCGGGCGATGGAGGCCCTGCGCGCGCCGATCCCGATCCGGGGCCGCGAGGTGCTGGTCACCGCCGCGGCCGGCATCGCCGTCTCGTCGGCGGGCGCCTCGGAGCTGCTCCGCCAAGCGGATGTCGCGATGTACCGCGCCAAGGCGCGCGGCAAGGGCCGCCACGCCGTCTTCGAGGACGACATGCAGGCCGAGGTGCTGGAGCGGCTGGAGCTCGAGAGCGAGCTCCAGCGGGCGATCGACGACGGCGACATCGACGTCCACTACCAGCCGATCGTCGCGCTCGACGGCCACACGCTGGCCGGCTTCGAGGCGCTGGCCCGCTGGTCGCACCCGACCCGCGGCCCGGTGCCGCCACCCCAGTTCATCCCGCTCGCCGAGGAGAACGGCGCGATCGTCGCCCTGGGCCGGCACGTGCTGCGCGCGGCGTGCCGCCAGGCGGCGGCTTGGCTCGAGGCGCTGCCGGCCGGCGAGCCGCTCATGACCGTCAACCTGTCCGGGCGCCAGCTGGAGGACGCGGGCCTGGTGCGCGACGTCGCCGACGCGCTCGCCGACAGCCGGCTGCCGGCCTCGTCGCTGGTGCTGGAGATCACCGAGACGGTCCTCATGCAGGACACCGAGGCGACCATCGACCGGCTCCGCGAGCTCAAGGAGCTCGGCGTGCGGCTGGCCGTCGACGACTTCGGCACGGGCTACTCGTCGCTGCGCTACCTGCGCCGGTTCCCGATCGACATCCTCAAGATGGCCAAGCCGTTCGTCGACGGCCTGCACGTCGACGACGAGGGCCGGGCGCTGGCCCGGACGATCGTGGAGCTGGCCACGTCGCTGCGGCTGGCGTGCATCGCCGAGGGCATCGAGGCGCCGGCGCAGGCCGACGTCCTGCACGACCTCGGCTGCGGGCTGGGCCAGGGCTACCACTTCGCGCGGCCGATGGCGGCCGACGCGCTGACGCAGCTGCTCGGCGACGACGACGAGCGCCGGTTTCGGCTGCCGTCGACGCCCATCCTGTAGGCCTACGCCTCGCCGCGCTCCAGCAGCGTGCCGAGGTGCTCCCCGGCGGCCTCCAGCGCCTCGCGCGTGCCGGCCTCGAGGATGACCTGGAGGTCGAGGATCCGCGCGGAGAAGCGGTCGAGCGCGTCGGCGCCCACGATGGCGTGGCAGGGGACGCCGGCCTGCCGCGCGCGGGTCGCGATCTCACCGGCGATCTTGCCCTGCAGCGTGGTGGCGTCGAGCCGGCCCTCGCCGACGACGACGGCGCGGGCGGCGCGCATGCGGGCGTCGAAGTCCAGCGCCTCGAGGACGAAGGCGGCGCCCGGCTCCAGGCGCGCGCCGCAGGCGGCCCACAGGCCGCCGGACAGCCCGCCCGCCGCGCCGGTCATCGGCACGCCGCGGGGGTCGCGCGGGAGGCGCGCGGCCAGGTCGTCGAGCCGGTCGCGCAGCAGCGCGACGGCCTCGGCGTCGGCCCCCTTCTGCGGAGCGAAGACGTCGGCGGCCCGCTCGAACGGCGTCCGGACGTCGCAGAGCACGACCAGCGCGGCGCCGCCCAGGCCGCCGGCCTCCTCGATCGCCGCGATGGCGCCGGCGCCGCCGTCGGTGGTGGCGCTCCCGCCTGCCGCCACCACGACGACCTCGGCTCCGGCGGCCGCGGCGGCCACGATCAGCTCGCCGGTGCCGCGCGACGACGCCGCGACCGCGTCGCGCTCGTGCTCGGCGACCCGGTGCAGGCCGCTGGCCTCGGCGACCTCGACGATCGCCGTCCCGCCGCCCTCGACGAGGCCGAAGCCCGCGCGGATCTCGCGCCCGAGCGGATCGGTGACGACGGCGCCCGCGGTCTCGCCGCCCATCGCGGTCAGCAGCGCCTCGAGCGTCCCCTCGCCGCCGTCGGCCACGGGGCACAGGTCCGGCGGCACGAGCCCCGCCCGCTCGAGCCCCCGCCCGATGGACGCGGCGACCTGCGCGGCGCGCAGCGTGCCCTTGAACGCGTCGGGGCTGACGAGGACGGGCGGCGCGGGGGTGGGCATCGAGCGGACAGGGTGACGGACGGGCCCGGGCGAACGTCCACCCGGGGGCGAATCGGGGCCGTGGGGCGCCTCAGCGTCGATATGAGCCGCCAGGTCGCCCCACACCGCGTGATCGGAGGGCTTGCCGCCTCCAACCACGGCGTCGTCGAACGGTCACGCCTCGTCTCCGCCGGCATCGCGCCCGGCGCCATCGACCGCCGCATCGCCGCGGGCGTGCTCATCCCGCTCCATCGCGGCGTGTACGCGGTCGGCCACGCGCACCTGCGTCCGGAGGGGCGGTGGTTGGCATCCGTGTGGGCCGTCGGCAGCGGGGCGGCGCTGAGCCATCGGCACGCGGCGGCCCTCTGGGATGTCCTACCGGAGCCGCCGAGGGGTCGCGTGCACGTCACGCTGGTCGGCCGCGCCGGGCGCGTGCGGCGGCCGGGCGTCGTCATCCATCGACCCCGCCGGCTCGACGACTGCGACGTCACGCAGCATCGGGGCATCCCGGTCGTGGGCGTCGCCCGCACGCTGCTCGACCTCGCGGTGGTGACGCGAGGCCGGCACCTCGAGCAGCTGGTCCGGACCGCGTCGCGGGCCCAGCGGCTCGACGTCGTCGCCATGGACGACGTGCTCGCGCGCTACCCGCACCATCCCGGCCGGCGGGAGCTCGCACGTGTCCTGGGGTCGGTCGTCGGCCAGGGCACGGAGGACCTCCGCAGCGTGCTCGAGACGCGGTTCCTCCAGCTCTGCGACGACCACGACCTCCCCAAGCCGATCGTCAACGGCTTCGTGGCGGGGCATCGCGTGGACTTCCACTGGCCCAGCGCGAGGCTCGTCGTCGAGACGGACGGCTTCGAGTGGCACGCCACTCCGACGACGTTCGCCGCCGATCGCCGCCGAGATCAGCGGCTGGCGCTGGCCGGCTTCCGCGTCCTGCGGTTCAGCTACGACGACGTCCGGAGCGCCCCTCGTCGCGTCGTCGCCACGGTCGCCGCCCTCCTCACCCGCGCCGATGGGGCGGCTTAGCGTCGCACTTCGACGCTGAACCGCCCCACCGTCGGGTGGACACGCGCGTGGGGCGGACGGGCGGCGGTATGCGACGACAGGCCGCCCCACCCCGGGCCGGGCCGCTACTGCGCCAGCTGCTCGACGGTGCAGTCGACGGGGTCCTTGTCGTCGCGCCAGCGCTGGACCTTGGCGCCGTGGCGGATGCGGCCGTCGGAGACGTGGTCGAACGTCACCTCGACCACGAGCTCGGGCCGCAGCGCCACCCATTCCAGGTCGCGCCCGGCCGACCAGCGCGACGGCTCGCCGGAGCCGCGCTCGCCGGTCTCGTAGGGCCGCAGCTCGTCCACCAGCTCGCGCTTCTGCTTGGCGGTGAAACCGGAGGAATGGCCGACCTCCCGCAGCCGGCCGTCGGGCTCGTGGAGCCCCAGGATGATCGCGCCGACGGTGCCCTCGGCCTTGCCGGGCCGCCAGCCCATCACGACCGCGTCGATCGTCCGCACGCGCTTGACCTTCACCATCCCGACCCGCTCACCGGGCCGGTAGGGGGCGCCGACCTCCTTGGCGATCACGCCCTCCTCGTGCTCCAGCCACGGCGCGGCCTCGGCCGCCGCGTGCACGACCGGGGTCAGCTCGATGGCCGGATCCGGCAGCGCGCCCGCCAGCGCCTCCAGCGCGGCGCGGCGCTCGGCGTACGGGCGGTCGAGCAGGACCTCGTCCTCGCGGGCCAGGAGGTCGAAGGCGATGAACCGCGCCGGCGTCTCGACCGACAGCCGCTCGATCCGCGACTTGGCGGGGTGGATCCGCTGGCCGAGCGTGTCGAACGACGCCGCCACCAGCTCGCCGTCGAGCACGTACCGCCCCGGCGGGAACGCGACCTCCGGGAAGTAGCGGCTCAGCGGCTTGCCGTTGCGCGACTGGAGGTGGACGTCGTCGCCGTCGACGAAGGCGATCGCGCGGAAGCCGTCCCACTTGGGCTCGTAGGCCCAGCCGCCGTCGTCGGGCAGCGCGGCGCGCGAGCGGGCGAGCTGCGGGGCGAGGGGCGGGGAGAGCGGGAGGGCCATGCGGTCACCGTACCGGCGCGCAGGACGGCCCACCAACGAGGAGCGCCGCCCCGCGCTCGAGGGTGAGCATGGGGCGGCGCGGTGGGGAGGGGGAGAGGGTGGCGGGGTGCTGCGGAAGGCCGTCAGCCGCGGCGGCGGCGCCGCGGCGTGGGGACGGCCGCATCGCGGACGTACACCCCGAGGATGGAGTACAGGGAGACCATGACCACATGATCGACCACATGTTCGTGTCGCTGTAGCCTTTGTTGCCTCCATCACCTCAAGGTTTCGCCTTGAGCGAAGCAGCGCCCCCTCGTGACCCTCCAGCAGCTCGAGTACTTCCTCGCCGCCCTCGACGCCGGCTCGTTCTCCGCGGCCGCCGAGCGCCTGCACCTCGCCCAGCCGTCGCTCTCCGAGCAGGTCCGCCGGCTCGAGGCCGAGCTCGGCGTGGCGCTGTTCGCCCGCGTCGGCCGCGGCATCGTGCCGACCGACGCGGCGCTCGCGCTGCGCCCGCATGCCGAGGCGGCGCTCGCCGCGGTCGCGCAGGGCCGCCAGGAGGTCGTCGAGCAGCGGGAGCTGCTGGGCGGCATCGCCGCGTTCGGCACCTTCGGGACCGCTCGCTACTACCCGGGCATCCAGATCGTCGCCGCCTTCCGCCGGCGCCATCCCAAGGTCCGCATCCGGCTCGTCGGCCAGAACTCCTCCGAGGTGGCCGACGCCGTGCGCGACGGCGACCTCGAGGCCGGGCTGGTGGCGCTGCCCGTCGACCAGGCCGGGCTCGAGGTCCGCCCGATCATGCAGGACGAGATCGTCTACGCCAGCGCCGACCCGGCGCGCGTGCGCCGGCCGATCACCATCGAGGTGCTCGCCGGCGCGCCGCTGATCCTCACCGACGCCAGCTACGGCCTGCAGGACCCCACGCGGCGGCAGCTCCTGGAGCTGGCCCAGCGCGCCGGCGTGCGGATCGAGCCGCAGATCGACGTCGAGGACGTCGAGATGGCGATCGAGCTCGCCGCCCGCGGCCTGGGGGACACGCTCGTCGCGCGAGGGATCCTGCTCGCCCTCGGCCGGCGGGTGCCCAAGCGCCTCGGCTGGGTGCCGTTCGCCGAGCCGTTCCACGACACCTTCGCCTTCATCCACCGCCGCGGCGCCCGCCTGTCGCCGGCGGCGCGCGAGTTCATGTCCTTGGCCGAGGAGCGCATGCAGGAGATGGCCGCCGAGCTGCGGACCACGCCGCCGCGGCGCCGGCGCCCCGGCGCCTGACCGCCGGACGAGCCGTCCCGCGGCACCGCCCCCGGCGGATAGCATCCGGCCGATGCCGACCGACCAGGCCACCGTCGCCGAGCAGGAGTACCTGGAGACGCTCTTCTGGCTCTACGAGGCGGGGTTGCCGATGACGGGCGCGAACGTCGCCCGCGCCATGCAGCTCAGCCCGCCGACGGTCCACGAGATGGTCGGCCGCCTCGAGCGCGACGGCTACATCACCCGCGGGGCCGACAAGGCGATCTCGTTCACCGACGAGGGCCGCCGGCACGCCGAGGCGATCGTGCGCCGCCACCGCCTCATCGAGCGCTTCCTGACCGACGTGCTCGGCATTCCCTGGGACGAGGTCCACGAGGAGGCCGAGCGCCTCGAGCACGCGATGTCGCCGGTGCTGGAGGAGCGCATGCTGGCGGCCATCGGCGACGCGAAGACCTGCCCGCATGGCCATCCCATCGACGTGGGCAGCCGCGTGCCGAGCGTCCCGCTCGCCGACGTCGCGGTCGGCGCCAAGGTCCGGATCGTCCGCTTCGAGAACGAGGCCGAGGACCTGCTGCACTACCTCAAGGGCGCGGGCCTCGACCCGGGTCGGGAGGGGACGCTGATGGAGAGCGGCGACGACGAGGTGGTCGTCGAGCTCGACGACGGCGCGCGCTGCGTCGTGACGCGGAGCGTGGCGGAGACGGTCGCGGTCGTCGCCGACCCGTCCCCGCCGCCGCGGGTCGCGCTCCCCGCCCAGCTCGTGCTGGGCCGGGAGCGCTACGGGCGCTAGACCGCCGCGCCCTGGGCGGCGCGGACCGCCTCGGCCAGGCGCTTGACGCCCTCGTCGATGAGGTTCTCGGTGACGCCCGAGTACGCGAGGCGCAGCGTGTTCTCGCCGCCCTCCAGGAGGAAGTCGGTGCCCTTGACGATGGCCACGCCGCGCTGGTTGGCCTCGTCGAAGACGCGGTCGATGTCGGTGCCGTCGGGCAGCTCGACCCACATGAAGTAGCCGCCCTCGGGCGCCTGGAACCGGGCCTCGGGCAGCTCGCGCTCGAGCGCCCCGACCAGGCGCTGCACGCGCGAGGCGAGCGCGGTCTTGACCGTGGCGATCGACGCGTCGATCGCGCCCGACGAGCAGAACTCGTACACGATGGACTGCGCCACCATGTTGGGCGAGATGTAGGTGTTGGTGGCCAGCCGCTGGATCTCGGCGATCCGCTCCGCGGGGCCGACGAGGTACCCGACGCGGATGCCCGGGCAGACGGTCTTGGAGAACGACGACGCGTAGACGACGGCGCCGTGCTCGTCCATCGACAGCATCGTCCGCAGCGCCTCGCCCGAGAAGCGGATGTCGACGTACGGGTCGTCCTCGAAGATCACGAACCCGAACTCGGCGGCGAGCCGCAGCAGCGCCTCGCGCTTCGGGCGCGACAGCGTGTAGCCGGCCGGGTTCTGGAAGTTGGGGATGACGTGCGCCAGCGTGGGGCGGACGCTCTCGTCGCGCAGCAGCGCCTCGAGCTCGCCGACGTCGATGCCGTCGCGCTCGAGCGACACCATGCGGACGTCCGCCTGGCGGCCGCGCAGGTTCAGCAGCGTGCGGTCGTACGTGGGCCTCTCGACGACCACGGCGTCGCCCGGCTTGACCAGCGTCTCGAACAGGAACGCGTCGGCCTGCATCGAGCCGTTGGTGACGATGACCTGCGACGTGTCCACGCCGTGCTTGTTGGCGATCCACTCGCGCAGCGGGCCGTAGCCGACGGCCGTGCCGTACGCCGTCGTGCCGGCCGGGTCGCGCTCGAACGCACGCGTGGCGGCGGCCTTGAGGCCGTCGACGTCGACGATGTCCAGCGACGGCGCGCCGCGGGCGAAGGAGATCACGTCAGGCATCGGGGTGATGCTATCGAGCGCAGGCCGTCCGCCCGAGCGGGGAACCTGAGGGGTCGTGATGGAACGTCGCGCCCCCGTGGTCGTCCTCGTCGACGACAGCCCGTCGTACGCCGTGCTGGTCGGCGTCCTGCTCGACGGCGCCATCTCGGGCGGGGTGGAGGTGCGCCGGCACGGCACGCTCGCCGACGCCGTCGCCGACCTCCGCGAGCGCGACGCCGACTGCGTGCTGCTCGACCTCGACCTGCCCGACGCGAAGGGGCTCGAGGCGCTGGCCACGCTGCGCAGCGCGGGCATCGACCTGCCCGTGGTCGCCCTGGCGGCGCAGGACGACCCGGAGCTCGCCGTGGCGGCCATCGCGGCCGGCGCGCAGGACGTCCTCGTCAAAGGCCAGGAGCGCCCGCCGGCGGCGTTCGTGCGCGCGATCAGGTTCGCGGTGGCGCGCCGGCGCGCGCAGGAGCGCAGCGAGGACCTGCTGCGCGCCAAGGAGGACCGCTGGCGGACCCTGACGCAGCTGGCCCCGGTCGGCATCGTCGAGGTCGACGCCGACGGGCGCTGCGTGTTCGCCAACGACTGGACGGCCGAGCTGTGCGCCCGCCCGCATGACCAGCTGCTGGGCCACGGGTGGCGCGAGGCGCTGCACCCCGACGACGCCGAGCGGTTCGGGACCGCGTGGCGGGCGGCCGCCGAGGGCGGTGGCGTGCTCGCCGACGAGGTCCGCTTCGTCCGCCCGGACGGCGACGTGATGTGGGCGCAGCTGACCGCGGTCCTGCTGCGCGACCCGTGGGGCGGTCCGGCCGGCTGGCTCGGGACGCTGGTCGACGTCACGCCGGCACGGCGCGCCCGGGAGGAGCTGCACGAGGCCGAGCAGGAGCTGCGCCGCCAGCAGGCCGACGTGCTGGCCATCTCCGCGCTGGCCCGCGACGCGTCGGTCCTCGAGGACGCCGAGGCGCCGCTGTGCCGCGGGGCCCGCGAGGTCCTCGGCGCCGACTTCGTGGTGCTTCTCGTCGCGCGGGACGACGCGTGCCTGCGCGTCGCCGCGTCGGACGGCACGGCGCTGCCCGAGCGTGCCGAGGTGGACCTCGACGACCCGCGCTCGGCGGCGGCGCGCTGCTTCCACGACGGCGCCCGCGTCGAGATCGCGGACGTCCACGGCCACCCCGGCGTCGCGCCGCGGTTCGCGGAGGCGACCCGGGCCCGGACGGTGGTCTTCGAGCCGCTGCTGCGGGGGCCGGACGTGCTCGGCGTCGTGGCCGTGGGCTGGCGCGAGCCGTGCGCGCCGCTGGGCCCGCGCACGTCGACCCTCGTCGGCCTGCTGGCGGCCGAGCTGGCCGCCGCGCTGGAGCGCCACCGGCTGCTCGAGCAGCTGCGCAACCTCGCCAGGACCGATCCGCTCACGGGCCTGCCCAACCGCCGGCTGTGGGACGAGCGCCTGGCGGTCGAGCTGGCCCGCGCAGAGCGCTACGCGCAGCCCCTGTGCGTGGCCGCCATCGACCTCGACCGCTTCAAGCCCTACAACGACCGCCACGGACACCAGGCCGGCGATCGCCTCCTCCAGCGCCTCTCCGTGGCCTGGGGAGAGGCGCTGCGAAGCTCCGACCTGCTCGCGCGCCTGGGCGGCGACGAGTTCGGGCTCCTGCTGCCCGACTGCGACATCGGGTGCGCCCGCCGGATCGTCGCGCGCCTCCAGGGCCTCACCCCGACCGGGGCCGATGAGGTCGGCTGCTCGGCCGGCGTCGTGTGCTGGGCGCCGGGCGAGTCGGCGCCGGCGCTGCTGGCGCGCGCCGATGCGGCGCTCTACGCCACCAAGACGTCGGGCCGCGGCGGCATCACCGTCGCCTGACGATCAACCGAGCGGGGCGTCGGCCGAGGCGTCGACGGCCAGCACCAGGCGGCCCTCGCCCACCTCGGCGACCTCGAAGGCGACGACGGCGCGGTCGCGCAGCTCGGCGGCCAGCCGCGTCGGCTCCTCCAGCGCCACGTCGATGATCGCCTGCCCCTCGCTCAGCGAGCGCACGCTGACGCGCCCGACGCCGTCGAGGCGCCGCAGCTCCTGCTCGAAGGCGGCCAGCGTGACGAGCTCGGGGAACGGGCCGGCCTCGACGACGACGTCGCCCTCCAGCACGGTGTCGGCCGGGTCGGGCTCGGTCGGCTCGGGCTCCACGGCCTCGAGGTCGACGCCCAGGTCGGTGAGCACGCGCGACAGCTCGTCGACGAGCTCGTTCGTCGAGGCGACGAGGCGCTGGCGGAAGGCGAGCAGCTCGTCGAGCTGGCGGTGCAGGCCCTCGGTGGCCGCAGTCGCGGCCGGGGCCTCCGGCTCTTCGACCTCCAGGGGCGCGGGGCGCGGCTCGGGCTCGGGCGCCGGCGTGCCGGCTGCGGGCTCGGGCTCGGGCTCGGGCTCGGGCTCGGGCGCGCGCTCCGGCTGCGGGTCCGGGGCGGACGGCGCCTCGGCGGCCGGCGGCGCCGCGGGCTGCCAGTACGGCGGCCGGACCGGGATCGGAGGGGCCCCGTTGGGCGTCGGCGGCGGAGAGGTCTCGTCCGTGCCGGCGCCGCCGCTCCAGGCAGCCGTGAACGGCGTGGTCCCCGGCGGCGGGGGAGGCGGAGGCGTCCAGCCGCCCTGCGCCGGCTCGGCGCCGGTCTCTCCCGCGCGGCCGACGGACTCCAGCTCGCGCTCCAGCTCCTTCAGCCGCCGCTCGAGCTCGCCCAGCGTCTGGTTGACGTCGCCCTCCTCCATCGCTGCGAGGGTACTGGCGCGGGCGGGCGGATGCTCCGCGCGCCCGGGTGGCTGCCGGCCCCGTAGCAGCGCGGCCGCGGCGCGCACGCGGCGGCGGTCACGGAACATGTGACCGCCGCCGTCGCACGGAATCAGCTCCCGAGGATCTCCATCGCCAGCTCCGCCACCTGGGTCGGGGTGCGGCCCACGCGGACGCCCTTGGCCTCCAGCGCCTCGGCCTTCGCCTGCGCCGTGCCCTTCGAGCCCGAGACGATGGCGCCGGCGTGGCCCATGGTCTTGCCCGGAGGGGCGGTGAAGCCGGCGATGTACGCGACGACCGGCTTGGTGACGTGCTCGGCGATGTAGTCGGCCGCGCGCTCCTCGGCGTCGCCGCCGATCTCGCCCGACATCACGATCAGCTCGGTCTGCGCGTCCTGCTCGAACAGCTCGATGATGTCGATGAACGACGAGCCCGGGACCGGGTCGCCGCCGATGCCGACGATCGAGGAGTTGCCGAAGCCGCGCTGGGCCAGCTCGTTGCCGATCTGGTCGGTGAGCGTGCCGGAGCGGCTGACGACGCCGACGTTGCCCTCCTTGAAGAACGCGGCCGGGATGATCCCCACGTTGGCCTTGCCGGGCGAGAGCACGCCCGGGCAGTTGGGGCCGATCAGCGTCACGTCCGGGTAGTGGGCCTTGAGGAAGTTGAAGACGCGCAGCTCGTCGTGGGCGGGGATGCCCTCGGTGATGCAGATGACGGTCTCGATGCCGGCGTCGGCGGCCTCGAGGATCGAGTCGGCGGCGAACGGCGGCGGGACGAAGATCATCGCCGTGTTGGCGCCGGTCTCGCCGACCGCGTCGTGGAAGGTGTTGAAGACCGGGATCCCCTCGACGTCCTGGCCGCCCTTGCCGGGCGTGACGCCGGCCACGACGTCGGTCCCGTAGCGCCGGTTGTTGAGCGCGTGGAAGGTGCCCTCGCGCCCGGTGATGCCCGAGACGCAGAGCTTGGTGTCGGCGCCGACGATGACGCTCATGCCGCCGCCCCCGCGCTCGCCGCGAGCTCGACGACCTTCTCGGCCGCCTCGTTCATCGTCGACGCCGTGGTCACGTTGGGCAGGTCGGCCTCGGCGACGATGCGGCGGCCCTCCTCGTCGTTCGTACCGTCGAGGCGCACGACGAAAGGCACCTGGGGATTCAGCTGGCGGAACGCCTCGACCAGCCCGTTGGCGACCTCGTCGCAGCGCGTGATGCCGCCGAAGATGTTGAACAGCACGGCCTTGACCTTGGGGTCCGACAGGATCACCTCGACCGCGCTGGTGATCGCCTCCGCCTTCGAACCGCCGCCGGCGTCCAGGAAGTTCGCGGGCCTGCCGCCGAACTGGGCGACGACGTCGAGCGTGCTCATGACCAGCCCGGCGCCGTTGCCGAGGAT
>DASTWY010000026.1:0-58594 GCA_035765735.1 Baekduia sp. | reverse complement strand
GGACCGCCGCCGAGCAGGTCGAGCGCCTCGAGGACGAGGCCCGCCAGCTGGCCGAGGACCGCGACCGCGCGGCGACGCGTGTCGGCGAGCTCGACGCCGCGCTGGCCGCCGCGCGCGGCCGCGCCGACGAGCTGGACGGCGCGCTGGCCGCGGCACGCGAGGGCGACGCCGGCCTGGCACGGGAGCGCACCGAGCTCGCCGAGCGCTGCGCGGGGCTCGAGCAGGAGCTGGCCGCGGCCGCCGCCCGCCGCGACGAGCTCGACGCCGAGGTCGCCGCGCTGCGCGACGCCCACGGCGAGGCCGAGCGCCGAGCCGCCGACGACGGCGGCCGCGCCGAGGCGCTGGAGGCCGCGCTGGCCGAGGCCCGCGCCGAGCGCGAGCGCTTCGAGCAGCAGCTGCGCACGGCCGGCGAGGAGCTGGAGCAGGCGCGCGCGGCGATCGAGGACGCCGCCGCCAGCGGCGACGGGACCGCTGCCGAGCTGGAGGCGCTGCGCGGCGCCCACGCCGAGGCCCTCGCCCGCCAGGAGGCGCTGGGCGCCGAGCTCGAGACCGCCCGCGCCGCCCACGAGGACGCCGCGCGGCTGCTGGACGAGACGGTCGCCTCGCGCGAGGAGCTGGCCGGCGAGCTGCAGGGCCTGCGCGAGCGCCACGACCTCGCCGCCCGCGAGCTCGAGCAGGAGCGCACCCGCGGCGAATGGCTCGGCGAGGAGCTCGCCGCCGCGCAGGAGGCCGCCCGGACCGCGGAGGCCGCCGCCGCCGAGGCGGACGACCGGCGCGAGGAGCTGGAGCGCGCGCTGACCGCCGCACACGAGCGCACCGAGGCGCTGGTCGCGGAGCTGGACGCGGCACGGGCGGCGGCCGCCGAGGCCGAGCGACTCACGCAGGCGCTCGAGGCCGAGCGCGAGCGCACGAGCGCCGCCGACGCCGCCGTGGCCGACGCCCGCGAGCGCGCGGAGTCCCTCGGGCGCGAGCTGCATGCCGCCCACGAGGCGCTGAGCGCGGCCGAGGCCCGTGCCGCCGCCGAGCGCGAGCGTGTGGAAGCGCTCGCCGCCGAGGCCGACGCGCGCGTCGCCGCCGAGCGCGAGCGCGCCGCCGAGCTGGAGCGCGAGGCGCTCGAGCAGGCCGCCGGCGGCGAGGCCGCGGCGCAGGAGCTCACCCGCGAGCGCGAGGCCCGCCGGGCCGCGGAGCTGGAGCGCGACCGGACCGTCGACGCCCACGCCCGCACCCGCGAGGCGCTCGACCACCACCGGGCGCTGGCCGAGGACGCCGGCGCACGGGTCACCGAGCTGGAGGAGGCGCGCGCGGAGGCCGACGCGCGGCTGGCCGCCGCGGAGACCGCCCGTGAAGAGCTGCTGGCGCGTGCGCACGCCGCCGAGGCCGCCCATGGCGAGGCGGGCGAGGCGCTGCGCGCCGCCGAGAGCGCCCGGGACGACGCCGTCGCGCGTGCCGAGGCGGCGCTCGCCGACGCCGAAGCGGCCCGCGGGGCGGCCCGCGAGGCGCAGGCCGCCCGCGACGAGGCGACCGCGCGCGCCGAGCGGGCGCTCGCCGACGCCGAGGCGGCCCGCCAGGTCGCTGAGACCTCCGAGGCCGACCGGATCGCCGCGGTCGCGGCGCTCGAGGCGGCCGAGGCCGCCCGCGACGAGGTCCAGGCGCAGGCCGCCGACGCCGCGCGGGAGCTGGAGCAGCGCCTGGCCGCCGCCGAGACGGCGCGCGGGGAGGCCGCCGCGCGCGTGGCCGAGCTCGAGGCCCGTGCCGCCGCGCTCGAAGAGGGCGGCGGTGAGGCGCTCGCCGCGGCGCGCGCCGAGCGCGACGCCGCCCAGGGCTCCGCCGAGGCGCTGCGCGCCGAGCGAGACGCCGCGCTGCAGCGCATCGCGGCGGCCGAGGCCGAGGTCGCCGAGGCGGCCACCCGCGCCGCCGCCGTCGAGGCCGAGCTCGCGGACGCGATCGTCCGCGCCGATGCCGCCGAGGCGCAGCTCGCCGATGCGACCACGCGCGCCGAGAGCGCCGTCGCGGAGCGGGACGCGGCGCTCGCCGAGCTCGACGCCGTGGCCGCGGAGCGGACCGAGGCCGCCACGCGCGCCGCCGCCGCCGACGGCGCCCATGGGGCGGCCGTGGCGCGGGCGCAGACCGCCGAGGCGCGGCTGGCCGACGCGTTCGGGCGTGCCGAGGCCGCCGAGGCGGCCCTCGACGGCGAGCGCGACCGGGCGGATGCCGCCGAGCGCGAGCGCGCGGCGGCCCTCGCCGAAGCGGCCGCGAGCGCCGCGCAGCGCGACGAGGCCGTCGCCCGGGCCGAGGCCGCCGTGAGCCAGGCCGGCGCCGGCGTTGCCGACGCGGTCGCCCGGGCGGAGTCCGCCCACGCGGCGGTCACCGAGGCCCGTGAGCTGGCCGCCGCGGCCGAGGAGCGCGCCGCCGCGGCCGAGCGCGAGCGTGACCGCGCCCGCGAGGCGCTCCAGCAGGCCGCGGGCGCCGGCGGCGAGGCCAACGCCCTGCGCACCGAGCTCGAGTCGGCCCTGGCCGCGCGCGACGAGATGGAGTCCGAGCTGCTGCGCGAGCGCGCGGCGCGCGAGGCGGCCGAGCGCCGGCTGCGCGAGCTGATGGACGCCCCCGCGGCGGCCGGCCCGGCGGTGATGACCTCGCCGTACGCCAGCGGCCGCCCCACCCTGCCGCCGCTGGAGGTCGCCGCCGCCCAGGCCAAGGCGTTCGCCTTCGCGGCGCCGGCCGAGGCCGAGGGTCCGCCCCCGGGCCTGACCGCCGACGCGCTCGAGCAGCTCGACGCGTGGCTGGCCAAGGCGTCGAGCCCTCGTGCGGCCGGCCGCGCGGCGCTCCAGGCGCTGGCGACCGCGACCGGCTGGACGGGCGGCGCCCTGTGGCAGCAGGGCGACGAGGGCGACTTCGCCTGCGCGGAGACCTGGAGCGCCTACATGTCCGGGCTCGACGCCTGGGAGACGATGGCGTGGCGCGCCCATCTCGAGGACGGCCTCGTGCCCGCGGCCGCCGGCTCCGGCGAGCCGCACTGGGCCGACACCGAGGAGATGCTCGCCTGCCCGCGGTCGCGGTCGGCGGCGTGGGCGGAGCTGGGCACGCTCGCCACGGTGCCCGTGGTGCACCCCGACGGCCGCGTCCTCGCCGTCCTCGAGCTCGTGCGCAAGCCGCGCGACACGGCCGACGACGCCCTGCTCAGCACGCTGACCGGCGTGGCGGTCCGGCTCGCCGAGCGGCTGGCCGAGATCGAGGCGCAGGACGCCGAGGCGCCGACCGGCGTGCGTCTGTAGCGCCCGGCTGCCTCAGGTGGCCAGCGCCACCCCGAGGCCGACGATCACCACGGAGACGACGAAGATCAGCCCCTCGTAGACGTGCTGCTGCGGGCGGCGCATGTGCACCAGCACGAGCGCGATCGCCGCGGCGACGAACGCCAGCTTGACGTGGAGCGTGCCGTCGCTCCAGAAGTTCCACTTCGACGCCATGATCGAGCCGGTGATGACCAGCACGGCGAGCGCGATCAGGCTGCCGACGCCGAAGCGCCGCGCGATCGCCCGGATCGGCTCGCGGTCCTCGCCGCCGCGCAGGACGGGCACCACGGCCGCGGCGAGGAAGAGCTGCCCGCCGACGAAGAACGCCATGGCGAGCAGGTGCAGGAAGAGCCAGACGGACATGCCGGGCAACCTAGTCGATGATCTAGCCTGCCGCGTCGATGAACTTCTCCCGCGATGTCGTCGACGCCGCCGATCCGGAGCGCCTCGCGCTCGTGGAGCTGGCCCGCGACGGACGGCGGCGCGAGTGGACGTTCGGGGAGGTCGCCGACCGCAGCGCCCGGCTCGCCGGCACGCTGGTGGAGCGCGGCGTCGAGCCGGGCGACACGGTGCTCACGCTCATCGGCAACCGGCCCGAGTGGGTGCTGACGATGGTCGCGTGCTTCCGCATCGGGGCCGTGGTCCTGCCCTGCACCGAGCAGCTGCGGGCCAAGGACCTCGCGCTGCGCCTCGAGGTGGTCCGGCCGAAGGTCGTCGTCGCCGACGAGCGCAACCTGCCGGAGCTCGAGCGCGCCCGGCCCGACGGCCTCGTGCTGGCGATCCCCGACGAGGGCCTGTACGCCGGCGACCCGCCCCCGCCCGTCGAGCTGGACCCGCTGGACCCGTGCCTGATCACGTTCACCAGCGGCACGGCCGGCGAGCCGAAGGCCGTGCTCCACGGCCAGCGCTACCTGGCGGGCCAGGCGGTCCAGGCCGAGCACTGGCTCGGCGCGGGCGAGGGCGACCTCGTCTGGTGCACCGCGGCCAGCGGCTGGTCGAAGTCGGCGCGCAACGTGTTCATCGCGCCATGGATGCGCGGCGCGACCGCCCTGCTGCACGACGCCCGCTTCGATCCCGACGAGCGCCTCGACGTGCTCGAGCGCGAGCGCGTCAACGTGCTGTGCATGGCGCCGACCGAGTACCGCGTGATCGCCAAGCGCGCGCGCCTGCGCCGCTGTTCCGCGCTGCGGGGACTCGTCGCCGCCGGCGAGGCCCTCAACCCCGAGGTGCTGCGCGCCTGGGAGGACGCCACCGGCCTGCAGATCCGCGACGGCTACGGGCAGACCGAGACCGGCCAGATGACCGGCAACCTCGACGGCGAGGAAGCCAAGCCGGGCTCGATGGGCCGCCCGCTGCCGGGCGTGCGCCTGTGGGTGCACGACGGCGAGCTGCTGGCCGACCCGAAGACGGTCCCGACGTTCTTCCTGGGCTATCTCGGCGAGGACCCGCCGGACATGGACGGCCCATGGCACACCGGCGATCGCGTGACCCAGGACGACGACGGCTACCTGTTCTTCGAGGGGCGCACCGACGACGTGATCATCTCGGCCGGCTACCGGATCGGCCCGTTCGAGGTCGAGTCCGCGCTGGTCTCGCACTCGGCCGTCGCGGAGGCGGCCGTCGTCGCCGCGCCCGACGACGAGCGCGGCAGCGTCGTGCGCGCCGTGGTCGTGCTGCGCGACGGCCACGAGGGCTCCGACGGGCTGGCCCGCGAGCTGCAGGACCACGTCAAGGAGCAGACGGCGCCCTACAAGTACCCGCGGATCGTCGAGTTCGCCGCCGATCTGCCCAAGACGACGAGCGGCAAGATCCGCCGCGCGCTGCTGCGCGACGGGCAGGGACGTTGATGCGGCGCCGCGGCGCGATGGCGGCGCTCGCCGCCGGCTGCCTGCTGGTGCCCGGTGCCGCGCAGGGCGCCACCGTGCGCGTCGTGACGGGCTTTGCGGTGCCGAGCAGCGGCGCGGCCGTGCGGCCCGACGACGCCGGCGTCGACGTGCGCGCTGCGCCGGGCGAGCGCAACCACCTGACCCTCGAGATGGAGGGCGGGACGCTCGTCGTCCGCGATCCCGGCGCACCGCTGCTGCCCGCTGAGGGCTGCGCCGTCGCGGCGCCCGGCGAGGTGCGCTGCAGCGCGGTCGCGGCCACGATCAGGATGGTCACCGTCGACGCCGGAGACGGCGACGACGTCGTCGACGCCAGCGCGCTGCCGGTGCGGCTGGCGGCCATCGGCGGCGCGGGCGACGACGTGCTCCTCGGCGGCACCGGTGACGACGTGCTCTCGGGCGACGACGGGCGCGACCGGCTGATCGGCGGCCCGGGCGACGATCGGCTCTCCGGCGGCCCGGGCGCCGACCGCCTCGACGGCGGCGACGGCGACGACGAGCTCGACCTCTCCGGCGACTCGGCCACGGCGCTGCGCGAGTTCGCCACCTGTGGCGACGGCGAGGACTGGATCGAGGGGCCGGACGGCCAGGAGATGGTCTCGACCGACTGCCGCCGCGTGTCGTTCTCGACGCACGGCACCGCGGGGCTCACGCTCACGCTGCCGCTGCACCGCAGCCGGCATGGCGCGTGGACGCGCGTCTCGTGCTCGGGCGTGGTCGGAGTCGACCGCTGCCGCGTGCGCGTCACGCTCAAGCGGCGCAACGGGTGGCCGCCGCTGCACGGCCGCCGGTCCCTGGGACCGTCGGAGCAGGCGTGGTCGCGCCTGCGCCTGCGCCTGCGCGGCGCCCGCCTGCACCCCCGCGAGGCCCTGTGGGTGCAGCTCCGCGGCAGCTGCCGCACGGCCGGCGGGAAGGCCCCGCTGGGCGGCGGCTTCAAGGTCGTCGTCCCCTAGGCCCACCGCGCCCGCGGGCGCCGTTGCGGTCACCCTGACCGCAAACCCGCCCGGGCGCCATCGTGCCCTGGCCAGCGACGCCCGCGCGGGCGCAGTTGCGGACATGACGACCGCAAACGCGCCCGCACCCCAGCGGGGAAGCGGCGGGCTACGCCGTAGCACCCCGGCCCGCGAGTTGGGCGCCCCCTGGGCGACCACACTCGCAAGCCGATCTGACCGCACGAACGCGCCGCGGCCTGGCGCCACGCCTCAGGCGGTCAGATCGGCCGCCATCTCCGCGAAGACGTTGATGTAGGCGTCGACCGACTCGTCGGTGTGGGTCACCGACAGGGTCCACTCCTCCTCGCGGCCCGGCGTCATGAAGATGCCGCGGTTCATGTTGTAGAGCCAGGCGAGGTCGGCGAGCTCGGCGTCCTGCTGGGCCTTGAACGTCTCGTAGTCGATGATCTTCGTCGTCGCGAAGGTCACGCAGCCCTTGGAGCCGACGCCCACGGCGTAGCCGGGCAGGTTGTGGCGCTCGATGACCTCGGTGCAGCCGGCCAGCAGCCGGTCGTTGAGATGGTCGAGGTGCTGGTAGGCCTCGGGCGTCATGACCTCCAGCAGGTTGGCGCGCGATGCCGCCATGCCGAGCGGGTTGCCGTTGTAGGTGCCCACCTGGTAGACGGTGCCGTCCTCGACGACCTTGGCGATCTCCTCGGTCATGCCGATGGCGCCCGACGGCAGGCCGCCGCCCAGCGCCTTGGCCAGCGTGACCATGTCGGGGTGCACGCCGAAGCGCTCGACCGCGCCGCCGGCGGCGATGCAGATGCCGGTCTTGACCTCGTCGAAGATCAGGACGATCCCGTGGCGGGCGGTGATGTCGCGGACGGCCTCGAGGTAGCCGGGCTCGGGGAGCACGACGCCGAGGTTCATCATCGCCGCCTCCATGATCACGCAGGCGGGCTTGCGGCCCTCCTTCTCCAGCTCCTCGATCCGGCGCTCCATCGACTCCGCGTCGTTGAAGTGCACGGCGAAGACGTGATCGACCGTCGACTGCGGGATGCCGCCGCCGTAGGGCAGCGACACCGGGTGGTCATGGTCGCCGATCTTGTCGTACTCGACGCCGATGGAGACCATCACCGTGTCGTGGTGGCCGTGGTAGGAGCCGAAGATCTTCAGCACGTCGTCTCGGCCGGTGAAGGCGCGAGCGATGCGGATGGCGTCCATCGTCGACTCCGAGCCGGAGTTCGTGTAGCGCCACTTCGGCAGCTGGAAGCGCTTGGCGAGCTCGTCGCCGACGACGATCGCGTCCTCGGTCGGCGCCGCGAAGTGCGTGCCGAGGTCGTAGCGCTCCTTGATGGCGTCGCCGATGGCCGGATGGGCGTGCCCCTGGACCATCGAGCCAAAGCCGTTGTGGAAGTCGTACATCTCGTTGCCGTCGACGTCCCACACCTTCGGGCCGCGGCCGCGCTCGAGGTAGATCGGCCAGGGCTCGCGCACCTGGTAGGAGGAGGCGACACCCGAGGCCAGGTGCTCGTTGGCGCGGACGAACATCTCGCCGCTGCCCTTGGTCGCCTCGTTGAGCCGCTCGGTCTCACGCTCGGTGAGCTCGGCGATCCGCTGACGATCGATCGTGACGGTGTCCGGAGTGGCAGCCATGTGTCCATGGTGCCACGCGCGCATGCGCCGTTCTGTCTGGCGCCCCGCACGCGGACCCTGACAAAGCGGCGGACGACGCACGCCGTTTGCCCGCAATGGTGCGGGGCGGATACCTTCGCATGCCATGACCCTCGAGGAGCTGCAGGCACAGGTCGCCGACGGGCGGATCGACACGGTCCTGCTGGCCCTCACCGACATGCAGGGGCGGCTGCAGGGCAAGCGCATGCACGCGCAGCACTTCCTCGACGAGGTGGTCCGCCACGGCGCGGAGGCCTGCAACTACTTGCTGGCCGTCGACGTGGAGATGAACACCGTCGCCGGCTACGAGATGTCCTCCTGGGAGCGCGGCTACGGGGACTTCGAGATGGTCCCGGATCTCGGGACGCTGATGCCGATCCCCTGGCAGGAGGGCACCGCGCTGTGCCTGAGCGACCTGCGCTGGGCCGACGGCCAGCCCGTCGCCGCCTCGCCGCGGCAGATCCTGCGGCGCCAGCTCGACCGCCTGGCCGAGCGCGGCTGGCGCGCCGACGCCGGCTCCGAGCTGGAGTTCATCCTCTTCGAGGACTCCTACGAGCAGGCGTGGGACCGCGGCTACGTCCGCATGACGCCGGCCAACCGGTACAACGTCGACTACTCGCTGCTGGGCACCGCGCGCGTCGAGCCGCTCATCCGCCGGATCCGCAACGCCATGGCGGGGACGGGCATGCGCGTCGAGGACTCCAAGGGCGAGTGCAACCTCGGCCAGCACGAGATCAACTTCCGCTACGACGACGCGCTGACGACCGCCGACCAGCACGTCGTCTTCAAGAACGGCGCCAAGGAGATCGCGGCCGAGATGGGCCAGTCGATCACGTTCATGGCGAAGTTCGACGAGCGCGAGGGCAGCTCGTGCCACCTGCACCTCTCCCTGGCCGAGATCGAGAGCGGCCAGAACGTGTTCGCCGACGACAAAGCCACGTTCCACCGCTTCCTGGCCGGGGCGATCGCCGGCCTGCGGGAGCTGACGCTCTTCCTCGCGCCCAACATCAACTCCTACAAGCGCTACACCCCCGGCTCGTTCGCCCCGACGGCGGTCGCGTGGGGCCACGACAACCGCACGTGCGCCTTCCGGGTCGTGGGCCACGGCCCGGGCCGGCGGTTCGAGTGCCGCGTGCCGGGCGGCGACGTCAACCCGTACCTGGGCCTCGCGGCCCTGATCGCCGCCGGCCTGCGCGGCGTGGAGCAGGACCTCGAGCTCGAGCCCGCCTACCAGGGCAACGCCTACGTCTCCGAGGACAGGCCGCGCGTCCCCTCCACCCTGCGCCACGCTCGCGCGCTGTTCGCCGAGAGCGCGCTGGCCCGCGAGGCGTTCGGGCCACAGGTCGTCGACCACTACCTCAACATGGCCGACGTCGAGCTGACCGCCTTCGACGCGGCGGTCACCGACTGGGAGCGCGTCCGCGGCTTCGAGCGCCTGTGACCACGACGCCCGACCTCCCCTCGCTGGACACCGTCTTCGCGCCGGTGCGGTCCCAGACGGCGTTCGAGGAGACGCTGGAGCGCCTCAGCACGGCGATCAAGCTGGGGCTGCTGGCGCCGGGCGCCCGGCTGCCCGCCGAGCGCGAGCTGTGCGCGCGGTTGGAGATCAGTCGCTCGACGCTGCGCCAGGCGCTGACCGCGCTGGGCCAGAGCGGCCACCTGCGCGCCATCCGCGGTCGCGGCGGCGGGACCTTCGTCGCCGAGCAGCCGCCGCCGCGGGAGCCGCCCGCGCCCGAGGTGCTGCTCGGCTGGCGCGACGCCTGCGACGCCCGCCTGGCCGTCGAGCTCGGCGTCGCGGCGCTCGCGGCGGCCCGCGCCCAGCCCGAGGACCTGCGGCCGCTCGACGAGCTCGTGGCGGCGATGGACGAGCTCATCGAGGACTTCGCCGGCTACCGGCAGGCCGACGTGCGGTTCCACATCGGGCTCGCGGAGGCGACGCACAGCCCGCGCCTGGTGGCGATGGCGACCGAGGCGCAGGGCGCGATGAGCGACCTGATCTCGCACATCCCGCACCCGCCGGAGATCCTCCAGCACTCCAACGCCCAGCACGCGCGGCTGCTGTCGTGCATCCGCGCGCGCAACCGCGAGTCGGCGGTCTGCGTGATGGCCGAGCAGCTGCACGGCACCGAGCTGGTGCTGGCCGGCCTGCTGCCGAGCGCCGGCTGAGCGAGCGAGGTAGGCGGCGGCGAGCACGCAATCACGCCATCGACGCTGGCCCGCTCCCTAGATGGACAGGCCTCCACGAGCCCGACGAGGGACCCTCCGAGGGCCGCTGCGGGGATGCGGCGGCGGCTCCCGCGGGCACTCGTGGGCCGATCTCTCGGTTCTCCGCTCTACCGAGCCCGCCAAGATTCGTCCGTTCGTCGCGTCGACCGCGCGGCGCGTCGACCCGCCGGCGCCTCACGCCAGCCGACGACTCCATGGAAATGCCGGAGGCTATGGGCGCAAGCGCCGTGCCCACTCAATCCTTCGACGCCGCCTTCCGCCCCGCTCGCCAGGCGTCTACCCCAACCCCGAACAGCGCCTCGGCAGCGAGCAGCGCGAGCCACACGCCGAGGAACCATAGGATCTCGGGATCGCGCCCGTCCGTCAGGTAGTGCGCGAGGACACCCGCGAAGAACACCACCTTGACCCGCGGGTTCACGGTCATCGTTGCCCCTGGCCGGCGTTGGCAGCCGGCCCGTCGCCTGGACTCTGCGTCATCCTTGGTCCGCGTTACGGCGGTCCCGCCACCCGTCGAATACGACTCCGAAGACCCACGCGGCGGCGATGAACGCGAGCCAGACGATGACGAACCAGAGCAACTCGTCGTTCTTGCGGTCGTCCGTCAAATAGTGCGCCACGACGCCCAGCAGGAAGACGGTCCTCCAAGACGGCCGAGATCGCATCAGGGCTCCAGCGCGATGCAGGCGAGCGACCCGACCCGCCCGGCCCGCTTCATGGCCACGCGCAGCGCCTTGCTCTTCCGCCAGAGCCACTGATAGCGCTGGGCGCTGCCGGACGTCAGCGCGGTTGCTGCAGGATCCATGGACGCCGTGGCCACCACGTCGCCGTGGAGATTGGCCAGCTGGAGCGTCGTGTCGCCTCCGCTGTCGAAGTGCTAGCAGCCGGTCGCCGAGGCCGGCGATCGAGCGGCTCCAGGTCCCGTCCGACCGCGCGGTCCAGCTGGAACTGTCGGTGTCGTCGGCGTAGTGGAGCGACTCCGATGGGCCGCTGCACGGCCTGCGGGTACGGGTCCGTTGATTCGGGTCGAGGCCGAACGACACGGAGCTCGAACCCTGGGTGAGGCTCTTCGTGCGGTTGTTGACGTAGTACGTCGCGGCGAGCGCCGTGCCGTCCGCCTCGGCGCCGCCACCGTCGCCGTTGTCAGTGGGTCGGCCCAGCTCGCAATCCCGGCGAACGGATCCGCCGCCGAGGCAGCGGAGGCTCCGCCGAGCACGACCACACACAAGCGTTGGCAAGATCGCTCGTCGTCCTGCCGCCAGCACGAGTCCGAACCGCACGTCTCATCCCCTCCGTCCAGGCGGAACCGACGTCGCGTTCGTCCCCGCAATGCCGTCGCAAATCAAAAACGAGCGCGACTCTAAGACGCTGGTGGCTTCTGCGTCAAGGTCTGCTGTGTGCTGTGTCGCCAACACCGACGAGCCTTCGGTGGCGGAAGAGCCCGCGTGCGCGGCGCACGACGCCGAACGCATCGTGGTGGCGACCGACGCGGGATCCCGACCGCCGGTGTGCCTGTACGGCCTGCTGCCGAGCGCCGGCTGAGCGCTACGGCGCCGGGCGCAGCGGCAGCTCGCGGTCGAGCCCGCTGACGCGCAGGACCTGCATGACGGCGGGCGGCCCCTCGATGAGCTGGATGCGCGCGCCGTCGGGCGACGAGCACGCGCGCACGAGCACGCCGAGCCCCGTCGAGTCCAGGAACTCGAGGTCGCGCAGGTCGACGATGATCGACTCCGCGTCGCTGCGCCGCGCGAGCGAGAGCGCCTCCGAGAACTCGGGCGCGCCCGACAGGTCGAGGTCGCCCTGCGGGCACACCCACAGGTCCGCGCCGCGCTGCTCCAGGACGACGTCGAACGGCGTCGTCCCACCCTCCGTGGTCTCTCGGCTCATGCTTCGCCCCTACCCAGCGCGCGGCCGACGATCACGAGATCGGCCATCCGGCCGTCCAGCTCGGCCACGGCCGGCAGCAGGCCCCAGCGCTCGAAGCCGAAGCGCGCGAACAGCGCGAGGCTCGCGGCGTTGTGGCCGAAGACGTAGCCGACGAGGTTGGCCAGGCCGAGCCCGGGCGCCCGCTCGACGGCGTGCGCGAGCAGGGCGCGGCCCAGGCCCTCCCCCTGGCGCTCGTCGGCGACATAGATGCTCACCTCGGCCGTGCGGTGGTACGCGGCACGGCCGTAGAAGTCCTCGAGGCTCAGCCAGCCGGCGATCGCGCCGCCGCGCTCGGCCACCCACAGCGGCCGGCGCGCGTCGTGCGCCTCGAACCACGCCCGGCGCGCCTCGACGTCGACCGGCTCGAGGTCCGCGGTGGCCAAGCGGCCGGGGATCGACGCGTTGTAGATGCCGACGACGGCCGCCAGGTCCTCGGGCGCCGCCGGGCGGATGGCCAGGTCCATGTCCCGGAGCCTAGGCCGGTGGTGCCGCCGGGGGCCGCTCGCGCGGCGCGGGCTCCTCGGCGTCGGCGGCCACGGCGCCGAGCACCGTCCGCAGCCACGCCCGCTCGGCCTCGCCGGCCCGCGACATGCGCCGCTGCACCCAGTCGATGAGCTGCCGGCGCGAGCCGATCGCCACGACCGCCCCGCAGATCGCGTAACGGCCGTCCTCCAGCACGGCGATGCAGCCGGGCGCGTCGCGGCGCATCCGCAGGTGGTCGATCACGCGCGCGTCGCCGAGCCGCTCGGGCCGCGTCGGGTCGCCGTCGGCCAGGTCCCACGGACGCGCGCTGAACACCGTCGACGCGCCGCGCATCGTCCGCGGCGGACGCTGCCGCGGGCCGATCGGCCCGGACCGCCACGAGCCGGTGAGCTCCACCAGCCGGCGCGAGGCCTCCTCGCGGTACAGCACGTGGAGGCGGTCGCCCGCGCGCACGCGCGTCGAGCCGCGCGGCGGGATCGCCTCGCCCTGGCGCACGATCACGTTGACCACCGCCTCGCGCGGCAGGCCGAGGTCGCGGACGGCCAGCCCGACGATCGCGTCGTCGGGCGCGACCGGGAACTCGAGCACCTCGGCTCCGAGGCGGCGGATCGTCCCCGCCTCGGCCAGCGGCCGCGGCAGCGCCGGCGTGTCCGTGGTCATCCGCAGGCGGCGGGCGAGCGGCTCGAAGGTGCTGCCCTGCAGCAGCGTCGAGAGCAGCACCGCGAAGAACACGATGTCGAACAGCTCCAGGCTGCGCGGGACGTGCTCGAGCACCGGGAAGGTGGCCAGCACGACGGGCACCGCCCCACGCAGGCCCGCCCACCCGAGCACGGCCTGCTCGCGCCAGCTGAAGCCGAACGGCGCGGTCGCCAGGACCGTGGCCAGCGGGCGTGAGACGAGCACCAGGACCAGCGCGAGCACGGTGCCCTCGAGCGCGACGCCCCACAGGTCGCTGGGGAACACCAGCAGGCCCAGCACGACGAACATCGTCAGCTGGGCGACCCACGCCATGCCGTCGTGGAAGGCGGCGATCGTCTGCCGGGCGGGGAGCGCCGCCGAGCCCAGCGTGAGCCCCGCGAGGTAGACGGCCAGGAACCCGGAGCCATGCAGCACGTCGGCGGCGCCGAAGGCGACGCCGACCGCCGCGATCGTCGCCACCGGGTACAGGCCGGCGGTGGCCAGGCGCGCCTCGCGCAGCGCGAAGGTGGCGGCGTAGCCGACGGCCAGGCCCACCGCCGCGCCGATGGCCAGCTGGCGGACGAAGAGCACGAGGAAGTCGCCGACGCCGTAGCCGGGGCTGGTGAGGACCTCGATGAAGCCGAGCACGAGCAGCACGGCGATCGGGTCGTTCATGCCCGACTCGCCCTCCAGCGTCCGCGCCAGCCGCCGGCGCAGGGTGGAGCCGCGCAGCAGCGCGAAGATCGCGGCGCCGTCGGTGCCCGCCACGATCGCGCCGACCAGCAGGCCCTCGGTGACCGAGAAGTCGAACAGCCACGCCGCGGCCAGGCCGGTGATGACCGCCGTGACGGTCGTGCCCACGATGGCCAGCGACAGGGCCGGGCCGAGGACGGGCCGGATCTCCGGAAAGCCCGCGGCGAGGCCGCCCTCGAAGAGGATCAGCGCCAGGGCGACGATCCCCACGGTCCGCGCCAGCTCGTAGTCGCTGAAGGCGATCCACCCCGTCGCGTCGCTGCCCGCCAGCATCCCGACGGCCAGGAACAGGACCAGACCGGGGACGCGGACCCGGCTGGCGACCAGCGAGGCCAGCAGGCCGGCGGACAGCAGCGCACCCGCGATGAGGATGTGCTCGCCGTCGCCCACGATCGCCACCCACCCTCTCACATGCCTTCCCGCCCATCGTGGCGATCAGCACTTGACGCCCGGGGGACCGCCCCCATAGGTTTGCCTCGCCGGTCTAAGGATGGCTGACCACACCTTTCCTGAGGAGTCTCGATGGCCAACGTCGAAGTCCCCGTGGCGACCCATGACGACGAGGCGCGCCTCGCCGAGCTCGGCTACAAGCAGGAGCTCCAGCGCGCCTGGAGCGGCTTCCAGAACTTCGCGATCTCGTTCACGATCATCTCGGTCCTGGCCGGGTGCTTCACGACCTACGGGCAGGCGTGGAACAACGGCGGGCCGATCGCGATCTCCTGGGGCTGGCCGATCATCTGCGGGCTGATCCTGCTCGTCGCGCTGTCGATGTCCGAGCTGGTCTCCGCCTATCCGACGGCCGGCGGCATCTACTGGTGGGCCTCGGAGCTCGGCGGCAAGGGCTGGGGCTGGTTCACCGGCTGGTTCAACCTCGTCGGGCTCGTCGGCGTCGTCGCCTCGGTCGACTACGGCGCGGCGACGTTCCTGGACGCGACGCTCGGCCTCTACAAGGTCGACTTCATCGCGAACTTCGGCGACAGCCAGCACGTGCTGGCCGAGACCTTCGTGCTCTTCGCGCTGATCCTGGTGGCGCACGCGCTGATCAACATCTACTCGTCGCCGCTGGTCGCGCTGTTCAACAGCGTCTCGGTGTGGTGGCACGTCGGCGGCGTCGCGGTGATCATCGCCCTGCTCGTCTTCGTCCCCGACCAGCACCAGAGCGTCGACTTCGTCTTCACCGACCGGATCAACAACTCCGGCTTCGGCGACAACATGTTCTGGTACTACGTGCTGCCGCTCGGCTTCCTGCTGACGATGTACACGCAGACGGGCTACGACGCCTCCGCCCACATCTCCGAGGAGACCAAGGGCGCGGCGATGGGCGCGGCCAAGGGCGTGTGGCGATCGGTCTTCTGGGCCGGCGCGATCGGCTGGCTCGTGCTGCTGGCGATCACGTTCGCCGCCACCGACGTCAACGCCATCAACGACGGAGGAGGCTCCTCGCTGGCCGTCTTCGACAGCGCGCTGACGCCGGCCGCCGCCAAGGCCGTCGTGCTCATCGCGACGATCGGGCAGCTGTTCTGCGGCATGGCCTGCGTGACCAGCGCGTCGCGGATGACCTATGCGTTCTCGCGCGACCGCGCGGTGCCCGGCCACCGGATGTGGACGCGCCTCAACCACCATCGCGTGCCGGCCCACGCCGTGCTGTTCGTCTGCTTCTGGGCCCTCGTCGTGACGCTCCCCGCGCTCAAGGGCGACGAGAACGGCTTCCCCTACGCCTTCTTCGCCGTCGTCTCGATCACGGTGATCGGCCTGTACATCGCCTACGTCATCCCGGTGTTCCTGCGCTGGCGCATGGGCGACGACTTCAAGCCGGGGCCGTGGACGCTGGGGGCCAACTACAAGTGGATGAACCCGGCCGCCGTGGTGTGGGTGATCATCTGCGTGATCATCTTCATCCTGCCCTTCGGGCCCAGCGGCGTCCCGTGGCGAGACGAGTTCGACTGGAAGTACGTCAACTACGCCCCGCTGACCGTCGGGTTCGTGCTCGCCGCGGTGGGCCTCTGGTGGCTGGTCAGCGCCCGCCACAAGTTCACCGGACCGGTGCGCACGGTCGAGATGGACGAGACCGGGCGAGTCCTCGACGCCCCCGAGCCCGAGACCGCCGGGGCCTAGGCGGTGGCGGAGACGCTCGAGGTCCTCGAGCCCGCCACCGAGCGGGTCCTCGAGACGATCCCCCGTGCCTCGGCGGCGGACGTCGACGCGGCGGTCGCGCGCGCCAGGGCGGCGTTCCCCGGCTGGCGCGCGGTCGCCCCCGGCGACCGCGCGAGGCTCCTGCGCCGCGTCGTGGCGGCCATGGAGGAGCACCACGAGGAGCTGGCCGTCCTGGAGGCGCGCAACGCCGGCAAGCCGATCACCAGCGCCCGCGGCGAGATCGGCATGGCGATCGAGACGTTCGCCTACTACGCCGCCGCCCCCGAGCGCCTGCTCGGCGACACGGTGCCCGTGGCCGGCGGCATGGCGTTCACGGTCCGGGAGCCGCTGGGCGTCGTCGGGCTCATCACGCCGTGGAACTTCCCGCTGGCCATCGCCTGCTGGAAGATGGCCCCCGCGCTGGCGGCGGGCAACACGGTGGTGCTCAAGCCCGCCGAGCTGACGCCGCTGACGGCGCTGCGCTTCGCCGCGATCGCGCTGGAGGCCGGCCTGCCCGAGGGTGTCCTGAACGTCGTGCCGGGCCCAGGCGGCGCGTGCGGGCGCCGGCTGGTCGAGCACCCCGACGTCGCCAAGATCGCCTTCACCGGCTCCACGGAGGTCGGGCGCTCGATCGCCGCCGGCGCGGCGCAGACGATCAAGCGCGTGACGCTCGAGCTCGGAGGCAAGTCGGCCAACATCGTCTTCGCCGACGCCGACGTCGAGGCGGCCGCCGCTGCGGCGCCGGGCGCCGTGTTCGACAACGCCGGCCAGGACTGCTGCGCGCGATCGCGCATCCTCGTGCAGCGCAGCGCCGTCGACGCCTTCCTCGCCGCGCTGGAGCGCGCCGTGCAGGGTGTCAGGGTCGGCGACCCGCTCGACGAGGCCAGCGTGATGGGCCCGCTGATCTCGGCCGAGCAGCGCGCCGCCGTCGCGTCGTTCGTCGACGACGAGGCCCACGTCGCCATCCGCGGCGAGGCGCCCGGCGGGCCCGGCTTCTGGTTCCCGCCCACGATCCTGTGCGGCCTGCCGTCCGAGCACCGGGCGATCCGCGACGAGATCTTCGGCCCCGTCGCCGTCGTCGTGCCGTTCGACGACGAGGCCGACGCGATCCGCATGGCCAACGACACGATCTACGGCCTGTCGGGCTCGATCTGGACCCGCGACGGCGCGCGCGCCCTGCGCGTGGCGCGCGCGGTCGAGAGCGGGAACCTGTCGATCAACTCCAACAGCTCGGTGCGGGTGACGACGCCGTTCGGCGGGTTCAAGCAGTCCGGCTACGGCCGCGAGCTCGGTCCGCACGCGACCGACGCCTACACCGAGGTCAAGACCATCTTCTACGCAACGGAAGGACGCTGAGTGCCGGGACGGCTCGAGGGCAAGGTGGCGGTGGTGACGGGCGCGGCCGGCGGCATCGGCGCCGCGACCGTGGCGGCGTTCCAGCGCGAGGGCGCGCGGGTGGCGGGCGTCGACCTCGTCGACGGCGCCCCGGGCGACCTGTCGCTGGCCGTCGACGTCACCGAGGAGTTCGCCGTCCAGCAGATGTACGCCCAGGTGCTCGAGGAGTACGGCCGGATCGACATCCTGTTCAACAACGCCGGCATCTCGCCCGACGACGACACCTCGGTGCTCGAGACGACGTTCGAGGCCTGGCAGCGCGTCCAGGACGTCAACCTCAAGTCGGTCTTCCTGTGCTGCAAGCACGGGATCCCGCACCTGCTGCGCAACGAGCTGCCGCTGCGCGGCTCCGTCATCAACACCGCGTCGTTCGTCGCGGTGATGGGCGCCGCGACCTCGCAGATCTCCTACACCGCGAGCAAGGGCGGCGTGCTGGCGCTGTCGCGCGAGCTGGGCGTCCAGTTCGCCCGCGAGGGCGTGCGCGTCAACGCGCTCTGCCCCGGGCCGGTCGACACGCCGCTGCTGCAGGAGCTGTTCGCCAAGGACCCGGCGCGGGCGGCCCGCCGGCTGGTGCACGTGCCGATGGGCCGCTTCGGCCGCCCGGAGGAGATCGCCAACGGCGTCCTGTTCCTGGCCAGCGACGAGTCGTCCTTCATGACCGCCTCGACGTTCCTGGTCGACGGCGGCCTCTCGGGCGCCTACGTGACGCCCGAGTAGCCGGCGCGGCCGCGGTCAGCGGTCGATGCTGGACATGTCCGGGTAGCGGTCGCCGGCCGTCGCGCCGTGCGGGGCGACGTCGTCGATGCGGTCCATGTCGGCGTCGGTGAGCTCGATCCCGGTCGCCGCGACGTTCTCCTCCAGGTAGGGCACGCGCTTGGTGCCCGGGATCGGGACGATGTCCTCGCCCTGGGCCATCACCCACGCGAGCGCCAGCTGCCCCGGCGTGGCGCCCTTCTCCTCCGCGATCGCCCGGACCGCCTCGACCAGCTCCAGGTTCCTGCGGAAGTTCTCGCCCTGGAAGCGCGGGTTGCGGCGGCGGAAGTCGCCCTCGGGGAGGTCGTCGGGCGTGCGGATCGTGCCCGAGAGGAAGCCGCGCCCCAGCGGCGAGTAGGCGACGAAGCCGATGCCCAGCTCGCGCACGGTCGGCAGCACGCCGTCCTCGGGGTCGCGGGTCCACAGCGAGTACTCGGTCTGCAGCGCCGTGATCGGGTGCACGGCGTGGGCGCGCCGGATCGTCTCCGGCGAGGCCTCCGAGAGGCCGAGGTGGCGGACCTTGCCCGCCTCCACCAGCTCCTGCATCGCCCCCACCGTCTCCTCGATCGGCACGGTCTGGTCGACGCGGTGCTGGTAGTAGAGGTCGATGTGGTCGACGCCGAGCCGCCGCAGCGAGGCGTCGCAGGCGCTGCGGACGTAGTCGGGCTTGCCGCTGATGCCCAGGAAGCTGCCGTCCTCGCCGCGGACGTTGCCGAACTTCGTCGCGAGCAC
Source organism: Baekduia sp. (assembly GCA_035765735.1). Lineage (GTDB taxonomy): Bacteria > Actinomycetota > Thermoleophilia > Solirubrobacterales > Solirubrobacteraceae > Baekduia. The sequence goes on along the minus strand of DASTWY010000026.1, from coordinate 39,736 downwards.
CACGCGGTCGCGGCGGTCGGCGATCGCGCGGCCGACGAGCTGCTCGTTGGTGAACGGCCCGTACATGTCCGCCGTGTCGAGGAACGTCACCCCGAGCTCGAGGGCGCGGTGGATCGTGGCGATCGCCTCCCCCTCGTCGGCGGTGCCGTAGAACTCCGACATCCCCATGCAGCCGAGGCCCTCCTGGGAGACCTCGAGGGCGGCGGGGCCGGTGCCGAGCGTGCGCATGTCCATGCCCGCCCGGCTACCTGCCCGGTGGCCGGCCGAAACACGTCCGGCGCGATGCCGCTGCGGGTACGGTGCCGGCGATGCCCCGCTCCACGCTGACGGTGGCCGTCACCGGCCCGACCGGCACCTTCGGCTTCGGCCTGCTCCCGCTGCTGGAGGCCGACGACCGCATCGGCCGCGTCGTCGGGATCGCGCGCCGGCCGTTCGACCCGGCCGCGCACGGCTGGACGAAGATGACCTACCGCCAGGGCGACGTCCGCGACCGGGCGGGGCTGGAGGCGGCGTTCGCCGGCGCCGACGTGGTCGTGCACCTCGCCTTCCTGATCACCGGGACGGCGTCGCGGGACACCATCCGGGCGATCAACGTCGACGGGACGCTCAACGCCATCCGCGCCGCCGCCGCCGCGGGCGCGCGGCGCTTCGTCTACGCGTCGTCGGTGGCGGCCTACGGGTTCCACCCCGACAACCCGGTGCCGATCACCGAGGACTGGCCCGTCCGCCCGGCGGCCCGGCTGTTCTACGCCCAGGAGAAGGCGGAGATCGAGGCGCTCCTGGCCACCGAGGCGGCGGCGCACCCGGACCTCGACCTGTACCTCCTGCGCCCCCCCATCGTCCTCGGACCGCACGCCGTCGGCGCCAAGGACGTGCTCCCCGGCCCGCTGGCGCCCGTCGGCCGGCACCTGGCGGCGCTGCTGACCCACGCCCCGCTGCCGCTGCCGGTCCTCGCGCCGGCGCTGCCCGTGCAGTTCATCCACGAGGCCGACGTCGGGTCGGCGTTCCTGCGGTGCATCGTCGGCGCCGGCCCGCCTGGCGCCTACAACATCGCCGGCGACGGGGTGATGACGCTCGCCGAGGTCGCCCGCGAGGCCGGGTGGCGGGCGCTGCCGCTGCCGGCCGGTCCCGCCCACGCCGCCTTCCGCGCGCTGGCCCGGCTGCCCCTCCCGCTGGCCCCACCCGCCGCCGAGTGGGTCGAGGCGCTCAGCCACCCGGCGATCATGGACGCCGGCAAGGCCCGGCAGGAGCTGGGCTGGGCGCCGGCGTTCACGTCGCGCGAGGCGCTGCGCGCCACGCTCGACGCGGCGGCGACCTGAGCGTCAGTAGCGCGTGACGCCGTAGCCGGCGCCGACGACCGCCCGCTGCACGGCGTCGGCGTGCGCGCGCGAGCGCGTCTGGATGACGAGCTGCACGCCGGTCTCGCGGATGTGCAGGCCGATGCCCTCGCGCAGGTGCGTGACCTCGACGATGTTGGCGCCGGTCGCCGCGACGCAGTTCAGCAGCTGCGCCAGCGCGCCCGGCCGGTCGGGCACGCGCGTGAGCAGCACGACACGGCGCCCGGCCTGCGTCTCGTGGCGGCGCGCGACCTCGGCCAGCAGCCCGGCGTCGACGTTGCCGCCGCTCAGCACGACGCACGTCGTGCCGGCCTCGGCCGCCGGCACCGCGCCCGCCAGCAGGGCGGCGACGCCGACCGCGCCCGCGCCCTCGACGACGAGCTTGGCCTTCTCCAGCAGCAGGACCATGGCGTCGGCCACGTCGTCCTCGGAGACCACCACGACGTCGTCGACCCACTCGCGGATGAGCGCCAGCGTGAGGTCGCCGGGGCGCTTGACCGCGATCCCGTCGGCGATGGTGAGGTGCGCGTCGACCGGAATCGGGTGGCCGGCGCGCAGCGACGCCGGGAAGGCGGCGACCGCCTCGACCTGCACGCCGACGACGCGCACGTCGGGGCGCGCGGACTTGATCGCGATCGCGATGCCGCTGGCCAGCCCGCCGCCGCCGACGGGGACGACGACCGTGGCGAGATCGGGCACGTCCTCCAGCAGCTCCAGCCCCAGCGTGCCCTGCCCGGCCACCACGTCGGGGTCGTCGAACGGGTGCACGAAGGTCATGCCGGACTCCCCGGCGTGCTCGCGCGCGCGGGCCAGGCACTCGTCGACCGACACGCCGCCGACCCGGACCTGCGCCCCCAGCTCGGCGGTGGCCTCGACCTTGGCGACCGGTGCCTCGGCGGGCATGAAGACCTCGCACGGCACGCCGCGGGCGCGGGCGGCCATCGCCAGCGCCTGCGCGTGGTTGCCGGCGCTGCCGCACACCACGCCGGCCGAGCACGCGTCGCCCAGCGCGGCGAGCTTGGCCAGCGCGCCGCGGAGCTTGAAGGCGCCGGTGCGCTGCAGGCTCTCGGCCTTCAGCACGACGCGGCCGCCGCAGCGCTCGCTGAGCGTCGACGACGGCAGCACCGGCGTCCGGCGCACCACGTCGCCGATCGCCGTCCGCGCGCGGGCGATGTCCGCGGCGGTGACGGCCGGGGCCCGCGTCTCGGAGGATCCCGCCACGGCGCGTCAGGCGTCCAGCGCGACGATCGCGTCGATCTCCACGCTCGCCCCCGCGGGCAGCGCCGCGACGGCGACCGTCGCCCGCGCCGGCGGATCGTCGGCGAAGAACTCGCCGTAGGCGGCGTTGACGTCCGGGAAGCTCCCCATGTCCGTGACGAAGATCCCGCAGCGCACGGCGTCGGCGAGGTCGGCGCCCGCGGCGGCGCAGACGGCCTGGAGGTTGCGCAGGCACTGGCGCGTCTGCTCGGCGGCGCCGCCCTCGACCAGCGCACCGGACTCCGGGTCGAGCGGCACCTGGCCCGAGAGGAACAGCAGATCGCCGGAGCGCACCGCGTGCGAGTAGGGCCCGAGCGCGGGTGGTGCGCCCTCGGCGGCGATGGTGGTGCGTACACGTGACATGCGGGTGGACTCCTCTTCGACGCGGGGCGCCCGTGACGCTACCGTCCGCGCTTCATGTCCGCCGCTCCCCGCCGCGTCCGGGTCCGCCTGGTGCTCTTCGGCTGCCTGCTGGCCCTGGCCGCGCTCGCCGCGCCGGGCCTTGCGCAGGCGGCGATCCCGTGGTCGGGCTGCGCGACGGCGGGCTACGAGTGCGCGCACGTCCCGGTCCCCCTCGACCGCTCCGGCGCGGTGCCGGGGAGCGTGTCGCTGGCCGTGACCCGTGTCCGCGCCCAGACCGACCCCACGAACACCGCCGTCGTGGCGCTGGCCGGCGGGCCCGGCCAGGCGGCGCTGCCGCTGGCCGCCGACTTCGCCTGGGTGCTGGCCCCGGCCATCGGCCAGCGCGACCTGCTCGTCTTCGACCAGCGCGGGACGGGCCTGTCGGGCGCGCTGGACTGCCCGGCGCTGCGGCGCGCGACGAGCCTGGTGCGGGCGGTCTCGGGCTGCGCGAGCGAGCTCGGCGCCCGGCGCGGCTCCTACCGCACCGCCGACACGGTGGAGGACCTCGAGGCGATCCGTGCCGCGGCGGGCTACGACAAGCTCGTCCTGTTCGGCGTCAGCTACGGGACCAAGGTCGCCGAGGCGTACGCGGCGGCGCACCCGGACCGCGTCGGGGCGCTCGTGCTCGACAGCGTCGTCCTGCCCGAGGGGCCCGACCCGTTCTCGCGCTCGTCGTTGTCCGCCGCGCCGCGCGTCCTGGGCGACCTCTGCGCCCACGACGCGTGCCGGCAGGCGACGCCGGACGTCCGCGGGGACCTCCGGCGCCTCGCGCAGCGGCTGCGCCATCACCGGCTGCACGGCAAGGTCGTCATCGGCAGCGGCCGGCGCGTCTCGTACGCCATGGGCCAGTCCCAGCTCGTCGACATCCTGCTGGCCGGCGACCTCAACCCGACGCTGCGCGCCGAGCTGCCGGGTTCGATGCGCGCGGCGCTGCAGGGCGACAGCGCGCCGCTGCTGCGCCTCAGCGTGCGCTCCGAGGGGCTGACGACGGGCGCGAGCCGGCCGGCCCGCGCGGCGACGACCGGCAGCGCCGGTTGGCCGGCGCCCTCGGGCTGGGCCGCCGCCGACGGCGGCGACAGCGACGCGCTGTACCTCGCCACGATCTGCGAGGAGGTCCCGTTCCCGTGGACGCGGACGGCGGGCCTCACCCAGCGCGCCGGCGAGGCCGTCGCGGCGTCCAAGCGCATCCCCCGCTCCCAGCTCGGGCCGTTCTCGCCCCGCGCTGCGCTGCAGGGCGGGCCGATCCCCTTCTGCGTCGGCTGGCCCACGGCCTCCGCCACGCCCCCCGCGTCGGCCCCGCTGCCCGCCGTGCCGACGCTGCTGCTCGAGGGCCAAATGGACCTCCGCACGCCGTACGAGGACGCGGCCGCCCTCGCCGCGACGCTGCCCGGCGCGGCGCTCGTCGAGGTGCCGTTCACCGGGCACTCGGTGCTCAGCAGCGACGAGTCGACGTGCGCGCGCACCGCGCTGGCCACGTTCTTCGCCGGCGGCACACCCGGCGCCTGCGCGACCGGGGACAACCCGTACCGGACCACGCCGCGCCCGCCGACGCGCCTGCGCGACGTCCACCCGGAGGGCGGGCACGGCCGCGTCGGGCGCACGATCGCCGCCGTGGACGCGACCGTGACGGACGCCCGGAGGCAGATCATCGGCGAGCTGCTCGCCCAGGGGCGGATGCCCAAGCGCGTCGGCGGCCTGCGCGCCGGGCTCGCGATCGTCCACGGCGCGTCGTCGTTCCGCCTGCGGCACTACGAGTACCTCCCGCACGTCCAGGTCAGCGGCCTGGTCCCGTTCAGGGGCACCGCGCGGCTGACCGTCCACGGCGGGGGCACCGCGCGCGGCGACCTCGCCGTGACCGCGTCGGGCGCGGTCTCAGGCACGCTCGGCGGCCACCGCGTGCACCTCGGCGCCTCGGCGTCGGCCGGGCGCCTGCCCACGCCGCGCGAGGTGCTCGCGCGGCCGCGCCTGACGCCCTAGCGCCGCCACGGGTTGGGGCCGCCCCGGCCCGGGGGTAGGCTCGTCGGGGATGGCCAACGCCCTGGCGCACGAGACGTCTCCGTACCTGCTCCAGCACCGCGACAACCCGGTCGACTGGCTGCCGTGGGGCGGCGAGGCGCTCCGCCGCGCGCGGGAGGAGGACCGGCCGCTGCTGGTGTCGATCGGCTACTCCTCCTGCCACTGGTGCCACGTCATGGAGCGCGAGTCGTTCGAGGACCCGGCCGTCGCGGCGCTCATGAACGAGCGCTTCGTCTGCGTCAAGGTCGACCGCGAGGAGCGCCCGGACATCGACGCCATCGCCATGGAGGCGGTGCAGATGATGACCGGCCACGGCGGCTGGCCGCTGAACGTCTTCCTCACGCCGGAGCAGGTCCCGTTCTATGGCGGCACGTACTTCCCGCCCCAGCCGCGCCACGGGATGCCGGCGTGGCCGGCCGTGCTGCAGGCGGTGGCCGAGGCCTGGGACGCCAAGCGCGACGAGATCCGCCAGCAGGGCGCGAGGATGGCCCAGCGCCTCGGCGCGACGACCGCGCTGCGCGCCTCCGAGCGCCCGCTGACCGCCGAGCCGCTCGACGACGCCATGCGCAACCTGCGCGCCACCTTCGACGCCGAGCACGGCGGCTTCGGCGGGGCGCCCAAGTTCCCGCCGTCGTCGGCGCTGCTGCTCCTGTGGGCGCGGGCCGCGCGCGGCGGCCCGTGGGCCGCCAAGGCCGGTGACATGGCCGCCGCGACGCTGCGCGCGATGGCCTCGGGGGGCATGTTCGACCAGGTCGGCGGAGGCTTCGCCCGGTATGCGGTCGACGCGACGTGGACCGTCCCCCACTTCGAGAAGATGCTGTACGACAACGCGCTGCTGGCGCGGGCCTACCTCCACGGCTGGCTCATGACCGGCGACGCGGCGTTCCGCGAGACGTGCGAGGCGACGCTGGCCTTCATGGCGGGCGAGCTGCGCGGCCCGGAGGGCGGCTTCCTCAGCGCGCTCGACGCCGACAGCGAGGGGGTCGAGGGCAAGTTCTACGTCTGGACGGTCGCAGAGCTGCGCGAGGTCCTCGGCGACGACGCCGACGCGGCGATCGCGTGGCTGGGCGCCACCGAGCAGGGCAACTTCGCCGACCCGCACCACCCGGCGCCCGGCTGGAACGTGCTGACCGCCCGCGGGCCGCAGCCGCCGGCCGAGCAGCGCGCGCGCATCCGCACGCGGCTGCTGGAGGCGCGCGCGCGGCGTGTGCGCCCGGGGCTGGACGACAAGCGCCTGACCGCCTGGAACGCGCTGGCCATCCACGCCTTCGCCGAGGCCGGCGCGGCGCTGGGCCGCGACGACCTCGTGGCGATCGCGCGCGAGAGCGCCGCGTTCGTCTGCGAGCAGCTGCGCGACGCCGACGGCCGGCTGCTGCGCACGTGGAAGGACGGCCGCGGCCGCCTGAACGCCTACCTCGAGGACCACGCCTTCCTGCTCGAGGCGCTGCTGGCGCTGTACGAGGCGACGTTCGAGCCGCGCTGGTTCGCCGAGGCCCGCGCGCTCGCCGACGCGATCCTCACACGCTTCGCCGACCCCGACGCCGGTGGCTTCTTCTCGACGTCGTCGGACCACGAGGCGCTCGTCGTGCGCCGCAGGGACCTCGAGGACGCCCCGATCCCGTCGGGCTCCTCGTCGGCGGCGGTCGGGCTGCTGCGGCTGGCCGCGCTGACCGGGGAGGCGCGCTACGAGCAGGCCGCGGTCTCGCACCTGCGCCTCGTGCACGAGCTCCTCGGCCGCCACCCGCAGGCCTTCGCGCACGCGCTGCTCGCCCTCGACCTCCACGTCGAGCCGGCGCGCGAGGTGGCGCTGGCCGGCGAGGACGGCGTGGCCGCCCTGGCGGCGGTGGTGCGCGAGCGCCTGCGCCCGGGCGTCGTGCTCGCCGGGCCGCCGGGCGACGGCGTCCCGCTGATGGAGGGCCGCGTCGCGGTCGACGGCCGGGTCGCCGCCTACGTGTGCGAGCGCTTCGCCTGCCAGCGGCCGGTGACGACGGCCGAAGAGCTGCGGGACCTGCTCGCTCCGTAGACCGGGCATGAGCCGCGTGCTGACCCTCCCCGCCGGCCGCCGCGCGAAGTGGGTCTTCTTCGCCGTCTGGATCCTGCTCATGGTCGGGGTGACGGCCGCCGACCTCCCCGCCAAGTTCTCGGCGGCGGAGAAGAACGAGTCGACGTCGTTCCTGCCGGGGGACGCGGAGTCGACCAAGGCGCTGGCCGTCACCAAGCGGCTCCAGGGCGGCGACCGCGCGCCCACCGTCATCGTCTACCAGCGCGAGAGCGGCCTGACGGCCGCCGACCGCCGGCACGTCGCTGCCGACCGCCAGCAGCTCAACGACCTCCGCTTCGCCGGCGCGTCGGCGTTCTCGAAGCCGGAGATCTCGCAGGACGGCACGACCGCGCTGCTGGTCAACAGCATCGTGGGCAACGGCGAGAGCTCGCGGATCCTGGATCCCGTCAACCGCTATCGCGAGCTGGTGTCGACTGGGCCCCGCCCGCCCGGGCTGGCGGTGAAGGTCACCGGGCCGGCGGGCTTCAGCGCGGACGCGATCAAGGTCTTCGAGGGGATCAACGGGACGCTCGTGGCGGCGGCCGGCGGGCTCGTGCTGATCCTGCTGATCCTCATCTACCGCAGCCCGTTCTTCTGGTTCTTCCCGCTGCTGGCGGTGGGCTTCGGCGAGCTGGCCTCGCGCGGGTTCGGGTACGCGCTGACCCAGGTCGGCGTCACCGTCAACGGGCAGTCGGCGTCGATCCTGTCGGTGCTCGTGCTGGGCGCGGGCACCGACTACGCGCTGCTGCTCGTCGCGCGCTATCGCGAGGAGCTGCGGCGCGTCGAGGACCGCCACGAGGCGATGGCCCACGCGCTGCGCACGGCGGGGCCGGCGATCGTGGCCTCGGCGCTGACGGTGTCGATCGCGCTGCTGGCGCTGTCGCTGGCGAAGGTCAACGGCACGGCCGGCCTCGGGCCGATCGGCGCGATGGGGATCCTCGTCGCGCTGCTGTCGCAGATGACATTCCTGCCCGCGCTGCTGGTCATCGTCGGCCGCAAGCCGTTCTGGCCGTACGTGCCGCACGTCGGCGACACCGGCTCCGACGTCACGCATGGCGCGTGGCGGCGCATCGGCGAGCGCGTCGCCGCCCACCCGACGCGGGTCTGGATGGGGACCGCCGCGCTGCTGGCGGCGATGGCCTTCGGCCTGCTGAACTTCTCCAACGGCCTGACGGAGTCCAACCAGTTCCGCGGATCGGTCGAGTCCGTCGAGGGCCAGAAGCTGATCGCCCGGGCGTTCCCGGCGGGCGCCGGCGCCCCGACCGACATCATCGTCAGCGATCCCGGCCGCGTCGGCGCGGTCGCGCGGTCGGTCTCGGCCGTCGACGGCGTGGCCGCCGTGCGCCCGACCGGCCAGCGCGGACCCGAGGGCACGCTGCTGCAGGCCACGCTGGCCATCGACCCGAACTCGACGCAGGCCTACGACCTGGTCCCCGACATCCGGGACGCCGCCCGGCGCGCCGACCCGGGCGCGCTGGTCGGCGGGGTCACCGCGGTCCAGCACGACCTGCGCGTCGCCTCCGGCCACGACACGCGTCTGCTGGTGCCGGTGACGCTGCTGATCGTCCTGGTGATCCTCGTCGTGCTGCTGCGCGCGGTGGTGGCGCCGCTGCTGCTGGTCGGGACCGTGGTGCTGAGCTTCGCCGCGGCGCTGGGGACGGCGTCGGTGGTCTTCGACGTGATCTTCGGCTTCCCGGGCAGCGACCCGTCGCTGCCGCTGTACGCCTTCATCTTCCTCGTCGCGCTGGGCGTCGACTACAACATCTTCCTGATGGCCCGGGTGCGCGAGGAGACCGAGCAGCACGGCACGCGCGAGGGCATGCTGCGCGGCCTGGCCGTCACGGGCGGGGTGATCACCAGCGCGGGCATCGTGCTGGCGGGGACGTTCTCGGTGCTGGCGGTCCTGCCGCTGATCTTCCTCACCGAGATCGGCTTCACGATCGCCTTCGGCGTGCTGCTCGACACGTTCCTGGTGCGCTCGGTGCTCGTGCCCGCGCTCGTGCTCGACCGCGGGCCCGTGGTCTGGTGGCCGTCGCGGCTGGCGCGCGAGGACGGGCGGCGAGCGGCTAGAGCACCGGTAGGTAGCGGTCGAGCTCCCACTGCGTGACCTGCACGCGGTAGTCCTCCCACTCGCGGCGCTTGATCTCGACGAAGCGGTTGAACATGTGCTCGCCGAGGGTGCGGAGGACCAGCTCGGACTCGGCGGTCAGCTCGATCGCCTCCCCGAGGGTCTCGGGCAGCTGCTCGATGCCCAGCCGCCGCCGCTCGTCGGGCGACAGGTGGTAGAGGTTCTTCTCCATCGGCTCGGGCAGCTCGTAGCCCTTCTCGATGCCCTCCAGCCCGGCGTGCAGCAGCGCGGCGAAGGTCAGGTAGGGGTTGCACGCCGGGTCGGGGCAGCGCAGCTCCATGCGGGTGCCCTGCTCCTTGCCAGGGTGGTAGAGCGGGACGCGGACGAGCGCGCTGCGGTTGCGGCGGCTCCAGGCGACGTAGACGGGCGCCTCGTAGCCGGGCACGAGCCGCTTGTAGGAGTTGACCCACTGGGCGAAGATCGAGCTGAGCTCGCGGGCGTGCTTGAGCTGGCCGGCGATGAAGGCCTTGCCCACGTCGGACAGGAAGTACGGGTCGCCGGCGTCGAACATGGCGTTGGAGCCGCCGCGGAAGAGGCTCATGTGCGTGTGCATGCCCGAGCCGTTCTCGCCGAAGAGCGGCTTGGGCATGAAGGTGGCATGCCAGCCGTACTTCATGGCGTACTCCTTGACGGTGATGCGGTACGTCATGCAGTCGTCGGCCATCTTCAGCGCGTCGGAGTAGCGCATGTCGACCTCGTGCTGCGACGGGCCGACCTCGTGGTGCGAGTACTCGACGTGGATGCCGAGCTGCTCGAGCGCGAGCACGGTCTCGCGGCGTACGTCGGAGCCCGCGTCGAGCGTGGTGAGGTCGAAGTAGCCGCCCTCGTCGAGGACCTCGGTCCCATTCTTGTCGCGGAACAGGAAGTACTCGAGCTCGGGGCCGACGTTGAAGGTGTCGAAGCCCATCGCCTCCATGCGATCGAGCGCGCGGCGCAGCACGTGGCGCGGGTCGCCTTCGTACGGCGTCCCCTCGGGCGTGCGGATGTCGCAGAACAGCCGGCCCACGCCCTGGGCCTCGGGGCGCCACGGCAGGATCGCGAACGTCGTCGGATCCGGCATGGCGATCATGTCGGACTCCTCGATGGCGTTGAAGCCGGTGATCGACGAGCCGTCGAAGCCCATCCCGGCCGCGAAGGCGTCGTCGAGCTCGGCCGCGTTGATCGAGAACGACTTCAGCTGCCCGAGGATGTCGGTGAACCACAGGCGGATGAACCGCAGGTCGTGCTCCTCGACGATCGCCTTGACCTCGTCGACGGTGCGCGGCTGGTCATGCATGGCCCGGACCCTAGAGGATCGCGGCTGTCCCGCCGGTCGGAATCGGGACGCCGGCGGGTCCAGGCCGCGGTCAGGCGACCTGGGTGTCGCGCCGCGGCTTCGGCAGGGCGTCGGCGGGCACGTCGCCGGCGACGGTGACCATCGCGGAGAACGCCTCGAGGTTGGCGTAGGCGATCGCCTCGAGCACCTGGGCGTCGCTCCAGCCGGCCTCGCGCGCCTCCTCGTGGACGTGCTCGGCGGGCGCCTCGTGGTCGACGACCAGCGGCTTGAGCAGGCGCAGCAGGGCGGCCTGGTGGTCGTCGTAGGAGTCCCACTCGCAGGCCAGGGCGACCTCGTCGCGCGCCAGGCCGAGGCCGCCGGCGGCGCGGCGGTGGAGCTCGAGCCCCGGCTCGCAGCGGTAGTGCTCGGCGACCGCGAGCGCGATCCGCTCGAGCGTGGCGAGGTCCAGCGCGCCGTGGCGCAGCTCCGCGCGGAAGCGGGCGAAGCCGCGCAGGACGGCCGGCGAGCCGGCGAGGACGCCGATGAGGTTCGGAAGCCGCCGCGCGCCGGCACGGCCGGCGGCGCCCCGGAGGATCGGACGCGACTCGTGGGGCGCGGAGTCCTCGTCGTGGACCGGGAAGCGGCTGAGCTGCATCGTCATGAGCCTCGCCACGGCAGTGTAGGCGCGGGCGGCCGCACGCCACGGTCCGGCCGCGGGCGGTGCTGCTACCGGTCCGGGATGGTCGGCGGGGCCGCCGGAGCCGGCGTCACGTGGACGACCTTCGCGGCGGGCGCGGCGGCGGGCACGGTCGCGGCCTGCGAGGACGACGTCGCCGCCAGCAGGATGAGGATGGCGCCGAGCAGGACCGCCCAGAGGGCCACGCGGTCGGGCCGGTGGCCGACGCGGTCGGAGGTGGTCCGGGGCCGGTGCCGCTGGGCCTGCGATGCGACGCGGGTCTCGCCGGGACGGCCGGTGATCTGGACGGTGCGGCGCGTGCCCGAGGCCGGAGGCGGCACGGCGAAGGGGTCGTCGGCGGCGTGCAGGTGTCGGAGCTCGTCGGCGAAGCGGTCGTGGTCCGACGAGCCCATGGTGTCCCCGCTGATCTCGAGCTCGATCGTCCGGGCGGCGCGGGTGCGGCGGGCCGGCCGGTCGCCGCCCACCTCGAGCTCGATGACGCGGGCCGTCGCCTGCTGCGCGGTCGCCCCGCCCCCGCTGACCTCGAGCTCGATCGTGCGCTCGGCACGGGCAGCCGGCGCAGCGACGAAGACGCCGTGCAGCGGGTGGTCGGCGTCGGACGCCTCGGTCTCGTCGCCGGCGATGCGCCGGCGCGGGACGAAGTCGATGTCCTCGCCGAGCCAGTCGTCGGCGGGGCGCCGGCCCCGGCCCCGGCCCCTCAGGTCCTCACGCTCCTGCTGCACATCGGCCCACCAGGTGGGCGTGTCCGTCGACGGCATGGCCGGGTCGTCCTCTTCCTAGGGCTTACGGGGTTAGCTGTCGGGCTCGCGCCGAAAGAGCGGCGCTACGCGGGCTGCGATTCGCCCCGATGCGTCGTGGGTCCCCCGCTCCCCGTCCCGGTGCCGGGCGGGGACTCAGCGGTTCTGACGGGGGGCATCGTAGCAACGTCGAAAATCCCTGCTCGGGCGCGGAGTTATGGCAACGCGCAACTGACGAGATAGTCAGGGATGGGTCGGACGGAACGGCCCTGCACGTTGCGAGAAACGCCATCCGCGACCCGCGCGCGGACATGGCCTCACGACCTGGCGTCGCCCGGGAGCGAGCCCTCCACCGGCCGCGGGTTTCGCCCGCCGGGCGAACACCCGCCAAGGGAGACGAGCGCCCTGCGCGAGGCTCCCCGCGCCCTGCGCGAGGCTCCCCGCGCTCTGCGCGAGCGTTGCCTCAGCGCCCGGCGACCGCGGCGATGTAGGACGCGACGTCCTTGGCGTCCTGGCCGGTCAGCAGCCCGGCGGGCATGTTGCCCATGCCGCGGGCGCGGCCGTTCTTGATCGCGTCGAGCACGAAGGCCGGCGTGAGGTTGCCGCCGTTGAGCTGATCGAGGTTCGGACCGACGCGGCCGACGGCATGCGAGGCCGACAGCGTGTGGCAGGTCGCGCAGTTCTCGGCGAACAGCTGGCGGCCGTGCGCCTGCGCCTCGGTGAGGTCCACGCCGCTCGGCCCCTGCTGGGCGTGGCTCGAGCTGTTGGTGATGAGCACGAGCAGCGGCACGCCGATGCCGACGACCACCATGAAGAGGGCGATGCTGCTCCCCCACGCGCGCCGTTGGGCGCGCGACGGACGGCGGTTGGGGTCCGGGTGGCGGCCGCTGCGCATGGCGACGGCGACGACCCCCAGGCCGAGCACCACGAAGGCGAGGACGAAGACGATGGTCCCGATCACGCCGTGACCCTATCCGGTGACCCGGTCCTCGTGGCAAGTCGCACGCGTCGGATGTCGCCGTCGGGTCACCGCCGGCGCCCCGAGGCGAAGCTCTGCACGGCGGGCGCGACGGCGCGGAAGTCCCCCGTGCCGGTCGGAGGGAGCTGCTCCTCCTGCGCCGCCTCGCGCTCGGCCTGCTGGCGCGCGAGCTCGATGGCGTCGAGCATGGAGAAGTCCTTGACCTGCGCCGCGGGGCGCTCCTGGCCGCCGACGACGGCGTAGCGCTGGCCCTGCTCGTTGGGCCGGGCCTGGAGGTGGCCGCTGGCGTCCAGCCGCCGCAGCCGGCGGCAGACCACGTTGATCGCCCCGCCCGCCGACGCGTGGCGCTCGAGCACCCCTTCGGCCACGACCAGCGGCTCGGCGCGCACGACCGTGCGGTCGCGCGCGTAGACGTTCGGCGGCACGACGAGGTTGACCGTCCCCGCCTCGTCCTCGAGCAGCAGGAAGCACACGCCCTTGGCGGTTCCCGGGCGCTGGCGGGCGACGACCAGCCCGCCCAGGCGGACCGGCGTGCCGTGCCGCAGGCGCCCCAGCGCGCCGACGTCGACCATCCCCTGCCCCCGGAGCTCCTCGCGCAGGAGGCCCAGCGGGTGGGTCGCGGTGGTCAACCCGGTCGTCGCGTAGTCGGCGATCATCGCCTCCCAGCCGGTCAGCTGCGCGAGCGCCGGCGCCTCCCCCACGTCGAGCGGCAGGGCGAGCTGCGTGCCCAGGTCCGCGCGCACCCGCTGCCCCGACGCGCCGACCACCGACGTCAGCAGCCGCCGGCCCGGTGCCGCGACGCCCAGCCCCCACAGCGCCCGCCGGCGGTCGCCGCCGGCCAGCGCGTCGCAGGCGCCCGACCACGCGAGCTGCTCCAGGGCCGCCCGCCCGGCGCCGGCGCGCGAGGCCAGCTCCTCCACGGAGCGGAACGGCCCGGCCGCCGCGCGCGCGGCCACGAGCGCCTGGACCTCCTCGGCGCGCACGCCGAGCACGTAGCCGAGCCCGATCCGCACGCCGGGCCCGCGCTCGGCGTCGACCACCGTGCAGCCGACGTCGCTGGCGTTGACGTCCGGCGGCAGGACCTCGATGCCGCGGCGCTGGGCTTCGTGGACGAGCGAGTCGGGCGGGTAGAAGCCCATCGGCTGCTCGTCGAGCAGCGCGGCGAGGAACTCGGTGCCGTAGTGCACCCGCAGCCACGTCGACTGGTAGGCCAGCAGGCCGAACGCCGCGCCGTGGGCCTTGGGGAAGCCAAAGCCCGAGAAGCCCTTGACCATTGTCCACACCCGCTCGGCGAGCGCCTCGTCGACGTCGTCCCATCGCGCCATCGCCCGCTGCACGAAGCGGTCGTGGTAGGCCTCGATGGCCGCCGCCGAGCGCTTGCGGCTCATCGCACGGCGGAGCCCCTCCGCCTCGCCCGGCGAGAAGCCGGCGAAGGCCATCGCGACCTCGATGACCTGGTCCTGGAAGATGATCGTGCCGAGCGTCTCGCGCAGCACCGGCTCCAGCGACGGGTGGTCGTAGGGGACCGCGAAGGACGGGTCCTCGCGCAGCCGCTGCCGGCGCTCGATGTAGGGGTTGACCGCGCCGCCGACGATCGGGCCGGGTCGCACGATCGCCACCTGGATCGTGAGGTCCTCGAGGGTCTCGGGCCGCGTGCGCCGCAGCGACCCCATCTGCGCCCGGCTCTCGATCTGGAAGACGCCGGTCGTCTCGGCCTCCTGGATGCAGCGGAACGTCTCCGGGTCGTCCATCGGGATCCGCGACAGGTCGACCCGCTCGCCCCGGCGGCGGGCGATCATGTCGACGCAGCGCTCGACCGCCGACAGCATCCCCAGGCCGAGGAGGTCGATCTTCAGGAAGCCCGCGTCCGAGCAGGAGTCCTTGTCCCACATGACCATCTGCCGGCCCTCCATCGCGGCCGGCACGACGGGGCAGCAGTCGATGAGCGGCCGTGTGGCGACGATCATGCCGCCCGAGTGCTGGCTGAGGTGGCGCGGCAGGCCGTGCGCCTCCGTGGCGAGCAGGTGCAGCCACTTCCAGCGGGTGGGCGGGGTTCCCATCATGCGGTCCTCCCCCAGCGCGATGGCGATGTCCTCGTCGACCGACCGCGCCGAGAAGCCCTCCGACGAGCGCGCGACCCGCTCGATCTCGCCGGGCGGGAGGCCGAGCGCCTTGCCGAGCTCGCGGATCGCGCCGCGCGCGCGGTAGGTGGGGAACGCCGCCACCAGCGCCGAGCGCTCGCGGCCGAAGCGCTCGTGCACGCGCGGGATCAGCACCTCGCGCACGTCGCGCGGGAAGTCGAGGTCGATGTCGGGCAGCGACGTGATCTCGTCGTTGAGGAACCGCCCGAGGAAGAGGTCGTTGGCGATCGGGTCGACGTGCGAGAGGCCGGTGAGGTAGCAGACGATCGACGACACCGAGGACCCGCGGCCGCGGCCGGGCGGCAGCAGCGCGCGGACAGAATCGGGCCCGCCCACCCCCCGCACCTCCGCCGCGACCTCGCGCGCGAGCTCGAGCATCTCGTGGTGCAGCAGGAAGAACCCCGACAGGCCCAGGCCGCGGATGAGCCGCAGCTCCTCCTCCAGGCGCGCGGTCGCCTCCTCGCGGAGCCGGTGGCCGCGCGGGTAGCGCTCGCCGAACCGCGCCGCGCAGACCTCCGCCAGCTCGCGGTCGGCGCCGTCGTCCTCGGCGCCGGGGTAGCGGTAGCCGAGGTCGGCGGTGAGGTCGAAGGTCAGCGTCTCGGCCAGGCGCGCGCTCTCCGCGACGGCCTCGGGATGGTCCTCGAAGCGCGCCGCCATGGCCGCCGGCGTCGTCAGCACGTGCGCGTGGTTGCCGCGGCGCAGCGGCTCGGACGCGTCGAGCGTGGTGTGCTCGCGGATCGCGACGAAGGCGTCCTGCAGGCGAGCCCGCTCGACCGAGTGCGCGTGCACGTTGCCGGTCGCCACGCAGGGCACGCCGAGCCGCTGCGCCAGCGCGACCAGCCCGCGGTTCAGCGCGCGGTCGTGGCGGGCGAACGGCCGCTGCAGCTCGATGCGGAAGGCGTCGCGGCCGAACGCGGCGAGCAGCCGCCGCATCGTCGGCTCATCGCGGACGCCCCGGCTCGCGCAGCCCGACAGGCAGACGAGGCCCTCGGCGTGCTCGGCGAGGTCGTCGACGGTCAGCACCGGCTCCAGCACCCGCCGGCGCCCCGGTGTGTCGCGCGTGTGCGCGTGCGCCCGCGTGAGCAGCCGGCAGAGGTTGCGCCAGCCGGTCGCGTCGCGCACCAGCAGCGTGACGTGGCGCGTGGGCGCCGCGGCGTCGAGCCCCTCGGGGTCGACGAGGTCCACCTCGGCGCCGTGGATCGCCCGCAGCCCGAGCGAGGCCGCGGCCTGCGCGAACTCCATCGCGCCCGAGACCGTGTTGTGGTCGGTCAGCGCCAGCGCGCGATGGCCGCGCTCCAGCGCCTGCGCGACCAGCTCCTCGGGCAGCGACGCGCCATCGAGGAACGAGAAGGCCGAGTGGCAGTGGAGCTCGACGTACGGCACGAACACATGTTCGCATACGGGGCCGACGGCGTCGCCTCAGGCCGTCTGCCCGACGCAGTCGGTGCGCGGCAGCCACCCGCCGTCGAGCCCCCGCGAGGCGGCCGCCCGGAGCTGGAGGGTCTTCGTCTCGGACGTGGCATCGAAGCCGACGTGGACGCCAGCCACCTCTGCCCCGACCGCAGCGCCACCCGTGGTGGCCTGCGCGGTGAGGATCCGGGCCTCCACCGTCCCCTGCTCGTCGATGCGCCGGCGCAGCGCCTGCACCGCGGACCCGTTCGGCACCTTTCGGTTCAGGACGTCGTCGAGGATCGGCCGTGCGAGCTCCGCGTTGTCGCGCTCGGTGAGGTCGAGGTGCGACGTGACCTCGTACACGTCGTCGGAGCCGGCCGCTCGCGTGGCGAGCATGCGCGCCGCCGGAGACGTCACGTCCGGCAGCCCGTCCGCCACGTTGCCCGCGTTGATGACCTGCAGGTCGATGGGCCGCCCCGACGCGTCGAGCTCCACGCCGTAGACATCCCCGACCGCGCTGTGAGCGGCGCCGAGCACCCCGCCGCCAGCCGCCGCCGAGACGTCCCACGACCACTGGACGTAGACCGTGCGGTGCCCGGTGCGCCGGTCCACGCGCGACCCGGCGAGCCGGTCCCCCGAGAAGCCGGCGGACGCCGCGTCGAGGCTCTGCCCGGCGGCTTCGGCGTTCAGCGATCCCTGGATCCCAGACTCGACGTGGTCCTCCGACGTGGCGGCATCGGGGTCCCGCACCGACCGATGGTGCTCGAGATCGTCGACCAGCTGGTCGGCGGCGCCCAGCGAGCCCACGATCCACGTCTTCCCTCGCCCGATGCGTGCCGCGATCGATGCCTCCAGCTGCGCGCCGGCCTCGACATCGAGTCCCGCGGCGTCGAAGGTGAAACCCGCCCCTGCGGCCGCCTCGACCCCCAGCGTCCCCTCGTGCACCTCGGTCACCGCAACCGTACCGTCCGAGCGCTCCTCGACGAGCGCTCGGCGGTCCCCGCCGATCTTGACGAGGAACACATGCACCGTCAGGCCCGAGCGCTCGTCCTTGGAGTCCAGGACGCACGGCTCCTTGTCCCGCCAGCAGTCCCCGCCGCGGACGATGCACAGCGCCCGGGCCATCTGGCGCGTGATCGCGCGGCCGACGTAGACGCGGTCCGCCGCCGCGGCGGCCGCCAGCACGAGGACGCCGAGCACCAGCGCGACGGCGCCCATCCACTCGATGCTGGCCTGGCCGTCGCGCGCGTGGAGGATCCGGAGCATCGGGCCACCGTCCCGGCGCGGCCGCGCCGGAACCAGACGCGATGGTCACGATGCCGTGCCGCCGGTGCGCGGCATGTGCGCCCGGCGCCTACCGCTGCCGGTACCAGCCGCCCACCTGGTCGAGCTCGCGGAAGAGCACGACCAGGTCGCCGCGCGTCGTCACCACCTCCCAGTAGCGGCGGCGCAGCGGCGCGTCGGTCCACCAGCGGTCCTCGACCAGCCACGACTCGCGCACCGCCTCGACGGCGCGCCCGTCGACCGCCAGCGGCCGGCCGCGGTCGTCCGCCCGAACCGTCGCGGGCAGCGGGAGGTTCAGGCGCCGCGGACCGCTCACAGCTCGAACGGCGCGAGAACCGTCCGCCGCTCCGGCACACGCGAGTCCGGCTCGACCTCGAGCACGCGCAGCGCGCCCTCCGGCCCGGCGACCGCGCGGGCCTGGCGGATCGCCTCGCGCAGCCGGGACGTGCGCTGCGCCGCCCCGTCGTCGAAGAGGGCGTGCGCGCCCGCGTGCTCGGGCCCGAAGCGCTCGACCGCCAGCCGCAGCGACTCCGCGGGCGCCGGCAGCAGGAGCAGGCGCTGCCCCAGCGCGAGGCGCATCCGCACCGGGTCGGCGAGCGGCTCGCGGAAGACCATGCGCTCGCGCCACGTGCCGCCCTCCACCAGCCGCGCGCCCAGCACGACGACGCGCAGCGTGCGGCCGCGCCGCTCGCGACGAGCCAGCAGCTGGTCGACGAGCAGCACCAGCGCCCGCTCGAGCTGCACGCCGGAGGCCGACTCCGGCAGCTCGAGCGCCTCCTCGAGCACCTCGCCGGGCACGCGGGGGCGCAGCTCGCTGTCGCGCCCGTGCGCGAGGTCGTGCGCCAGCTCGCCGGCGCGCCCGAACCGGTTCGCGACCGCGGCGCGCGGCAGGGCCGCCAGCGCGCCGAGGGTCACGACGCCCAGCCGCTCGAGCGGCGCGACGAGCGCGGCCACCTCCGGCCGCTCGCGCAGCAGGGCGACCGGCTCGCCGGCCAGCCCGGCCGCGCCGTCGACGACCTCCGCGCGGCGTGAGCGCGCCCGCGCCGCGCCGGCCAGCGCGCAGAAGCGCGACGGCCCCGCGCCGATGCGCGCCGGCAGCCGCAGCCCCCGGCGCACCGCTGCCACGACGCCGTCCAGCCACGGCGGCGGCCCGCCGGACGCCCGCGCGCGCAGCCGCGCCGCGGGGTCGCTCGCCGCCCGCCCGCCGTGCAGGTGCGCCAGCGCCGCCGCGTCGAAGAACGCGAGCCCCGGCGCCGACGTCTCGACCTCGGCCCCGACGGACTCCAGCCGCGCGACGACCTTCTCCCATGCGTCGGCCACACCCATCGGGTCGGGCGGGATCAGCCCCAGCGACGGGCACCGGGCGAGCGCCTCGCCCAGCGACATCCCGGCGTGAACGCCGAACGCCTCGGCGGCCGGCGAGACCTCGCCGATGCGCTGGTCGCGCCCGGGCTCTGGCGCCAGCGCCGCGGGACCGCGCGCGAGGGCCTCTCGGCCGCCGGCGGCGACCACGAGGGAGAAGCGAGGAAGGAGGACGCCGACGACCATCGAAGCGAACACATGTTCGCACGCGCTCCGGCGGCCGGCAAGCGACCTCCCGCGACGCGTTCGGCGGCGAACCTCTACCCCGCGGGACCCGCCCCCGGAGCCTGCCCGAACATCTCCCCCAGCCGCATGGCGACGCCGAAGTCCCCGTGCAGCTCCAGCCGACCGCTGAGCACGGCGGAGACGGGATCGAGCTCCCCGGTGGCGACGCGCGCCAGGTCGGCGACGCCCAGGGTGAGGGTCAGCTCCGCGTCCGCCACCGCGCCCGGCTGCGCCGAGGCCGTGCCGCCGCCGACCCGGACCGTCCACCGGCGCACCGTGCCGCCGACGCGCAGGTCGTACTGGATGTCGCCCTCGAAGTCGCCGGCCCGCTGGGCGTCGAAGCGCCGCTCCATGGCCGCGAACAGCAGGCGCAGCCCCGCGTCCGAGCCGATCGTGCGCTCGAGCCGGGCGTCGTCGGAGGACGCGACGAAGCGGCGAAAGGCCTCCTGCCCGCGCGTCTCGAGCGTGCCCCGCAGTCCGGCGGCGCGCCGCGCCCAGGCACGGGGGCGCCGCCGCCGCGCGAGCCGCTGCAGGGCGGCGCCGGGGGCCGGCTCGGCGGCCTCGGCGCCGGCCGCGGCCGTCGCGGACGGCGCCTCGTCGTCGGGGCCGAACGCGTAGGCGGGGTCGAGCGCCGGCGCCGGCGGCCGGCGGGCCAGCGCCACCCGGCCGGCGTCGCCGATCCCGCGCCCGTGCCGCTCCTCGCTCGCGGCGAACGCGGGCGTCACCTCGGCGGCGAACAGCTCGAGCGCCTCGCAGACGTGCTCGTGGCGCGTGCGCCCAAGCTGCACGCACAGCACCAGCTCGTCGACGCCCGCGTCGGCGTACCGGCGGACCAGGTCGCGGACCTGCGCCGGCGTCCCGACCGCGCCGCGGACCGACGCCAGCCCGCCGCCGAGCACGCGGACCGACAGCGGCCCGCCGTCGGCGACGACCGCTGAGCGCGCCAGGCCGACGTCGTCGCGCCGGGCCACGAACTCCTCCCAGATCGAGGTCCGCCCCGGGTGGTGATGGCCGAAGGCGTCGTAGTGGCCGGTGGCGTAGGCGTGGAAGTGCACGCCGTCGATGCCGCGCTCGATCGCCTCGGCCTCGTCGGCATGAACCATCAGCGGCAGCGCGACGGCCACCGCGTCGTTGATCGCCAGGCCGGCCGGCACGCAGCGCTCGGAGCGCAGCACGTCGCGGTGCTCGACCACCAGCGCGGCGGCCTCGTCGGGTTCGAGGAAGGCCAGGCTGAGCGCGCCGAGGCCGTGCTCGGCGGCCACGCGGGCGCTCTCCCGGCGCGCGCCGGCCAGCCACAGCGGCGGGTGCGGGCGCTGCAGTGGCCGTGGCGGCACCGCCCGCGGCGGCATCGCGACGTGTGGCTCGCGGGCTCCGGTGAACGGGCGCTCGGCCAGCATCCGCGCGACGAGCCCAAGCCCCTCGTGCCACGCCTGTCGCCGGGCGCGGCGCTCGAGGCCGAAGCCGCCGACCTCGGCGCCGGAGGACAGCTCGGTCGTGGCCAGCTCGACCCGACCATCGGAGAGGACGTCGAGCATCGCGACCGCCTCGGCGATCCGCGCGGGATGGGCGACCGCCGGCGCGGTGGCCACGCCGGCCAGGCCGAGCCGCAGCCGTTCGGTGCGCGCCGCGACCGCGCCGAGCAGGACCTCGGGCGCGCTGGCGTGCGCGTGCTCCTCGTGGAAGTGGTGGCCGAGGACCCACAGGCCGTGGTAGCCGAGGCGATCGGCGAGCTGCGCCTGCTCGAGCGCCTGCCGGATCGCCCGCCGCTCGGCGCCGTCGTCCCACGGGCGCGGCAGCTGCAGGGCGCAGAGGATCGAGAAGCGCACCCGTCGCACCCTACGCCGCCGGAACTGGCGAGGGCCCTCCGTGGAGGGCCCTCGCGATAGCGCGCCTGTAAGCCGGATCCTGTCGTGGACGACCATCCATCTGAGCGACCGACCTGGACCTTGGCGGGCAGCCTACGAGCGGTCCTGCTTGGCCTTGCACCGGGTGGGGTTTGCCTGGCCGCCACGTCGCCGTGACGCCGGTGCGCTCTTACCGCACCTTTTCACCCTTGCCTGTGCGGGGCGCACGTGCAGCCCCGCCATCGGCGGTATGTCTCTGTGGCACTTTCCCGCGGGTTTCCCCGGGTCGGCTTGCGCCGACCACCTTGCCCTGTGGTGTCCGGACTTTCCTCGACGGGTTGTCTCTCCCGCCGCGGCCGTCCAGCGCGCATGACCGAGCGTAGCGCCGTTCAGACGGGCCGACCAGCCCGGCACGGCTGCCTGCATGGGCCGCGGCGCGATCGCGTGAGGCGACGGGCTCGCGGCGAGTGGCCGCGCTAGGCGATCGTGGTGCCGCAGCTGCGGCAGCGACCGCCGACCGGTGCGGGCCCGGCGCCGTAGCGGGGCGTCATCGCCTCGCCACAGGCCGGGCACGCAACGCTGCGGTGGGCGGACAGGCCCTCCCAGACCCCGACGATGAGATCGTCGAGGGTCGGCCCGTCGCCCTGGTCGGGAAGCTCGTCGGCCACGCGCGCACCATCGTCTACGGGATCGAGGATCGACGGCCGGAAGAGGTCGAGGCTGAGCGTGGCGGCGGCCATCAGACGCTCCGGAAGAGGCCGACGACACGTCCGAGGATCTGCGCCTCCTTGGTGCGGATCGGCTCCATCGTGGCGTTCTCCGGCTGGAGGCGGACGTGGTCGGCCTCGCGGAAGAAGCGCTTGACCGTCGCCTCCTCGCCGACGAGCGCGACGACGATGTCGCCGTCGGTGGCGTTCTCCTGCTTGCGGACGACGACGTAGTCGCCGTCGAGGATGCCGGCGTCGATCATCGACTCGCCGCGGATCCGCAGGATGTACTCGCCCTGCTCGCCGCCGGCGACCGGGGGCACCTCGACGTACTCCTCGATGTTCTCCTCGGCGAGGATCGGCTGGCCGGCGGCCACCTGGCCGACGACCGGCAGCCCGGTCGGCCGGACGAGCGAGCGGACGTTGTCGACCGCCTCCTCCATGGCGTTGCCGACCGCCGAGGAGGCCTTGTCGAGCAGCTCGAGCGCCCGCGGCTTGGAGGGGTCGCGCCGCAGCAGGCCCAGCTTCTCGAGGTTGGCCAGATGGGCGTGCACCGTCGACGACGAGGCCAGGCCGACGGCCTTGCCGATGTCGCGCACCGTCGGCGGATACCCGTGCTTCGCCGAGTACCGCTTGATGAAGTCGAAGATCTCCTGCTGGCGCTTGGTCAGGTCCACCGCGTCGCCCTTCGTCCGCTGGCTGAGTCGAACATGTGTTCGTCAAGCTAGCGAGCGCTCCCGACGGAATCAAGGCGACCGTCGTGGGCGCCATGCGCTCGCTATGCTGACCAGCGCTTCCACCTGCGCCGGTGGCGGAATTGGTAGACGCGCAAGGTTGAGGGCCTTGTGGGGGGATTCCCCCGTGGAGGTTCGAGTCCTCTTCGGCGCACTGAGACAGAGGGGCCCGCGAGCACGTGCGGGCCCTTCTGCGTTTCCTGCACCCTCGCGCAGGCGGGACCGACTAGCGTCCCGCCCCATGCGCCTCGTCACCTTCCGCGCGCCCAGCGGCCCGCCCCACGTCGGCCGCCTCGACGGGGACGGCGACGACGTGCGCGTCGTCGAGCTCGCCGCCGCCTCGATGCTGCACTGGCTGCGCGGCGAGGGGCACGCGCCGGTCGGCCGCGACCACGCGCTCGCCGACGTGACGCTGCTCGCCCCGCTGTCCGACCCGCCCAGCGTCCGCGACTTCTTCGCCTTCGAGGGCCACGTCGCCACCGGCTGGCGGCTGCGCGGCGGCGAGATCCCGGAGGCGTGGTACGAGGCGCCGGTCTTCTACTTCTCGAACCCCGCCTCGATCCACGGCCCCGGCCAGCCGGTGCGCCGGCCCGCCGGCTGCGAGCGCCTGGACTTCGAGCTCGAGATCGCCGCCGTGATCGGCGAGGACGGCGAGGTCGCCGCCTTCACGCTGCTCAACGACTGGAGCGCCCGCGACATCCAGCGCCGCGAGATGACCATCGGCCTCGGCCCGGCCAAGGGCAAGGACTTCGCCACGTCGCTGGGGCCGTGGCTCGTCACCCCCGACGAGCTCCCGCTGGAGGACGGCCGCCTGCAGCTGACCGCCACCGCCTCGATCGACGGCGTCGAGGTGACGCGCACCCACGCGGGCGAGCAGCACTGGACGTGGCCGCAGCTCGTCGCCCACGCCGGGCGGGAGACCCGACTGCGGCCAGGCGACATCCTCGGCTCGGGCACGCTGAACCGCGGCTGCCTGCTCGAGCTCAACGCCGACGGCGGAGTCGACGGCGGCGAGCGCTGGCTGCGTCCCGGCGACACGGTCTCCATCGAGGCCGAGGGCCTCGGGCGCCTCGAGGCGCCGATCGTCTAGAAGAGCCCCAGGCCGAGCTGCGCGGCCGGATACCGCGGCACTCCGCCATCGACCACGGCGAAGTCGGGCAGCCGGTGCGGCTCGATCTCGCCGTCCGGCCGCACGTGCCGGACCTCCCAGCCGCGCACGGTCAGCGCGTCGCAGAGCAGGCGGCGGTGGCAGCGCTCCCATCCGCCCTCGGCGCACATGACCGCCGTGGGCCGCCGGGTCGCCAGCGCCTCCAGCCGTGCCAGCCCGCGGGCCATCTCCGTGCTCGCCAGGTGGTCGGCGTAGCCGCGAAACGCCTCCTCGGCCCAGCCGTCGTTCGTCGACCCCGCCGCCGGCCGCCGGTGGCCGCCCAGCTCGGGCAGGTGCGCGTAGGCGATCCCGCGCGGCGCCAGCTCCACCGCCAGCGCGTCGTCGTCGAAGTGCGGGTGGCGGCGCGAGCGCGGCCAGCGCCGGACGTCGGCGACCTGCGTGACGCCGTGGAGGCACAGCAGCGCGACGAGCCCGTCGAGCGTGTGCGACGAGTGCCCGACGGAGTACAGCGTGCCGCCCATGAGGCGGTCCACGCTACCCCGCGCGCCGGACCGCTCGGGGCGAGCGCGGGCGCGTTTGCGGTCCCACCGACCGCAACGCCGCCCGGGCGCCAGGCGCCCCCGCCGGCCGCGGCGCCCCGCCGCCCACGCGGCGCGGGCGCGTTTGCGGTCGCACCGACCGCAACGCCGCCCCGAGCGCCGGACGCTCCCGCCGCCCATGCGGCGCGGGCGCGTTTGCGGTCCCACCGACCGCAACGCCGCCCCGAGCGCCAGACGCTCCCGCCGCCCCCGCCCACGCGGCGCGGGCGCGTCTGCGGTCCCACCGACCGCAACGGCGCCCCGAGCGCCGGACTCTCCCGCCGCCCACGGGGCGCGGGCGCGTCTGCGGTCCCACCGACCGCAACGGCGCCCGGGGCGCCGCGCCGCATGGGCCCGCCGGCCGGCGGATAGCCTCCGCGGCCATGGAGTTCACCTGGCAGGACGGCGAGCGCACGATCCGCTTCGGCCGCGGGACGCTCGCCGACGCCGAGCAGCTCCTGGACGAGCCCTACGTCCTGCTCACGACGCCGCGCGCGCAGGCCATGAGCCCCGCCGTGGCCGAGCGCGCCGAGGCGGTCCACCACGTCGGCCCCGGGCTGGTCGACGAGCTGGCCGCGGACCTCCTGCAGCAGGTCCGCGGACCCCTCGTCGTCGCGCTCGGCGGCGGACGCGTCATCGACGTCGCCAAGGCGATCGCCGGCGCCCGCGAGGGCGTCCGCGCCGCCGCCATCCCCACGACGCTCAGCGCGGCCGAGATGACCCGCGTGCACCGGCGCCCCAAGGGCCATGAGGCCGCGGCCCGTGCGGTGCGTCCGGCGATCGTCATCAACGACCCCGACCTGTCGGCCTCCCAGCCCGTCTCGGAGCTGGCCGCCAGCTCGGCCAACGCGCTCGCGCACGCGGTCGAGGGCGCGGCGACGATCCGGACATCCCCCGTGCCATCCCTCGCCGCCCGGGAGGCCCAGCGCCTGATCGACGTGGCGTGGATCGTCCCCGACGAGGACCCCGGCCACGTCGCCCGCGAGCAGCTCGCGCTCGCCGCGCTGCTGTCCGGCTACGCCATCGACGCCGCCCACTACGGGCTCAGCCACGTGCTCTCCCAGACGCTCGTCCGGGTGGGCGGCGCCGGCCACGGCCCGGCCAACGCCGCGGTGCTGCCCGTGGCCATCCCGGCCCTCGAGCGCCGCAACCCGCGGCGCGTCGACCCCGATGGCTCCCTGGCGGAGCTGGCCCGCAAGCTCGCCCGGCGCGCCGGCGCCGACGGCATCCGCCGCCTCGGCGTGCCCGAGGACCGGCTCGACGCCTGCGCCGACGCCGCCGCCCAGCGGCCGGAGCTCGACTTGACGCCCCCGCGCGCCGACCGCGACGAGCTGCGCGAGCTCTACGCGCAGGCCTGGTAGCGGCGCCGGCGAGGACGAGGCTCCCTCCCATGCTCGACCTGCTCCGCGAGACCGTCGACCGCGCCGCCGGCCACTGCGCCTACGCCGAGGCCCGCCACGTCCACCACCTGCACGAGCACCTCGCCGTCCACGACCAGCTGATCGACGCCGTCGACCGCGAGGAGGCCGAGGGCCTGGGCGTCCGCGTGCTCGTCGGCGGCGCCTGGGGCTTCGCCGCCACGCGCGACGTCAGCTCCGCCGGCGCCGAGGCGGCGCTGCGCCGGGCGCTCGCCGTCGCCGCCGCGCAGCCGGCGGCCGGGTCGCGGCCGCTGGCGCCGGTCGTGGCGCAGCAGGGCCACTGGGAGGGCCCGTGCGAGATCGACCCCTTCGCGGTGCCGCTCGACGAGCGCCTCGGCCTGCTGCTGGCGGCGACGGCCGCCATGCGCGGCGACCCGCGCGTCGTGCGCGCCGAGGCCTCGGCGGTCATGACGCGCACGACCAAGGCGCTGGCCACGAGCGACGGCACCGCCGTGACCCAGCGCGCCACGTCCTGCGGCGCGGGCATCGAGGCGACCGCCGTCGGCGACGGCGAGCTGCAGCTCCGCTCCTACCCCACCGCCCACGGCGGCACCGTCGCGGGCGCCGGCTGGGAGCACGTGCTCGGCCTCGACCTCGCCGGCCACGCGCCGCGGGTGGCGGAGGAGGCCGTCGAGCTGCTGACCGCGCCGGAGTGCCCAGCCGGGCGGAGCACCATCGTCCTGCACGGCGAGCAGGTCGCCCTCCAGCTGCACGAGTCGATCGGCCACGCGCTCGAGCTCGACCGGATGCTCCTCGGCGAGGCCGCATACGCCGGCACGAGCTGGGTCCGCCCCGAGGACCTGACGGCGGACCTGCGCTACGGGTCCGACGTGCTGCACGTCAGCGCCGACGCCACGCTGCCCGGCGGCCTCGGCTCGTTCGGCTGGGACGACGAGGGCGTGCCCGGCGGGCGGACGATGCTCGTCGAGGGCGGGATCCTGCGCGCGGCGCTGTCGGACCGGCAGTCGGCGGCGGCGGTCGGCCTGCAGCGATCGGGCGGCTGCGCGCGCGCCGAGTCCTTCGCCCGCCAGCCGATCGTCCGCATGACCAACGTCTCGCTCGAGCCCGGCACGGCCGGCTCGCTGGCCGACCTCATCGCCGACACCGACGACGGGATCTACCTCGAGTCCAACCGCTCGTGGTCGATCGACGACCGCCGCTGGCAGTTCCAGTTCGCGACCGAGGTCGGGCGCGAGATCCGCGGCGGCGAGCTCGGGCGCCTGGTCCGCAACCCGTCCTACGCCGGCATCACGCCGCGGTTCTGGGGCTCGCTGGACGCGGTCTGCGGCCCGCAGGAGTGGCGGCTCTGGGGGCTGACGAACTGCGGCAAGGGCGAGCCGGGGCAGCTGATGGCGGTCTCGCACGGCACCGCGCCAGCCCGGTTCCGCGACGTGGAGGTCGGGGTCGCATGAGCGCGTCCACGCTGGAGCTGGCGCAGCGCGCGCTCGGCCATCTCGACGGCGACGGGCAGGCCACGGTCACGCGGGAGCGCTCGCTGCTGCTGCGCTACGCCCGCTCGGCCCCGACGCAGGCGACCGACATCGACGACACGACCGTGTCGCTGCTCGCGCTGCACGACGGCCACGTCGGGACCGCCGAGACCAACGTGCTGGCCGACGACGCGCTGCGCGACGCCGCGCGCCGGGCGATGGCGGCGGCCCGGGCCGCCGCCGATGCGGCCGGCGCCGCCGGCGACCATCCGGGGCTGCCCGAGCCGCCGGCCGCCTACCGGACGCACGAGGGCTACGACCTGCGCACGGCGCGCGTCGACCCCGCCGGCGGCGGCGCGGCGCTCGGCGAGGTCTTCGCAGTCGCGGCCGAGCGCGGCCTCGAGGCCTACGGCGCCTGGACCACCGGCGCGGTCGAGACCGCGATCGCCTCGACGGCGGGCATCGCGGCGGTCGACCGCGTGACCGACGCCTACCTCAAGGTCGTCCTGCGCGACGAGCACGGGCGCACGGGCTGGGACGCCCGGGCGGCGGTCTCCGAGCGCGACATCGACGCCGCGGCGACCGCACGCCGCGCCGCCGCGAAGGTCACCGGGCAGGAGCCGGCCGAGCTGCCGCCCGGCGCGTACCCGGTCGTGCTCGACGCCGACGCGGTCGGCGGGCTGCTGGAGATGCTCGGCTGGCTGGCGTTCAACGGCCTCGCCCACGCCGAGGGCCGCGGCGCGCTCGACGGCCGGCTCGGCACGCGGATCGCCGCCCCGGCGATCAACCTCAGCGACTCCCCGCGCTACGCCGGCACGCTGCCGCGCGCGTTCGACTTCGAGGGCGTCCCGAAGGCCCCGCTGCCCCTCATCCAGGACGGCGTGGCCCACCGCGTCGTCCACGACTCGCGCTCGGCGGCGCGCGCCGGCGGCGGCGCCCGCTCCACCGGCCACGCCCTGGCGCCCGGCGGCAGCCCGCACGGCCCCGCCCCCACGAACCTCGTGCTCATCGGCGGCGGTGCGGCCGACGTGGACGAGCTCGCCGCGCCGGTCGAGCGCGGGATCTACGTGACGCGTCTCTGGTACCTGAACGTCGTGCACCCCAAGCAGACGCTCCTGACCGGCACCACCCGCGACGGCACGTTCCTCATCGAGGACGGCCGCATCAGCCGGCCGCTGCGCGACGTGCGCTTCACCGACTCGGTGCTGCGGATCCTCCAGGAGACCGAGGCGCTGACCGCGAGCTCGCGGCTCGTCAGCGAGGCCGAGTACTACGGCCGCCGCTTCGCCAGCGGCGTCGTCTGCCCCGCCCTGCGCGCGGGCGGGTTCCGCGTGACCGGCTAGGAGATTTTCAGCAGGACGATCGTGTTGATCGCGAACAGGATCGCGAAGCCGACCGTCCAGCGGTTCAGGTTGCGCTCGACGAGCGAGCCGCCGCCCAGCGGGCCCGAGCCCGTGCCGACGCCGAACGCGCCGGACAGCCCCGCGTCCTTGCCCGAGTGCATGAGCACCAGGAAGATCAGGACGACGCAGATCACGACCTGCAGGATCGAGAGCAGGGTTTCGAGCATGGGAGCGGGATGGTAGACGCTCAGGCCGCGGGCGGCTGGCCCACGCGCTCCGGCGGCGGCTCCGCCGCGGCCTCGGCAGGGTCCGCGCCCGCCTCCGCGACGGACGGCTGGCGCTCACGACCGGCGGTAGCCGCGGGCTCCTCGGCCGGCGCGGGCGCGTGGACGCCCAGCGCGTCGAGGCGCCGCAGGACCTCGACCGCCTCGGCCCGCAGCTCACGGTCGATCACGCGCCAGTCGGCCTCCGAGAGCTTGCCGGTGCGGAAGTCCATCTCGGCCTCGCGGATCTCGCGGTAGCGCGCCTCCTTGGCCGCCTCGAGGTCGGCGACCTCGGCCTCGTGCGCGCGCTCGGCCTCCTCCGCGTGGCCCTCGCGCAGCGGCGCGGCGACGACCGCCACGGTGAACGCGACGGCGACGAGCACGAGGACGACGGCCAGCGGATCCACGCGAGCGTCCCCTACGCGCGCCCGAGATCCCGCGCCACGCGCGCCGCGTAGCCGGCGGTCGCCCGCCGTGTGGCCAGGTCGGGCGCCGGCCACAGGCAGATCAGCCCGCCGCCGATGACGATCAGGCCGCCGGTCCAGATCCACCACACCAGCGGCGAGACGATCAGGCGGAAGGTGGCCGGCGGGGCGGCGCGCTGATAGCGGTCGACGAGCCCGCGGATGGCCGTCCCGAGCGCCGCCGCGTACTGGTTCGGCGGCATCTTCGTCATGGCGGCGCGGAACGTCGCGTCGCCCTCCTTGGCGATCTTCAGCGTCGGGTCCAGGTTCGGCGTCACCGCCGTCCAGATGTCGCGCCGCGGGCCGGCGATCATCGCGATCTCGCTGGTCGACTCGCCGTCGAAGTAGCGGCCGATCGCCCCGGCGAACGGCGCGCCCTCGATCGGGTAGTAGCCGCGCTCTGGGCGCAGGTCGCCGACCTTCTTGCCGTCCTTGGAGACGATCAGGTGCGCGCCGAAGACCAGCCGCTCGACGCGGCCGTTCGACAGGTCGATCCGCGACGTCGGGCCGGCGTAGCGGATCGAGTAGCCGCTGCCGGCGTCGGTCGACTGGCCCTTGGAGAGCTGGACCACGTTGACGTGCTGGAACGCCGACGAGGCGGCGACCCCGATGAACATGACCGCCATCCCGAGGTGGATGACGTAGCCGCCGTAGCGCCGGCGGTTGCGGCGCACGAGCGTCACCAGCGCGGTCGGCGGCGCCTCGCCGGTCATCGCGCGGCGGGCGCGCATGCCGCGGACGAACTCCTGGACGACCGTGCCGATCGCGAACGCGGCGAAGCCGAACATCAGCAGCGCCGCGGGCCGGTGCCCGATCCCGAACGGCAGCAGCACCACCAGGGTCACGACGCCGAGGGTCGTCGGCCAGACGAAGTTGCGGCGGGCGTTGGAGGGCGTCGCGCGGCGCCAGGCGATGATCGGTCCGATGCCCGACAGCAGCACCAGCACCAGCGCGAGCGGCACCGTGTACTGGCCGTACCACGGCGGACCGAGCGACTGCTTGTCGCCCGTCAGCGCCTCGGAGATCAGCGGGAAGAACGTGCCCCAGAAGACGACGAAGGCCATGCCGACGAGGACGAGGTTGTTGGCCAGGAACATCGCCTCGCGCGACAGCAGCGAGTCGAGCCGGTGCTCGCTGCGCAGCGTGTCGCGCCGGCTGACCACGAGCGCCACCGAGCCGGCAATCATCACGGCGATCAGCCCGACGAACTCCTTGCCGACCGTCGAGGCGCCGAAGGCGTGGATCGAGTCCAGCACGCCCGAGCGCACGAGGAACGTGCCGAGGATCGCCAGCACGCCGGTGCCGAGGATCAGCGACGCGTTCCACGTCTTCAGCATCCCGCGCTTCTCCTGCACCATCACCGAGTGCAGGAACGCGGTGCCGGTCAGCCACGGCAGCAGCGAGGCGTTCTCGACGGGATCCCAGGCCCAGTAGCCGCCCCACCCCAGCTCGGCGTAGGACCAGCGGGCGCCCAGCAGGATGCCGACGCCGAGGAAGAACCAGGCGGCGAGCGCGAAGCGGCGCGTCGCCACGATCCACTCCGCGTCCACGCGCCGGACGACCAGCGCGCCGATCGCGAACGCGAACGGCACCGCCCACAGCGTGTAGCCCGAGTAGAGCATGGGCGGGTGGATCATCATGCTCGGGTGCCGCAGCAGCGGGTTGAGCCCGGTGCCCTCCTGCGGCGGGACCGGGAAGGTCTCGAACGGCGACACCTTGAAGACGAGCAGGCCGGCGAAGAACGTCGCGAAGCCCAGCAGCACCGCGGTCGCGTACGGCTGGACGTCACGCATGCGGCGGCGCGTCAGGAACAGCACGAGCGCCGACCACATCGACAGCAGCCACAGCCACAGCAGCAGCGAGCCCTCCTGCGAGGACCAGGCCGCGGCGGCCTTGTAGAACGTCGGCGTCGTCGTCGAGGAGTGCGACTGGACGACCTGGAACGAGAAGTCGCTGCGCAGGAACGCCACCTCGAGCAGCGCGAACGCCGCGCTGCTCAGGCCGGCGAGCGCGTAGACCGCGCGCCGCCCCGACGTCGCCCAGTCACGCTGGCCGGTGCGCGCGCCGTAGATCGACGCGGCGATGCCGTACACCGAGACGGCGAGCGCCAGGAAGAGCAGTCCACGGCCGAGATCCGCCATGCCGGCTCAGGTCTTCGCGTTCTTCGGCTGCTCTTGGAACTTCGACGGGCACTTCGTCACGAGCGTGTCCTGCTCGCCGACGAACGTGTCGCCCTCGCGCCGCACGGTCACGATCACCTCGCGGCCCGCGCGGAACGTGTCGGCGACCGAGCCGGTGTAGCGGATCGGGATCGCCGCGGTGCCGTCGCGGTCGCGGACCTTGAAGTCCCAGGTCGTCCCGTGATGGCGGATGGAGCCGTCGACGACCTTCCCCGTCAGCTGGTAGGAGCGCCCCGCGTCGGCGCTGGCCAGGAGCTGGCTCGGGGTGCGTGCCTCGCTGGAGGCGTTGAAGCTGGTGTAGACGAGCGCCGCGGCGAGCAGCACGGCGGCGCTGAGCGCGACGACCAGGCGAACGCGGCGCTTGCGAGCAGGGTCCATCGAGGCCCAGTATCGCACCCTCGGGCGCGTCACCGGTCCATCGCCCGTCCAGCACCCCTCAAGCGCGGACGTTGTCCGGCGACCACACCGAGCGTCACCTTTCGGGCCCTTCGGTGTTCGAGGAGGGGAGAAGGAGGTAGAGCGAAGACGATGCGAGTTCGACCCCAGCGCCCAGCCGAACGGCGCCGACGCGGACTGCGGCGCCGGAACGCCGCCGCGGACGGCCGGGCGGCGGCCACCAGCGAGCCCGCGCAGCCGGCGCCCCCGCCGGCCGGCGGCGCGCCCGACGGCGTCGCGGCCGAGAGCGAGACCTTCGAGAGCCACGTCGAGGAGCGCCGCCACCGCGCCTCGGTCACCCCCGAGGACCACGCCCTGTACCGCTGCCAGTGCGGCTACCAGTTCGAGGCGTCCGTCAGCGCCTCGGTCGCCTGCCCGCACTGCGGCAGCGGCCAAGCATGGTGAGGGCCGAAGGACTCGCGCAGAGCGCTCGCCGTGAAGGGACTCGCCCAGGGGGCCAACCTCGCGAGCCTGTGAGACTGCCGTCATGGCGACGGCAGATCTGACGGTCATCGGGCTCGGGCGCAGCGATCCGAGCGCGAGCCGCTACATCGCGGCGATCCAGCGGCGGCTCGCCGCGCAGGACCGGGTCCGGTACCAGCTGCACGCGATGGGGACCTCGCTGGAGGGTGAGACGGGCGACATCCTGGCGCTCGTCGGCGAGCTGCACGCGGTCCCGTTCGAGCTCGGGCTGCCGCGCGTCTACACGGTCCTCAAGCTCGACGAGCGCCGCGACAAGGCCCAGACCCTCGAGGACAAGGTCGCCTCCGTCCGGCGCCGGCTGGACGAGGAGGACCCGGCTTAGGCGTCGGCGGCCTCGGCGGCGGGGCGGATGAGCTCCGCGCGCGACGAGATGCCGAGCTTGGCGAAGACCTGCCGCAGGTGGTGGTCGACGGTGCGCGGGCTCACGTCCAGCCGGGCGGCGATCTCGCGGTTGGTCGCGCCGGTCGCGACCAGCTCCACGATCTCCCGCTGTCGCGGCGTGAGGCGCTCGGTCGTCGCGTGCCGGCTGACGCCGGGCGTCGACACCGCGGCCGCGCGCAGCTCGGCGCGCGCCTGCGCCGTCCACGTCCCGCTGTCGAGGCGCTCGAAGGCGTCGAGCGCGGCGCGCAGGTGCGACACCGCCTCGCGGGATCGGCCCTCGCGGCGCAGCGCCTGGCCCCACAGCAGCTCGGTGCGCGCGCGCTCGAACGGCCGCGCCGCACGCGCATGGAGCAGGACCGCGCGCCCGAAATGCGCGTCGGCCGTCAGGCCGGAGCTCGCCAGGGCGCACCCGCGGGCCACGAGCCCGTCCGACCAGGTGTGCCCGCCGCGCAGCGCGAACGCGCGGAACGTCGCCAGCGCGCGCTGCGCCAGCTCGACGTCGCCCACCCGCGCCGCGGACTCGACGAGGTGCGGCGTGGCCACCAGCGACACGATCGGGTGTCCCTCCCCCGGCCCCAGCGTCGCCAGCGCCTTGAGGCGCTCCAGCGCCTGCGGCGCCCGGCTCTCCGAGAGCTCGGCGATCGCGAGCGCCCACGTGCAGCAGGCCCGCGCCAGGCCGACGCCATGGGCGGCGCCGTGCGCCAGCGCCACGGCCGCGTGCTCGCGCGCCTGCTCGGGCCTCCCGCGCAGGGCGGAGATCAGCGCGAGGCCGGCGGTGTGCTGGCAGGCGGTCGTCAGGTTGCCCACCTCCTCCGCGAGCGCGCGCCCCTCATAGGCGTGGCGCACGGCCGCCTCGTAGCGACCGTGGGAGAGGTCGGCGATGACCAGGAACTCGAGCGCCCGCGCGAGCAGCCCGAGATCGCCGTCGGCCCGGGCTCGCTCCACCGCGCGAGCATGCAGCGCCCGCGCGGCCGAGTCGGCGCCGAGCACGCTGGCCGCGATGCCACCGTGCAGGACGGCGAGCGGGTGGCTCGCACGGCGGCCGGCGGCCATCGCCTCCCGCAGCAGCGGCGCGGCCGCGGGGACGTCGCCCTCCAGCATCCGCCCGAGACCCTCGACGTACGCGCGGCGCCGCGCCGTCTCGGTTCCCGGCGCCCCGTCGACCCGGAGCGCCGACGCCTGTCGGCCGAGCACCGACGTCAACCGGATGTCACCGGCGTAGGTGGCCGCCTCGACCGCCTGGATGAGGACCGCGAGCGCCTCGTCCGGCGCCACGGGAGCCAGCACGGACGCCGCCTCGTGCAGGAGCGCAGCGGCCCGCGTGACCACGCCGGCCCGCAGCTCGGCGAGGCCGTGGCGCCGCAGGGCGTCGGCGTCGCCGATCGCACGGCGCACCTCTTCGAGGGGCTCCTCCTCCACCGAGCGACCGTAGCCGGGCGGGAGGTCGGAACGCAATCAGCGGCGCCGGGCGTCGCCCGCGGGCGCCGTTTGGCAAGGTGGATGCGTGACCGAGTCCTATCCGCAGCGGCCCTGGATCCTGCCGCCCGACGCCACCGAGGTGCTGCTGGTGCGCCATGGCGCGTCGCAGGCCCACGTCCCCGGCGAGTCGTTCGAGATGCTCGAGGGGCACGCGGATCCGCCGCTGGCTCCCGAGGGCCAGGAGCAGGCGCGCGCCGTCGGCGCTCGGCTGGCGAAGGACCCGCCGGACGCGCTCTTCGTCACCACGCTGCGGCGCACCGCGGAGACCGCGGCGCCGCTGGCCGAGGCGACGGGACTCGAGCCGACGGTCATCCCGGAGCTGCGCGAGGTCCGCCTCGGCGACTGGGAGGGCGGCGAGCTCCGCGTCCGCGCGGCCAACGGCGACCCGCGCTTCCAGCAGATCTTCGTCAAGCAGCGGTGGGACGTCATCCCCGGGGCCGAGCCGATGGAGGCATTCGGCGCACGGGTACGGACGGGGCTCGAGCGGGTCGTGGCCCTCACGGGACCCGGCCGCCGCGCCGCCGCCGTCGTCCACGGCGGCGTGATCGGCGAGCTGTGCCACCAGGCCACGGGATCGCAGCGCCTCGCGTTCGCCCACGTCGAGAACAGCGCCGTGAGCCGGCTGGTCGTCATGGGCGACGGCCGCTGGCTGCTGCGCAGCTTCAACGACACGTCGCACCTCTACGGCTGACGGCCGGCGGGAGCCCGCCGCTTCCTGCCCCGACCCAGTCGGCGGGGCTGGAAAACGTTGATGTGTCCGTCTATGGTGCAGACGTGCTCACCCTTGGTGACACGCTCCGTGCCGTCACCACGGCGGACGGCGCCGCCCCGCATCCCGCCTCCTGGCCCGTCGGAGCCCGCAGCCGGCTGCTGGCCGCCATGGCGGGCGCGGCGACCGCGCGCGGCTTCGTCCAGACCAGCGTCGACGACGTCCTCGCCGGCGCGCGCGCCTCGCGCCGCACCTTCTACGTCCACTTCGAGAACCGCGAGGACTGCCTCGCCGCCGCGCACGACGCGGTCCGGCGCGACGCGCTCCATGCCCTGCGGAGCGCGGAGCCGGACCTCGACGCCTCGCTCGACCGCCTGCTGCGCTACTTCGCCGCGTGGCCGGCCCATGCCCACCTCGCGATCACCGAGATCATCGCGCTGGGGCCGCCGGGCGTCGCGCGGCTCGAGCGGCTCGCCGGCGACGTCGCCGCCCACCTCGGCCGCTGCATCGCCGACCCCCCCGCCCGGGCGGAGGACGCCCTGACCGCCGACGACCTCGCCCAGGTGCGCGTTGCGGCGCTGTTCCGCCTGGTGCAGCACCGCGTCAACAGCGGCCGCGCCGCCTCCCTGCCGGCGCTCGCGCCGGTCCTCGCGCGGGCCATCCGCCCCGCCATCACGGTCTGACCCAGCACACCGCACCCGTCAGAGCGGCACACCGCGCGTGCTTCGCGCTGGGGAGACGGCTATGTTTCCGCCGCGGTGCCCAAACCTCCGAAGAAGACCCGGGAGCGCGAGCCCCACCAGCTGCCGCCAGGACGTCACGGCTTGAGCCGTGAGGAGGTCCAGCGCAACCAGCGCGAGCGCATCCTCGCCGCCACGATCGAGGTCGCGAGCCTCAACGGCTACGTGAACATGAGCGTCGAGGACATCATCTCGACGGCCGGGCTCTCCCGGCGCACGTTCTACGACTTCTACAAGGGCAAGGAGGAGGCGTTCCTCCTCGCCTACGAGGACGTCTCGCGCCAGCTGATGGAGCACGTGCTCGGCGCGGTGTCGCTCGAGGGCGGCTTCGCCGAGCGCGTCCGCGATGCGCTGTCGGCGTTCCTGACCTTCTTCGCCGAGCGCCCCACGTACGCCGACGTGTGCATCGTCGAGGTCCTCGCGGCCGGCCCGGCGGCGATCGAGCGCCGCAACGCGGTCATGAGCCGGCTGTCAGGCTTCGTCCTGCAGACCGTCGACGAGCTGCTGCCCAAGCGCGGGCGACCGCCGGAGCTCGCCGCCGAGACGCTGATCGGCGGCGTCTACGAGGTCGTCTACTCGCGTGTGCTCGAGGGCAAGGCGGGCGAGCTGCCGGAGCTGCTCCCGGACCTGCTGTACTCGCTGCTGCTGCCCTACCTCGGACCGGAGCAGGCCTCCGCCGAGATGCGCAAGCAGCGGCGCAAGAGCGCCAGGCGCTCCTGACGCCGCTGCCCTGACGCCCCGGCGCTACGCGCCGGCGACGGCGAGGATCTCGTCGACCCGCTCGGCAAGGACGCCCACGCGGTCCTCGGCGACGGCCTCGGCGATCTGGTGCAGGAGCGTCCCGCAGACCAGCTCGAGGTGGATCTCGGGCACGGGTTCGCCCGGATGGTGGAGCGCGTACTGCTCGCAGAGGCTCTCGACGTTGCGCCGGCGGACGCGCTCGCGGAGGCGCAGCAGCTCGCGGTCGCCGCGCTGGATGGCGACGAAGCACAGCTGCGCCGCGACCCCGTCCTCCGCGACGGCCTGGAGCAGCGCCTCCGTCGACGCGCCGATGCCGCCGCTCCAGGTGTCCTGCTCGGCGAAGCGTGCGGCCCACGCAGCGTGCAGCCGCGCCGAAGCCTCGAGGTACGCGTCGCCGATGCACACGTGCGGCGCACCGTCGCGGTGCAGCGCGAGCTGAACGGGCAGCAGGCCGACGGCGTCGGCCAGGTCTTCGACGGTGACGTTGTCGACCCCGTGCTCCACCGCGAGACGCGCCCCCACCTCCCGCAGGCGTCGACACGTCATGCAACCGCTGCCGCACACGCCCGTCTGCGTGGGCGGCCTGAGCGCCGTACCAGCCATGTTCCTCCTCCTGGACCCCGTGGGCCACGGCAGTCTAGAACGCTTGAGCGATCAAGGACAACCGCGCAACACGAGTCGGTTTCCGCTGGCTATTAGAAACGCTCGCTTACCCGGTGTCAAGCGCCAATCGGCGCCAGTTCGAGACGCCGAGCGCTGACGACCTCAGTAGGCCCGCCCGGCGATCGCCACCAGGTCGCCGGCCTCGGGGTCGCCGGGCACGCCGCCGTCGGCCGTCTGCAGGCAGCGGATGGACACGGCGTGCTCGTTGAGCCGCCGCTCGCCGTCCGGCCCGCAGGCCGACCACGGCAGGCGCGCGAACCCGTCGGCGGCGACCTCGATCGCCTCCTCCACGGTGGCGACGTCACGCGTGTGCGCCTCGGTGCGGGCGCGGGACTCCTCGGCCAGGCCGCGCTGCGCGGCCTCGAGCGCCTCGGCGACCGCCGCGGCCACCCCGTCGACCGGCACGGCGGCCTTCTCGCCGCTGTCGCGGCGGACCACCGTCACCACGCCCTCCTTGAGGTCACGGGGGCCGATCTCGACGCGCACGGGCACGCCCTTGAGGTCCCACTCGGTCAGCCGCCGGCCCAGGCCGGTGCTGGCGTCGCGGTCCACCCGCACGCGCACGCCCGCGTCCCGCAGGGCGCCCTCGGCGCGCTCCACCGCGGCCAGCGTCTCGTCGTCGTCCTTGACGGCCACGACGACGGTCTGGATCGGGGCGATGGCGGGCGGCACCCGCAGGCCGGCGTCGTCGCCGTGGGCCATGATCAGCCCGCCGACCATGCGCGTCGAGCTGCCCCAGGACGTCGTCCAGCAGAGCTGGCGCTCGCCCTCGGCGTCGGTGTACTCGATGTCGAACGCCCGCGCGAAGTTCTGGCCGAGCTCATGGCTGGTGGCCATCTGCAGCGCCTTGCCGTCGCGCATCATGGCCTCGCACGTCATGGTGTTGATCGCGCCGGCGAAGCGCTCCATCGCCGTCTTGGCCCCGACGAAGACGTGCAGGCCCAGCACGTCGCGCAGGAACGCCAGGTAGACGTCGAAGTGGATCTGCCGCGCGTAGGCCGCCGCGTCCTCGCGCGTGGCGTGCGCCGTGTGCCCCTCCTGCCAGAGGAACTCGCTGGTGCGCAGGAGGATGCGGGGGCGCATCTCCCAGCGGACGGCGTTGCCCCACTGGTTGTAGAGCAGCGGCAGGTCCCGGTACGACTGGATCCAGCGCGCGTAGGTGGACCAGATCAGCGCCTCGGAGGTCGGCCGCACGACGAGCGGCTCGGACAGCGTCTTGCCGCCCGCCTCGGTGACGACGGCGACCTCGGGTGCGAACCCCTCGATCAACCGGCCCTCGCGCGACAGCACGGAGGCCGGGACGAACAGCGGGAAGTAGAAGTTCTCGTGCCCGGTCGCCTTGATCCGCGCGTCCAGCTCGCGCTGGATCGCCTCCCAGATCGCGTAGCCGTACGGCTTGATCACCATCGCCCCGCGGACCGCCGAGGACTCGGCGAGGCCGGCCTGCCGGACGACCTCGCCGTACCACGCCGGGAAGTCGGCGGACTGGCTCGGCAGCCTCGTGGTGCTGGTCATGCGGATGCTCCCGGGAGTGCGCGTGCGAACCCTCGCCACAGCATCGTGACGGCCGCCGCCCCTGCCAGGCACGGCAATATCCCGAGGCCGCCGAGCAGCACCGGCAGGCCGGTGTCACCGGAGGTGTCCCTGAGCAGCAGCAGGGCCAACCGGACCGACGTCCCGAGCACCAGCAACGCCACGGCGACCCACCGGGCCCACCGCTTCCCGCTGCTGACCGCGTGGATCGTCCAGACCCACCCCGCGACGCCGGCCGCGCCGACGACGGAGAGGACGACCAGCCAGGTGGTGACGGCGGAGTCGATCCGGGCCTCCGGGAAGGCCGGGTAGCCGGCCCGGAGGTGGGCGGCCAGCACGTTGCTCGTGACGCGGTCGACGTACGGTGCGGTCGTCGCGAGAACGGTCAGCGCCAGGCCGGCGTACATCGCCCGCACGGCCGACCGCTGCTGCCGGGTCGTGGTCATCGGGAGACGCTCCCTTCGCGCTCCGGTCGCGGCAGGACGGTCAGCGCGACGAGCACGGCGGCGAGCAGGAGTGCGGCGCAGAGGGTCAGGCCGAGCCCGTACCCGTCGGCCAGCGCATCCGCCGTCGTCAGGCCACCTGTGCGCTGGTGCGCGATCGTGCCCAGGACGGCCAGCCCGAGCGAGCCGCCGATCTGCCGGGAGCTGTTGAGCAGCCCCGACGCCGTCCCGACCTCCTGCGGCGGGACACCGGCGGTCGCGGTGGAGGCGACCGGTGCGAGGCAGAGCCCGTAGCCGACGCTCGCGAGGACCTGCGGCCCCAGGACGTCGGTGAGGAACGACCCGTCGGCGCTGATGCAGCCGTACCAGCCGAATCCGACGGCGGTGAGCAGTCCGCCGCCGATCAGGAGGGTGCGCGGGTGCACGCGGTGGCCGAGTCGGACGGCGAGCACCGAACCGGCGATCACACCGAGCGCGAAGGGCAGGAGCAGCAGCCCGGTCGTCGCCGGCCCGGCCACCAGGACCCGTTGCAGGTGCAGGGTCGCGAAGTACAGCGCCGCGGTCATGACCGCTCCGAGCAGGAGGTTGTAGGCGTTCGCGCCGGACACCGAGCGGTTGGCGAGCAGCCCGAGCCGGAGCAGCGGTTCGCGCGCCCTCCGCTCGACCTGGACGAAGCCGGCCAGCAGCACGACGGCGGCCGCCAGGGTGCCCAGGGTGACCGCAGACGTCCACGGATGCCGGTCGGTGCGGACGACGGCGAGCACCAGCAGCGCCACGCCGGCCGTCCCGGTGAGCGCCCCGAGCAGA
>DASTWY010000025.1:0-10866 GCA_035765735.1 Baekduia sp. | reverse complement strand
CGACGCAAGAGTGGACGCGCGCGACTCGGTTGGGGAAGATGCGGAGGTGCCGCCGAACGAGCCGTTGCCCGAGGAGGCCGCCTTCAGTCAGCGGTTGCGCCATCTGGCGCGGTTGCGTCGCGTCCGCGACCGGATCGATCGGGACTACGCGCAGCCCCTCGACGTAGAGGCGCTCGCCCGCGGCGTGCACATGTCGGCGGGACACCTCAGCCGCGAGTTCCGGGTGGCCTTCGGCGAGTCGCCGTACAGCTATCTGATGACCCGCCGCATCGAGCGAGCGATGGCGCTGCTGCGTCGGGGCGACCGCACCGTCACCGAGGTCTGCTTCGAGGTCGGCTGCTCGTCGCTGGGCACGTTCAGCACGCGGTTCACCGAGCTGGTTGGCATGCCGCCCAGCGTCTACCGGCAGCAGGCGGCCGGCGCGACCGCGGGCATGGCGCCGTGCGTGGCGAAGCAGGTCACGCGACCGGTCAGGAATCGAGAAGCCCCGGTGGCCTCGCCGCATTAGCGTGGCGGCCATGGACATCACGATTCACGCGACCATGCTGCCGCACGAGGACCCGGAGGCCAGCCTGGCCTTCTACCGGGACACGCTCGGCTTCGAGGTCCGCCAGCAGGTCGAGCTCGGCGGGATGCACTGGATCACCGTCGGCCCCGCCGACCAGCCCGACACCTCCATCGTCCTGTATCCGCCGGCCGCGACCCCCGGGGTCACCGAGGACGAGCGCCGCACCATCGCCGAGATGATGGCCAAAGGCACCTACGCCAGCATCAACCTGGCCACGAAGGACGTCGACGGCGTCTTCGAGCGGCTGCAGGCCAGCGACGCCGAGGTGGTCCAGGAGCCGACCGACCAGCCGTACGGCATCCGCGACTGCGCGTTCCGCGACCCGGCGGGCACGCTGATCCGCATCCAGGAGCTGGCCTGAGCGGCCCTCGAGGCACGATGGGCACGGCCGCAGAGACCGACCGACCGACGACGGCGCCCCACGCCGCCGACCGCCACGACCTGATCCGCGTCCACGGCGCGCGCGTCAACAACCTCAAGGACCTCAGCGTCGAGATCCCCAAGCGCCGGCTGACGGTCTTCACCGGCGTCTCGGGCTCGGGCAAGAGCTCGCTGGTGTTCGGCACGATCGCCGCGGAGTCGCAGCGGCTCATCAACGAGACCTACAGCGCCTTCGTCCAAGGCTTCATGCCGACGCTGGCGCGACCCGAGGTCGACGTCCTCGACGGGCTGACGACGGCGATCCTCGTCGACCAGCAGCGGATGGGCGCCGACGCGCGGTCGACCGTCGGCACCGCCACCGACGCCAACGCGATGCTGCGGATCCTCTTCAGCCGGCTCGGCCGGCCGCACATCGGCCCGCCCAGCGCATTCGCCTTCAACGTGCCGTCGGTCCGCGCCAGCGGTGCGATCACGGTGGAGCGCGGCGGCAAGACGCGCGCCAAGAAGGCGACGTTCTCGCGCACCGGCGGCATGTGCCCCCGCTGCGAGGGCCGCGGCGCCGTCAACGACTTCGACCTCTCCGCGCTCTTCGACGACACCAAGTCGCTCAACGAGGGCGCCCTGACGATCCCCGGCTACAGCATGGACGGCTGGTACGGCCGCATCTTCCGCGGCTGCGGGTACTTCGACCCCGACAAGCCGATCCGGACGTTCACCAAGCGCGAGCTCCACGACCTGCTCCACCGGGAGCCGACGAAGATCAAGGTCGAGGGCATCAACCTCACCTACGAGGGGCTGATCCCCAAGATCCAGAAGTCGATGCTGTCCAAGGACCTCGACGCGCTGCAGCCGCACGTCCGCGCGTTCGTGGAGCGGGCGGTCACCTTCACCACCTGCCCCGAGTGCGACGGCACGCGCCTCAGCGAGGGGGCGCGCTCCTCGAAGATCGACGGCGTCACCATCGCCGACGCGTGCGCGATGGAGATCCGCGACCTCGCGGCGTGGGCGCGGAGCCTCGACGACCCGTCGGTGGCACCGCTGCTGACGGCGCTGGGGATGACGCTCGACTCGTTCGTGGAGATCGGGCTGGGCTACCTGTCGCTCGACCGGCCGTCGGGCACGCTGTCGGGCGGCGAGGCGCAGCGGGTCAAGATGGTCCGCCACCTCGGCTCCTCGCTGACCGACGTGACGTACGTCTTCGACGAGCCGACCGCAGGGCTGCACCCCCACGACGTCCAGCGGATGAACGAGCTGCTGCTGCGGCTGCGCGACAAGGGCAACACGGTGCTCGTCGTCGAGCACGAGCCGGAGG
Organism: Baekduia sp.; assembly: GCA_035765735.1. Classification (GTDB taxonomy): domain Bacteria; phylum Actinomycetota; class Thermoleophilia; order Solirubrobacterales; family Solirubrobacteraceae; genus Baekduia. The sequence continues at coordinate 8,605 of DASTWY010000025.1, read as the reverse complement.
TGATCGCCATCGCCGACCACGTCGTCGACCTCGGCCCCGGTGCCGGCACCGGGGGCGGCACCGTGTGCTTCGAGGGGACCGTCGAGGCGCTGCGGGCCAGCGGCACCATCACCGGCCGCCATCTCGACGACCGGGCCGCGCTGAAGGAGACGGTGCGGACGGCCACCGGCGCGCTGGAGATCCGCGGGGCGAGCACCCACAACCTGCGCGACGTCGACGTCGACCTCCCGCTCGGCGTGCTCGTCGTCGTCACCGGCGTCGCCGGCTCGGGCAAGAGCTCGCTCGTGCACGGGTCGATTCCCGCGGGCGCGGAGGTGGTGGCGATCGACCAGACCCCGATCCGCGGCTCGCGGCGGAGCATCCCGGCGACCTACAGCGGCGCCCTGGAGCCGATCCGCAAGGCGTTCGCCAAGGCCAACGGCGTCAAGCCCGCGCTGTTCAGCGCCAACTCCGAGGGCGCCTGCCCCACCTGCGACGGCGCCGGGGTCGTCTACACCGACCTGGCGATGATGGCCGGCGTGGCGACTACCTGCGAGGACTGCGAGGGGCGCCGATTCGCCGCCTCGGTGCTCGACCTGCGCCTCGGCGGCCGTGACATCAGCGAGGTGCTCGCGATGTCGGTGGCCGAGGCGGCGACGCTGTTCGCCGACGGCGAGGCCCGGACGCCGGCCGCGCACCGGATCCTCCAGCGGCTCGTCGACGTCGGCCTCGGCTACCTGACCCTCGGCCAGCCGCTCACGACGCTGTCCGGCGGCGAGCGGCAGCGGCTGAAGCTGGCCACACAGCTCGGCAGGCCGTCCGACGCGCCGAGCGTCTACGTCCTCGACGAGCCGACCACCGGCCTGCATCCCGCCGACGTCGAGCAGCTGCTCGGCCTGCTCGACCGGCTCGTCGACGGCGGCACGTCGGTCATCGTCGTCGAGCACCACCAGGCGGTGATGGCGCACGCCGACTGGATCGTCGACCTCGGGCCCGGGGCCGGCCACGACGGCGGCCGGGTCGTCTTCACGGGCACGCCGGCCGAGCTCGTGGCGGGGTGGCAGGCGGCCGGCTCGGTGACCGGCGAGCACCTCGCCGCGTACGTCGGCGGCTGACGCGCCCGCATCCTTCAGGCGCTCTGCACCACCAGGACCACCCCGCAGGCCAGCAGGGCGGCGACCAGCGCCAGGCGAAGCCGGTGCGTCGGTGCGGCCCGCGCCACGCGGGCGCCGATGACGACGCCCGCCAGCTCCGGCACGCCCACCACGAGCAGCAGCGGCCAGGAGATCGCGCCCTGCGCGACATAGGTGATCGTCCCGACGCCGGCGATGACGATCGACTGCGCCTGGGCCGCGCCCAGCGCCGCGAGGATCGGCATGTCCAGGACGACGAGCAGCGGCACGGCCAGCAGCGGCCCCCCGATGCCGAACAGGCCGCCGGCCGCCGCGACCGCCGCGCCGACCGCCGCGATGACGGGCACGTCGCCGCGCATGGTCGCCGCCGGTGGGCGCGACTCCCGACGGTCGCGCCACAGCACCAGCACGCCGGCCACCACGACGCACCCGCCGAGCAGCGCGCCGAAGCCGTCGTGCGAGACGCACGAGTTGATCCAGACGCCGACGGGCGTGCCGATCAGCGCGGCGGTCACGAGGATCCCGGCCGTCCGGCGCGTGCTGGGCCCGGCGAGGTGCCCCGATCGCAGGTAGGTCGCCGTCCCCAGCGCACCCGTCCCGACGTGCGTGGCGATGGCCGTGCCGGCGACGGCTTCCGGACGCAGTCCCGAGAGCGCGTAGAGCCCGATCGTCACCAGGACGCCGCCGGGGCCCAGCGCCGTGATCCCGACACCGCCCACGAGGCCGCAGAGGGCCAGGCCGGCCAGCGCGAGAGGTCCGAGGTCGGCGAACGCGTGCACCGCACCGGGCATCGCCGGGCATGTTGGAGCACACCCCAGAACGACGCTCGCCGCCTGGGCGGCGGCGAGGATGCGACAGACGGGAGCGACGGGACTCGAACCCGCGACCTCCGGCGTGACAGGCCGGCGCTCTAACCAACTGAGCTACGCCCCCGAGTGGATCGCATGGACGATTATGACAGCCCCCGGCGCGCGCCGGGCCTCCGCGAGCCGCGGCGGCGCAACTTCGCCGGCGGCCGCCGTGTTCCTGGGGCCGTGCACCGCCTGCTCACGCCTGCCGCCGGGATCGCCGCCGCCGTGGCGCTGGCCCTGGCCGGCACCGCCGTCGCGGCGACCATCACCGGCGGCCGCCACGCCGACCGGCTGGCCGGCACCCCCGTCGCCGACCGGATCGCGGGCCACGGCGGCCCGGATCGGATCCGCGGCCTCGGCGGCGACGACACGCTCCTCGGCGGCCTCGGCGACGACCGCCTCCGGGGCGGCACCGGCAACGACCAGCTCATCGGCGGCATGGGCGACGACCGCCTGCGCGGCCAGGCCGGCGACGACACGCTCGACGGCGGCCCGGGCGGCGACCGCGTGTGGGGTGGCGCCGGCAACGACACGCTCCGCGGCAGCGGCGGGCGCGATCGGCTCTCCGGCGGCGCGGGCGACGACACCGTGATCGGTGATGTGGCGCTGCTGGGCGAGCTCGCGCCGGGCGAGCGCATCGACGGCGGCGCCGGCGACGACACGCTCGCGGGCGGCGCCGGCGACGACCAGATCGCCGGCGGCCCGGGCCGCGACATCGTGACGGGCAACGGCGGAGCCGACGTGCTCACCGGCGGTCCCGGCGAGGACCAGATCTACGGCCGCGGGGGCGACGACGTCCTCCGCGCCCGCGACGGCGAGGACGACCTCGTCGACTGCGGCCCCGGCGACGACCTGGCCCTGCTCGACCCCGACGACGTCATCGTCGACGCCGCTCCCGGAGCGCCGGACGGCTCCTGCGAGCACGTGGTGCGACGCGAGCGGATCCCGCGCGCGGGCGCTCGCGCCTGACGCGCCCGCCTCCGGCGCGTCGGCGGCGGCGGTCCGCTCCGGAACTTGGCTGGCCGGCCAGTCGACCGGTACGCTGCCGGACATGGCCGCCAGCGTGCCCGTCGCCGCCCCACCCGCACCCACGTCGACGAACCCGGTGTCGCGCATGCGCGCCGACCTGCGGGCCGAGCGTGCCGCGGCGATCCCGTTCCCCGCGGGCGACACGCGCTTCTCGATGGCGCGGACGATGCGGTTCACGCGCGACCCACTCTCGCTGCTGCTCGACGCCTACGAGCGCTACGGGCCGGTCTTCACGCTGCGGATCTTCCACCACAACGTCGTCTTCCTGCTCGGGCCGGAGGCCAACCACCACCTGCTGGTCAGCAACGCCGCCAACTTCTCGTGGCGCGAGGGCCACTACGGCGACCTCATCCCGTTCCTGGGTGACGGCATGCTGAGCATCGACGGGGCGTTCCACCGCCTGTCGCGCAAGGCGATGCTCCCGATGTTCCACCGCGAGCGGATCGCCGCCTCCCAGCAGCTGATGGCCGACGAGGTCGACGCGGCGCTCGACCGCTGGCGACCGGGCATGCAGCTCGACCTGTACCACTGGACCCGCGAGCTGGCCCTGCGCATCGTGATGCGCGCGCTCTTCGGGCTCGACCCCGACGTCGCCCGCGGCAAGGTCGACGCGGCGACCGAGTTCGAGCGGGCGCTGTCGTTCTGGTCCAAGGACGTCGTGCTGCAGATGCTGCGCGGCCCGGGCTCGCCGTGGAACCAGATGCAGGAGGCCCGCCGGCGCCTCGACCACGTCATCTACGACGAGCTGCGCCGCCGCCGGGCCGCGGGCGACTTCGGCGACGACCTCCTCTCGCTGCTGCTCGAGGTCCAGGCGGCCGCTGGACCGCTCGCCCTCACCGACCGCAACATCCGCGACGAGGTCATGACGCTGCTCTTCGCGGGCCACGACACGACCACCTCGACCGTGGCGTTCCTGTTCTACGAGCTGTCGCGGCACCCGCACGTCATGGAGGCGCCCGACTTCGACCTGAGCCTCGCGCTCGACGAGACGCTGCGCCTCTACCCGCCGGCGTGGATCGGGCCGCGCCGCTCGATCGAGCCGTTCGAGGTCGCCGGCGTCCGCGTGCCCGGCGGGGTGCCGGTCGACTACAGCTCGTGGGCCAGCCACCGCCTGCCCGACGTCTGGGACGCGCCCGACGAGTTCCGACCGCAGCGCTTCGCGCCCGGGGCGCGCGAGCAGCTGCCCAAGGGCGCGTACGTCCCGTTCGGCGGCGGCTCGCGCACGTGCCTCGGGATGCGCTTCGGGCAGGCCGAGATCGACGTCATCGCGACCAAGATCCTCGAGCGCTTCCGGCTCGAGGTGGAGCCGAGCTACCGGCTGCGCGTCCGCCAGATGCCGACGATCGGCCCGCGCGACGGCATGCCGGTCGTCGTGCGCGCGACGTAGGACGCGCCCGCCGGCGCGGCGCGCACCCAGCTCAAGTCGGCTCTCGGTGCGCCGACCCACGGGACAGGTCCGCTGCGCATGTCTCTGCACCACGCTCCCACGTCCGACGCCGAATGGGCCGAGCTCCTCGGCCCGGCCGCCGATGTCACGACCGAGGGCCTGATCGTCCAGGACCGCACCGGCATCGTGCGCGCCGCCAACCTCGCCGCGCGCGCCATCGCCGGGCTGGGCGACCGGCCGCTGGAGGGGCACGGCCCGCACGACCCCGGGTTCCGCCCGCGGCACGCCGACGGACGGCCGATGGCGCCCGACGAGCAGCCCGCCATGCGCGTGCTGGCCACCGGCGAGGCCCAGCGGAACGTCCTCATGCGCCTCGAGCTGCGCCGGGGCGAGGAGCGCTGGATCACCGTCAACGCCGTGCCGCTGCTCGCCGAGCAGGTCGACGAGCCCTATGGCGTCGTCGCGTCGTTCATCGACGTCACCGCGTTTGTCGAAGCCCAGGCCGCGCTGGCCGACCGCGAGCGCGAGCTGGCCCTGCTGGCGTCGCACGCCGGCGACCTGATCGCCCGCCACGGGCCCGATGGCCGCATCATCTCCGCGGCCGGGGGCAGCGAGGCGCTGCTCGGCGTGCCGCCCAAGCACCTCAAGGGCTTCTGGGCCGCGGACGTCTGCCACCCGGACGACGCCGAGGCCCTGCGCCGGTCGCACGAGCTGGCGCGCGAGGGCGCGTCCAACGTCGTCACCTACCGCGTCCGCCATCTTCAGGACGGCCGCGAGCTGTGGCTGGAGTCGACGGTCCAGCCGGTCTTCGACGAGGACGGCAGCTTTCTCGAGGCGGTCAGCACCACGCGCGACATCAGCGCCCGCAAGGACGGCGAGCACCAGCTCCGCCTCGCCGAGGAGCGCGCCCGCGCCGCAGCCGAGGAGGCCCGCCGGCAGCACGCGCTGCTCGAAGAGGCCCAGGCCATGGCCCATCTCGGGAGCTGGTCGTGGGACGTCGAGACCGGGACGATCTGGTGGTCGGACGGGCTCTACCGCGTCTTCGGGATCGAGCACGACGGCCGCGAGCCGACGGTGGCCATGCACGAGGACCTCATCCACCCCGAGGACGTCGAGGGCGTGCGCGGGGCGCTGGTGGGCGCGGCGCGCGACGGCCAGCCGTTCGACGTCACCTACCGCCTGAGGCGTCCTGACGGCGCCCAGCGCGTCATCCACGGCCGCTGCGCTCCCGCCGACCGCGTCGACGGCCGCGTGCGACGGGTCTGGGGCACGACGCAGGACGTCACCGACCTCCACCGCCTCCAGGCGAGCCGCCGTGAGGCCGAGCGCCGCTTCCGCGCCGCGTTCGAGCATGCGCCGATCGGCGTCTGCGTGATCGGCCTGCGCGGCTCCGGGGTGGGCCGCTGGCTCGACGCGAACCCGGCGATGGCCGAGCTGCTCGGCTGGGAGCGCGAGGAGCTCCTCGGCCAGCGGCTGCGCCCGTTCCAGCATCCGGAGGAGCTCGACGAGAACCGCGCGACCCTGCTGGCGCTCGCGGCCGGCGAGGTGGAGCGCGTCGTCCAGGAGCGGCGGCTCGTCCACCGCGACGGGCGGGTCGTGTGGACGCTGACCAGCGCGGCGGCGGTGCGCGGCGAGGACGGCCGCCCGGCGATCGCCGTCCTGCAGAGCATCGACATCACCGAGCGCAAGCGCTTCGAGGGCCAGCTCCAGCACCTCGCCGACCACGACGCGCTGACGGGCCTCTACAACCGCCGCCGCTTCGAGGAGGAGCTCGATCGCACGCTCGCGGAGGCTGAGCGCTACGGGCGCTCCGGCGCGGTGCTCGTCCTCGACCTCGACGGCTTCAAGTACGTCAACGACACGCTCGGCCACCACGTGGGCGACGAGCTGATCGCCCGCCTCGCCGGCACGCTGCGGGCCGAGCTGCGGGAGACCGACGTCATCGCTCGCCTCGGCGGCGACGAGTTCGGCGTGATCCTGCAGGAGGCCGACGGCGATCAGGCCGGCCAGGTCGCCGGCAAGCTGCTGCGTGCCGTCGAGCGCGACGGCGTCGTCGCCGACGCGCTGCGCCATGCGCGCGTCACGGCGTCGGTCGGACTCGCGCTCTTCGACGGCGGCGACGGCCTCAGCGCCGAGGAGCTGCTCGTCGAGGCCGACATCGCGATGTACGACGCCAAGGACGGCGGCCGCAACCGGGCCGCGGTCCACACCCGCGACGAGGCGGGCCCCGGCCGGCACGTCTCGCGGCTGTCGTGGCTGGAGCGGATCCGGGAGGCGCTCGAGGAGGACCGCTTCGAGCTCCACGCCCAGCCGATCATCCCCCTCGGCAGCGACGCGGACGCGGGTGCGGCGCCGACGTTCGAGCTGCTGCTGCGGATGCGCAGCGACGCCGACGAGCTGATCCCGCCGGCCACGTTCCTGCCGATCGCCGAGCGCTTCGACCTGATCCAATCGATCGACCGCTGGGTGGTCGAGCACGCAGTCGACACCCTTCGCGCCCGGCACGAGGCCGGCCAGGCGGTGGTCCTGTCGGTCAACCTGTCGGGCCGCACGATCGGCGACGGCGCCTTCGGCGACTGGCTCGACGAGCTGCTGGGCCGGCGGCCGGTCCCGGACGGGAGCCTGATCGTCGAGATCACCGAGACCGCCGCGATCGTCAACCTCGACCGGGCCCGAACGCTGGCCGAGATGCTGCGGCGGCGAGGGTGCCGGCTGGCGCTCGACGACTTCGGCACCGGCTTCGCCTCGTTCGCCTACCTCAAGCACCTGCGGTTCGACGTCCTGAAGATCGACGGCGAGTTCGTCCGCGGGCTGCGCGACAACCCGACCGATCGGCTCGTGGTCGAGGCCGTCGTCGCCATCGCGCGCGGGCTGGGCACCCCGAGCCTCGCCGAGTTCGTCGCCGACGACGACACGCTGACCGCCGTCCGCGAGCTCGGGATCGACTACGCGCAGGGCTTCCACCTCGGCAGGCCGCTGCCGCTGGACGCGGCGTTCGCCGCCGCGACCGCCGGGAGCGCTGGACAGGTTTCCTAGCATCTCGCCCATGGCGAGGATCGGTGTTCTGACGGGAGGCGGGGACTGCCCCGGCCTCAACGCGGTCATCCGGGCCGTCGTCCGGCGCGCGGCGCGTGACGGGCACAGCGTGTTCGGCTACCGCTACGGATGGGCCGGCGTGCTCGACGGGGAGGGGCTCGACCTGCCGGTGGCGGCGACGCGCGGGATCCTCCCGCGCGGCGGGACGATCCTCGGCTCGTCGCGCACGAACCCGTTCAAGGACGGCGGCGCCGGCGTGGACGGCGTCCGCGCCGGCATGGAGCGCCACGCCGTCGACGTCCTCGTGCCGATCGGCGGCGAGGACACCCTCGGCGTGGCCGCGCGCCTCTCGGAGGCCGGCATCCCCGTCGTCGGCGTGCCCAAGACCATCGACAACGACCTCAAGGGCACCGACTACACGTTCGGCTTCCAGACGGCCGTCCAGATCGCGACCGAGGCCATCGACCGGCTGCACACGACCGCCGAGTCCCACAACCGCGTGATGGTGCTCGAGGTCATGGGCCGCCATGCCGGGTTCATCGCCGCGCACGCCGGGATGGCCGGCGGCGCCGACGTGATCCTCGTGCCGGAGCGGCCGTTCGACATCGAGGAGGTCTGCGATCACCTCCGCCGGCGGCACGCGTCGGGGCACACGTTCTCGATCGTCGTCGTCTCGGAGGGCGCGCACCCCAAGGAGGGCACGCTGGCCACCGCCGGACCCGGCAAGCTCGACGCCTTCGGCCACGAGCGGCTCGGCGGCATCGCGGTCACGCTCGAGCGCGAGATCGAGGACCGGACCGGCTACGAGACCCGCATGACGATCCTCGGGCACGTGCAGCGCGGCGGCACGCCGACCGCCTACGACCGCGTGCTCGCGACGCGCTTCGGCGTCGCGGCGGCGGAGGCGGCGATCGCCGGGCGCTCGGGCGCGATGGTCGCGCTGCGCGGCACCGACATCATCGAGGTGCCGATCACCGAGGCGCTCGGCGACCCGAAGACGCTCGACGACGGCTTCTACCAGACGGCCGCCGTCTTCTTCGGCTGAGCGGCTAGGTGTTCTGCTTGCGGACCTGCTGAACGGCTAGATCGGTGATCTAGCAGGAGAGATGTCCGGCCCTCCCCGGAGGCTGAGAGGTGCGACCCACCCCAGCTTCCAAAGGAGAGGCCGGACATGCAGGACGGTAGATGCA
>DASTWY010000024.1:0-128068 GCA_035765735.1 Baekduia sp. | reverse complement strand
GGCCGGGGCCGCGGAGGCGGAGCCGGTCGCGGCCTGCGGCTGCGCCGCGGCGGGCGTCGCCGCGACGGTGCTCGCGGCCGCGGCAGCAGGCGCCGCCGGCGGGGTCCCCCCCGCCGCGGGCGTGGCCGGCGCGCCGCTGGCGCGCGGCGCCGGAGCGGGCTGGGGCTGGGGCTGCGGGATCGCGGCCATCACCGCGGCCGGGATCGCGGCGTCAGCGGACGCCGCGGCCGGCTGGCCGGCGCCGGCGCGGTCGTCGGCGGCTGCGTCGTCTCCCCGCGCGTGCGCGTGCGAGGACGGGGTCACGTCGGGTGCGGGCTGCGGCTCGCCGGTGATCGGCGGCGCGGTCGCCGTCGCGGTCGCGGTCGCAGGAGCATCCATCGCGGAGGCCTCCTTGCCGGCGCCCTGCGGCGTCCGGTCGCCCGTCGCGTCGGGGGCGGCATCGGCGACGCCGGGGGTCCGCCCGGGCTGGGGCGCGGCCGGCTGGCCGTCCTTCGTGCTCTGGCCTTCCGCAAGGGCGGTCCGGGCCGTGGTCTGGTCGAGCAGCGCCGCGAAGGCGCCGGGGCTCGCGCCGCCCGGCGGTCCGCCGCGCTCGGGCGGGCCGCTGGGCCGGCTGGCCGGCAGGGTGATCGAGGTGGTGGGCATCAGATCGTGGAATAGCCGAGGCCGCCGGCGGTGGGCGCGGCCGGCACCGGCGTCGTGGTGGCGGGCACGGCGGCGACCGGCGCAGCCGTCGTCGCGGCGCCGCGGTACTGGTCGGCGAAGGCCAGGACGTTGCGGACGTAGGCCTGCGTCTCGCCGTAGGGCGGCACGCCGCCGTAGCGGACGACGGCGCCCGGGCCGGCGTTGTAGGCCGCCAGCGCCTTCGCCGCGTCGCCGCCGAAGCGGTCGAGCTGCTGCTTGAGGTAGCGCGCGCCGCCGTCGATCGCCTGCGCGGGATCGGACGGGTCGACGCCGAGCGACGCCGCCGTGGCGGGCATCAGCTGCGTGAGGCCGGCGGCGCCGGCGGACGAGCGCGCGGCGGGATCGAACCCCGACTCCTGGCGGATGAGACCCTTCAGGAGCGCGGGATCGATCCCATACCGTGTCGCGGCCGCGTCGATCTCGGCTCCGAACGGCGTATCGCCCGACGCGGCGGCGGCGGGCGGGGAAGAGGAAGCGGGCGCGGCCGTGGCGGCCTGCGCCGTCTGCAGCGCCTGGGCGAACGGCGCGCTGCCGGCGCCGCCGGGGCTGCCGGTCGTCACCGTGGAGATGAGCCCGTCGATCTCGGCGACGCGGGCCCCGACGGCCGCGATGCTCATGCGGCTCGCCGCCCGTGGACGCGCAGGGCCATCTCGTCGAGCTCGGCGCCCTCGCGCCGCTCGGCGTCGCGGCGGTGGGCCTCACGCTGGCGATCCTTGAGCTTGTCGAGCACCTCGCGGCGGCGGCTGGCGGCGGTCAGCGACTCGCGCCGGCGCGCCAGCTCCGCCTCGAGGCCGCGCAGCTGCACCTCGGCGTCCTGGCGGGAGCGCTCGAGCCGATCCACCCACGCCTGGCGCGAGAGCAGCGAGAGGCCGGTGATGCGCCCGTCGGCGTCGCCGACGCTGGCGGCGGCCGGCTGGGTCCGCGCCTGCTCGACGCGCGCCTCGGCGGCGCGGAGCAGCGCCTCGCCGCGCACGCGCTCGGAGAGGCTGGCGGCGAACTGCTCCTTGGCCTGCTCCTCGTCGTGCACGCGGATCTCGCGCACGCGCTCGAGGCCGAATCGGAACGGGGACGACATCTCGCTCTGGGTGGTCGGACGGAAGGGCTGGGCGTTGAGGGCGCTGGACGGCTGTCGGTCTGCTCGCGGCGGCTCAGACGGCGAGGTTCAGCGGCGGGATGGCCGACGGACCGGTCGGGATCGCGGGCGGCGGCGCGACGCCACCGGCTGGGTCGGTCGCCAGGTCGGCCGCGGCGCGCTGGAAGGCGGCGTCGTCGAGGCCGGGCGCCAGCTCCGCGGCGAGCTCGCCGACGGTGGCGCCGACCAGGCCGACGGCGCGCAGCAGCTGGTCGTCGGCGTCGGGGCCGGGCACCGCCTCGTCGGGGCGCTGCTTGAGGAAGGTGTCGATGCCGCCCTTGAGGTCGATGGCGCGGTCGGTGACCGGATCGCTGCCGCGCTCGTAGGCGCCGATGGCGATGAGGTCGCGCTTGTCGCGGTAGGCGGCGAGCAGGGCGCGCAGGCGGGTGGCGCCCTCGAGCACGTCGGGCGCCGCGATCTCGCGCTCCAGGCGCGAGACCGACTGCAGCACGTCGATGGCCGGGTAGTGGCCGGCGTGTGCCAGCTCGCGCGTCAGCACGACGTGGCCGTCGAGGATCGAGCGCACCGCGTCGGCGACCGGCTCGTTCATGTCGTCGCCGTCGACGAGCACGGTGTAGAGCGCGGTGATCGAGCCGTCGGCGCTCGTGCCCGAGCGCTCGAGCAGCTTGGGCAGCAGCGCGAAGACCGACGGCGTGTAGCCGCGCGTGGCGGGCGGCTCGCCGATGGCCAGGCCCACCTCGCGCTGGGCCATGGCGAAGCGGGTGACCGAGTCCATCATCAACATGACGTCGGCGCCCTGGTCGCGGAAGTGCTCGGCGATGGCGGTCGCGGTGAGCGCCGCCTTGATGCGGACCAGCGCGGGCTGGTCGGACGTGGCGACGACGACGACCGAGCGCTCGATCGCGGGGCCGAGGTCGCGGTCGATGAACTCCTTGACCTCGCGGCCGCGCTCGCCGACCAGGCAGATGACGTTGATGTCGGCCGACGTCGAGCGGGCGATCATCCCCAGCAGCGAGGACTTGCCCACGCCCGAGCCGGCGAAGATGCCCAGGCGCTGGCCACGGCCGCAGGGCACGAGCGCGTCGAGCGCGCGGACGCCCAGCGTGACGCGGTCGGTGATGCGCGGGCGCTCCAGCGGAGACGGCGGCGAGCCGACGATCGGGCGCTGGGCCAGGCCGTCGAGCGGCGGGCCGCCGTCGATCGGGTTGCCGAGCCCGTCGAGGACGCGGCCGAGGAGCTCGGAGCCGGTGGCGACCGAGACCCGGCGGCCGGTGGCGGTGACGACATCGCCGGGACCGATGCCCTGCATCTCGCCCAGCGGCATCAGCAGCGTGCGCCCCAGCCGGAAGCCGACGACCTCGGCGGGGATCGTCTTGTAGCCGCCGTTGACGGGATCGCGACCCGTGCGGACTTCGCAGACCTCGCCGACCTCCGCCTCGAGGCCCGTGGCCTCGACGATCAGCCCGATGAGGTCGCTGACGCGGCCGTGGCGGCGATGCAGGTCGGCCCGGGCGACCGCGCGGCCCAGCTCGGCCACGCGCTCGAGCAGCGCGTCAGGCACGCAGCTCGGCCTCCAGCACCTCGCGCACGCGCGCGAGCTTCGTGTCGAGCGTCGCGTCGATCTCGCCCTCGACCGTGCGCACGACGGCGCCGCCGCGGGCGACGCGGCGCTCGGCCTGCACGTCGCAGTGCTCCATGCCGCCGAGCTCGGCGATCAGCCCCGCCGACGCGGAGCGGACGAGCTCCATGTCGTCGGGGTGCACGAGGATCGTGACCCGGGCGCGCTCGACGAGGCGGCGCAGCGCGCCGCGCACGACGTCGATGACGCGCTCGGGCTCGACGGCGACCGCGCCGCCGAGCGCCTGCTCGGCGATGCGCAGCGCCAGATCGACGGTGGCCGGCTCCACGGCGGCGGTGACGCGCTCGCGCTCGGCGGCGACGCCGGCGACGGCCTCCTGCAGCGCCGCGATGGCGACGGCCATGTGCTGCTGGGCCTCGGCGAGGCCGGCCTGGAAGCCCGCCTCGTGGCCGGCGGCGCGCGCCGCCTCGACCTCGGCGGCGACGTCGACCTGCGGCTGCGGCATCGCGGGCCCCATGACGGGCGCGAGCCCGGGCGGCGGCTCCAGCGGGGGAAGCTCGAAGGCCTGCTCGGTCATCAGATGACGTCGTCCTCGCTCTCCTCGCCGCCCTCACCGCGGCCGAGGGTGATGGCGCCCGCCTCCTCGAGGCGGCGGATCGCGCCGACGATGCGGCTCTGCGCCTCCTCGATGACGGAGCGGCGCTGCGGCTGGCTGGTGTCCAGGTCCTCCTGGAGCATCTCGGCGCCGCGCGAGGACATGTTGCGGAAGATGGTGTCCTTGACCTCGTCGGTGACGCCGCGCAGCGCCAGGCCGAGGTCCTTCTGGTCGACCTCGCGCAGCAGCAGCTGGATGTCGCGGTCGCTGAGCTGGATGATGTCGTCGAACGTGAAGAGCTTCTGGCGGATCTCGTCGGCCAGCTCGCCGTCGGTCTGAGCGATCGCCTCGAGGACCGTGCGCTCCGTCGAGCGGCCCGCGCCGTTGAGGAGGTCGGCCAGCGAGTCGACGCCGCCGGCCTGCGAGAACTCCTGCGTCAGGACGTTGGAGAGCTTCATCCGCAGGCCGCGCTCGATGTCCTCGACCACGCCGGGGTTGGTGTCCTCCATCGTGGCGATGCGCATGGCGACGTCGACCTGGATGTCGGGCGGCAGGCTGGCGAGCACCTTCGCGCCGATCGAGGCGTGCAGCGAGGCGACCACGAGCGCGATCGTCTGCGGCGCCTCGTCGGCCAGGAAGGTGGCGATCTGCTCCGGCGGCGTGCGGCGCAGGAAGTCGAAGGGGCGCAGCTCGGCCTGAGCGGTGATCGAGCCGATGATCTCCTCGGCGCGCGAGGCGCCCAGCAGGTGCTCGAGGACCTCGCGGGCGAACTGGGGCCCGCCGACGGCGAAGTCGTCGGCGTCGCTGAAGCGCTCGGCCAGCTCCTGGACGACCTCCTCGGCCGTGTCGGCCTTGATCCGCCACAGCGAGGCCATCTCGGCCGACAGCGCCTCGATCTCGCGCTCCGTGAGGAACTTGAGGATGTCGGCGGCCCGCGTCGAGCCGATCGTGATCAGGAAGACGGCGGCCTTCTGCCGGCCGGTCAGCCCGCGGGTCCGCGCGACGGCAGAGCCTGTCACTTGTTGTCCTCCGTGATCCACTGCCGGAGGTGCGCGGCCACGCGCTCGGGCTCGTGCTGGATGATCGTGTCGAGCTGCTGGCGGCGCGGGTCGTCGGTGGCGATCGCCGGCATGACCTCGGTCGCCTGGCCGTTGGCGTTCGCGATCATCTGCGGCATCGCCATGACCGGCTGCGGCGCGGCGGCCTCGAGCTGCCGCAGCCACGACGGCGCGTCGGCGAGCTCCTCGCGCTCGCGCTTCTTGAGGTGGCGCGTGACGAAGAAGAGGAACAGCAGCGCCCCGATGCCCAGGCCCGCGCCCTTGAGGATGCCGGCGAAGGCGGGCGGGATCGGCCCGCTCTTGGTCGTCGCGGCCGGGGGCTTGGCGAACGGCAGGCTCGTGACGTTGAAGGTGTCGCCGCGCGACTTCTGCAGCCCCGCGGCGCTGGAGAGGCTCTTCTGCAGCGCGCTCATCTGCGCGGGGTTGAGCTTCACCGAGCTGTCGAGCATCAGGCCGATGTCGAGGCGGTTGACCGAGCCTGGGGCCTTCGTCGTCTTGGTGACGGTCTTGCCGACGCCGAACGTCGAGTCGGTCGTCGTGTTCTTGTAGTTGCTGTTGCCCGAGCCCGAGGCGCCGCCGTTCTGGGCGTAGGCGGGCAGGTTGCTGGCGCTGCCGGCGGTGCCGCCGGCCGACGCGCCCTGGCCCTGCAGCGTCTCGGTCTGCTTCTTCTGCGCGAGCGCCACGCCCTTCTGGTCGTAGGCCAGCTGCTCCTGGTCGACCTTGTCGAGGTTGAGGTCGGAGTGGACCTGCACCTGGGCCTTGCCCGGCCCGAGCGTGCGGGTCAGCAGCCCGTTGAGCGACGCCTCGAGCTGCGCGTCGTAGCGCGCCTCGGCCGCCGTCTTGCTCGGCAGGCCGCCCGCCTCCGCGCCGGTGCCGTCGCCGCTGGGCCACAGCATCGTGCCGGTGCCGTCGGTGATCGTCACCGCGCTCGGCTTGAGGCCGGGGACCGACGACGCGACGAGGTTGGCGATGCCGCGCACCGCGTTGGCCTCCATCATGGAGGCGTCGGCCGGGATCAGCACCGCGGCGGTCGCGCCGCGCGACTCGTCGGCGAAGAGGTTGTCCTGGGGCAGCGTCAGGTGGACCTGCGCGCCCTGGGCGCCCTCGATCTGGCCGATCGTGTTGGCGATCGTGCCCTCGAGGCCGCGCTGGTAGGCGATCTGCTGCTGCTGGCTGGAGGCGCCGAGCTTCTGCTGGTCGAGGATCTCGAAGCCGGGCTGCGTCGACGTGCTGTTGAGGCCCTTGGACGCGAGCGCCACGTTGGCCAGCGTCTCCTTGCCCTTCTGGACGGCGATTGCCGTGCCGCCGTTCTGAAGCTCGTACGGGACGCCGGCGGCGGTCAGCGCCGCGCTGATCTGCGACGTCTTGGCCGGGTCGACGCCGGTCATGACGGTCGTGTACGACGGCGCGCCGGCCATCTTGACGATCATCAGTGCGGCGAGCAGGAAGGCGAGCGCACAGGCGGCAAGGGTGATCTTGCCGCGCGTGCTCATGGAGTTCAGGAGAGCCATGGAGGGAGGGGCTCCGTTTCGGTGCTGGGGCTAGACCTGGGTGTGGAAGACGTCCTGGAGGGCCTCGACGCCCTTCGTGCGCAGCTGCGAGGCGAGCTGCATGGCGAGCTGGGCTCGCTCGACGGCCACGACCGCGGCCGTCGGGTCGGTGGCGGTGCCGTCGGCCAGCGAGCGCGACGCGCCGGCCGCGCCGTCCTGCAGCTGCTCGAGCTGCGAGAGCTGGTCGCCGAGCATCGCGCCGAAGCCGGTGCCGGAGGGGCCGCCGGGCGCGGCGGGAGCGCCGGCACCGCCGCCGACGCCGCCGATCTGCCACTCGGGGCCGGCGGTGAGGAAGGAGGGGTCGATCGGCATCAGCGCAGGATGTCCAGCGTCTTGGTGAACATCTGCTTGGCCGTCTGCATCGCCGTGACGTCGGCCTCGTAGGCGCGCGACGACGAGATGAGGTCGGTCATCTCGGTCACGGTGTTGACGTTGGGCATCGTCACGTAGCCGCTGGCGTCGGCGTCCGGGTGGCCGGGGTCGTAGATGCGCTTCAGCGGCGAGCCGTCCTCGACGATGGCCGCCACCTGCACGCCCTGGCCGGCGGCCGGGCCGCCGCGGCCCATGACGCCCGCCAGCACCGTGCCGAAGGACGGACCGGCGCCGGCCTGCTGGAGGACGACCTCCTTGCGGCGATACGGCTGGCCGTTGGCGCCGCGCGTGGTCTGCGCGTTGGCCAGGTTCTCGGACGTGACGTCCATCCGCAGGCGCTCGGCCGAGAGGCCCGAGCCGGTGATGTCGATGGCGTCGAAGAGGCCCATCAGCCGACGCCGATCGCGGAGCGGAGGATGGCGACGCGGGTCTTGAGGACCTGCGAGATCGCCTCGTACTGGAGGCCGTTCTTGGCCTGGGCGGCGGCTTCGACGTCGATGTCGACGGAGCTGCCGTCCTGGCGGATCTGGGCGCCGGGGTCGGCGGAGACCGCGGGCGCGACCTGCTCGACCGCGTCCTTGCCCCCGTTCCACGCGGCGGACAGGGCGGTCTGGAAGTCGACGTCCTGGCGCCGGTAGCCCGGCGTGTTGACGTTGGCGATGTTGGAGGCGATGGCCTCCTGGCGCAGCGCGGCGCCGGAGAGCGCGCGCTCGAGCCCGATCTGGGTGGTGTCGAACAGGTCCATGGACGTGCGGAAAGTCGTCGCCCGTCCTTGGGCTCCTTGTCAGCCGCCGACCGTGGCGACCCACCCACCGTTCTCGACCGAACCACCCCGCGCTTGAGCGCAGGGTCCAGGAATGCCTGGACGCGGACTCAGCCCGCCTGGTCGAAGACCGGGCGGGACGGGGCCGCGCCGGCGCCGGCGGCGTAGCCCTGCGCGCCGGTGCGGCTCGTGCGCAGGCGGCGCAGCTCGTCGGCGGTCGCGTCGCGCGCGTCGCGCAGCGCGACCGTGATGAGCGCCTGCAGGCGCGCCGCCTCGCGGACGTGCGGCAGCGCCTCCGGCGGCGCGGCCGGCGGCAGCTGCGCCATCAGGGCGCGGCGGCGGTCGGCCACGTCGGCGAGCTCGTCGAAGCGGCCGTCGGTGACCAGGCCGTGCTCCTCGCGCGCGAGCGCCGCGAGCGCGGCGAACAGGTGGGTGCTCACGCCGACGCCGGGGCCTGCGCCCGGGCGGCGGCCTGCTCGGCCAGCCGCGCCCACGCCTCGCGGAGGTTGGTCAGCAGCGCCACGACATGGGCGACCTTCTGCGGCTCGCGCTCGATGCGGGCCTCGATCAGCGTGCGCTTGCAGAAGATGTAGATGGCCTGGAGGCGCTCGGCGATCTCGCCGGTGTCCATGTTCAGCGTGGCCAGCAGCTCGTCGATGATGGCCTCGCCGCGGCCGAGCTTCTCGTAGCTGTGCAGCCACGCGCCCTCGCCCATGGCGACCTCCGCCTGGCGGAGGAAGCGCACGGCGCCGTCGTAGAGCATCACGACGAGCTGCTCGGGCGTGGCGGTCAGGACCGCGCTGTCACGGTAGGCCTGCGGGCTGGCGTAGGGGTTCATGCGTTCGCTTCCGAGGGAGTGGGACGTCCGGTGGTGGGCGCTGCGGGAAGGAGGGATCAGGACCCGGCCGACTGGCCGAGGTAGCCGACGAGGCTGGACTGCATGGACTGGCTCTGCTGGAGCGCGGACTCCAGCGCGGTGAACTGCTTCTGGAGGTAGTCCTGCTTGGCGCTCATGCGCTGGTCGAAGGCGTCGAGCTGGTCCTTGATCCGCGTGAGGTCCTTGCCCGCGGACTGGATGCGCTCGTCGAAGATGCCGCCGGTGCCCTGGTAGGGGCCGATCACGTCGGTGAACCCCTGGGCGAAGCCGGGCGTGTCCGGGATGCCGCCCAGGAGGGTGCGGACGCCGAGCGGGTTGCTGTCGAGCGCCGCGGTGAGCTTCGCCGAGTCGAACGTGAGCTTGCCGTCGACGGCGTCCTGGTTGATCGTGCTGCCGCTGTTGGCGGCGCCGGTGCTGACCCCGATGTCGGCCAGGGACGTCAGCGTGCCGGTGAGGCCGGGCACGGCCGCGGCGACCGACGCGCGCAGCGACGAGAGCATCCCGGAGATGCCGGAGTCGCCGTGGAGCGTGCCCTTCTGCGCGTCGAGGGAGTTGGCAGCGGTCGGGACGCGCTCCTCGCTGAGGTCAGCCCGCGCGGTGGTGACGAGCGCGTTGTAGGCGTCGACGAACGCCTTGACCTTGGCGACGACGCCGTCCTTGTCGGGCCCGGGGCCGCCGATGGTGATCCCCACCGGGTCGGCGCCCGTCTTGGCCTTGAGCGTCAGGGTGACGCCGGGCAGCGCGTCGTCGACGACGTTGGTCGACCGCGTGTAGCTCGTCGTCCCGATCGAGAACTGGGCGTCCTGGCCCGCGACGCGCTCGATCTGCGTGCCGGCGCCGGTGACCGAGAAGGCGCTGCTGACGCCGGTGTCCTTGGCGGCGAGGACGAGGTCGCCGTTGACGTTGACGGCGAACAGCTTGGAGTCCGCCTTGGAGTTGATGGCCGCGACGGCGTCGTCGACGGTCGCCCCGGCCTTGAGGTCGACCGTCGTCCGGACCGTCGTGCCGTCGGCCTCGTAGATCGTCAGCGGCCCGTCGGCCGCCGGCGGCTGGTAGTCGTAGGTGCGGCGCTCGGCCGAGGCCAGCTGCGTGACGGCGACGTCGTAGCCGCCGGGAGGCGCGCCGGCGGTGCGCGTGACGCCGACCTTGCTGTCGTCGGAGCTCGTCACCTTCTGGGTGTCGAGCCACGTCCCGGCGGACTTCAGGTCGTCGGAGGCGTTCTTGAGCGCGGTGACCTTGGTGTTGAGCTCCTGGAGCAGGCTCTGGCGCTTGGTGGCCGCCGCCTGCTGGAACGTCATCCGCGTCCGCGGCGCGCTCTCGGCCGCGATCAGCTGGCTGATGATCGACTGGGTGTCGAGGCCCGAGACCAGGCCGCTGAGCTGGATGCCCGCCATGGCTCAGGCGGCGGTCGCCGGGTCGGGGTCGGGGCCGGGGCCGGCGCCGAGGACCTCTTGGAGCGACAGCGGGCGCAGCGAGCGCCCGTCCTGGTCGCAGAGCGTCGCCACGACCCGGCCGGTGAGGTGATGGGTCTTGAAGCGGACGCGCTGGCCGCGCGTGGCGAGGTCGTCGGCGAGCTCGCTCGCTCGCGTGATGTCGTCCCAGACGTGGTCCGGGATGCGGTCGGGTCCGGTCATGCGGCGCCTCCGGACGTCAGCGAGGTCGAAGACGCGGGCGAACTCGCCGGGCTCGGCGGTGCGGGTCTCCCGCACCGCGCCCGCTGGGCGGGCGGTCCCGATCATGCTCGTGGCGTCGATCTCCATCTGCGTCCTTTCGAAGTCCTTCGTGCCCGTCCCTGGGCGGCGATCCCTGTCCCACAGGTCATCGGTGGGCGCGCACCCGCCTTGACGGCGCGCTGGACGATCAGCCGAGTTGCGAGCGCAGGCCGTCACAGCGTCAGGCGGCCGCTCCGGTGAGGGCCCGGGCCTCGGCCCGGAAGACCTCGGCGTCCTCGGCGAGGCCGCGCGCGTCGGCGACCGTGGCAAGCCCCAGCAGCGCGCGCTCGTCGGCGCCCTCGCGCTCGACGGCGGCGATCCACTCGCCGGCGGCGGAGTCCAGGAAGCCGCGTCGCAGGTAGATGCCGGCCAGCAGCTCGCGCCGCTCGCGCCAGGGCACGTCCAGCGCCTCCGCGACGCCGGCGAGGCGCTCGAAGCCGTCGAAGTCCTCGAGGTGGGCCAGCGCGTCGAGCATGGTGGCGACGACGGGTGCGGCGGCCGCGGGAACACTGCCCTCCGGCGCGCCGCCGCGCTGCCAGGCCTCGAAGGCGGCGAGCTCGGCCGCGTGCATGCCCGCGGCGCGCGCGTAGTCGATGGCGACCTGGGCGTCGGCGCCGCCGGGCATGGCCGACAGCCGGGCGAAGCAGGCGGTGCGCGCCGCGGCCGGCCCGTGCGGCGCGTCCGCCGGGACGGCCATCGCCATCTCGGCGGCGTCGGTCAGCCGTCCCTGGGAGAGCAGGGCCTCGGCGAGCGCGACCCGGGCGGGATGCGCGCCGGGTTGCGCCGCGAGCACGGCGCGCAGCTCGACCTCCGCCTCGCGGACGGCGCCGGCCTCGTAGAGCGGCACGGCGAACAGGAAGTGCTGGCCAGGCGTCGGCTCGGCGACCAGGTCCCGGACGCGCTCGACCACCTCGGCCGCCGGCACGCCCTGGCGCAGCAGGACGCGGGCGTAGGGCTCGACGGCCCCGATGAAGCCCGGGTGGTGCACGAGCACGTGGTGCAGGTGCGCCTCGGCGTCGGCGGCGCGGCCAGCCGCGATCAGGAGATCGGCCAGGATGGCGCGCGCGTGGAAGGTGCCCGCCCCGACCGTCGCGCTGTAGCGCGCCGGGGCGTCGCCCATCTCCAGGCAGCGCTCGACGAGGGCGATCGCCTGCTCGCGGTCGCCGAGGCGCCGGTGGGCCATCGCCTGCTCGAGCACCACGTCGGTGAAGCCGGGCAGCAGCTCGAGGACCTGGTCGCCGGCGGCCAGCGCGTCGGCGTGGCGTCCGTTGGCGTTCAGCGCCTTGACGTAGCGCGAGCAGAGCGAGGGGAAGTAGCCGTAGGCGGTCCGCTCGGGATCAGCCTCCAGCCGCTGCCACGCACGCTCGAGGTGCTCGAGCGAGCCGGCGACGTCGCCGGCGGCGGCCCGCTCGGAGCCGAGGTTGAAGTGCAGGAACGGGGTGTCGACGCCCTCGGCGACCTGGCGCTCGAGCAGCTCGAGGTTGCGGCGCGACTTCTCCTTCGCGTCACGGACCGCGCCGAGGTAGCCGAAGTGCTCGATCCGGACGCCGGACGGCTCCAGGCGCTCGGGCTGGGAGGGCAGGCGGTGGGCGAACTGCTCATGGACGCGGCCCTCGAAGCGGTACTCCGGCCGGTTCTTGAACAGCCGCAGCGCGTTGTGGGTGACGGCGGCGCCGTCCTCGAGGTCGCCGACGTGGTTGATCTCCGTGAGGAAGAAGCCCTCGCGCCACGTGCGGCCGAGCGCCTCGCGCAGGCGCTCGCCGTCGCCCTCGACGAGGACCTCGTCGGCGTCGAGATACATGAGCCAGTCGCTCGTGGCGGCGTCGAGGCCGACGTTGCGGGCGGCCGCGAAGTCGCCATCCCACTCGTGGTGGAGGATGCGCGCGCCGAAGGACGCGGCGATCTCGACGGTGCGGTCGGTCGAGCCGGTGTCGACCACGATCAGCTCGTCGACGTGCGGCGCGGCGGCGGCGAGGCAGCGCGGGAGCATCGCCTCCTCGTCCTTGACGATCATGCAGAGGCTCACCGTCAGGCCTGTGGCGGGCACGGCGCGCTGGGCGACCCGCTGGGCACGCGGGCCCAGCGTGCGCAGCTCGCGCAGGACGGCGCCGGGCAGGCCCCGCGGCGTCGTGATGCCCTGCCGGCGCCGGCGCTGGCACTCGCGGAGGTTGCTGGGGACGTCAGGCAGCTCGGGGTCGAGCCGGAGCGCCCCGCGGAAGAGCGCCTCGGCCGCGACGATCGCGCCGAGCTCGTAGAGCAGCACGCCGGCGAGGTTGAGGACGACGGGCTCGCGCGACTCCTCCTCCAGCATCTCGATCGCCGCGACGGCGCCGACGAGGAACGTCTCGGCCAGGGCGGCCGGCGGGAGGTCGCGCTGCCCGAGCACCGACTCGAGGAGCAGGCGGCGGGCGTAGTAGCGGTCGTGGCCGTCCTGGAGCTCCCCCGCCCTGGAGAACAGCGCCCGCCAGCCGGCGAGGTCGCGCGCGGCGAGGAGCCCCGGCGCGCGGTTGACGATCGGGGCGACGGCGGCCACGCCCGTGGGCGGGGCGGGCAGCGGCGGGGCAGCCGATCCGTCGACCGGCTGGACGAGACGAAGCGCCATGAGGGTGTTCAGGCTCCTTGGAGGGGACGATGGCGGACGGGTCCGCCAGCCCTGTCGTCGGCCGCCGCGGCACGCGGTTGAGCCCCGATCCCACCCATCCGTCCGGTTCGCGTCGGGTTCGGCTTCAGCGCGCCGGCCGCCGGACGACCACCGGGAGGGCCTCACGACGACCGCCGCCACGAGCTCCGGCTCCCAGGTCGTCCTCGAGGGCCTCCTCAAGCTTTGCGCAGCTTTCTCCCTGCTCGATGGAGCTTTCGCTCCGACCATCCCCAGAAGTGGGGAGGTGTCCACTCGACGCATGGCCACCCGGCGAATACCGGATAGCGGGGATGCGGACCGTTCGGGCCAGGACCGATACCTGGGCTGTCCCCCCGCCGAGAAGGAGCACCAGCCGTGAAGCTCGCCACCCCCACCACCGCCAAGCGCCGCATGTCGTCCGAGGACACGCTCGCGCTCTGGAAGGAGTACCGCCGGACCAACGACCGCGCCGTGCGCGACCGCCTGGTCCTGACCTTCGCGCCGCTGGTCAAGTACATCGTCTACAAGAAGGTCCGCGAGATGCCGGCCCGCTGCGAGGTCGAGGACTTCATCTCGTGCGGCCTCGAGGCGCTGATCCAGTCGATCGAGCGCTACGACCCGGCCAAGGGCGCCACGCTCGAGCAGTACGCGTGGACGCGCATCCACGGCGCCGTCCTCGACGAGCTGCGCCGCCAGGACTGGGCGCCGCGCTCGGTCCGCCGCTGGGAGCGCGACATCGAGCGCGCCGCCGACGAGTTCACCACGCTGCACGGCCGCCGTCCGAGCCAGGCCGAGCTGGCCGAGTCGATGGGCACCACCGTCGCCGAGCTGCGCAAGCGCCGCGACGAGATCACCCAGTCGGACATGACCTCGCTCAACACGCTCGTCCTCAGCGACGATGAGACCACGATCGAGCGCATCGACACGATCGCCTCCAGCGACGCGTCGGTCGACCCGCTGCACGCCGCCGCCAAGGACCAGGCCAAGGATCGCTTCCGCGAGGCCTTCGCCCGCCTGCCCCAGCGCGAGCGCGAGGTCGCCGTCCTGCTCTACGTCAAGAACCTCACCCTGGCCGAGATCGGCGAGATCCTCGGCGTGAGCGAGTCGCGGGTCTGCCAGATCCACGGCCAGCTCAAGAAGACGCTGCGCAACGCGCTCGACGCGGACGCGCCGCTCTTCCAGGCGGTCGCCTAGCGACCGCGCACCGCCGGCGGGTGCGGGCCCGCCCGGACCGGTGCTCTCTCGCCGCGGCAGCGCGGCCTGGACACCCACGCTGCCGCATCACCACGCCTTGGGCGCTCCTCCGCCCTCGAGAAGGCCGGCCGTCAGGCCGGCCTTCGGCGTTCCAGGCCGTAGGCCCAGACGAGCACCTCCGCGACGGCGGCGAAGAGCTCCGGCGGGATCTCCTGCTCGAGCTCCAGGCGCGCGAGCGCCTCGGCGAGCGCCGGCTCCTCGTGGACGGGGACGCCCTGCTCGCGGGCGATCTCGACGATCCGCCCCGCGATCTCGCCGGCGCCGGCGGCCACGACCCGCGGCGCCTGGTCGCCGCCCTCGCGGTCGTAGCGCAGCGCGGCCGCGCGCCGCGGGCGCTCAGGCTCGGACATTCAGCGTCTCCCCACGGGGATGCACGGTCACCTGCACGGGGCCGCCGGTGACGCGCGCGAGGGCATCCCGCAGCTCCGGCGAGGCGCTGCGGACGCGCTCGGCCGGCGCGCCGGCGCTGACGTGCACCGCCGCGGCGCCCGGGTCGAGCCGCACGTCCAGGCGCCCCAGCGTCGGCGAGTCGTAGCGAACGACGACCGAGCGCCGGGGCGCGCCGCTGCGCCGGCTGGACTCCTCGCCCCCGTCCTCCTCGACGTGCACCCGCGCGACGGCGCCGCCGGGAAGCGCGACCGCGTAGGCGGTGACCGGCACCTGCGGCGCGGCGGCCGGGTCGTGGGCCGCAGCCGGCTGGATCGTCTCCAGCACGTGCAGCCGCAGGCCGTCGCGTCCCGCCTCGTCGACGCGGAGCTTCAGCCGCTGCCCGGCCTGGACGCCCTCGGGCAACTGCGCCGCCAGGCGCACGCCCTCCAGCACGAGCGTCCGCGCGTCGAGCACGCGGCCGTGGACCACGGCGCCGGGGCGCAGCGGGACGTCGGGCAGCATGCCGCGCAGCAGGACGAGGTCGATCGGCCCGGCCATGAGGGCAAGGGTGCCAGGTCGGGTACGGGACCGCGCATGGATGTCGCGCGCGTCGTCATCGGCGCGGACCTCGTCTGAGGCCCCGGACGAAGAACCGGTCGGGCGGGGCGACGAGCGCACGCGCGGGCGGGTTTGCGGTCACGGCGACCGTCAACGCGCCCCGGGGTGCGCCCCCTCACACGCCCGGGGCGGACTTGCGGTCACAGCGACCGTCAACGCGCCCGCGCGCCGGAGGGCGGCCCGCGAGTGCCACGGACGGATGACCGGCTGCGCCAGGCCTCAAGCCCGGCCGCCGACAGCCGACGATCCGGAGCGATGGAACGCGGGCTCTACATCGCCGCCGCCGGCATGACTGCCGAGATGGTGCGCCAGGATCAGATCGCCAACGACCTGGCCAACGCGGCCACGCCGGGCTACAAGTCCGACCGCTCCGAGCAGCGGTCGTTCGGCGACCTCCTGCTGCAGAGCACCAAGACCGGCCAGACGATCGGCACGATCGGCGCCGGGCCCCTCATCACGCGCCAGGTCACCGACCTCTCCCCCGCCGCCCTGCGCGACACCGGCGAGCCGCTCGACCTGGCGATCGCCGGCGAGGGCTACTTCGCCATCCAGACTTCGAGCGGGATCCGCTACACCCGCAACGGCGCCTTCCAGCGCGCCGTCGACGGCACGCTGACCGACGCCACGGGCAACCGCGTCCTCGGTGCCGACCGCCGTCCCGTCACGGTCAACGCCGACGGCACCGTCGACGTGGCCAAGGTGGGCTGCTTCGCCCTGCGCAACGTGCGCAAGGAGGGCGACTCGCAGTTCACCGGCGCCGCGGCGGGTACCGGGACCGGCCAGATCACCGCGGGCGCGCTGGAGTCCTCCGGCGTCAACGCCGGCCGCACGATGGTCGACATGATCGCCTCCCTGCGGGCCTTCGAGGCCGGCCAGAAGGCGATCCAGACGATCGACTCGAGCCTCCAGCTCGCCGCCGGCCAGGTCGGCGCGCTGCCCGGCTAAGCCGGGTTCTCAAGTTCGTTCGGCCGCGGCCGATCACCCGGGCAGACGAGGAGCACCGCAGGCTGGACCGCCCCTTTGGCGGAGGCCGGAGCTCCATCCCTCCTTCCAGGAGACCCGGACATCAGTGCTTGAAGGCATGTACACCGCGGCCGCCGGCATGGCGGCACAGCAGACGCGTCTCGACGCGGTCGCCAACGACCTCGCGAACGTCGACACGACGGGCTACAAGCACGTCCGCGTCGCGTTCCGCGACCTGGTCTACGACGACGCGCAGGGCTTCGGCGCCGCCAAGGGCGTCCGCATCGGCGCGGGCTCCGCGGCGATCGTCAACGGCCGCAGCGTCGAGCAGGGCTCGATGCAGAGCACCAACCGGTCGCTCGACATCGGCATCAGCGGCCCCGGGTACCTCCAGGTCAAGCTCCCCGACGGGCGCACCGCGCTGACGCGCGACGGCAACCTCGAGATGGCCGCCGACGGGCGCCTCGCCCTCCACACCGGGCAGCTGCTCGACCCGCCGGTCACGATCCCCAAGGGCACCGACGCCGAGCGGATCGCCATCGGCGCCGACGGCACCGTGACGGTCGACAAGAAGAAGGTCGGGCAGATCACGCTCGTCGACGTCCCCGCCCCCGCGGCGCTCGACGGCGGCCCGGACAACACCTTCCTCCCCACGCGCGGCAGCGGCGCAGTCCGCCCTGCCGCCGCCGGCACGGTCCTCCAGCAGGGCGTCCTCGAGGGCTCCAACGTCGACGTCGCCACGGCGATGACCGACATGATCGAGGCCCAGCGCGCCTTCCAGCTCGCCAGCAAGGCGATCAGCACCCAGGACGAGATCCTCTCGATCGCCAACCAGGTGAAGAAGTGAGCGCGCTGCCGCCCATCGACGATCGCCTGCTGCCCGCCGACGTGCGGGCCGGCAGCGATGCCGACCAGGCGCGATACAAGACGGCGCTGTCGTTCGAGCGCGAGCTCGTCGAGCAGCTCACCCAGCAGCTGGCGTCCACCGCGACCACGTCGGCCGACGGCTCGGACGACGACGGCTCCGGCGACGCCGCCACCAGCCTCTACCAGCAGGAGATGCCGGGCGTGCTGGCCGACAGCATCATGCAGGCCGGCGGCCTCGGGCTCGCCCGCACCGTCGCGCAGGCCATGAAGGAGGCCGGCCAGTGACCGCCACCGCCCTGACCGCCGGCGCTCCCACCGCCTTCGGGATCGAGGTGCTCCGCCACCTCGACGCCCAGCTGGCCTCCGCCCGCCGCCTGCTCGACGCCGTGCTCCGCCAGGGCGCCGCGATCCGCGCCCGCGACGTCGACGGCGTCCTCGGGCGCCTCAGCGAGATGCAGGCCGAGATGGAGCGCCGCAGCACGCTCGAGCGCGAACGCGTCCGGATCCTCACCCAGGCCGGCGGCGGCCTCGGCGTGCCCGCCCACACCGTCACGCTCGACGCGCTGGCCCAGCTGCTCGGCCCGCACGAGGCCGAGGCGGCCCGAGGCCGCAGCGCCGAGCTGCGCGGCGTGCTCGCCGAGGTCCAGCGCGAGCACCTCGTCAACCGGGCGCTCATGCGCCAGGAGCTGGCGTTCCTCTCCCACCTGACGCGGCAGCTCGGCGTCGACGGCGAGGACGTCGGCTACCGGCCGCCCACCGAGCCCGGCGCCACGATGCGCGCGACCCTCGACCCGGCCGCCCAGCCGGTGCGGGTCCGCCGCGCCCTGGACCTGGAGGCCTAGGCGATGACCGGCATCTCCTCGTTCGGCGGCCTGAACATCGCGCTCCGCGGGCTCCTCGCCCAGCAGCGCGCGCTGGACGTCACCTCCCACAACATCGCCAACGTCGACACCCCGGGCTACTCCCGCCAGGAGGCCGTCCTCGCGGCGGCGCCCGCGCTGGTCATCGACGCCGGCGCGCTGCAGCTCGGCGCCGGCGCGCAGCTCGGCCAGGGCGTCGACGTCCTGGCCTACCGGCGCATCCGCGACGACTTCCTCGACCTGCAGTGGCGCGCGCAGAACATGACCGGCGGCCAGGCCGACGTCACCGCGCAGCGCCTCGGCCAGGTCCAGGACGCGCTGGCCGACGGCACCGATGCCGACCTCGGCAAGCTGCTCGACAACTTCTGGACCGCGTGGCAGACGCTGGCCTCCAACCCGCAGAGCGGGTCGGCGCAGAGCGGCGTGGTCGCCGCGGCCACGACGCTCGCGCAGGGCTTCCAGTCGCTCGACAGCCAGTGGTCCACGCTGGCGGCGCAGAGCACCACCGCGGTCGGCGACCTGCTCGGCGCGCAGGGCCCGATCAAGCCGATCGCCGACGAGCTGGCGAAGCTGAACGTGGCGATCAACCACGCGCAGACCGCCGGCGTCGCGCCCAACGACCTGCTCGACCGCCGCGACCTGCTGCTCGACCAGCTCTCGCGCTACGGCCAGGTCTCGGTCACGCCTGACCCCACGCTCGACGGCTCGGGCAACCCGATGTACCCG
This sequence comes from Baekduia sp., assembly GCA_035765735.1. Classification (GTDB taxonomy): domain Bacteria; phylum Actinomycetota; class Thermoleophilia; order Solirubrobacterales; family Solirubrobacteraceae; genus Baekduia. Next base: position 109,511 of record DASTWY010000024.1, on the reverse strand, counting down.
GGCATGATCCAGGTGACGTTCGGCGGCGCGACGACCCCGCTGGTCTCGCAGGGCACCGTCACCATGCCGACGGCGGCGGACCTGTCGGCCACGCCCGGCGGGACCATCGGCGGCCTCCAGGACGTCGCCGCGCGCGTCGCCGGCTACGGCACCACGCTGGGCGCGATCGCTGCGCAGCTCATCGGCGACGTCAACGCCGCCTCGCCCAGCCCGATCTTCAGCGGCACCGGCGCGACCGACATCGCCGTCGTCGCCACCCCGTCGACGGTCACCGCCGGCACCGGCGCGGCCGGCGACACGAGCGTGGCGATGGCCATCGCCCGCATGCGGTCCGGCACCGTCGACCAGGGCTACGCCGGGCTCGTCCGCACCATCGGCGGCGACGTCAGCAACGCCACCGCCGCGCAGGCCACCTCGACCGCCGTCCTCGGCTCGCTCACCGAGCGCCGCGACGCCACCGCCGGCGTCTCGATGGACGAGGAGATGGCCAACATGATCCGCTTCCAGCGCGGCTACCAGGCCGCGGCGCGCATGCTGACCACGATGGACGAGGCGATCGACACCATCATCAACCGCACGGGCAGGGTCGGGCTCTGATGCGCCTCTCCAACGCCACGATGGGCAACCGCCTGCTGGCCGACCTCCAGCGCGCCTACGGGCGCATGGCGACCACGCAGGAGCAGATCTCGACGGGGAAGCGGGTCAACCGCCCGTCCGACGACCCGCTGGCCGCCGCCCAGGCGCGCCTGCGGACCGCCGACCTCGCCGGGATCAAGCGCAGCCAGGACAGCGTCGACGCCGCCAACGGCTGGCTGGCCGCGACCGAGGCCGGGCTCTCGTCGGTCCGCGACATCGTCGCGCGCGCCAACGAGCTGGCGCTCCAGGGGGCCAACGGCAGCACCGACCAGAACGCGCGCAACTCGATCGCGGCCGAGATCGACCAGCTCGTGGCGGCCGCCAAGGACGCGCTGAACGTCAAGTACGGCGACGCCTACATCTTCTCCGGCACCGCGTCGGACACCCCGCCCTACGCGGCGGCGACCGGCGACGCGTACCAGGGCGACGGCAACGCGGTGCTCCGCGAGGCGGGCCCCAACGTCACGCTGCAGGTCAACCCGGCGTTCGTGCCCGCCAACGCCAGCCCGGCCGGCAGCACGGCGCCGATCACCGCCGAGACGATCCTCGGCGGCGGCACCGCCGCCGGCGACGGGCGCGTCCTCGACGTGCTCGAGACGCTCGCCGCCCACGTGCGGACCGGGACGTCGGCCGACATCCAGGCCGACCTGCCCAACCTCCAGCAGAACGCGACCGCCATCAACGCCGCGGTCAGCGCGGTCGGCGCGATGAGCAACCGCGCCGACGCCGCCAAGAGCCGCCTCGAGTCCCTCGAGGACCTGGCCACCAAGGACATCGACGACCTCACCGGCGTCGACCTGGCCAGGGCGCTCACCGACTTCACCACCCAGCAGTCCGCGTACCAGGCCGCCCTCAAGGTCGGCGCACAAGTCATCCAGCCGTCCCTCGTGGACTTCCTCCGATGAGCGGCGGACTGGGCAACCCCACACATGGAGGCGACTCACCCATGGCAGTGACGCTCCAGTCGAGCCGCTTCGGGGAGCTCCAGATCCCCGCGGAGGCCGTGCTCGACTTCCCCTCCGGCCTGATCGGGCTCGGGGGCAGGCGCTTCGCGCTGCTCGCCCGCAGCGAGGAGAGCGCGTTCGTCTGGCTGCACTCGATGGACGACCCGGACCTCGCCGTACCGGTCACCAACCCGTGGCGGTTCTTCTCCGACTACGAGATCGAGCTCAGCGACGACGAGGCCGAGCGGATCGGCATCAGCGATCCCTCCGAGGCGTCCGTGTACGTGACCGTCAGGTCCGCCGCGGCACTCGAGGACTTCCGCGCCAACCTCCGCGCGCCGATCCTCGTGGTCGGCAGCCACGGCCACCAGGTCATCAACCACGCCGCCGACGCCCCCGTCCGCGCGCCGCTCTTCGCCGGGCTCCAGGAGGAGCCCTCGAAGGCTGCGTAGACGGCCGGTACGCTCGGAGCCCTGATCCGTCTCCAAGGAGGAGCCCCCGAATGCTCATCATCACCCGCCGTCCCGGCGAGAAGATCATGGTCGGCGACGACGTCGTGGTCGAGGTGATCGAGGTCAGCGGCTCGAGCGTGCGCATCGGCATCGCAGCCCCCAAGTCGATCCCCGTCTACCGGGAGGAGATCTGGACCGCGGTGCAGGCGGAGAACCAGGCTGCGGCCGCGTCGGCGGTGGACGAGCTCCCCGACGACGTTCCGACCCCCACCAGGAAACGCTGACCGGCGGCACCGCCCGCCGACCCGGACGAGCGCACCTCCAGGCCCCGTCCGCTCGCACGCACCACCCCTCCAAGGACAGGAAAGGCGACAAAGGATGTCCCTTCGCATCACCCAGAACATCGAGGCGATGACCGCCTCGCGGCACCTCCAGGCCACGACGCTCAACCTCACCAAGTCGATGGAGAAGCTCTCCAGCGGCTACCGGATCAACAGCGCGGCGGACGACGCCGCCGGCCTCGGGATCTCCGAGTCGATGCGCTCGCAGATCCGCGGCCTCGCGCAGGCGCAGCGCAACATCCAGGACGGCGTCTCGATGGTGCAGACCGCCGAGGGCAACCTCGACGAGGTGCACTCCATGCTGCAGCGCATCCGCGAGCTGGCGGTCCAGTACAAGAACGGCTCGCTCGACAGCTCCGCGCGCGCCTCGATCCAGGGCGAGGTCAACCAGCTCGCCTCCGAGATCGACCGCATCAGCGACCAGGCGTCCTTCAACGGCATCCACCTGCTCGACAACACCAACACGGTCTCGTTCCAGGTCGGCGCCAACGACGGCCAGGAGATCGGCGTGTCGCTGATCGACCTGTCGGCGACGCTCGGCACCGACTACTACGACCTCGACGCCACCAACACGGCGGACCTCTCGGAGATCGACGCGGCGATCAGCGCCGTCAGCTCGGCCCGCGCGGGCTTCGGCTCGGTCCAGAACCGCCTGGAGCACACGCTGTCGGTGACCGCCGCCTACCAGGAGAACCTGACCTCGGCCGAGTCGCGGATCCGCGACGTCGACATGGCCGAGGAGATGGTCAACCTGACCAAGACCCAGGTCCTCCAGCAGGCCGGCACCGCCATGCTGGCCCAGGCCAACCAGGCGCCCCAGACCGTCCTGAAGCTCCTGGGCTGAGACTCGCGCAGAGCGCTCGCTCAGCCTTTCGCGAACTCGCCAGGGGCTCCTTCGCAAGGGCTGGGGAGCTCCGCCATCGTGTTCGTCGTCCGTCACAGGTCGCCCTTCGGGCGGCCTGTGCGCGTTCAGTCGAGGTTCAGGCGCGGCAGGTGGCGGTCCAGCCAGCCGGGCAGCCACCAGTTCGCGCCGCCGGCGACCTTCATGAACGCCGGCACGAGCAGCAGGCGCACGAACGTGGCGTCGAGCACGACGGCGACTGCGAGGGCGAAGCCGAACTGCTTGAGCTCGAGCACGTCGGCGACCAGGAAGCAGCCGAAGACGGCCGCCATGATCGCCGCCGCCGCGGTGATCGGCCGCGCCGTGTGCGCGATGCCGACCGCCACCGCGCGGTCGTTGTCGTGGGTGCGCTCCCACTCCTCCTGCATGCGACGGATGAGGAAGACCTCGTAGTCCATCGACAGCCCGAAGAGCACGGCGAAGACCATGATCGGCAGATAGGTCTGGATGAAGCCGACGCTCGTGAAGCCGAGGAGCCCCTCGAGGTGGCCGTCCTGGAAGACCCACGTCACCAGCCCGAACGCCGCCGCGGTCGCCAGCAGGTTCATGAGCACCGCCTTGGCCGGCAACAGCAGGCTGCGGAAGACGACGAGCAGGTAGACGAAGGACAGCGTCAGCACGAGCGCGATGACGACCGGGAGCTTGCCGAGCGTCTCGTCCGAGAGGTCGGCGAACTGGGCCGTCGCGCCGCCGACCAGCATCTGCGGCCCCGCCGCGGCGGTGTACGACGGCACGACGTGGTCGCGCAGGTCGTCGACCAGGGTCGTCGCGCTCCGCGAGTCGACGCGGTCGCGCGGCACCAGCGTGATGATCGTCCGGTCCGAGCCGTTGGCCACGTTGACGGTCTGCGCGACCAGGCCCTTGGCCGCCGGGTCCTGCTCGAGCCGCTGCAGCGCCTGCGGCGACACGTCGCCCCCGGATTCGCGCAGGAGCGTCGCCACCGAGAAGGCCCCCGCGACCCGCGGGTCCTTCGCGACCGACGCGGTGAAGCGGTCGATGGTCTGCAGGTCCTTGGCGCTGAGCGGCCCGGAGCCCTCGTGCGAGGCCAGGATCTGGACCGGTGACATGGCGCCCTCGCTGAACGACCGCGCGAGGATGAGCTCCGCCTTGCCCGACGGCGTGTCGGAGACGGCCGACAGGCCGAGGTCGATGCCGAGCCTGATGCCCAGCATCGGCACCGCGAACAGGAGCAGCAGCGCGGCCGCGGGCACGGCCAGCCACGGGTGGCGCAGGACGGTGCGCGCCCACCGCGCCCACCCGCTGGCGTCCGCCGCCCCGGCGTCCTCGTCGGCGTCGGCGGGCTGCAGGCGGTCCGGGAGCGCCCCGTGGTTGACGCGGTCGCCGAGCGCCGCCAGCAGCGCGGGCAGCATCGTCCACGCCGTCACGAGCGTGCAGGCGACCACGAGGACCGCGCCCACCGCGATCCCGTGGAAGATCGGCGCGTCCACCACGAACAGCGAGAACAGCGAGATCACCACGACGATCCCGGAGAACAGGATCGTCCGCCCGCTCGTCGCCATCGCGACGCTGACGGCGTGCGGGACCGCGTCCGGCCGCCCCGCGCGGCGCGCCCGCGCCAGCTCCTCGCGATAGCGGGTCAGCACGAAGAGCGAGTAGTCGATCGAGACGCCGACGCCGATCATCGTCACGATCGAGAGCAGGAACGCGTCGAAGCTGGCGTGCGTGCTCAGCAGCGACAGCAGCCCGAACGTCGCGGTGATGCTCACGAGCGCCATCCCGAGCGGCACGAACGCGGCGACGAGCGCCGCGAGCGCGAGGAGGAGGACGACGAACGCGACCGGGACGCCGAAGGACTCCGCGCGCTCCACGTCGGCGTTCTCCACGTCGGTGAGGTCGTTGGCCGACGGGGAGTAGCCGGTCAGGTACGCCCGCACCGGCCCGCTCGCGGCGCCTCGCGCGACCACGTCCTGCAGGTGGTCGGCGCGATCGCCGCGCTGGCGGTCGTTGCCCGAGAGGCCGACGGTGGCCAGCGCGGCGCGCCCGTCGGAGGAGACCTGGCCCTGCGCGCCCGGGTCGGTCGGCCCGAGCACGGATGCGACGCCGGGCGCATCCCGGGCCGCGGCCACGACGCGGTCGACCACCTTCCGGTACTCGGCGTCGCGGATCATCAGCGTGCTCGAGTCGAACGCGATCACGTCCTGCTCGGCGCCCGCGGCCGAGAAGTCGCGCTCGATGAGCTTGGTGACCTGGGCGGAGTCCGAGCCGGTGACGCTGTAGTCGGAGGCGACCAGCGACGCCAGCAGGTGCGGGTACGCCAGCGCCGAGACGACGAGGATCACGGCCCACGCCGAGAGCACCCACCACCGGCGCCGGGCGACCCAGGCTCCCCAGCGCATCGCGCGCGAGGATCGCGGGCGAGGAGGCGGCGCTTCGGGAGGCTTCGGCGCGCTGACGGAGCTCATGCCGACGTCCTTTCCGCTGGAGGGATCCGCGCTGGAGGGGTCCGGCTCGGCGACGATGCTCCCGAGCGCCTCCTGTCGCGGCATCGGCCACGGGCACGGATCCGGCGTCCGTAGAAGGCACGGGCCAGTCGCCGGTCAGGCGATGTGCCAGAGCTCGGAGCCGCCGATGCGCTCGGGGCGCAGGCGGAAGTCGAGCGCCAGGCGCCACAGCTCGGCCGCCGCGCGCGGCCACGGCAGGTCGCAGGCCGCGGCGACCTCGGCGGTCGTCATCGCGCCGAGGGCGCGGATCGCCTCCTCGGGAGAGGGGATCCGCCCCGGCTCGGCGCCGGCAGCGGCCACCGCGTCGCGCAGCATCCGCGGGGCGGCGGCGAGCGCGGACGGCTCGGCGAGCCACCGCGGCGCGCCCGCGCCGCGCACCTCGAAGCTCGGCAGCACCGCGCGCGGCGGGTCGGCGCTCGGACTGCGGCGCTCCTCCGGCACGGAGCGGGCGCGCTCCAAGTCGCCGCCGAAGGCCTCGGCGATCGCGTTGGAGCGCAGGTCGATGGCGAAGCGCTCGAGGTTCATCGCCGGCACGGCCCGCGCGGCCTCCTCCAGGGCGTCGGGCGTGTCGAGGGCGGCGCCGCGCAGCCAGAAGCCCTCCCGCAGCACCCGCAGGTACGGGCCGGCGAGCTGCTGCTCGGCCGCCGCTTTGGCGGCCAGGCACGCCGGGTAGGTGGTACGAGGTGGCCGTCCGCCTCGTCCAGCCCAGCTCCGCGGATCGACCGGCATGCCCGATGCCGCCGCAGCGTCCAGCGCCTCGACCAGCTCGTGCTCCGGATCGGTGATCTCACGCGCGAGCCCGGCGAGGACGTAGGTGATCCGCACCTCGTCGCCGAACTCCGTCAGGAGACGACGCAGGGCGGGTTCGGCCGCCCACGACCACGGACAGGCCGGGTCGGTGTAGTAGATGACCTCCACGACCGCCATCGGGCAGCACAATAGAGACGTGAGCTCCCAGCTCGGCACCCTGTTGAACGGCCGCTACCGGCTGGACGCGCAGATCGGCACCGGCGGCATGTCGACCGTCTACCGGGCCTTCGACACCGTCCTCGAGCGCGAGGTCGCCATCAAGGTGATGCACCGCGACATCGCCTCGGACTCCGACCAGCTCGAGCGGTTCCGCCGCGAGGCGCGGGCGGTCGCGCAGCTCAACCACCCCCACATCGTCACGGTCATCGACGCCGGCGAGGACGGCACCACGCCGTACATCGTCTTCGAGTACGTCTCGGGCGAGACCCTCAAGGACCGCATCCGGCGGCACGGCCGGCTGCCGGTGCCCGAGGCCCTCGCCTACGCGATCGAGGTGGCGCGCGCCCTCGGCGCCGCCCACGACCGCGGGATCGTCCACCGCGACGTCAAGCCGCAGAACGTGCTCGTCGACGACGAGGGCTCGGCGAAGGTCACCGACTTCGGCATCGCGCGGACGCTCGACCAGGAGGGGCTGACCGCGGACGGCCGCGTCCTTGGGACGACCGACTACGTCTCCCCCGAGCAGGCCCTCGGCCACCCCGTCACGCGCCAGAGCGACCTCTACTCGCTGGGCATCGTGCTGTTCGAGATGCTGACCGGCGACGTCCCCTTCAAGGGCGACAACCAGGTCGCGGTGGCGATGAAGCACGTCCGCGAGCAGCTGCCCGACGTGCAGCTGCGGCGGCCTGAGGTCTCCAGCGCGCTGGCCGCCGTGATCGACCGGGCCACCGCGAAGGACCTCGAGCAGCGCTACGCCGACGATCGCGAGCTGATCGCCGACCTCGAGGACGTGCTGGCGATCGAGACCCGCCGCGGCGGCCAGATCACCGGCGAGACGACCGCCGTGCTGCGCACGATGTCGCCCGAGGCGCGCCGGCGGCTGCCGGCGCGCGTGCTGCACCCCGTCCGGGTGGTCCTGGTCCTCCTCCTGATCGCGGCGGCCGCCGTGGTCGCGGTCGTGCTGCTCGCCGACCGCACGCAGCGCGGCACGCGGCAGCGGCCCGTGCAGGCCGCGCCCGACCTCCACGTCCTCTCGCTCGGCCAGTCTCGCGCGCACGACTTCGACCCCTTCGGGCTGCCCGACCACGAGGAGCACCCGGAGGAGGCGCGGGCGGTCCTCGACGACGACCCGAGCTCGAGCTGGTCGACCGAGAGCTACCACGACCAGCAGCTCGGCAAGCCCGGCGTCGGGATCTACGTCGACGCCAAGCCCGGGGTCGCGGCGCGGGCGATCGCCATCCGCACCCCGACGACGGGCTGGGAGGGCAAGATCTACGTGGCCACGTCGGGCCCGCCGTCGGATCTGTCGGGCTGGCAGGACCTCGGCACGTCGTTCACGGCCGACAAGGAGAGCTTCCGCGTCGACCTCGACACGGCCAAGCAGCAGTTCCGCTACTACCTCGTCTGGATCACGAAGCTGCCGCCGGGCGAGGACAAGGCGGAGATCTCGGAGATCCTGCTGTACCGGTGAGCGCTCGCACCGTCCGCCTGACCCATCCCGACCGGCTCCTGTGGCCGGAGGACGGGCTGACGAAGGCGGACCTGGCCGCGTACTTCGACGCGGTCGCCGGCGCGATGCTCCCGCACGTCCGCGACCGGCCGATCTCGATGCAGCGCTTCCGCGGCTCCGTCCACGACGGCGGCTTCTTCCAGAAGGACCTGCCGCGCGGCGCGCCGGACTGGCTGCGGCGCGTCGAGGTGCCCAAGCGCGGCGGCAGCGTCTGCCACCTGCTGATCGACGACGAGGCCGCTCTGCGCTGGCTGGCCCAGCAGGGCTGCGTGACGCCGCACGTCTTCCCGCGGCGCGCCGACCGCCTCGACCGGCCGGATCGCCTGGTCATCGACCTCGACCCCTCCACCGACGACTTCGCGGCGGTGCGGACCGCGGCGCTGGCCTGCGGCGACGCGCTGCGGGCGCACGGCCTGGAGCCGTTCGCGATGGTCACCGGCTCGCGCGGCATCCACGTCGTCGTCCCGCTGCGGCGGACGCGCGACGCGGGCGACGTGCTGGCGTGGTCGCGCGCGTTCGCCGAGGAGCTCGCGTCCGCCGACCCCGACCGCCTGACCACCGAGTTCCGCAAGCAGCACCGCGACGACCGCATCTACGTCGACGTGGCCCGCAACGGGCCCGCCCAGACCGTCGTGCCGCCGTACGCGCCCCGACCGCGCCCCCACGCGCCCGTGGCGACGCCCCTGCGCTGGGACGAGCTCCACGACGACGGCCTGCGCCCGGACGGCTGGACGATGCGCACGCTCCCCGAGCGCCTCGCGGCGGGCGGCGACCCCTGGGCCGACATCCAGGGCGCCGCCGCGACGCTGCCGCGGGGCTAGTGCTTGAGCGCGCGCTCGCGCTCGAACCGCTGCACCGCGATCCGGCAGAGCTCGTCCATCAGCTGCGGGTACGGCAGGCCGGAGCGCTCCCACAGCACGCCGTAGACCGACGTCGTCGTCTGGCCCGGCAGCGTGTTGAGCTCGTTGAGCAGCACCTCGTCGCCGTCGACGAAGAAGTCGGCGCGCGCCAGGCCCGAGCAGCCGGCCGCCGAGAACGCGCGCGCCGCCAGCTCGGCGATCCGCAGGCGCGCCGCGTCCGAGATCCGGGCCGGCACCTGCAGCCGCATCCCGCCCTCGGTGTACTTGGCCTCGTAGTCGTACCAGTCGCCCTTGAGCACGACGATCTCCCCGGGCACGCTGACCCGCGGGGCGTGCGTGGCGCCCAGCACGGAGCACTCGACCTCCAGGCCGCGGGCCGATGCCTCCACGATCACGCGGTCGTCGTGCGCGAAGGCCTCCTCGAGCGCCGCGTCCAGGTCCTCCTCGCGGTCGACGCGGACGATCCCCACCGACGAGCCGAGCCGGGCGGGCTTGACCCACACGGGCAGGCCGAGGTGCGAGACGTCGGGCCGGTCGATCCCCGCCTCGACCCGCGCGTAGCCGACCTGCGGCACGCCGGCCTGCGCCATGACGTCCTTGAAGATGACCTTGTCGAGGCAGACGGCGCTGGCCATCACGCCCGAGCCGACGTACGGCACGTCGAGCAGCTCGAGCAGCCCCTGCACCGTGCCGTCCTCCCCGAACGGGCCGTGGAGGGCCGGGAAGACGACGTCGCAGTCGAGCAGGCCGCGGCCGGCGCGCAGCTCGACCTCCTCGCCGTCGCACCACCAGGTGCCGTCCCGCGCCAGGTCGACGGCGACCACGTCGTGGCCGGCCTCGGCCAGGCCCTGCCGCACCGAGGCGGCGCTTGCCAGCGACACGTCGTGCTCGGACGAGCGCCCTCCCCCCAGGACCGCGACCCTCACTGCGCCGGGACCCCCGGCGTCGGCGTGGTGGTCGTGGTCGCGCCCGTGCCGCCGGTGGTGGTGGTGGGCGTCGTCCCGGTGCCGCCGGGGGTGGTGGTCTGCTGGTACTGGCCGATGACGATGGTCACCGTCGATCCCTTCTTCGCCTGCCCGCCGGACGGGTCCTGGGTCTGCACCTTGCCGTCCTGCGCCTGGTCGGTCACCGGGACGGGGTCGCCCACCTCCACGGAGAAGCCCGCGTCCTCGAGCAGCTTGGTGGCGTAGTCCTTCGTGCGCCCCGTGACGTCGGGCACGTCGACCGGCGCCGGCTCCTTGGCCACGGTCAGCGTCACCTTCGACCCCTTGGGGAGCTTGGTCCTGGCGGCCGGGTCCTGCTCGAGCACCGTGCCCGGCTCGGCGTCCTCGTCCTCCTGCTCGGTCGTGGCCACCTGGAAGCCGAGCGTCTCCAGCGCGGAGCGGGCGTCCTCCTCGGAGAGCCCCGTCACGCTCGGGATGGCGATCTGCTCGGGGCCCTGGGAGTAGACGAGGAGGACGGTCTCCCCCTTCTCGAGCTCCTCCCCCACGCCGGGACGCGTCTCGATCACGTGGCCGGCCTTGACCTCGTCGCTGGTCTCACCGCGCTCGGCGACGTCGAACCCGAGGTCCTCGAGCTGCTTGCGGGCCGCCTTGCGGCCCTTGCCGGTGACGTCGGGGATCCGTGCCGTTCCTGGGCCTGACGAGACGAACAGCGTGACGACCGTGTCCTTGGTGACGCGCGAGCCGCCCGCGGGCTCCTGCCCGATGACGGTGCCCTTCGGCTTGTCGGCGCTCTCGCGCAGGACGACGTCGGAGGACAGCCCGCGCTGCTTGAGCGCCAGCTGCGCCTCCGGCTGCGGGCTGCCCACGACGCCCGGCACGCGCACCTTCTGCTTCGGGATGAGCAGCAGCCCGGCCAGCAGCGCGCCGGCGACGAGCAAGCCGACGAGCAGCGCCACCCACCACTTGCCGCGGCCGTCGCCGTCGGGCGGCGGCTCGACGCCGGTCGGGGGCCCGTGGTGCTCGACGTGGGCGACCTCCTGGTAGGCGCCCGGCGGCGGGATCGGCACCATCGGCCCGGTCGCCTGGGGCGCCGCCACGCGCGTCGCGTCACCGGCCAGCACGGTCGTCGCGGCGGCCGTGGTCGCCGCCGGCGGCGCGATCCCCGCCACAGCGTGCTCCAGCGCCGCGATGAACTCGTCCGCGTCGGCGAACCGGCGCGCCGGGTCCTTCTCGAGCGCCCGCAGGACGACCGCCTCCAGCGCCGGGGAGATGTCGGGGTTGAGCGCCCGCGGCGGCAGCGGCGCCTCGCTGACCTGCTTGAGCGCGATCGACACCGCGCTCTCGCCCTCGAACGGCACGCGGCCGGTCAGCATCTCGTACAGGATGATGCCGACGGCGTACAGGTCGCTCGGGGCGCTGACGGGGTGGCCCTGCGCCTGCTCGGGCGACAGGTACTGCGCCGTGCCCATGATCGAGCCGGTCTCGGTCATGTCCGAGGCCCCGGCGCGGGCGATCCCGAAGTCGGTGACCTTGGCGTGCGGGGTCGAGCCCGACTCGTCGACGATGACGTTGTGGGGCTTGAGGTCGCGGTGGATGATCCCGCGCTTGTGCGCGAACCGCGCCGCCCGCAGGATCTGGATCGTCAGCTCGATCGCCAAGGCCGCGTCGAGCGGTGCCTCGTCCTGGATGAGCCGCTTGAGCGAGCGGCCCTCCAGGAACTCCATGGCGATGTAGTACGTGCCGTCCCACGCCCCGCGGTCGTAGACCGCGACGACGTTGGGGTGCTGGAGCCCGGCGGCCGAGGACGCCTCGCGGCGGAAGCGCTCGACGAACTCCGCGTCCTCGGCGAAGCGCCGGTGCAGGAGCTTGATCGCGACGCGCCGGCCGAGCTGGAGGTCCTCGGCGCAGACGACGTCGGCCATGCCGCCCGAGCCCACGCGGCGGAGCATGCGGTAGCGGCCGTCGATGATCGTCGCTTCGCCCGGGACGTCGCTCACTTCAGCAGCTCCAGCATGATGTCGCGGGCGATCGGCGCGGCGATGTCGCCGCCGAAGCCGGGCGCGCCCTGCACCGTCACCGCGACGGCGACGCGCGGCTTGTCCGCGGGGGCGAACGCGATGAACCAGACGTTGTTGATGGTGTTGCCGATCTGCGTCTCGGCCGTGCCCGTCTTGCCGGCGACCGGGACGCCGTCGATCTGCGCCTGCGTGCCGGTGCCGCGCTGCACGACGGCCTCCATCATCTGCGTCACGGCGGCGGCCGTCGAGGGCTTCATGACCGTCGACTGCACCTCGGGCTCGATCCGGTCGACGGTCCGCCCGTCGCGGTCGACGATGCGATCGGTCAGGTGCGGCTTCATGAGCTTGCCGTGGTTGGCGACCGCCGCGGCGACCTCGGCCATCTGCAGCGGCGTCGCCTCCAGCCCGCCCTGGCCGATGGCCATGCGCCCCACGTCCACGTACTTGCTCGTCGGCGGCACGGCGTGGCCCGGCGGGTTCGGCGCGACGACGCTGGCCGACATCGCGTCCTTCGGGTAGTCGAGCTGCGGCTTGGCGCCGAAGCCGAAGCGCTCCATGTACTTCTTCATCGTCGCCTTGCCCACGCGCTCGCCGATCCGCGCGAACGCGGTGTTGACCGACTCGGCGAGCGCCGTCGTCATGTCGATGGTCCCGAACGACTGCCCGTAGTCGTTGGACAGCGGCACGCCCGAGATCTTGGCCCCGTTGTCGCCGTTGATCGGCGACTGCGGCGTGAACAGCCCGCTGTCGATCGCCGCGGTCGACGTCACGACCTTGAAGGTCGAGCCCGGCGCGTAGCCGAACTGCACGGCGCGGTTGACCAGCGGCTTGTTGGCCTCGTCGGTGCTGGCCGCCGACAGCGCCTTGCTGTCCTTCATCGCGTTCGGGTCGTAGCTGGGCGACGAGGCCATCACCTGCACCGCGCCGGTGCTCGGGTCCAGGGCGACGGCGGCGCCCGGCTTGCCGGTGGCCGCCAGCGCGTCCATGGCGACCTTCTGCGCGCCGGGGACGAGCGTCGTGCGGACGTCCTGGCCCTCGGGCGTGTGGCCGAGCAGCTGGTCGACCGTCGTGGTGATCGCGTCCTTGTTGCCCATCAGCGCGTCGTTGCGCGAGCGCTCGAGCTCGGTCTGGCCGATCGAGGCGTAGGAGTACCCGACGGGGTGGCCGAACAGCGACCCCTGCGGGTAGTGCCGGTGGTAGACGCCCTCCGCGTCGCGCGTGGACCGCGCGATGACGCTGCCGTCGGCCGCGCGGATCGTGCCGCGGTGGATCTTCAGCGCGCGCAGCGCCTCGCGGTGGTTCTGCGGGTCGTGGTCGAGCTCCTTGGCGCGCACCACCGTCCACCACGACGTGGCGCCGATCAGCCCGGCGAACATCAGCAGCGCGACGAGGAACAGGCGGCTGATCGGCGTGTTCACGGCAGCGCTTCCTCCTTCCGGGCGCGGTCGCTGATCAGCAGCAGCAGCGCGAGCAGGACGAAGTTGGCCATCACCGACGACCCGCCGTAGCTGACGAACGGCAGCGTCACGCCGGTCAGCGGGATCAGCTTCGTGACGCCGCCGACGATCACGAAGACCTGCAGCGCGAAGACGGCCGACAACCCGGTGGCCAGGAGCTTGGAGAACGAGTCGCGGGCCAGCATCGCGATCTTGAAGCCGCGCTGGACGACCAGCAGGTAGACGCACAGCAGCCCCGCCGCGCCGGCCAGCCCCAGCTCGTTGACGATCACCGCGTAGATGAAGTCCGTGTGCGGCGCCGGCAGCAGCGAGCAGTTGACCGTGTTGACGCAGTCCTCGCTGCCCGGGATCCGCAGCACCGACTGGCCGAAGCCCTGCCCGAGCACGCCGCCGTCGGCCTGCGCCCACAGCCCCTGCGCCAGCTGGTAGCTGCCGCCGATGGCCTTCTTGAGCAGGTCGGGGTCGAACGGGTGCTGCCAGGCGTCGACGCGGTCGGCGATGTGGCCGATGTGGCCAGCGACCAGCCAGGCCCCCGCGGCGAACAGGACAATCCCGATCAGCGCGAACGACGCCCGGTTCGTGGCGACGTAGATCATCGCCAGGAACGCGCCGAAGAACATCACCGACGAGCCGATGTCGCGGATGAAGAAGAGCAGCAGCATCGCCGTGCCCCACACCACGAGCATCGGGCCGAGGTGCTTGAGCGGCGGGATCGTCAGCCCGAGCACGCGGCGGCCGGCGGTCACCAGCAGCTGGCGCGTGTCGCGCAGGTAGCTGGCGAGGAAGACGACGATCGCCAGCTTGGCGAACTCCGCCGGCTGCACCGAGAGCGAGCCGATGCGGATCGACAGGTAGGCGCCGTTGGTGGGCGCGAACGCCCGCGGCAGGATGAGCAGGAAGATCCCGCCGAGCGCGATCAGGTAGCGGTAGCGCTCCAGGACGCGGTAGTCGCGGCGCAGCAGCAGGATCGTCGCCGAGAACAGGATCAGGCCGATCACGAACCACTGCGCCTGCTGCCGCGCCAGGCCCGCGTCGATCCGGTAGATCTCGACGAGCCCGAAGCACGCCAGCAGCGCGGCGAGCGGGAACAGGTACGGGTCGGCGTTGCGCAGCGTCGCGCGCACGATCAGGTGCGCCACCACGCAGAGGCCGAGGAACATCGCGCCGTAGGTCAGCGAGGCGCTGGAGACCTCGTTGCGGCCGTTGAGCCCGCCGAGCAGCTCGTCGCGCGACAGGAACACGGCGGCGAACCCCGCGGTGACCAGAAGCGCGGCGGGGACGAGGGCGAGGAGCTCGCGGTTGCGGGCGCTCATGCCTGCCCGGCCAGCTCGCCGCGCTCGATCTGCCGGATGAGGTCCACGGCGTCGTCGTGCGAGCGCAGCTTGTGCTCCGTCACCGTCGCCCGGACGCGCGGCGCCAGGCTCTGCGCCGGCACCCCGCTCTCGAACTGCTCCTGGTAGAGGCTCAGCCCGGGCAGGTCGTACGGGAGGCCCTGGTAGAGCGTGACGAAGCCGTCGTCATCCGTGCCGACGAAGTAGACGCCGCGGCTGGCGATCCAGCCGCCGCTGCCCACGAGGACCAGGAGCACCAGCACCACGACCAGCGCCTTCAACGGCCCGGCCCAGGGACGGGCCCGGCGGGCGCGGCCGGATCCCGCACCCGGCCCCTCGCGCGGCGGCCGCGGGGCGCGGCGCTCGACGACCGGCGGCGCGACGGCGGCGGTGGCTGCCGCCGCCCCGCCGCGCTCCGGCGCGGACGCCGCGGGCACAGCGCCCTGCCGCGTCGCGGCGGCGCGCCGCACGTCGTCGGCGGTCAGGCCCTCGCCGTCCGGGCGGCCGACCATGGTGTGCTCGCGGTCCAGGAGGCTGCCCTCGCCGGGCGCGACGTCCTCGACGCGGAAGAGCACCACGGTGATGTTGTCGCGCCCGCCGGCGTCGTTGGCCGCGGCGACGAGCGCCTGGGCGGCCCGCTCGAGGCTCGGCGCGCCCCGCAGGATCTCGGCCATGCGGGCGTCGGGCACCATGCCGCTCAGCCCGTCGGAGCAGACGAGGAACACGTCGCCGTCCTGGACGGGCCAGGTGTGGTGGTCGACGGCAACCTCGCCCTCGGGGCCGAGCGCCCGCGTGATGATCGACCGCTGCGGGTGGTCCTCGGCCTCCTCCGCGCTGATCTGCCCGCGCCGCACCAGCTCGCCGACGAGCGAGTGGTCGTCGGTGAGCTGCTCGAGCGCGCCGCCGCGGAGGCGGTAGAGACGGCTGTCGCCGACATGGGCGACGGCAAGGTCGTCCTCGCCGACGTAGGCCGCCGTGAGCGTCGTCCCCATGCCGGCGCGCTGCTCGTCGCGCTGCGACAGGGCGTGGATGCGGGCGTTGGCCTCGGCGACGAGCTGCGCGAGGCGCTCCTCGTTGGAGCCGCCCCCGTCCGGCAGCCCGTCCGCGAAGACGTCGACGGCGGTGCGCGACGCCACCTCGCCGGCCTGGGCGCCGCCCATGCCGTCGGCGACGACGAACAGCGGCATGTTCACCCAGTAGCTGTCCTCGTTGGCGGGACGCTGGCGGCCCGTGTCGCTGCGGGCGGCGTGTTCGGCGACGCGGAGCACGGGCTACCGGTCCAGGTAGGTGAACTCGCTGTCGCCGATCCGCACGCGATCGCCAGGGTGCAGGGGCTGCGGGCCGCTGAGCAGCTCCTCGTTGAGGTAGGTGCCGTTCGTCGACCCGAGGTCCTCGATCACGACGATGCCGCCCTGGCGCACCAGCCGCGCGTGCCGCGAGGACGCGAACGGGTCCTCCAACCGGATCTCGGCCTGGTCGCCGCGGCCCAGCACCGCGCCCTCGCCCACCTCGTACTCCATGCCCGGCGTGTGCCCGGGAGCGCGCTCGACCACGAGCCGGGCGTCACCGTTGGCCGCGGCGCCGGAGCCCGTCGCGGTGTAGAGGCCGGTGGCGTCCGCCGCCGGGGCGGCCGCTCCGGCGTACGGGGCCGTGGTGCGCGCCGACGTGCGCCGCAGGTCCTTCAGCGCGTTGCGCGAGACCCACAGCAGGAAGAGGTACAGGACGGCCAGGAAGCCGAACTTCAGCGCGACGGAGACGGGGTCGAGCATCGCTACTCCACCTCGAAGCGGACGGCGACCGTGCCGAGCTCGACGCGGTCGCCGCTCTCGAGCGGGTGCGGGCCGTCGACGGTGCGGCCGTTGACGCGCACGCCGTTGGTCGAGCCGAGGTCGTCGATGACCCATCCGCGGCCGCTCGGCGAGATCTCGGCGTGGCGGCGGGAGACGTTCGCGTCGTCGAGGACGATGTCGCACTCGCGGCTGCGCCCGATCACGGCGCCGCCGGGCGGGACGACGAGCCGCTTGCCGCCAGCCACCACGATCGCGCGGGCCCGTGCGACGCCTGCGCCGGAGCCGACCTCCTGCAGCGCGGCCTGGTGCCGGTCGCTGGTCGAGTAGACCATCGTGTGGCCCATGTCGGCGCTGCGGGGGGCCGCGGCGCCGGCGCCGCCCGGCTCCTCCTCGTGCTGGACGAGCCGCGCCTGGATCCCGAACTCGCCGAGCGCCAGCCGCTCGTCGGTGCGGAACTCGATCTGCGGGCGGCTGACGAGCGCCAGCCGCTCCCGCCGCGCATGCTCGAGCAGGTAGGCGCCGAGCTCCTCGATGACCGAGTGCTCCATGCCCTCGTAGCGCTCGCGGTCCTCCGGGGACAGCCAGACGACGTACTCGTTGGGCACGTAGGTCCGGGAGACGGACACCGTGCGGTGCTCGTCCATCTCCTTGGCGAGCTTGCGGGCGAGCTCGACGGGGCGGACCTCCGAGCGGAACACGCGCCCGAACGTCCCCTCGACGAGGCCGGCGATCTTCTCTTCGAGGTTGCGGAGCACGCTCATGCCGTGGAGGGATCGTCTCCCCGCCGTGGGGACCGCCCACACGGAATCGGCGGTGGTCCCATGGTACGAGACCTCAAGGCGTCTCGGGCCGCCGCCACGCGCCGCGCACCGCCACGGCGGCGGCGCCGGCCAGGACGGAGGCGGCCACCAGGCCACGCGGATTCGCGCCGAGCGCCGCCTGCGTGCCCGCGGCCAGGCCGGCCGCCCACGCCGTGGCACCCACCACGTCGACCGTCAGCGAGCGTCCGCGGACGAGCAGCGGCATGAGCGCGGCGGCGACCGCCCAGACGCCGACGAGGGCGATCCCCGGGGCCGTGGCGACGTCCACGACCGCGCCGGCGCCGTGGTGGTGCTGCGCGGCGGCGATCCCGTCGCCGAGCACGAGGCGGCGGGCGAGCAGGGCCTCCGCGAGCAGCGTCCACCAGGCCCCCAGCGCGCCGAGCGCGGCGCGGTGCGCCGCGCGGGCGCCGGTGCCCGCGACGGCCGGGAAGGCGCCTGCCGCGCCCGCGAGCGCGAGCAGCGGGCCGCCGGCCGGCGCCGACCATGCCGGCGCGGGGGCCCAGCGCAGCAGCGGGATCACCGGGGTGACCGCCGCGGCCACGAGCCACGCGCGGTCCGGCGCCACGCCCGCCAGCCAGCCGACGATCAGGGCGGCCGCCGTCAGCCAGGCCAGGCGCGGCAGCAGCAGCGAGGCGACCGCCGCCGCCAGCGCGCCGGACAGCGGTGCCACGGGCGGGTCCGGAGCCGCGAGCGCCAGCGCGGCGCCGGTCAGCCCCGCGGCCAGCGCCGCCGACAGCCCGCGGACGACGAGCCCGGTCCGCTCCGGCGGGACGACGGGCGCGATCGGCTCCAGCGGGCCGCCGGCGACCGTGCCCGGCTCGTCGTCGACGTCGTCGAGCGCGGCGCGCAGCGCGCGGCGCAGCTCCGCGATCGTGCCGCGCTCGTCCGCGTGCGGCCAGACCGCCGCGTCGATGGCGCCGCAGAGGTCGAGCGGGAGGTCGCGGCGCAGGCGCCCCAGCGGCGGCAGGCGCTGGCCCACCCGCCGCGCGGTGGCGCCGGCGCCGCGCGCGCGGACGGGGTTGACGCCGGCCAGGCCCTCGTAGAGGCAGAGGCCGAGCGCATAGAGGTCGGCGGCGGGGCCGACGTCACGCCCCTCGGCCTGCTCGGGCGCCATGTAGGCCAGCGTGCCCACCACGTCGCCGGTCCGCGTCAGCGCGTCGTCGCCGGCGATCCGCGCCACGCCGAAGTCGGTCAGCTTGGCCGGCGGCCCGCCGTCCTGGCTGTCGGGCACGAGGATGTTCAGCGGCTTGACGTCGCGGTGCACGATGCCGCGCTTGTGGGCGTGGGCGAGCGCGTCGCACAGCGCGATGCCGACGCGCACCACGTCCCGGTCCGACAGCGCGCCCTCCTCGAGCAGGCGGGCGAAGGTCTCACCGTGGACGAGCTCGGAGACGAGATAGACAGCGGCATCGTCGGCACCGGCCTCGTGGAGGGCGACGATCGCGGGATGCTGCAGGCGGGCGGCGGCCACGCCCTCGCGCTGCGCGCGCCGGGCCGTGTCGGCGTCCGCGACCGGGATCCGCTTGACCGCGACGGAGCGGTCGAGCTTGAGGTCGTGCGCGCACCAGACGACCCCGAACCCGCCGCCGCCGATGCGGTGCTCCAGGCGGTAGCGGTCGAGGACGACCTCCTCCCCGCCGCCGCCCGCGGCCGTCCAGGCGGAGGCGGAGCCCGTCGGCGCGCCGGGGTCGGCCTGCCCGCTGCTGGGGTGCTCGGCGGTCTCCACCAGCTCCCGGCTTCCGCGCTCCGTGAAGGGATCCTCCCGATGACCGCGAAGTTGCACGCAGGCGCTGCCGGCCCGTGCGCCCCGGCCCAGGCCATACACTGCGGCTTCGCCCGCGCCAGGAGCGGACGTGTCCTTCTTCGACGACGAGCCCGACGAGCCCACCCGAGTCACGCGCCCCGCGCGCCCCAGGCGATCGACCGCGAGCCGCTCGGCGACCCTGCGACAGGACCCCGACGTCGTCCAGCGGCGGCGGCTCGTCGCGCTGGCCGCCGGCGCGGTCCTCGTGATCATCCTGATCTTCGCCGTCAAGGGCTGCGCCGGCAGCGCGCACCGCAACGCGCTGAAGGAGTACAACCGCCAGGTCAGCGCGATCGTCCAGGACTCCGACGGCCAGGTCTCGCGCCAGCTCTTCGACGTGCTCGGCAGCGGCGGCGCGGCCAACGACATCCAGGTCGCGGTCAACCAGGTGCGGTCGGTCGCCGAGGAGGACGCCAAGCGCGCCCGCGCCCTCGACGTGCCCGGCGGCATGAGCGCCGCCCAGCGCAACCTGGAGCTCGTGATGAACCTCCGCGCCGAGGGCGTCACCAAGATCGGCGAGGCCCTGCCGGTGGCGCTCAGCAACCAGCCGGGCGCGCAGACGGCGATCCGCGAGATCACCGGGCAGATGCAGTCCTTCCTGGCCTCCGACGTGGTCTACTCGCAGCGCGTCCGGCCGCTGATCCAGGAGACGCTGGCCGACAACGGCGTGACCGGCCAGGACGTCGCGTCGTCGCACTTCCTGCGCGGCTTCGGCTGGCTCGACCTGCAGCAGGTCGGCAACACGCTCAACCCGGACGCCGGCGCCGGCACGGGCCGCAAGCCGGGCGAGCCGACGCCGGGCACCCACGGCCACGGACTCGTCAGCGTCTCGGCGGGCGGGGTCGACCTCGTGCCCGGCGGCACGGCGGTCAACCGGGTGCCGGCGAGCGCGCCGATCGAGTTCGACGTGACGCTGGCCAACCAGGGCGAGAACGACGAGTCCGACGTCAAGGTCACCGTCAAGGTGGCGGCCGGCGGCGCCCCGATCACGGTCACCAAGCGGCTGGACCAGACGACGGCGGGCCAGAACGCCGAGGTCGCGCTCCAGCTGACGAAGGTGCCGCCGCGCAACACGTCGGCGAAGGTCACGGTCACCATCGAGCCGGTCCCCGGCGAGAAGGTGACCGACAACAACACCGCCACGTACACCGTCCTCTTCACCTAGGCGCGGCGCGCGGTTCCGGTGGGCGGGCGCAATACCCTCGGAGCCGTGGACGGGCTGAGCTCGACGGCCGGGATCGTGGCGATCGCCGGATGCGCGATCGCGGTGCTGGCGCTCGCGGTCGCGGGGATCGCGCTGCTGCGCCTGCGACGGCTCCGAGCCGATCAGCGCGTCCTGCTCGGCGACGCGGAGGCGCAGGACCTCGTGGAGCACGCATCGCGGATCGAGCAGGAGTTCCACGCCCTGCACGCCTACGTCGGGGAGACGGCCGCGCGGCTGGATAGCCGGCTGGGGACGGCCGAGCACCGCCTCGACGGGGCGATCGCGTACCGCGGCCTGGTCCGCTACGACGCCTACAACGAGATGTCGGGCCAGCAGTCCTGCTCGATCGCGCTGCTCGACGCCGAGCAGTCCGGGCTCGTGCTGTCGAGCATCCACCACCGCGACCAGGCGCGGCTCTACGTCAAGCACGTCCACGAGGGCAAGCCCGAGCTGCAGCTCTCGCCGGAGGAGGCCGAGGCGGTCCGGCTCGCGCTGGCCGGCGAGCCTCCCCCCCAGCCGCACCCGCTGTCATGAGGCTCGGCTACTTCGGCCCGCCCGGCACGTTCACGCACGCCGCGCTGCTCGCGTCGCCGCGCTCACGCGGCGCCGAGGCGGTGCCGCTGCCCACCGAGCGCGACACGATCCTCGCCGCGGCGGCCGGCGACGTCGACGCCGCGCTCGTGCCGATCGAGAACTCGATCGAGGGCGGCGTCAACGCGACGCTCGACACGCTGGCGCTCGACGCTCCCGGCGTGCGCGTGGTCGGCGAGGAGATCCTGCCGATCAGCCACGCGCTGATCGCCCGCCCCGGCGTGCGCATGGAGGACATCACGGCGGTCGTCTCCCACCCTCAGCCGCTGGGCCAGTGCCGCCGCTTCCTCGCCGGCGAGCTGCCCGGCCGCCGTGCCGTGGCGGCGACCTCGACAGCCGACGCGGTGCGCGCGGTGGCCGGCAGCGACGAGCCGTGGGCGGCGATCGGCACGACCGCGGCCGCGGAGATCAACGGCTGCGCCGTGCTGCGTCAGGGCGTCGAGGACGAGCACGGCAACGTCACGCGGTTCTGGTTCGTGGCCGGGGCCGCGGCCGAGGCGGTCGCGCGCGACTTCGCCGACGCCGCACCCGACGCCGCGTGGAAGACCAGCATCGTCTTCCACGGCGCCGGGGATGCGGCGCCCGGCTGGCTGGTGCGCTGCCTCTCGGAGCTCGCCTTCCGCGGGATCAACCTGTCGCGGATCGAGTCGCGGCCGCTGAAGCGCGCCCTTGGCCACTACCTCTTCGTGGTCGACTTCGAGGGCCGCGAGAGCGATCCGGCGGTCGCCGACGCCATCGCCGGGCTGGCCAAGCACTGCGAGGAGGTGCGCGTGCTGGGCTCGTATCCGGCGGCCCGCTGAGGCCGCGCGAGCGCGCCAGGATCGGCGCCGGGGGGCCGCGCAGGCCGGCGATTCCGCTTCCAGGCGGTGGTACCGTTCCCGCTGGAGACGGGTCATGTCCCAGCTCACGCCACCACACCCGACGGGGTCCACGTCGCTCGACGAGCACCGGCGACGTGGACGTGACGGTGGCCGGGTGCTCGTCCTCAACGCGTCGTACGAGCCGATCAACGTGTGCACCGTGCGGCGCGCCGTCGTGCTGCTGCTCAAGGCGAAGGCCGAGGTCGTCGAGCACGCCCAGCGCGAGCTGCGCTCCGAGCGCGCGACGATGACGCGGCCGGCGGTGATCCGGCTGGTGACCTACGTCGTCGTGCCGCGCGACACGCACCGCCGCAAGATCACGCGGCGCGCGGTCTTCGCCCGCGACAACTGGACCTGCCAGTACTGCGGATCGCGTTCCAACTTGACCGTCGACCACGTGATCCCTCGCTCCAAGGGCGGCCCGTCGACCTGGGAGAACATCGTGGCCTCGTGCGCGCCGTGCAACCGGCGCAAGGCCGATCACCTGCCGGACGCCGCGGGGATGCACCCGCGCCGCCGGCCATCGACCCCGCACCCCCACGTCTTCATCCACGTGGCCACGCCGACGATCCCGGCGGCCTGGCAGCAGTGGCTGCCGGCGGCGTAGCGCCTACCCCGCGGCGTACGCGGCGGCCATGAGCCGCTCGAGCTCAAAGGTGATCCGCGTCCGCAGCGGCCCGTGGACCGCGGCGTCGTACGGGTGGCGCTCGTCGCACGCCAGGACGTCCGGGTAGCACCAGACCGGCCAGGACTGCCGCTCGGCCGGCTCCCAGTCGTAGCGCGCATGGACGTGCCCGTGCAGGTGCGGCCAGGAGTTGCCGAGGACCTCGTAGTTCACGCGCCGCAGCCCGTGGGGCCGGCAGGCCGCCTGCACCGCCTCCCCCAGCAGGCCCAGGTCGAAGAGGAACTGCGCGCGCCGCTCCCACGGGAGGTCCGTGAGCTGGTCGACGCTCGGGTCGTCGCACAGCAGCAGCGAGTAGCCGGGCAGGTGCTGCGTGTTGCCGATGACCGCGAACCCGCTGCGCATCCGCGCCATCACCATCGGGTTCTCGCCGCGATGGGCCGCGCCGAGCCGGTCGTCGCTCCAGTGCACGGAGCGACCCTAACCGCCGGGCCTTGCCCCGGCGAGACCGCCGGCCGCGGGCGGGCGGCCGGGGCCTCAAACACGAAGGACGCCGTCTCACGACGACGCCCTTCGCAAACCACTGGACTGGACAAAGCCCGCTACACGAGGATCTGAACGGCCGGAGGGACGACTTCGGCGTCGTGCAGCAGGGGTGGCCCGGTGTGGATTCGCTGGATCGTTACCAGCCCTACCGACCTCAGCGGCCGGCCACCTCCAGGGTCCCGCAAGTACTAGAACTAGATATTCGGACCACCTCCTTTCTCTGGTAGGGCGCAATGTAGCACCCCCCTGAGACGACTTCGGCCGGTCACGGCCGGCCGAAGTCGCATGGCGGACGGAGGGCCGATCCGGGCTACTCCTCCTCGACGCCGCCGTCCTGCTCGGCGGTCGCTCCGTCGGGGCCCGCGGCGTCCGGCCCGAGCTCGTCGTCGCCCTCGGCGGCGATGATCGTCGCGTCGGATGCGGCGTCGACCGGGACCTCCTGGCCCTCGACGTCCAGCGTGGCGCTGCCGGACTCGTCCTCGGACTCGACGATGAGCGCCACGGCGCTCACCCGATCGCCCTCGCGCGGGTTCATGACCCGCACGCCGGTGGCCGACCGGCCCTGCTGCGAGATGCCCTTGACCCCGGTGCGCTGGATCATCCCGTTCTGCGAGATGAAGACGAGCTCCTGGTGCGGCCGGACGACGAGCGCGCCGGCGAGGCCGCCCTTGGTCTCGGTGAGCTTGATCGTCAGCACGCCCTTGGCGCCGCGCGACGTCTTGCGGTACTGGTCGATCCGGGTGCGCTTGCCGTAGCCGGGCTCGGTCACGACGAGCAGGTCCATGTCGTCGCGGGCGACGTCCATGGCGATGACCTCGCCGTTCTCGCCGACGTCCATGCCGCGGACGCCGCCGGTGTCGCGACCCATGGCGCGGGCCTGACCCTCCTCGAAGCGCACCGCCAACCCGGCCTTCGAGACCATCATGATCTCGTCCCCCTCGTCGACCCGGCGCACGGCGATCAGCTCGTCGTCGTCACGGATCTTGATGGCGATGATCCCGTCGGCCTTGATCGGCGTGTTGTAGGCCTGGAACTCGGTCTTCTTGATGACGCCCTTCCGGGTCGCGAAGACCAGGAACGGCGACTCGCTGAAGTCTCGCGTCGAGAGCACGGACTGCACGCGCTCGTTCTCGCGCAGCGGCAGGATGTTGACGAGCGCGCGGCCCTTGGACTGGCGGGCGCCCTCCGGCAGCTCGTAGACCTTCGACCGGTACACCTTGCCCCGGTTGGAGAAGAACAGCAGGAAGTCGTGCGTCGAGCACACGAAGAGGTGCTCGATGTAGTCGCCTTCCTTGAGGTCCATCCCGGTGATGCCGACGCCGCCGCGGCGCTGCTGGCGGTAGGTGGCCAGCGGCACGCGCTTGATGTAGCCGGACTTCGTGATCGTGATGACCATCTGCTGGTCGGCGATCAGGTCCTCGATGTCCAGCTCGTCCTCGGACGGGGCGATCTCCGTGCGGCGCGGATCGGCGAAGCGCTCGGAGATCTCGAGCAGCTCCTCCTTGATGAGCGCCCGCACGTTGGCCTCGTCGCCGAGCAGCTCGCGCAGCTCGCGGATGCGCTCCATGACGTCCGCGTGCTCCTGCTTGATCTGATCGGTCTCCAGCGCGGTCAGCTGCGAGAGGCGGAGGTCGAGGATCGCGCTGGCCTGGATCGGCGACAGGGCGAAGCGCTCGACCAGCTGCTCGCGCGCCGACTCGCGATCGCGCGACTGGCGGATGATCTCGATGACCGCGTCGAGGTTGTCGAGCGCGATGAGGAGGCCCTCGAGGATGTGGGCCCGGGCCTCCTTCTGCGCCAGCTCGAACTTCGCGCGGCGGACGATGACCTCGCGCTGATGCGCGACGTACGCCTGGAGCACCTCGCGCAGCGAGAGCGTCCGTGGCACGCCGTCGACCAGGGCCACCATGTTGACCCCGAACGTCGACTGCATCGAGGTGTGCTTGTAGAGCTTGTTGAGGACGACCTTCGGGTTCACCGCGCGCTTGAGCTCGATCACGAGGCGCATGCCGCGGCGGTCGGACTCGTCCCGCAGGTCGGAGATCTCGGGGATCTTCTTCTCGTGGACGAGGTCGGCGATCTTCGTGATGAGGCCGCCGTCGCCGCCCTTCTTCACGGCGTAGGGCAGCTCGGTGACGATGATCGCCTCCTTGCCCTGGCCGATCTCCTCGATGTGCGCGCGGGCGCGGACCCGCACGCGCCCGCGACCCGTCTCGTAGGCGTCGCGGATGCCGGCCTTGCCCATGATGATGCCGCCGGTCGGGAAGTCCGGGCCCTTGATGTGCTGCAGGAGCTCGTCGACGCCGAGGTCGGGGTCGTCGATGAACGCGACCGTCGCGCTGATGACCTCCTCGAGGTTGTGCGGCGGGATGTTGGTGGCCATGCCGACCGCGATGCCGGTGCCGCCGTTGACGAGGAGGTTCGGGAACCGCGACGGCAGGACGACCGGCTCCTGCTTGGAGCCGTCGTAGTTGGGCACGAAGTCGACCGTGTCCATGTCGATGTCGCG
This sequence comes from Baekduia sp., assembly GCA_035765735.1. GTDB lineage: Bacteria > Actinomycetota > Thermoleophilia > Solirubrobacterales > Solirubrobacteraceae > Baekduia. The sequence goes on along the minus strand of DASTWY010000024.1, from coordinate 83,939 downwards.
CAGCATCTCCGTGGCGAGGCGCGTCAGCCGCGCCTCCGTGTACCGCATGGCCGCCGCCGGGTCGTCGTCGACCGAGCCGAAGTTGCCCTGGCCGTCGACGAGCGGGTGGCGCATGGAGAAGTCCTGCGCCAGGCGGACGAGCGTGTCGTAGATCGCCGAGTCGCCGTGCGGGTGGTAGAGGCCCATGACCTCGCCGACGATGCGGGCGCACTTCACGTACGGGCGTGTCGGGCCGAGGCCGTTCTCGTTCATCGAGAACAGCACGCGCCGGTGGACGGGCTTCAAGCCGTCGCGGACGTCGGGCAGCGCGCGCCCGACGATGACCGACATGGCGTAGTCGAGGTACGCCGTGCGCATCTCGTCCTCGAGGGCGCGCGGCTCGATGTTGCCGCCGCCGATGACGTCAACCGCCATGCGTGGTCACCTCCAGGTGGATCGTGGTGCGGGCCGCGGAACCTCGACGCATCAGACGTCGAGGTTCGCGACGGCGCGCGCGTTCTGCTCGATGAACTCGCGTCGCGGCTCGACCACGTCGCCCATGAGCATCGTGAAGAGCCGGTCGGCCTCGGCGGCGTCCTCGACGCTCACCTGCTGGAGCGTGCGGCTCGCCGGGTCCATCGTGGTCTCGCGGAGCTGGTCGGCGTTCATCTCCCCCAGCCCCTTGAAGCGCTGGACGTTGATGCCGCGCCGCGCGACCTCGAGCACGGCGCTCCGGAGCGCCTCGAACGAGTAGGCGTCCTCGGACTTGTCGCCGAGCGCGACGCTGAACGGCGGCGCGCCGGCGAGCTCGACGAGCTGCGCGTTGACCTTGACGAACTGCGTGTAGTCGTTCGACTCGAACAGCGCGCGCCGCAGCCGGTGCGTCTGCGCCAGGCCGGTCTTGCGCTCGATCGCCTTGACGATCAGCAGCTCGTCGTCGGTCTCGATGATGTGGGTTTCATGAGGGCGCGACTCGTCCTGCTTCTCGAGCGACGCGCACACCGCCTGGATGTCGGCGGCCTGGTCGTCGAGCAGGCCGGCCTCCTCGAGGAAGCGGACGACCTCGTGCCCGTGCTCGGCGCGCAGCGAGCTCGCCCAGCCCTCGTACTGCTTGAGCAGGCGCGAGTAGCGCTGCCAGCGGGCCTCGGTGAGCTTGAACTCGTTGCCCGTGCGGTCCGTGACGCGGATCTTCTCGAGCTTGTCGGAGAGCAGGACCTCCTCGAGCTCCGACTCCTTCTCGATGTAGCGCTCGTTGCGCCCCTGCTTGAGCTTGTAGAGCGGCGGCTTGGCGATGTAGACGTAGCCGGCCTCGATCAGCTGGGGCATCTCGCGGAACAGCAGCGTCAGGACGAGCGTCCGGATGTGGGCCCCGTCGACGTCGGCGTCCGTCATCAGCACGACCTTGTGGTACCGCGCCTGCTCGATGTCGAACTCGTCGCGGATGCCCGTGCCCAGCGCGGTGATGAGCGCCTGGATCTCGGCGTTCTTGAGCACGCGGTCGATGCGCGCCTTCTCCACGTTGAGGATCTTGCCGCGCAGCGGCAGCACCGCCTGCGTGTTGCGGTCGCGGCCCTGCTTGGCCGAGCCGCCCGCGGAGTCGCCCTCCACGATGAAGATCTCCGCAAGCGTGGGATCCTTCACCGAGCAGTCGGCGAGCTTGCCCGGGAGGCGCGAGTTCTCCAGCGCGCTCTTGCGGCGCGTGAGGTCGCGCGCCTTGCGGGCGGCGGACCGCGCCTGGGCGGCCTGCACCGCCTTGCGGATGATCGCGCGGGCCTCGCCCGGGTTCTCCTCGAGGAACTCGGCCAGCTTCGCGTTCACGATCGACGCGACGAAGCCCTCCATCCCCGGGTTGCCGAGCTTGGTCTTCGTCTGACCCTCGAACTGCGGGTCGCTGAGCTTGGCCGAGATGACGGCCGTCAGTCCCTCGCGGACGTCCTCGCCCGTGAGGTTGTCGTCCTTCTCCTTGAGCTCGCCCTTCTCGCGCGCGTAGCGGTTGAGCGTGCGCGTGAGCGCCGAGCGGAAGCCCGAGAGGTGCGCCCCGCCCTCGTGCGTGTTGATGTTGTTGGCGAACGAGAAGACGGACTCCTGGTACGAGGAGTTCCACTGCATCGCCACCTCGACGTAGCCCTCGTCGGACTCGCCCTCGAAGTAGACGACCTTCTTGCCCAGGGGCTCCTTGTTCTCGTTCATGTACGAGACGAAGTCCTCGATGCCGCCCTCGAAGTGGAACTCGACGCGCTTGCCGCCGCCGCCCCGCTCGTCGGTGAGGGTGATGCGCAGGCCGCGCGTGAGGTACGCCGTCTCGCGCAGCCGCTGCTCGAGGACGGAGAAGTCGTGCTCGACGGTCTCGAAGACCTCGGCGTCCGGGAGCCAGGTCACCGACGTGCCGGTGCCCTCCCCCTTCGCCATCGGCTCGGCCTTGCGGAGCTCGTACCGCGGGGCGCCGCGGTCGTACTCCTGGACCCAGTGGAAGCCCTCGCGGACGACCTCGACCTTGACGGTCTCCGACAGCGCGTTGACCACCGAGACGCCGACGCCGTGCAGGCCGCCCGACACCTTGTAGCCGCCGCCGTCGCCGAACTTGCCGCCGGCGTGCAGGACGGTCAGCACGACCTCGACGGCCGGACGCCCCTCCTTCTCGACGATGCCGACGGGGATGCCGCGGCCGTCGTCGCGGACGGTGACGCTGTTGTCGGGGTGGATCGTGACGTCGACGCGCGTCGCGAAGCCCGCCAGCGCCTCGTCGACGGAGTTGTCGACCACCTCGTAGACGAGGTGGTGCAGCCCGCGGATGCCCGTCGAGCCGATGTACATGCCCGGTCGCTTGCGGACCGCCTCGAGGCCCTCGAGGACGGTGATGTCCTGGGCGTCGTAGGCGGCCGAGCCCTGGCGGTTCTGCTTGCCGTTCTCGTTCGCCATGTGACTGCGTTCCTGACGCAGAACGCCCCGATCGTGGGCTCGGTCGAGCCCGACCGGGGCGTAAGAAAGTGGTTGTCAGAATGATAGCACAGCGACTGCTCCAACCCGCTCCGCGCGCGGTGTCGAAAGGCCTGCAAATCGCAGGAAAAGTTGCGCGCAGCGCCGGCGCCGGACGACGCGTTCTCCGGGACGCCCGCTCAGCGGCCCTCGTCGCCGCCCTGGGCCGCCCACGACCGGGGCGGCGCCGCGACGCACCGCAGGCCCGTGATCCGCGCTCCGCCGTGTCCGCCGAGGGCCGCGTTGAGGCGCTCGACGAGCTCCGGACCCATGAGATCCAGCTCCTGCGCCCAGACCGACGAGCGGCACGTGATCGTCAGCGTCCCGTCACGCTCGGCCGTCGGCGTCGCCTCGCGCGCGACCGCCGTGCCGACGGCCTCCGGCCACACGCGCTGGACGTCGGCGAGCGTCGACTTGGGCGCCAGCCGCTCCGTGAGCTCGCCGATCGCGGTGCCCAGCGGCCGTGGAGCCCGGCGCCTCATGCCGCCTCCGGCGCCGCAGCGTCCTGGAGGACGGTGGACCGGTCGCGCCCGCCCGAGACGGCCAGGCGGACCACGCCGGCGGCGTCGGCGCCCGGCACGTGCGCGAGGTCGGTCGTGGTGACGACCGACTGGCCGCCGTCGTCCAGGCGCTGCACCAGCAGGGCGCGCCGGTCGGCATCGAGCTCGCTCATCACGTCGTCGAGCAGCAGGAGCGGCGGAGCACCGCGCTCGGCCGCGAGCACCGAGCGCTCGGCCATGAGCAGCGCCAGCAGCGCGAGGCGCTGCTCGCCCTGGGAGCCGAACGATCGCAGCTCGCGCCCGTCGCGCAGCAGGGCCACGTCGTCGCGGTGAGGTCCGTGCTGCGTGAAGCCGCGGTCGAGGTCGGAGGCGCGGCGCTCGCCCAGCTCGGCGGCCAGCTCCCCCGCGTCCGCCGCTCGCGTCCGCGGCCGGTAGCGCAGCTCCGCCGCGCCGGCGAGGCCGAGCTCCTCGGCCTGGGCCGGGAACCGCGCGGCGACGAGGTCGACCGCCGCCGCCCGGTCGTCGCGCAGCGCGATGCCCCAGCGCGCCAGCTCGGCATCCCACGCGTCGAGCGCCGCCGCGCCCACGCGGCCGGCGCGGACACGGCCGAGCAGCGCGTTGCGCTGCGCCAGCGCCCGCGAGTACGACGCACGCGTCGCGGCGCGGGCCGGCCAGAGGGCCGCGACGACCTGGTCGAGGTGCGCGCGGCGCAGCGAGGGCGCACCCTTCACCAGCTCGAGGCGGTCGGGGAGGAAGACGCTGACCAGCGGCCGAGCCGGGCTGTCGGTCAGCCGCTCGACCGGCGCGCCGTCGACCCGCAGGCGCTTCGGCTGGCCGGGCTGGAAGCCGACGCTGAGCGTGTGCCCGCCGTCGCGATCGCGCACGTCGACCTCGACGCGGGCGGCCTCGGCCTCGAAGCGCACGACCTCCCGCTCGTTGGTCGTGCGGCATGAGCGCGACGTGCAGCCGAAGTAGAGGCCCTCGAGCAGGTTGGTCTTGCCGGCGCCGTTGGGCCCGTGGACGACCGTCAGCGCGGACCCGAGCGCCACGTCCGCGGACGCGTAGGTCCGGAAGTCGCGCAGTCGCAGGCGCTCGACGCGCATGACGGGCTACACGTTCAGGCGGATCGGCATGATCAGGTAGAGGAAGCCGCTGTCGTCGGCGCCCTCGATCAGGCCGGGCCGCAAGGGGCTGATGAGCTTCAGGATCAGGTCGCCCGAGCCGACGCTGTCGAGGCCGTCGCGCAGGAAGTCCGGGTTGAAGCCGATCTCGAACGGCTCGCCGGCGAACGGCACGGGGAGGGGCTCGCTGGCCTCGCCGACGTCGGGCGTCTGGGCCGAGACGGTCAGCTGCCCGTCGGCGAAGCTCAGCCGCAGCGGCGCGTTCTTCTGCGCCATCAGGCTGATGCGCTTGACGACGTCGCCGAGCTCCTCGCCGCTGATCCGCAGCTCGTGCTCGAAGCTCTCGGGCAGCAGCTGGCGGTAGTTCGGGAACTGGCCGTCGATCAGCCGCGACGAGAGGACCGCGCCGCCGATCTCGAAGACCACCTGGTTGGCCCGGACGCCGATGCGGATCGTCTCCGCGCCGGTGCTGCCGACGATGGAGCGGAGCTCGTCGAGGGCGCGGGCCGGCACGTTGGCCTCGAACCCGCTCTCCAGCGGCGTCTCGAGCGCCGTCTCCTTGACGCTCAGGCGGTACGAGTCGGTGGCGACCATCCGCAGCTCCGCGCCGGACGCCGAGACGAGGATGCCGGTGAGGATCGGCCGGGTCTCGTCCCGCGAGGCCGACTTCGAGACCTTCTCGATGGTGGCCACGAACGCGGGGGCGGGGACCGTGACGACGGTGTCGTCGGCATCGGACCCACCGACGCCCGGCAGCGGCGGGAAGTCCTCGCCACGCAGCGTGCGCAGGTGGAACTTGGCCGAGCCGCCGACCACCTCGACGTCCTGCTGCTCGGGGCGCAGCTCGAGCTCGACGCGCTCGGCGTCACGCGGCAGGCTGCGCGCCACGTCGAGGAGCAGGCGCGCGGGGAGGACGACGGTGCCCTCGCGGGCGACCTCGGCGGCCAGCGGGACGCGAAGGGCCATCTCGGTGTCGGTGGCGCGCAGCTCCACGCCCGCGGTCGTGGCGGCAAGCTGCACGCCGGAGAGCGCCTGCACGGCGCTGCGGGTGGATGCGACCCGGGAGACGGACTGGAGCTGGGCGAGCAGTTCGGCGCTCGACGTCGAAAGCTTCACGATGAAGACCTCAAGACAGAGATTCAGGAGTCATAGGGCCTGTGGATCTGTGGACAGACGCGCTGATGACCGGAGGTTGCGGGGGATTCGCGCACACGGAGCCGACGGAGTCTGTCAACAACGCCGGTCAAACCGCAGGATCGCGCCCGGCTGTGCCGAGCTGCTCGGTGAGCGCGCGCACGGCGTCGAAGACCTCGGGGTCGCTGCCCATGCGGTCGGCGGTGCGCTTGCAGGCGTGCACGACGGTCGAGTGGTCGCGGCCGCCGAAGCTCGCCCCGATCGACGGGAGCGTGTCGCGCGTGTGCTCGCGGGCAAGGTACATCGCGACCTGCCGCGGCCATGCCACGCGTGCGCTGCGATTGGGGGAGAGGAGCTCCTCGCGGCTGAGGCCGAACGCCTCGGCGACGAGGTCCTGGATGCGCTCGACGGTGGGAGGGCCGGCGGCGGCCGCCCGGGTCGCGCGGCCGTAGAGGTCGGTGAGGACCCGGTCGGTGAGCGTGCGGTCGATCGGCGCGTCGGTGAGGGAGGCGTAGGCCACCACGCGGATCAGCGCCGCCTCGAGGCCGCGGATGTTGTCGGTGACGCGCGCGGCGATGAGGTCGAGGACGCCGTCCTCGGCGAGGGCGATGCCGTCGTGGTGGGCGCGCTTGCGCAGCACGGCGAGCCGCGTGGCGTCGTCGGGCTCGCGGATGTCGACGAGGAGGCCGGACTCGAAGCGCTGCCGGAGCCGGTCCTGGAGCGCGGCCATGTCGCGCGGGGGCCGGTCGGACGTGAGCACCAGCTGGCTGCCGGTCTCCAGCAGGGCGTTGAAGGTGTGGAAGAACTCCTCCTCCGTCTTGACCTTGCTCTCCAGGAACTGGACGTCGTCGATGAGCAGGACGTCGTTGTTGCGGTAGCGGTGCTTGAAGGCGTCCACGTCCCGCGCCTGGATGGCGGCGACGAACTCGTTGGTGAAGCGCTCCACCGTCGTGTACCGGACCGTGAGGCCGCCGCCGTACGCGCGCACGTAGTTGCCGATGCTGTGGAGGAGGTGGGTCTTGCCGACGCCCGGCGGGCCGACGACGAACAGCGGGTTGTAGGCCTGGGCGGGAAGCTCGGCGACGGCCAGGGCGGCGGCATGGGCGAATCGGTTGGCATCGCCGATGACGAACTGCTCGAAGGTGAACTTCGGGTTCAGGCGCGACGGCTCGTCGGCGAAGAGCGAGACCGCCGGCGCGGGCTCGGGCGCGGCTCCTGCCCTGCGAGAGCGGGTGGGGGAGCCGGCGTCGGCGTCGGTGTCCGGTCGCACCTCCACCCGGACGGAGGGATCCTGCGTGGCCGCGCGCGAGGCCGCCAGGAGGATGGCCGCGAAGCGCTCCTCGACCCACGCGCGCACCTCGGCGGGGGCGAGCAGGATGATGCGGTCGCCGTCCAGGCCGCCCCAGCGCAGCGGCTCGAGCCAGATGTCGTAGGTCGTGGCGTCCTGGACCCGCTGACGGATCTCGGCGCGCAGGCGCGTCCAGATATGAGCGGGATCCGGCGTCACGGCAGGGGAAAGCGGCTCCTCCGGAGCGGGCGCGGCGAACAGGGTGAGGACCGAGGGGCGGCGTGGTCCGATGGACCCGCCCGACCTCCTCGCGGCGAGAAACGTAGCAGGTGACCGGAGCCGTTCGGGGGTGTGTCGGGCGTCCGCCGGGGGGAGCGCGCAAATGCCGCAGAAAAGCCGCCGCGAGCGCGGCTCGCGGTGCTGTGGACAGCTGTGGATCGGTGTGGGAAAACCGGTGGACGGCCGCGGTGCGGGAAGGCTCGCTAGACTGGCCCGCCGGTCTTCCGACCCCACTTAGCACGGAGCACAGACGGATGAAGCGCACCTACCAGCCCAAGCGACGCAAGCGCGCCCGCGCGCACGGTTTCCGTGCCCGCATGGCGACCCGCGCCGGTCGCCTCACCCTCAAGCGCCGGCGCGACAAGGGCCGCAAGCGGCTGACCGTCTGACCGTGGACGCGCTCCCGCGCGTGGGTGGCAGCGCACGGCGTCCGAAGCGAGGCCGGCTCTCCCGCAGCGCCGAGTTCGAGCGCGTCTACCGCCAGGGCCGCTCGCTCGGCAACCGGCACCTGGTCCTCTACACGTTCCCACGCGGGGAGTCCACGGCCTCCCCGGAGCTGTCGGCCGGGCCGCGCCTGGGGCTGTCGGTGTCGCGGAAGGTGGGCGGCGCCGTCGAGCGCAACAAGGTCAAGCGGCTCCTGCGCGAGGCGTTCGCGGAGGAGGGCCAGCGGCTGCCGCCGGACACCGACGTCGTGGTGGTCGCCCGCCCCGAGGCGCGGGAGCTGGCGGACCGCGAGGGCCTCGACGGACTGCGCGGCGCGCTGGCCGAGCTCATCGGCCGCGCGCTGGGCGAGAAGCCGTCCGCACGGTCGTGAGCTCCACCGTCACCCGGGTCGTGCGTCAGGTCGCCGTGGCGCCGATCGTCGCCTACCAGCGCCTGATCTCGCCGCTGCTGCCGCGGCGCTGCAAGTACGAGCCGACCTGCTCGGCCTACGCCGCGCAGGCGATTCAGCGGTACGGCATACTCCGCGGCCTGGTCCTCGCCGTCTGGCGCCTGTTGCGCTGCAACCCGTGGAGCCACGGCGGCTACGACCCCGTCGACGCGCAGCACCTCTTCCGCACGCCGCCCGCCCGAACGCGGCACCCGCACGCCTGAGCCTCATGGTCCCCATCACCGCGAACATCCTCCAGCCGCTCGTCGACGTCTTCGAGAGCGTCCTGAAGTTCTTCCACGACTCGATCGGCGCCAGCTGGGGCCTGTCGATCATCCTGCTGACGATCTGCGTGCGCGCGCTGCTGCTGCCGCTGGCCGTCAAGCAGTTCCGGTCGATGCAGGCGCTGCAGCGCATCGCGCCCGAGCTGAAGAAGCTGCAGGAGAAGTACAAGGACGACAAGCAGCGCCTCCAGCAGGAGACGATGAAGTTCTACCAGGAGAACAAGGTGAACCCGTTCGCCTCGTGTCTCCCGCTTGTGGCCCAGCTGCCGGTCTTCCTGTCGCTGTACTACATGCTCCGCAAGGACCTGCGGCACGACATCTGCCCGGCGATCAACCCGATCGCCAACGCGCCGAACCCGAAGCCGTGCGGGTCGAGCCCCGACTCGGCGTTCTGGTTCATCCACGACATCACCGACAAGGCGACCGGCGGTGTGCTGATCGCCTTGGTCGTGCTCTACGTGGGGTCTCAGCTGGTGTCGAGCCTGCTGATGATGACGGCGACCGCTGACAAGAACCAGCGGTACATCATGCTGTTCCTGCCGTTCATCTTCGTGACCTTCATCTTCCGCTTCCCGGCCGGCCTGATCATGTACTGGATCACGACGAACTTCTGGACGATCGGCCAGCAGCAGTTCCTGCGCCGCGTCATCGGCCAGGGCCAGCCGCCGGCGATGCCGGCCACCGGGACCAACGGCGCCAAGCCCAGCGGGGCCGGTGGCGGCGGGTTCCTAGAGCGGCTGACCGGTGCCGCGGGGACGGGGTCGTCCGAGCCAAAGCGCGGCGAGCCGGAGCAGGAGGAGGCCCGTGTGACGAAGGCCCCGCCGACACCACCGCGGCAGCGCAAGCGCAAGCGCTCGGGACGGAGGCGCTGACGATGGCCGAGCGCACGCAGGAGGAGACCCTCCAGGAGCTGCTCGAGCGGATCGCCGGGGCCCTGGGGCTCGACGCCACGGTCGAGGTCACCTCGAACGAGGAGTGCCTCACCGGCACGCTGCACGGCGAGGAGCTCGGGCTCTTCATCGGCCGCCACGGGCAGACGATCGACGCGGTCCAGCACCTGGCGCAGCGGATCCTGCTCGCCGACCCCTCCGTCGAGCGCCGACGGATCGTGGTGGACGCCGAGAGCTACCGGGCGCGCCGGCGTGAGGCGCTCGAGAAGCAGGCCGACCAGGCCGCCATCGAGGCCGAGGAGTACGGACGGCCGGTCGCGCTCGATTCGATGACCGCCAGCGAGCGGAAGCACGTTCACGAGTACCTGCGTGAGCGTGGTGGGGTCGAGACGCACAGCGAGGGCGATGAGCCCGAGCGGCATCTCGTGGTGACCCCGTTGCAGGGCTCGTAGCGGTGTCGCTGCGTTTCATGTGAAACAGCGCGCCAGCCCGGTGCGTTTCATGTGAAACGGCGTCGAACGCCGTTGGCGGCGAGTGTGGGCACAGGCGGGCGTTCCACGTGAAACGTCATCGTGCCGACTTGCTCGTAGCCTGCGCGCGATGAGCGACGTCTTAGATGCGCGGCTGAGAGGGTTGGCGGAGCGGTGGGCGCTGCCGGCGGCTGCGGCTGGTCAGCTTCGGACGGTGCTGGAGCTGGTGGCGGTGGAGCCGGTGTCGATCACGACGGTGCGGGAGCCGCTGGAAGGTGTCGACGTGCATGTGGCGGACTCGCTCGTGGCGCTGGACGTCCCCGCCGTGCGTCAGGCCGCGCGGCTGGCGGATCTCGGAAGCGGGGGAGGGTTCCCCGGCCTGGCCCTGGCGGTGGCCGTGCCGGAGGCGGAGGTCGCGCTGGTGGAGAGCGTCGGGCGCAAGTGCGAGTTCCTGCGGCGGGCCGCGGAGGCGGCGTCGCTGCGGAACGTCGCGGTGGTCAACGCGCGAGCCGAGAGCTGGCGGGAGGGCCTGGGTCGCCAGGATGTCGTGACAGCGCGCGCGCTGGCACCGTTGAGCGTGCTGGTCGAGTACGCGGCGCCGCTGCTGCGGGAAGGAGGTTCGCTGGTGGCGTGGAAAGCCGGAAGGGATCCGTCCGAGGAGCGTGATGGAGTAGCGGCTGCGGAGACGTTGGGCCTCGAACCGCGGGAACCCCTCCCGGTTGCGCCCTTCGACGGGTCTGGAGAACGCCATCTTCACCTCTACGTGAAGGTGAGAGCCACCCCGCCTGGATACCCCCGCCGCGACGGAATGGCCCGCAAACGACCCCTCCGAGCCTCGACCTGAGCGTGAGGTCCGGCGGCCGAACGGCCGTGCAAGCCGACGTGCCGTCCGACCGCGTCCGCCGCTACCGTGGAGCGCCGAATGGGCACCGTCTACGCCATCGCGAACCAGAAGGGCGGGGTGGGGAAGACGACCACCGCCGTCAACGTCGCCGCCTGCATCGCGGAGGCGGGCTACGAGACGCTGCTCGTCGACATCGACCCGCAGGCCAACGCCACCGTCGGCCTCGGGCTGCCGAAGGACGCGGTGCCCAACGTCTACGACGTGCTCTCCGGGGACGCCACCGCCGAGGACGCGATCAAGCCGTCCACGATCGAGCGCCTGTCGGTGATGCCGTCCTCGCCGGACCTCGCCGGCGCCAACGTCGAGCTGCCGCGCCAGCCCGGCTCCGAGCGGCGGCTGCGGGATGCGCTCGGCTCCGTTCGCGACCGCTACGCCTTCACGCTGCTGGACTGCCCGCCGTCGCTGGGTCCGCTGACCGTCAACGCGCTCGTCGCGGCCGACCGCGTGATCGTGCCGGTCCAGACCGAGTACTTCGCGCTCGAGGGCCTCGCCGGCCTGCTCGACACGCTGGCGCTCGTCCAGCGCGAGCTGAACCCCCGCCTCGTCGTCGCCGGGATGCTGCTCACGATGCACGACGGGCGCACGCGCCTGAGCCGCGACGTCGAGCGTGAGGTCCGCGAGCACTTCCCGGACCTGGTCTTCGACACGGTGATCCCGCGCAACGTCCGCATCGGCGAGGCGCCGAGCTACGGACGGCCGGTGATCCACCACGACCCGCACTGCGCGGGCTCCGACGCGTACTTCGAGCTGGCCAAGGAGGTGGCCGCCCGTGGCTGAGCGCGGCATGGGCCGCGGCCTCGCGGCGATCCTGAGCGTGTCGCAGCCGGAGGGCGGCGAGGCGGCCCCGGAGCTGCGCGACCTCGCCGTCGAGCTGATCGCCCCCAACCCCGACCAGCCCCGCCGCTCGTTCGACGAGCAGGCCCTGCACGCCCTGGCGGACTCGGTCCGCGAGCAGGGCATCCTGCAGCCGGTGCTGGTCCGGCCCAAGGCGGGCGGGCGCTTCGAGCTCGTGGCCGGCGAGCGGCGCTGGCGCGCGGCCAGGCTGGCGGGGCTGGAGTCTGTTCCCGCGATCGTCCAGGAGCGCGACGACGCGACCACGCTCGAGGTCGCGCTCGTCGAGAACATGGCGCGCGAGGACCTCAATCCCGTCGAGGAGGCGCGCGCCGTCGCCGCCCTGGTCGAGGAGCTGGGTCTCACGCGCGAGGCGGTGGGCAAGCGGGTGGGCCGCAGCCGGGTGGCGGTGTCCAACCTGCTGCGGATCCTCGACCTCCCGGACGAGGCGCTGGCCCTGCTCGAGTCCGGCGACCTGACCGAAGGACACGGCCGGGCGCTGCTCCTCGCGGAGGACCAGACCGATCGCCGGCGCCTGGCGCGGGCGGCCGCCGACGGCGGCTGGTCGGTCCGGGTCACCGAGGAGCGGGCGCGGGAGGCGAACGCGGCGGCCGCCGACGGCCGTCCGACGCGCTCGTCGCGCGCGGTCCACCCCGATCAGGCGGCCGCGGCCGGTGAGATCGCCGATGCGCTCGCCGGCGTGCTGGGCACCGAGGTGGCCGTCCGGCCGCGGGGGACCGGGTACAAGGTGGAGCTCGTCGTGGGCTCGGTCGACGAGGCGCTCGAGCTCGCCCGGCGGGCACGCCACGGGGCCTGAGCCCGCGCTACACTTCCCCGCCGCAGGGGCGATTAGCTCAGTCGGTTAGAGCGCTTCTCTGATAAGGAAGAGGTCCCAGGTTCGAATCCTGGATCGCCCACTCGCAAGGCCCCGGACGGGGCCTTTTTCGTGCTCCGCCTGACGCAGACGACCGTGCGGTCGACGTGGTCTACGTCCCCGGGCTGTCGGACGGGTGTCGATCGACAAGATGACCGACCCGGAACGGCGCCTCGACGACCTCAGCGCCGTCATGGACGCCGAACGCCGCTCGGGCGCCATCGACTGAAGGGCGTCGACGACGAGTGGGAGCTCTACCGCGTCGCCTCGTAGGGCTCCGCGCTGGACCGCGCCGACCGGGGCGGTGCGGGTCTCCCCGCGGTCAGCGTCTGCGCGCCCATGAGCGGCGGGGCGCCGCACGGGGCAGTCCTATACTGGCCAGACCCCACCGAGGAGCCCTTGTCGTGCAGGAAATGGTGATCTACGGCGTGAGCTTCGACATGGTCGGCAAGCAGCCGATCGTGCTCCTGAAGACGGTCGACAGCAACAAGTTCCTGCCCATCTGGATCGGACATCCGGAGGCGGCAGCCATCCTGATGAAGCTTCAGGGCGCCACGACGCCGCGCCCGATGACGCACGACCTGCTCTGCGACATGCTCGGTGAGCTCGAGGTCAAGTGCACGCAGGTCGCCGTCACCGAGCTCCGGGACAACACCTTCTTCGCGGCGATCACGCTGAGCATCAACGGGCGCGACGTGGAGATCGACTCCCGGCCCAGCGACGCCCTCGCCATCGCCGTCCGCTCCGGCGCGCCGATCTTCGCGGCGGAGGACGTGATCGCCGAGTCGGCCATCGAGTTCGAGCACGAGGTCGAGGACACCGAGGAGGTCGTCGACCGGTTCAAGGAGTTCCTGGATCAGGTGACGCCGGAGGACTTTGCCAGCGAGGGTTAGCGCCGTGGGGCAGGCGTCGCCTCGGTGACGCCGGAGGACTTCGCCAGCGAGGGCTGACGCGCCAGCGCCCGGTCCACGAGGCGGGCGATCAACTCGTCGAAGCGCACGCCGGCCGCGTCGGCGGCCTGGGGGAGGAGGCTGGTCTCGGTCATGCCGGGGATCACGTTGACCTCCAGCACGTGGAGCTCGCCCGCGTCGTCGCAGAGCAGATCGACCCGCGACACGTCGCGGCAGCCGAGCAGCTCGTGCACCGCGACGGCCAGCTCCCGGGCGCGGGCGGCGACCGCGTCGGGCAGGTCGGCCGGGCACACGAAGCGGGTGCGCCCGATCTCGTAGCGGGCGTCGAAGTCGTAGACGTCGCCCTCGGGCACCGCCTCGACGATCGGCAGCGCCGCGCCGTCGAGCACCGACACCGCGAGGTCGCGGCCGGCGACGTGCCGCTCGAGCAGGACCTTGGAGGAGTACGAGAACGCGGCGACCAGGGCGGCCGGCACGTCGGCGGCGGACCGGGCGATGCGCAGGCCCAGCGCGCTGCCCTGGTCGGCGGGCTTGACGACCATGGGGAAGCCGATCCGCGCCTCGATCTCGCCGAGCGCGTCGGCGGCGCCGAGCTGCTTGAACGCCGTCTCGGTGAACGCCACGAAGGCCGGGGTCGGGATCCCCGCGTCGACCATGTGGTGCTTGGCCAGCACCTTGTCCGAGCAGCGGATGCAGGCGGAGACGCCGGACCCCGTGTACGGGATCCCGAGGATCTCGAGCAGCTCCTGGACGGTTCCGTCCTCGCCGTCGCGCCCGTGCAGGGCCAGGAAGCAGACGTCCGGCTGGAGCTCGCGCAGCCGGCGGACGAGGTCGTGGTCGACGTCGATCCCGTGGACCTCGTGGCCGAGGCGCTGGAGCGCGTCCTCGACGCGCGCGCCGGAGCGCAGCGACACCTCGCGCTCCAGCGAGCGCCCGCCCTTGAGCACCGCGACGCGGCTCATCGCCTCACCGCGTGCCGCCGGCGCCGCGCCGGCTGCGCTGCTCGCCGGGACGCGGCAGGTGCAGCACGTCGGCCAGCTCCGGATCCGCCTCGGGGGCACCGTCCGCGGCCCGCGTCCGCGGTGGCGGCGTGCGCTTGGCGCCCGCGCCCGGCGGGCGGCCCGTCAGCGCGCCGAAGAGCTCGAGCTGCTCGCCGAGGACCTCGCCGATGCGGCGGATCCCCTCGCGGATCTCGTCGTCGCCCACGCCCGAGAAGTTCAGGCGCATCGAGGACCCGCCGCGCCCGTCGAGGTAGGCGCCGCGGCCGGGGACGAAGGCGACGTCGCGCTGCAGCGCCCGCGCCAGCAGGTCGGTCGTGTCGACGTAGTCGGGCAGCGTCGCCCACAGGAACAGGCCGCCCTCGGGCTCGGTCCACGACGCCTCGGCGGGGAAGTGCTCGGCGAGCGCGCCGAGCATCGTGTCGCGGCGCCGGCGGTAGAGGTCCCGCAGCGACTCCAGGTACGGCTCCCAGCGGCCCTCGGCGAAGTACGCCGCGACGAAGTGCTGCGTCAGCGACGAGGTGCACAGGTCGGCGCCCTGCTTGCCGAGGTTCATCTTCTGGAGAACCGGCGCCGGCGCCACGGCCCAGCCGAGCCGCAGCCCGGCCGACAGGATCTTCGAGAACGTCCCGAGGTAGATGATGTAGTCGCCGCCGCCCAGCTCGAGCAGCGTCGGCAGCGGCTCGCCCTCGTAGCGCAGCAGCCCGTACGGGTTGTCCTCCAGGACGATGATCTCCCGCTCGCGCGCGACCTCGACGAGCCGCTTGCGGCGCGGCAGCGACATCGTCACGCCGCCCGGGTTCTGGAAGTTCGGGATGGTGTAGATGAACTTCGGGCGCCGGCCCTCGGCCTCCAGCCGGTCGAGCGTCTCCTCGAGGGCGTCGATCGGCATCCCGTCGCCGTCCATCTCGATCTGCACGACGTCGGCCTGGTAGGCGCAGAACGTCGGCACCGCGCCCGGGTAGGTCGGCGCCTCGGCCACCACGACGTCGCCCGGGTCCAGCAGCGTCTTGCAGACCAGGTCGATGACCTGCTGCCCGCCGGTGGTGACGAGGATGTCCTCGGGGTCGACGACGTTGCCCTCGGCGGCCATCACGTGCCGGATCGCGTCCTTGACCAGGCCCAGCCCCTCGGTGGGCCCGTACTGCAGCGCCGCCGCGCACGAGTCCACCGCCACGCGCGCCATGATCGAGGCGAAGCTCTCGGCGGGGAAGGTCGACGTGTCGGGCAGGCCGCCGGCCAGCGAGATCACCTCGGGGCGCTCGGTCAGCGCCATGAGGTCGCGCATCGCGGACGACTTCATCTGGCGCGTGCGCGACGCGAACAGGCCGGCGTAGCGCTCGAGGTCGCTGGAGGCTGGGCGCTGCGGCGGGCGGTTCATCTCTCAGGGGCTTCGGCGGGGACGCGGTCGGACCTGCGGTCTGTCATAGCCTGTGCGGACGGTACCGATGAAGCTGCTCCTCGACATCCTCCAGGGCATGGGGGTCGCGTCCGCGACCGGCCTGCGCCCGTTCCTGCCCGCCCTGGTCACCGGCGCGCTCGCGCTCGGCGACGTCGGCGTCGACTTCGACGGCACGGCGTTCTCGTTCCTCGAGTCGCCGATCTGGCTGATCGTGCTCGTCGTCGCCCTCGTCGCGTCGGTGCTGCTGCGCCCGCGGCTCGACGAAGGCCCGGGGGAGGCCGCGCTCGGCGGCATCGGCATCGCCCTCGGCGCGCTGCTGTGCGCCGCGACGATCGACGACCGCCACGACACGTGGTGGTACGGGCTGCTCATCGGCGCCGCGCTGGCGTATCTCGCCAGCCTCGTGACGCGCTCGCTGTTCGCGCGCGTGCGCAGCCGCTTTGCCAGCGCCGGCGACCGCGAGGCCGCCGCCGCGCTGCCGCTGTACGCGGAGGCCGCCGGGCTGGTGGTCGCGGCGTTGAGCGTGCTCGTGCCGCCGCTGGCGATCCTCGCGGTCGGCTTCCTGCTCGCGCTGCTGGTCACGGGCCGGCGCCGCGCCGGCCAGAAGTACGCGGGCCTGCGCATCCTGCGGTGAGCGCGGACCGCCGCCGCGCGCTGTTGCTGGCCGTCATCGACGGCTGCAAGCCGTCGATGCTCCAGCGGGCCGTCGACCAGGGCGACGCGCCCGTCATCGCCGCGGTGCTCGAGCGCGGCACCTTCGTGCCGGAGCTGTGCGCCGCGTTCCCCTCGGTCACGCCGGTGTGCGCGACGTCGATCGCCACCGGCGTGCTCCAGGACCGCCATCGGATCCCCGGGATGAACTGGTGGTCGCGGGAGGAGCAGCGCTACGTCGAGTACGGCTCGTCCTTCCGCGCGGCGCGCAAGCTGGGCATCGGCCGGCAGCTGACCGACACCGTCTACAACCTCAACGGGCGCCATCTCGCGCCCGACGCGCCCACGATCTACGAGTCGCTCGACGACGCCGGGGTGCGCACGGCGGGGACGACGTACCTCGTCTACCGCGGCCGCCACGAGCACGAGATCTCGCGCGAGACCGCGCTCACGCGGCTGGCCGGGACCCTGTTCAAGAAGCCGGTCATGGGCCCGCGCGAGCTCTTCTACGCCGACATCTTCGCCAGCCGTGAGACCGGCTGCCGCAGCCAGCTCGGGATGCCGGGCGTGCGCGACCGCCACTCCGGCTGCGTCGGCGCGTGGCTGGCGGCGCGCGACCTGTACGACTTCCTGCTGCTGTCGCTGCCCGACAACGACACGCACTCGCACAAGAACGGGCCCCACGCGCAGCCGGTGTCGATCGCCGCGGCCGACCAGCAGCTCCAGCGCGTGGCCGACGCCGTCGGCGGCATCGACGCGCTGCTCGACACGCACGCGGTCGTCATCTGCGCCGACCACTCGCACGCCGCGGTCGAGGAGCGGATCGACCTTCAGGGCGCCTTCGCGGACTGGCGGGTCGCCGGGGCCGGGCGGGGCGGCGCCGACGACGCGGAGATCGCGCTGTGCCCCAACCAGCGCGCGGCGATGGTCTACGCGCTGGGCGACGGCGACCGCGCCGGCACCGTCGCGCGCGCCGTCGCGACCGCCGAGCAGGTCCCGGGCGTCGACCTCGTCGCCTGGCGCGACGGCGACCGCGCGGTGCTGCGGGCGCCGGGCCGCGGCGAGCTGCGCTTCGCCCCCGGCGCGCAGGTGCGCGACGCCCGCGGCAACGGCTGGGCGGTCGAGGGCGAGCTCGAGGCGCTCCACGGCGAGATCGCCGACGGCGGGATCGAGACCCCGGCCTACCCCGACGCGCTGCGCCGCGTGTGGGCCGCGCTGTCGTGCGCCACGTCGGGCGACGTCCTGCTGTCGGCGGCGCCCGGCTACGAGTTCCCCGACTGGGGCGGGGCCGACCACGTCGGCGGCGGCAGCCACGGCTCGCTGCACCACTCCGACTCGCTGGGCTCGCTCGTCTTCACCGGCTGCGCGCCGGCGGGCGGCGCGGCGCCCGGCAGCGGCGCCTGGTCGATCACGGATGTCGCGCCGATGGTGCGAGCCCACTTCGGCGCGCAGTGACCCGCCGGCAGCGGCGCGGCGGGTACCCTGCGGCCGTGTCCGAGGCCACCGCCGAGCTGCGCCGCCGGGAGCGGGTCCGCCGCGGACTGCGCCAGTCGCGGTCGTGGTGGCAGCTCGCACGCTTCACGGCCGTCGGCGCCAGCGGCTACGTGGTCAACCTGCTGGCCTTCGCCGGCTGCGTCCACCTCCTCGGGCTCGACTACCGCGTCGCGGCGGTCATCGCGTTCCTCGTCGCGGTCACCAACAACTTCTGGTGGAACCGGCACTGGACCTTCGCCGCCGGCGACGGCCACGCGGGCCACCAGGCCGCGCGCTTCCTCGTGGTCAGCCTTGCCGGGTTCGTGGTCAACCTGGTGCTGCTCGAGCTGCTGGTCAGCGCCGCCGGCCTGGGCGAGGTCGTCGCGCAGGCCATCGCCGTGGCCGCGGCCACGCCGTGCAACTTCCTCGGGAACAAGCTCTGGACGTTCGGGGCGTGAGCGGGCCGGGGCGCGGGCTGGTCGCCGTCGTCCTGTGCCTCGTGGCCGTGCTGGCCGCGGCATCCCCGGCCGGCGCGCAGGGCACCGCCGCGGTGAGCACGCCCGGCGGCGTCACGACCACGGACTCCACCGGCGGCCTGACGATCCCGACGGCGCCGAGCGACCCGAACGCGCTCAGCCGGCCGGACCGCCTGGAGGGCACGCCGGCCGGGCACCGCCTCACCGGCGCCAAGGCCCGGGACATCGCCGCGACCAGCGACAAGGTCGAGGAGGCGCTGCGCGACCACCCGACCGCCAAGCCCGAGGTCTTCCTCAAGGGCCCGTCGCAGTGGCAGGTGAGCTGGTTCACGCCCGGGACGGGCGACGCGCGCAAGGAGGTCGCCCAGGTCATCGTCGACGACGCGACCGGCGGGATCGTCGAGGCCTGGAACGGCCCGCAGGTGGCGTGGACGATGGCGCGGGGCTATCCGGGCGCGTTCGGGCGCAAGGTCAACTCGCCGTGGGTCTGGATCCCGCTGTCGATCCTCTTCGTCGCGCCGTTCCTCACGCCGCGCCGCCCGCTGCGGTGGCTGCACCTCGACCTGCTGGTCCTCGTCGGCTTCGGCGTCTCGGTGGCGTACTTCAACGACGCCAACCTCGACGTCTCGGTGCCGCTGATCGCGCCGCTGCTGGCGTACCTGGTGGCGCGGATGCTGTGGATCGGCCTGCGGCGGCGGGACCGCGACCGCGACCCGACCCCCGAGCGGGGCGACGTCGCCGAGCCGGAGCTGGGGCGCCTGCCGCTGCTGGTCCCGGTGACGTGGCTGGCGATCGCCGTCGTGTTCCTCGTCGGCTTCCGCGTCGGCCTGAACCTCACGAGCTCGAACGTCATCGACGTCGGGTACTCGGGCGTCATCGGCGCCGACCGCCTCGTCGACGGCACCCAGGTCTACGGCCACTTCCCCAAGGACGACGAGCACGGCGACACCTACGGCCCGGTGGCCTACGAGGCCTACGTGCCGTTCGAGCAGGCGCTGCCGTGGAGCGGCCGCTGGGACGACCTGCCCGCCGCGCACGCGGCGTCGATCGCCTTCGACCTGCTGACGCTGGTGCTTCTGTTCTTCGTGGGGCGGCGGATCCGCGGGCCCGGGCTGGGCATCGTGCTCGCCTACGCGTGGGCGACCTGGCCGTTCTCGCTGTACGCCCTGAGCTGCAACACCAACGACGCGCTGGTCGCGATGCTCGCGGCGCTGCTGCTGCTCGTCGCCGCGCGACCGGCCGCGCGCGGCGTGGTGGCGGCCCTGGCCGGCCTGACGAAGCTGGGCGCGCTCGGCCTGGTGCCGCTGACCATCTCCCATGCCGCGCCGCGCGGGCGCTGGCTGCGCACCGTGGCCGTCGCGACGGCGGCGTTCGCCGTGACCGCCGTCGTGGTCTCGCTGCCGGTCCTGCTGCGCGGCGAGTCGCTGTCGACGATCTACGACCGCACGATCGGGTTCCAGGCGTCGCGCGGGGCCCCGTTCTCGATCTGGGGGCTCTACGACCTGCGCGCGCCGCAGCACGTCTGGCAGGTCCTGGCCGCGGTGCTGGCGCTCGCGGTCGCGTTCGTCCCGCGCCGGCGCGACGTCATCGGCCTGGCCGCGCTGTCGGGCGCGGTGGTCATCGCCCTGCAGCTCGGCGTCACGTACTGGTTCTACCTCTACCTCGTGTGGTTCTTCCCGTTCGTGGCCGTCGCGCTGTTCGCGCGCTACCGCGTCCCGGACCCGCGGTGAGCGGCCGGCGGGCCGCGGAGATGGGGGCGAGCGTCGCGGCGCTCGCGGTCGTCTGGCTCGTGGCGACGAACGTCGGGCCGTTCAGCGCCGACCAGGTCAACGACCTGTACGTCTACTCCGTCGACCAGGCGCTGCTGGCCGACGGCCAGGTGCCGTTTCGCGACTTCCCGTTCGAGTACCCGCCGCTGGCGCTCGTGCCGATCGGGCTCGCGGGCGGCGACGCGACGGCGATGTCGCTGCTCATGCTCGGCTGCGCGGTCGCCGCGCAGCTGTGCGCGTGGGCGCTCGGCGGCCGCCGCGCCGGGTGGGCGATGGTGGCGCTGCCCGTGCTCGCGGGCGCGCTGGTGCGGACGCACTTCGACCTGCTGCCGGCGGCGCTCACCCTCGGGGGCCTGGTCCTGGTCGCGCGGCGGCGGCCCATGCTCGGCCTCGCCCTGCTGGGCGCCGGGACGATGGCGAAGCTCTGGCCGGCCGCGGTCGCCGTGGTGGCGCTGGCCTGGCTGTGGGGGAGGGGCGAGCGGCGCGCCGCCGCGCGGGCGACGGCCGCGTTCGCCGTGGTCGTGCTCGGGCTCGGCGTGCCGTTCGCCGCCCTCGGCGGCTTCCCGTCCGACATGGTGCGCTTCCACCTCGACCGCCCGGTGCAGATCGAGTCCACGCCGGCCACCGCGCTGGAGCTGGTGGGTGGCACGCACGTCACCGGCGCGCCGGTGATCCCCGACCCGTACAAGTCGAACGGCCTCGACGGCGGGCCCGCCGACCTCGTGCTCGCGCTCTGCACGCTGGCGCTGCTCGCCGCCGCGGCGGCCGTCGCCGTGCTCGCCGCCCGCCGGCCGGGCGTCGAGGCGCTGGTGCTCGCCGCCCTCGGCGTCACCCTGGCCTTCGTCGCCCTCGGCAAGGTGCTCTCGCCGCAGTACGTCTGCTGGCTGCTGCCGCTGGCGGCGGTGGCCTGGGGCCGCGCCGGCCGCGCCGCCGCCGTGCCCGCCGCGCTGACCGCGGCGGCGGCGCTGGTCACGCAGGCCTGGTTCCCGCGTCACTACTTCGACGTGGTCTTCCAGCACGGCTGGGCCGTCGTGGCCGTCGGGGTCAGGAACGCCCTGCTGCTGCTGGCCCTGGCCGCCACGGCTCGAGCACTTGCTCGATCGCCCGGGCCCGCAGCGGCGCCTCGTCGCAGCGGATGACGACGCCCATGAGCCACGGGTCGTCCTCGCTGGTCTCGAAGCGGACGTTCATGTGCGTTCGCAGCGACGCGATGGCCTGCTCCTTCTTGACGCCGATCACCCCGCCGCGCGGGCCGGTCATCCCGACGTCGGTGATGTAGGCGGTCCCGCCCGGCAGCACGCGGGCGTCGGCCGTCGGGACATGCGTGTGCGTGCCCACGACGGCGCTGACGCGGCCGTCGAGGTGCCAGCCCATCGCCACCTTCTCGCTGGTCAGCTCGGCGTGCATGTCGACGAGCACGTGGTCGACCTTGCCGTCGAGCTCGGCGAGGATCGCGTCGACTTCCAGGAAGGCCACGCGCCCGGCGCGCAGGTGCACGTTGCCGCTCAGGTTGATGACCCCGAGCCGCACGCCGTCGCGCTCGACGACGACGTGCCCGCGGCCCGGCTGGCTCGCGAGGTAGTTGGCCGGCCGCACGATCGGCTTGCCGCCATCGAGGTAGGGGATGATCTCCTGGCGGCGGTAGGTGTGGTTGCCCAGCGTGATGACGTCGACGCCGCCGCCCAGCAGCTCATCGGCCAGCCGCGGCGTGATCCCCAGGCCGCCGGCGATGTTCTCGCCGTTGACCACGACGAAATCCGGCGCGTAGCGCTCGCGCAGCGCCGGCAGCAGCCCGAGCAGCGTCCGCCGGCCCAGCCCGCCGACCACGTCGCCGACGAACAGGATGGTGGGAGCGGCTGGCACGCCCCATACTGTGCCGCACCGAGGAGATGCGCACCGACCCGTCCCGCAGCGAGCCGCTCTTCGACGCGCCGCCCGACCCGCCCACCGCGCCGCTCGACCGCCGCGTCGTGGTCCCGCGCTGGATCCAGCTCGTCTCGCTGCCGCTGCTGGTCGTCGCGGTCTACCTCGTGGCCAAGGCCGCCGGCGTCGTGCTGCTGGCGTTCACGATCGCCGCGGTGGTCGCGCTGATCCTCAACCCGATCGTCGCCTTCCTGCAGCAGCGGCGGCTGCCGCGCGGGCTGGCCATCCTGCTCGTCTACGTGGGGCTGCTGATGGTGGCCGTCGGCGCCGGCGTCCTGCTGGCCAACCCGGTCGCCGACCAGGCCAAGCGCTTCGGCAACGACGTGCCGGGGATCATCGACGACGCCAACGCGCGGCTCGCCGACCTGCAGGCCTGGTTCGACCGCAAGGGCGTCGACATCGAGGTCAAGCGCCAGGGCGAGACGGCGCTGCAGACGCTCCAGGAGAAGGTCGTCGGCGGCACGAGCGACATCGTCGACTTCGGCGGCCAGATCCTGCGGCGGCTCGTCACCGCCGGGCTCGGGCTGCTGCTCGTGCTCGTGCTGTCGGTCTACATGCTGGTCTACGGGCAGCGCATCGGGTCGGTGGTGCGATCCGTGATGCCACCGGGGGACGGCAGCGCGGAGGATGACTTCCCGACGCGCATCCAGGGCGCCGTCGGCCACTACGTGCGCGGGCAGGCGCTGTTCAGCCTGGCGATGGGCACGGGCGCGGGCGCCGGCCTCTGGGTCTTCGGCGCGCTGGGGATCTTCCCGGACGGCAAGACCTACGCCTTCGCCTTCGGCGCGTGGTTCGGGCTCATGGAGCTCGTCCCGTTCGTGGGGCCGTTCCTCGGCGCGCTGCCGCCGCTCCTCGTCGCGCTCGTGCAGGACCCGCTGACCGCACTGTGGCTGGCGATCTTCTTCACCGCCCTGCAGCAGCTCGAGGGCCACATCGTCGCGCCCTACATCTTCGGCCACACGCTGCGCATCAACCCGCTGCTGGTGATCTTCGCGCTGCTGCTCGGCGGCGAGGCGTACGGGTTCCTGGGCGCGCTGCTGTCGCTGCCGATCGCCGCGATGCTGCGCGAGACGGTCGTCTACCTGCGCCGACACCTGGTGCTCGAGCCATGGGGGACGACGCACCCGCTCGCGGTGGTCACGGGCCGCGGGAGCGGCCACCACTGCACGGCCTGCGGCACGGGCGGCGCTGCCGAGGACGCGTTCTGCCGGGCGTGCGGCGCCCCGCTGGAGCCCGCGGAAGTAGCCTCCCCGCGGTGAGCGCCCCACCCAGCCTCGTCGCCCGGGCTGTGACTCGGCGCTTCGGCGATCGCGACGCGCTGCGCGGGGTGAGCTTCGAGGCCGCGCCGGGCGAGACGCTGGCCATCATCGGCCCCAACGGCGCCGGCAAGACGACGCTGCTGTCGATCCTCGGCGGCGTGCTGGCGCCCACCGGCGGCGACGTGAGCCGCGACCCCCGGGACGTCGGCTGGGTGCCCCAGCAGCCGGCGGTCTACGGCAAGCTGACCGTCGAGGAGAACCTGCGCCTGTTCGCGCGGCTGGAGCGCGTGGAGGACCCCGACGGCGTGGTGGACCGGATGCTCGACCAGACCGGGCTGCGGGAGCGCGCCCGCGACGAGCTCGGCACGCTGTCGGGCGGCAACCGGCAGCGCGTGAACATCGCCGTCGGCCTGCTCGCCCAGCCCGAGGTCCTGCTCCTCGACGAGCCGTCCTCGTCGCTGGACCCGCGCCAGCGCGAGCGCCTCTGGGAGTTCGTCGCCGCGCTGGCCCGGGCCGGCACCACGGTCGTGTTCACCACCCACAACGTCGGCGAGGCCGAGCGCTGGGCCGACCGCGTGCTGGTCCTGGCCGACGGCGAGCTGCTGTTCGAGGGCACGCCGGCCGAGCTGCACGCGGCCGTCGAGGGCGAGGCCCCGGCGCCCGACTTCGAGGCGGCGTTCGTGCGCTTCCTGCGGGAGCGCGGCCACTAGCCGATGCGCTTCCTGCTCGCCAAGGACCTGCGCATCCTGCGCCGGTCGCCGCTGCTCGTCGTGCTGCTGGTCGCCTACCCGGTGCTGATCGCGCTGCTCGTCGGCCTGGCGCTCTCCAAGGGCCCCGACCGGCCCCGCGTCGCGGTGCTCAACCAGCTGCCGGCCGGCGGCGGCGCGGTGACGGTGGGGGACACGCGCCTCGACCCCAACGAGTACGCCGCGAAGCTGTCGGAGTCGATCCAGCCGGTCGCCGTCCACACGCGCGCCGAGGCGATCCGCAAGGTCCGCGACGGCGACGTGCTCGCCGCGATCGTCCTCCCGCGCGACCTCGTGCAGCGCCTGCAGCAGGCGATCGCGCTGACCGGCACGTCGCAGCGGCCGACGGTGGAGGTCATCTACAACGCCGAGGACCCGGTCAAGCAGCAGTTCGTGCAGTCGACGATCGAGTCGCGGATCGCCGAGCTGAACCGCGCGGCCTCGGCGAAGCTGACGCAGGTCGCCGCCGGCTACCTCGACATCCTCCTGCGCGGCGGGGACTTCTCGCTGCTCGGCCAGCAGCTGCAGATCCTGGGCCTGCAGCGGGCCAAGACGCTCGTGGACTCGGTCCTGACCCGCACGCCGAACGGCACGCCGGACCACGACGCGCTGCAGCGCGTCGCCGGCTTCGCCCAGCTGGCGATCGACAACCTCGACCTCTCCGACGACGTGCTGCGCTCGGTGGCCACGCCGATCCAGGTGCGCCAGACGCGCCTCGACGGCCGCCGTACGCCGCTGGACGCCTATGCGGTGGCGGTCGCGGTGACGCTCTCGCTGATGCTCGTCTGCGTCCTGCTGGCCGCCGGCATGCTGGCGCTCGAGCGCGAGGAGCACGCCTTCGGACGGCTCGTCCGCGGCCTCGTCTCGCGCACCGGCGTGCTGGCCGAGAAGGCGCTGCTGGCCGCCGGCTGCGCGGCGGCGGTCACGCTGGTGATGACCGCCGGCGTGTCGCTGTTCGTGCCGCTGGACTGGGGGCGCTTCCCCCTCTGGGTGGTGGCGCTGGCCGCCGGCGGGGTGGCCTTCGGCGCGCTCGGCGTGGCGATCGGCGCGCTGGCGCGCGAGGTGCGGGCGGCGTCGCTGCTGGCCATCCTGCTGGCCCTGCCGATCGCGTTCCTCGCGCTCGTGCCGAGCGGGGCGGTGTCGTCCGGCGTCTACGACGTGGTCCGCGTCGTCTCGGCGCTGTTCCCGTTCCGGGCGACGCTGGGCGCCGTCGACGCCGCCGTCAACGGCGCGGACGGCCTGGGCGGGGCGCTCGTGCACCTGCTGGCGCTGGTCGCCGGCTGGGGCGCGCTGGCCCGGGTCGGGCTCCAGCGCTTCGCGTAGCGAGCGGCCCGTCCCGGCGCCGACCCCGTGCTACGTTCGCCGCGTGCTCGCCCATGTCGCACCGCGCATCCGGCTCGACGGCGAGCGCACGGCGATCCGCCCGCTCGGACTCGGCGACGTCGACGAGTTCGCCGCCGCCGTCGCGGCCAACCGCGCGCACACCGAGCCGTGGGAGCCGATCCACGTCGAGGCGCACTACACGCGCGCCGGGCAGGCCGAGACGATCCGCCGCGACCTCGAGGCCTGGCAGCTGGGCAGCGGCTACGCGTTCTCGGTGCTCGACCGGACTGACGGCGACCGCATCATCGGCCGCATCGCGCTGGGCAACGTCGTCCGCGGCGCCTGGTGCAACGCGACGCTCGGCTACTGGGTCGCCGGCGACGTCGGCGGCCGCGGTCACGGCACCGAGGCGGCGCGGCTGATCTGCGCCTTCGCCTTCGAGCACGCCGGGCTGCACCGGGTGCAGCCGGCGGTCATCCCGCGCAACATCCGCTCGATCCGCGTGGTGGAGAAGGCGGGCTTCCGGCGCGAGGGGCGGGCGCTGCGCTACCTCTGCATCGCCGGGCACTGGGAGGACCACGACATCTTCGCCATGACGCTCGAGGACTGGCATGCGCTGCGCCGCGACGGCGCCGCCGACCGCTCGGGCGCCCGCGGCTGAGCCGCGCGCTTCCGTCCGCCGCGCGCGGTCCACGGCCGCCCCCTCTACCCTGGAGCGGGCCATGCCCGCCTTTCCCCGCACCCGCCTGCGCCGGCTGCGCCGCACCGGCGCGCTGCGCGACCTCGTGCGCGAGACGACGCTGGCGCCCTCCGACCTCGTGCTCCCGCTCTTCGTCGAGGAGGGGCTCGAGGGGTCCACGCCGATCCCGTCGATGCCCGGCGTCGCCCGCCACGGCATCGCGTCGGCCGTCGCCGAGGCCGGCGAGGCCGCCGCGCTCGGGATCCCGGCCGTGATCCTCTTCGGCATCCCCGCCGAGAAGGACCCGGACGGCTCGGGTGCGTGGGACGACGAGGGCGCCGTGCAGCTCGCCGTGCGCGCGATCAAGGCCGCTCATCCGGACCTGCTCGTCCTCACCGACGTGTGCCTCTGCGAGTACACCGAGCACGGCCACTGCGGGCGCCTGACCGCCGAGGGCGTCGTCGACAACGACGCGTCCCTGGAGCTCCTGGCGCGCACCGCCGTCTCCCACGCGCGCGCCGGCGCCGACGCCGTCGCGCCGAGCGACATGATGGACGGCCGCGTCGCCGCGATCCGCGCCGCGCTCGACGACGACGGCTTCGAGGAGACGCCGATCGTCGCCTACAGCGCGAAGTTCGCCTCGGCGTTCTACGAGCCGTTCCGCGTCGCCGCCGACAGCACGCCGTCCTTCGGCGACCGGCGCAGCTACCAGATGGACCCGGCCAACGGGGACGAGGCGCTGCGCGAGGTCCTCCTCGACGTCGAGGAAGGCGCCGACGTCGTCATGGTCAAGCCCGCGGGGCCCTATCTGGACGTGCTGTGGCGCGTCAAGCAGGCGACGCGCATGCCCGTCGCCGCGTACCACGTCGGGGGGGAGTACGTCATGATCAAGGCGGCGGCCGCCACCGGCCACCTCGATGAGCGCCGCGCCGTGCTCGAGACGCTGACCGGCATCCGCCGCGCCGGCGCCGACATCATCATCACCTACCACGCGAAGGACGCCGCCCAGTGGCTGCAGTGACCCCCAAGATCCGCTCGCGCAAGGACGGGGCCGCGGTCCCGCTCGATGAGTTCGACAAGCGGCTGCTCAACGCCATGCAGGGCTCGTTCCCGATCGTGCCGCGCCCCTACGCTGAGGTCGCCGGCGCGCTGGGCGTCGACGAGGCGGTCGTGCTCAAGCGGGTGGCCGAGCTCGTCCAGCAGCGGATCATCCGCCAGGTCACGCCGATCTTCGACACGCGCGCCCTGGGGTACCAGTCGATGCTCGTGGCGGCCAAGGTCGACGCCGAGCACCCGTGGCGCCCGGCGAAGATCGTCAACGACCACCCCGGCGTCTCGCACAACTACCTGCGGAACCACGAGTTCAACATGTGGTTCACGATCGCCACCGAGCCCGACTCGCAGCTGGGGCTCGAGGGCACGCTCGAGGTCCTCCAGCGCGAGACCGGGGCCGAGTCGGTGCGGATGCTGCCGACGCTCAAGCTCTTCAAGATCCGGATGGACCTCGAGATGTCGGGCGAGACGTCCGAGCTCGCGAAGTCGACCGCCGAGGCCGTCCCGCCGGCCGAGACCGAGCCGCAGCCCTACGACGAGCTCGACAAGGCCGTGATCCGCGCGACGCAGGGCGACCTGCCGATCGTCAGCGAGCCCTACGCCGACGCCGCGCGCGAGCTCGGCATGCCGGTCGAGCAGCTCGTCGCGCACCTCGAGGGCATGGTCGAGCGCCGCCTGCTGCGCCGGGTCGCCGCGATCCTCTTCCACCGCCGCGCCGGCTTCAGCGCCAACGGCATGGGCGTCTGGCGCGTGCCCCAGGACCGCGTCCTCGAGGCCGGCAGCCGGATGGCCGCGTTCCGCGGGATCAGCCACTGCTACGAGCGCCCCACGTACGAGGACTGGCCCTACCAGCTCTTCACGATGGCCCACGGGCGCTCCAAGGAGGAGTGCGACGCGATCCTCGACGCCGTCGCCGAGGAGGTCGGCTGCATCGAGCAGCGCTCCACGCTCTACTCCTCGACCGAGTTCAAGAAGGTCCGCCTCCTGTACTTCACGGAGGACTTCAAGAGCTGGGAGCGGGAGCACGCCGGCCTGTGAGCGTCTCGATCACCGACGCGAAGTCGGCCGAGCTCTACGCCCGCGCCCTGCAGCGCCTGCCCGGCGGGGTGAACTCGCCGGTCCGCGCGATGCAGGCCATCGGCCGCGACCCGATCTTCATCGACCGCGCCGAGGGCGCCGAGATCGTCGACGTCGACGGCAACCGCTACGTCGACTACGTGATGTCGTGGGGCCCGCTGATCCACGGCCACGCGCACCCGGAGATCGTCGAGTCCGTCACCGAGGCCGCGCGCCGCGGGACGAGCTACGGCGCGCCGACCGCCGGCGAGGTCGATCTGGCCGAGGAGGTCTCGCGCCGGATGCCGAGCGTCGAGATGCTGCGCATGACGTCGTCGGGGACCGAGGCGTCGATGAGCGCCATCCGCCTCGCGCGCGCCGCGACGGGCCGCACGAAGCTCCTGAAGTTCGCCGGCGCCTACCACGGGCACCTCGACGGGCTGCTCGCGCAGGCCGGCAGCGGCCTGGCGACGGCCGGCATCCCGGCGAGCCCCGGCGTCCCCGAGGCGGCGACGCACGAGACGATCATCGTCCCGTGGAACGACGGCGAGGCGGTCGCCCGCGCGTGCGCCGAGCACGAGCTGGCCGCGATCATCGCCGAGCCGTACCCGGCGAACATGGGCCTGGTCCCGCCGGTCGAGGGCTTCCTCCAGCTGCTGCGCAACCAGGCCGACGACCACGGCGCGCTGCTGATCTTCGACGAGGTCATCACGGGCTTCCGCGTCGCGGAGGGCGGCGCGCAGGAGCGCGAGGGCGTCCTCCCCGACCTCACGGTCATGGGGAAGGTCATCGGCGGCGGCCTGCCGGCGGCGGCCTACGGCGGCACGCGCACCCTGATGGAGCGCATCGCGCCCGCCGGCGACGTCTACCAGGCGGGCACCCTGAGCGGGAACCCGCTGGCGGTCGCCGCCGGCCTGGCGACGCTGCGGATGCTCGACGAGCAGGCCTACGTCCGCCTGGCGTCGACCACGGAGGCGCTGGCCGGCGGCCTGCGCGACGCGGCGGCCGGCGCCGGCGTGCCGGTGACGGTCACCTCCGTGCCCGGCCTGCTGACCGTCTTCTTCGCCGAGAGCGCCCCGCGCGACTACGCCGGGGCGCAGGCGTGCGACGCCGAGGCCTACGGCGCCTGGTGCCGGGCCCTGCTGGGGCGCGGCGTCTACCCGCCGCCGTCCCAGTTCGAGGCGTGGTTCCCGTCGCTGGCGCACACGTCCGAGCACCTCGAGCGCACCCTCGACGCCGCCGCGGCGGCGTTCGCGGAGGTGGCGTGATCCTTCCGCGGCTCGCGGCCCTCGTCGCTGAGGACGGGGGCCTGCTGGCCGACGCGCTGCGCGCCGAGGACGCGATCCCCGCCCACCCCACCCCGCACGGCGACGCCGTCGCCCGGGGACCGCGCGCCGACGGCCACGAGGCCGACCTCCCGCTGGTCGTCGAGGCGGTGCGCGAGGGCTACCTGCTGCACTACGGCGGGGTGGACGGGGTCGGTCCCAGCCGGATCATGGGCCGCGACGACGAGGACCTGGCGCTGCTGGCCGGCGACCGCCTCTACGCCCTCGGGCTCGAGCGCCTCGCCGCGGCCGGCGACCTGGACGCCGTGCGGGCGCTCGCCGACCTGATCGCCCTGTCGGCGCAGGCGCGCGCCGCCGGCGACGACGAGCTCTCCGCCGCGGTCTGGGCGGCGGGTTGCGAGGAGGTCGGCTGGGGGCCGACGCCCGAGCTCGCCGAGGCCAAAGAGGCCGCTCGTGCAGGGAAAACCGACGCCGCCGCGCGCCTGCGAGCCGCCGCGCGCCACGTCGCCGGCGACCTGGCGCCGGCGCGCTGACCGGACACCCTGCTAGGGCGACGACGCTCGTACGCTGAGTGACCGGTAGATTTCCGAATCCGGACCCGGTCCATGAGGGATCGCGCGTCCCCCGGACCCTGAGACTGAAACGTGCCCAAGAAGCAAGCCAAGAGCAAGTACACCGCTGACCGGGGAATCCCCGGCGCGTTCGAGGGCGAGACCGTCACCCGCCGGCGCTTCATGACCGGCAGCGCCCACGCGGCCGGAGCCGTGGCCGCCTCGGCCTTCCTGCTCCCGACCCTGGGCTTCGCGCTCGGCCCCATCTTCGAGCAGCACGAGGAGCGCTGGCAGGCCGTCGGCGCGCCGGACGAGTTCCCGGACGACACCTACGTGCCCAAGGTCATCACGATCTCCGACGGCATCGGCGAGACGGGCAAGTCGACCGTCTACATCCGGCGCCGCAACCCGAAGCTCGACACCGTCCCGGTGCCCAAGGGCTTCGAGGCCGAGGAGTTCGTCGCGATCTCGTCGCGCTGCATGCACCTCGGCTGCCCGGTCCGCTACACGGACGCGGCGCAGCGCTTCATCTGCCCGTGCCACGGCGGCGTCTACGACTTCCAGGGCAAGGTGGACGGCGGCCCGCCGGTCCGCCCGCTCGACCGCTTCTACAACCGCGTGCGCAACGGCCAGCTCGAGATCGGCCCGCGCTTCTCGGTCAACAGCGAGCTGCGTCGCTTCTCGCCGCGCGATCCGGGCGAGCCGCTCGACGGGATCGGCCAGTACCTGTACCCGTCGCGGCCGTCGATCCGCAAGCTGAACTCGCTCCCCCAGGACTAGGTCATGCCCAAGCTCAAGCTCCCCGCGCCGCCGCTGCCGCCGAGCATGCGGCCGGCGCCCAAGCGCCCCGGCGCGCCCAAGCAGCGCCCGCTCGACGTCGCCGCCGACGCCGGCGCGCACGTCGTCGACTGGGTCGACGAGCGCACGTCGCTCTCCGGCGGCCTGCGCTGGATGATGTTCCGCAAGGTCCCGAAGGGGACCAACTGGTTCTACACGCTCGGCTCGGCCACGATGTTCGCCTTCCTCTCGCAGGCGGTCACCGGCGTCTTCCTGGCGATGTACTACCGACCCGACGCGGCGGGCGGGGCCTACGAGTCGATCCGCCACGTCAACGACGACGTGTTCCTCGGCGAGTTCGTGCACGGCATGCACAAGTGGGGCTCGTCGGTGATGGTGATCCTGATCTTCCTCCACATGGCGAGGACGTTCTTCTTCGGCGCGTACAAGTACCCGCGCGAGCTGAACTGGGTCATCGGCGTCGCGCTGCTCATCCTCACGATGGCGATGTCGTTCACCGGCTACCTGCTGCCGTTCGACCAGCGGTCCTACTGGGCCACCATCGTGGGCGTGAACATCAACGGCACGGGCCCGCTCGTCGGCCCGTACCTCTCGGACTTCCTCCGAGGCGGCGCGGAGTTCGGCGCGACGACCCTGTCGCGGTTCTACGCGATCCACATGATGTTGATCCCGGGCGCCATCGGCGCGCTGATCGGGGCCCACCTGTACCTCGTCGCGAAGCTCGGGACCACGGCGCCGCCGTGGCTGAAGGCCCAGCCCGCCGACGACCTGATCGAGGAGCGCGCGTGAACCGCCAGCAGAAGGAGGAGTACCTCCGCGAGTACTCGATCCTGAAGGCCAACGGGAAGCCGTTCTTCCCGTACGCGGTCGCGAAGGACAGCGCGATGGCGTGCATCGTGATGCTCGCCATCATCCTCATGTCGATCTTCCTCG
Organism: Baekduia sp.; assembly: GCA_035765735.1. Lineage (GTDB taxonomy): Bacteria > Actinomycetota > Thermoleophilia > Solirubrobacterales > Solirubrobacteraceae > Baekduia. The sequence goes on along the minus strand of DASTWY010000024.1, from coordinate 52,251 downwards.
GCGCCGAGCTCGGCCCGAAGGCGGACCCGACGACGACGACCTACACGCCGCGCCCGGAGTGGTACTTCTTCTTCCTCTTCGAGCTGCTGCGCGTCATCAAGCCGCCGGAGTTCGTCCCGCTCGCCACCATCGGCGTGCCGACGATCTGCATGATCCTGCTGTTCCTGCTGCCGTTCTACGACCGCGGTCCTGAGCGGCGGCCCGAGCGGCGTCCGGTCGCCACGCTGGCCGGCGTCTTCACGATCGCCGCGATGGCGTACCTGACCTACCTCGGCGCCTCCGCGGGGCCGCCGACGCAGATCGACATGCCGACGCCGGCCGCCGTCAAGGCGGAGGGGCCGGCGGTCGTCAAGCAGTACGAGGCCGGCCGGCAGGTCATGGCCCAGTCCGGCTGCCTGGCGTGCCACAAGGTGGGTGAGAACGGCAACGACGGCCCAGGGCCGGAGCTGACCGAGATCGCGGACCGCCTGCCGGCGGCCGGCATCCGGCGCACGCTCATCAACCCGACGGCTCCGATGCCCTCGTTCCGGAGCCTCCAGGAGCAGCACCCGGATCGCTTCAACGCGCTGGTCGCGTTCCTCGGCCGGCTCAAGACCGACACCGGCGACAGCCGGCCCGCCGGCAGCTGATGAGCGCCACCGGCGACGGCGGCCGCATCCCGGCCGCCGCCGCCGACCGCGGCACGCTGCCGGAGCCGCAGGTGCGCGCGATGTTCGATCGCATCGCGCGGGTCTACGACCTCATGAACTCGGTCATGACGGCCGGGCTGCACCACCAGTGGCGGCGCCGCGCGGCCGACCTGGCGCAGGTCGGACCCGGCGACCGCGTCCTCGACGTCGCGACGGGCACCGGGGACCTGGCCATCGAGCTGGCCTCGCGCGTCGGGGCAGGCGGTGAGGTCGTCGCCTCCGACTTCTCGGAGGAGATGCTCGTCCACGCGCGGAGCAAGGTCGACAGCGGGCGGGCCCGGCCGGGCAGCGCGCCGATCCGCTTCGAGTGGGCCAACGCGCTCGAGCTGCCGTACGCGGACGGCGAGTTCGCCGCGGCCACCGTCGGCTTCGGCGCCCGCAACTTCAGCGACCTCGACCGTGGGCTCGCCGAGATGGCGCGCGTCGTGCGCCCCGGCGGCCACGTGGTGATCCTGGAGATCACGACGCCACAGCGGCCGCCGCTGTCGACGTTCTTCTCGCTGTGGTTCGACCGCCTGGTGCCGATGATCGGCAAGGTCGCGGGCGACAGCGACGCCTACGACTACCTGCCCAACAGCGTCAAGCGGTTCCCGGAGCCGCCCGGCCTGGCCGCGGCGATGGAGCGGGCGGGGCTGGAGCGCATCCGCTGGATCCTCACGGCCGGCGGGATCATCGCGCTGCACGTGGGCACCAGGCCGGAAGCGGGCACACCCGTCGAATGAGCGCGCCGGGCTCGCCCGCGGCCGCCGCGGGCGGCGCTGTCACCGAGATCGTCCACGCGGGCGGCCCGCATGTGCTGCCGCTGCTGGACCGGGTCGAGGTGCTCCTGCGCGACGTGGCCGGCGGCCACGGCCCGGTGCTCGCCGAGCACGCCGGCGCGACGATCGCCGCCGGCGGCAAGCGACTGCGCCCGCTGCTGGTCATCCTCGCCGCGGGCGGCCCCGTCGAGCCGGGTGACGGCCTCGTGCGCGCCGCGGCCGCCGTGGAGCTCGTCCACAGCGCGACGCTGGTCCACGACGACGTCCTGGACCTCGCGCCGCTGCGCCGCGGCCGGCCGACGGTGTTCGCCACGGCGGGGCGCGACGCGGCCACGCAGACCGGCGACCTGCTCTTCGCCCGCGCGTTCACCCTGCTGGCCGTCAACGGCCGCGCCGGGGAGGTCCGTGCCCTCAGCGACGCCGGCTCGGCGCTGGCCCGCGGCGAGCTGCTGCAGCGCGCCGACGCCTTCGACGCGAGCATCCCGCTGGCCCGCTACCTGCGGCGCTGCGAGCTGAAGACCGCGCGCCTGTTCGAGGCCGCCTGCCAGCTGGGCGCGATGGAGGCTGATGGGAATCCCCAGTCGCTGAGGGAGTTCGGCCGGCGGATCGGGCTCGCGTTCCAGATCCTCGACGACGTGCTCGACGTCGCCGGGCCGGCGGAGCGCACCGGCAAGCACCGCGGGACGGACCTGCTCGACGGGACGGTGACGCTGCCGTTCATCCTCGCGCGCGAGCGCGACCCCGAGCTGGGCGCGTTCGCCCCGCGCGACATCCGCACGCCCGAGCAGGCCGAGGCCGTCTGCGACCGCATCGCCGCCACGGGCGCCCTCGACGAGGCGCGGGCCGTCGCGCTCGAGCACGTCGCGGCGGCGAAGGCCGTCGTGCCCGAGGGCCTGCCCGACCGCCAGCGCGCCGCGCTGCTGCTCGTGGCCGACGGGGTCGTCGCCCGCTACGCCTGAGAACGACGGAGGGCCGGCATCCGAGCCGGCCCTCCGTCCCCGTCGTGCGCGTCGGCGCGCGTCGGCCTAGAAGTCCTCGGGGACGATGTGGTCCTCGGCGAGCGCCTGGCAGAAGCGCTCGATCTCGTCCTGCATGTTCGCGTGGGCCAGCCGCTTGAGGTCGCGGACCAGCGCCTCGGTGCCGCGGTCGAGCTCCTCGTCGAAGCGCTCGACGACCTCCTGCTCGAAGATCCCGGTGCCCGCCCACTCGCAGTTCGGGCAGCGGAGGGTCACCTCCCAGTGCGTGGCGCCGGCCTCCTCCCACTCCGTCGGGTAGACGAGGGTGGAGTGGCAGCTGCCGCAGACGTGCAGCGCGGAGCTGACGTCCTCATGGGCCGGCGCCGGGGCGGGCGTCGGGTCGGCCGCGACGGGCGCGGCGGCGGCCTGGTCGTCGAAGTAGACGACCTCGATGGTCTTGCCCGAGGGGAGGACCACGCGGCGGACGTAGTGGCGGGGGTCGTGAGGGCTCATCGTCGCTGGGAAGAGAGGGGCCTTGCAGACGGGGTGATCGGACATCGGGACGGGCGACTTGAACCCCCGGTCGACCATTCGTCCGCACTCGGTCACGGGGTGTGCTTGATCCAGTGCGGGCGCGGCGGCGTTACCCTCTGACGTCACCCCTACGGAGGCCCGTACCCATGCCTTTCGGCTTGTCTGAGCTCATCGTCGTCCTCTTCATCGTCCTGCTGGTCTTCGGACCGAAGCGCCTGCCCATGCTCGGCCGCCAGCTCGGCGGCGGCATGCGCGAGTTCAAGGACTCGATCAGCCGCAAGGACAAGGACGGCGACGAGACCGACGACGACGAGTCCGCCCGCCCGGAGCTCACCGGCGGCGAGCACGCCGAGGTCCTCGATCCGACGCCGGACGTCACCCGCGCGCCGGCCGGCGGCCGCGACGAGACCGTCACGCGACCCGGCAGCTAGCCCTTGTCCGCCATCCGGCCCGTCGGGCACGAGGAGCGGCTGAGCCTCGTCGAGCACCTCGACGAGCTCCGGACGCGGCTCATCTTCTCCATCATCGCGTTCGTGGCGGCGTTCTCGATCTGCTACTGGCAGAACGACCGCGTGCTCGACATCGTCAACCGCCCGCTGGACCACGCGCACCGCGTGGACTGCTCCAACCGCCAGAAGGCCGACGACGCGCTCGAGCGCTCGGGGTGCTTCAACGAGGCCGTCGGCGCCTACCTGAAGGCGGCCGCCCCGGCGCTCGACGGGGCGACCCGGAGCCTCCAGGGTCTCGCGAGCGCCGACGGCGTCCCGGCCGCGGCGCGCGACCAGGTGAGCAAGTCGCTGCAGGCGCTGCGCGATGCGACGGCCAAGGCGAAGGCGGCCGCGGCGCTGACGCCGCACGCCAGCACCGGGCGACAACCGGTCACCCTGGGCGTGACCGAGCCGTTCCTGACGACGATCACCGTCTCGGCGTACGCGGCGCTGCTGCTGGCGCTGCCGTTCATCCTCTGGCAGGCGTACGCCTTCGTGTTACCGGCGTTCACCGGGGACGAGCGCAGCATCGCCCTGCCGTTGATGGCGATGGTGCCCGTGCTGTTCCTCTCGGGCGTGGCGTTCGGCTACTTCCTGGCGCTGCCACGAGCCGTCGCGTTCCTGCAGAACTACAACGACGGGGCGTTCGACATCCTCGTCCAGGCGCGCGACTACTACCGGTTCTGCGTGATCCTGCTGGCGGCGATGGGCGTGCTGTTCCAGATCCCCGTCGGCGTGCTGGCGATCGTGCGGCTGCAGGTGCTGACGACGAAGCAGCTGCGCTCGTACCGCGGCTACGCGCTGATCCTGTTCGCTGTCGTCGCGGCTGTCGTGACGCCCACGCCCGACCCGTTCACGATGCTCATCTCGATGGCGCCGCTGGTCGTCCTCTACGAGCTGAGCATCATCCTGGCCCGGATCTTCGAGCCGCAGGGCCCCTCGCGCTGGGCGATGTTCGGCGATGACGACGATTCAAACGATCTAGACTGAGCGACATGCTGTTCGACCTCCGAGGCCGCGGACGCCGTCGCATCGTCCAGGGCATCTACCTCTTCCTCGCCATCCTCATGGGTGGCGGCCTGGTGCTCTTCGGCATCGGCGGGGCCACGAACGGCGGCCTGCTGGACGCCTTCAAGAGCGACAGCGGCAGCGCCGACGTCAGCGACGTCTTCAAGAAGCGCGTCGACGCCGCCGAGCGCGCGGTCAAGCAGCACCCGAAGGACCCGAAGGCGTGGGCGCAGCTGACGCGCGTGCGCGTGCAGGAGGCGAGCGCCGGCAACGGCTACGACCAGAACCAGGGCGCGTTCACCGAGACCGGCAAGCAGCAGCTGCGGGCCGCGGAGAACGCCTGGACGCAGTACCTCAAGCTGGCGAAGAAGCCGGACGGCAACGTCGCCGGCCTGATGGTGCAGGCCTACAGCGCGAGCGCGCTGAACGAGCCGGACAAGGCCGTCAACGCGATGGAGATCATCCTCGACAGCCGCAAGCCGACCGGGCCGCTCTACGCCCAGCTCGCCGCGCTGGCCTATGACGCGGGGCAGACCCGCAAGGCCGAGCTCGCGAGCGAGAAGGCCCTGAAGCTCACGCCCAAGGATCAGCGCCAGGCCGTCAAGGACCTGCTCGACTCCGCCCGCCGTCGCGCCGCGCTGTCGGTGTCGGCCGGTGCGAGCGGCAGCACGACGACCGAGTCGAGCGGCGGCACGACGACGAGCGTCCTGCCGGGCGGATAGCCCGCCAGCGGGCGCCGCGACCCGGCACGCGCTCGCTAGAATCACCCGTCCCGCCCCTATAGCTCAACTGGCAGAGCAGCGGACTCTTAATCCGAAGGTTCTAGGTTCGATTCCTAGTGGGGGCACTCGAGAAGCCCGGCCGTGAGGCCGGGCTTTTTTCGTTCTCGCGCCCCCTCTCGGACCGCGAACGCGTCCCGCATGTGTCGCGAGAGGCCGGTCGTCGGAGTTCCCGCTGCGCGTCTGCGCGTCTGCGCGTCTGCGCGGCCTGGCAGGCCGGGATGGCGGTCGTCATGGCCGGGCACGACCAACGCGGTTGTGCGAGCGCCTGCCTGCGGTTCCCACTCACCGGCGCGGCTCGAGGCACGGAAACGACCGTCCGGCTTGCAGATTGCCTGACGGGCAGATAGGCTGCTCGTCATGTACGGGAGGGGCGGCCGCGTTACGCGGTTGGGGCCGGGTGGTCCCAGAGGGCACCTTCGAGCTGATCCACGCAAGGGGGAGCGGAGCATGTCCGCGTACGTGAAGGGGTTGGCCTACCTGGCCGCCGTTCTGGCGGCGAGCGCGGTCGTTGCAGGCTGTGGCGCCGGTTCCGGCTCCACCGGGAGCGCCTCGGCGACATCGTCGGACAAAGGTCCGATCGTGATCGGGATGAGCGCATCCAAGTCGGGGCCGTACTCCGTGGACGGGGTCGCGTCGCTGGAGGGCGTCGAGTACGCGGTTCACGCCATGAACCAGTCCGGGGGGTGGCTCGGCCGCAAGCTCGAGCTCAAGGTCTACGACGACCAGAGCGACCCGACGAAGGCCCAGCAGATCTACCAGCGGCTCATCACGCAGGACCACGTCGACTTCATCATCGGGCCCTACGCCCCGGATCTCGCGGCCGCCGCCGGCGCGGTGGCGACGAGATACAAGTACGTCATGCTCGATCCGGAGACCGCCTTGCCGATCATCTCCGGCAGCAAGTGGGCGATCATGGATGAGCCTGCAGCCAAGCAGAACCTCGACGGCTACCCGGAGATCGTCGCCAACGAGGGCTACAAGACCCTGGCCATCCTGGGCGTCAACAACGCGTACGGCGACGAGTGTGCAGCGGGGGTCAAGGAGGAGGCCCAGCAGGCCGGCCTCAAGGTCGTCTACACGACCTCATACGCACCGGACGACGCCCTGAACTCCGCGGCGGAGGCGATCAAGGCGCGCGGGGCCGACGCGGTCGCATCGTGCTCGTTCTTCAGCGACGGCGTCGCCCTGACGCGGGCACTCGATCGCGCGAACTACAAGCCGAAGGTCTTCGGGTTGACCATCGCTCCGTCGAAGCCCGAGTTCGCCGAGGCGGTCGGGAACCTTGCGAGCGGCGTCATCTCGAACACGAGCTGGGCGCCCAGCCTCAAGACCGAGGGCAACGCCGAGTTCGTGCAGGGCTTCAAGGCGTTCAAGGGCCACGCGCCCGACTACCACGCGGCGAACAACTACCAGTCGGTGCAGGTGCTCGCCGCTGCGGTCGACGACACCCAGTCCCTGGACCAGCAGAAGATCCTCGACAAGCTCTACAGCACGACGTACGAGACGGTCATCGGCACCTTCAAGCTGTCGCCCGACGCGCTGGCCGTCGGCTTCAAGGAGTACCTGTACCAAGTGCAGGCCGACGGCAAGGAGCAGAAGCTCGTCTACCCGGACGATGTCGCCGAGGCCAAGGTGGCCACGCCCTACGGGGGCTCCTGAGCCCGTCGGCGCCGCATCCGAACCGCGAGGGAGCCGTCAGCGATGATCGTGGTCCAGCTGTTCGTCAACGCCCTGCTCCTGGCGGGCACCTACCTCCTGCTCGCGGTGGGCCTGAACCTGATCTTCGGCGTGCTGCGAGTCGTCAACTTCTCGCACGGCGGGATGGTGGTCTTCGCAGGGCTGTTCGTGTACTGGCTCGTCCTGCGGCAGCACGTCTCCCCGGTCCTCGCCGTGGCCCTGGCCGTCGTGGTCGTCGCCGCGATCGGGTTCGTCACCCAGGCTGCCGCGCTCGCCCGGATCCGCGTGACGGGATACGACGCCGAGCTGCTGTCGCTGCTCGCCACGTACGGGGTGGCGCTGGTGCTCGTCAACATCAGCGCCCTCTCGTTCAGCGCCGACTATGTGTCGCTGCCCGAGCTCCAGGGCTCCTGGAACATCGGCTCGATCCACCTCGGGCGGGCGGCCGTGGTCGCTGCGGCAGTCGGCGTGATCTCGTCGTCGGCGGTGCTGTTCTGGCTGGCCAGGACGAGGTCCGGCAAGCGTGTCGTCGCCACGGCGCAGAGCGAGACCGGAGCCGAGGTCTGCGGCATCAACGCTGCCGTCACCAAGCGCGTCGCGTTCACCCTCGGCTCGGCCCTGGCCGGGCTGGCGGGCGCGCTCACGATCTTCCAATCCACGATGGCGCCCAGCGCCGGTCTGGGCTACACCGTGCTGGCGTTCGTGATGATCGCCCTCGGCGGGCTCGGCAACTACGCGGGTGCGTTCCTTGGAGCCTTGTGCCTGGCCTTGCTCGCCTCCTTCACGTCGTACTACTGGAGTGGGACCGCATCGGCGATCGCGCCGTACCTCCTGCTCCTGCTCGTGATGCTGGCTCGGACCCGCGGAAGTAGGTACAGCCTTGTCTAGGCCAAGGGGGCTGTTCCGGGGACCATTGGCGCCCCCCGCCGGCCGGGCGGCAACGGCCCGGCGGCTGCCGGTCGGCGATGTCGCGATGGCGGTGATCGCCGTGGCGTTCGGCGCCTACGTCTACGCCGACGGGTCGCGGTATCTGCAGACGATCGTGATCAACAGCGTCACGATCATGGTGGTCGCCTACTCGTGGAACCTGATCAGCGGGTACACGAGGTACTTCTCGTTCGGCCAGGTCGCCTTTTGCGGCATCGGCGCGTACGGATCCGCGGTGTTCATGACCAAGCTGCACATGTCGTGGCCGCTCGGGCTCCTCGCGGCGTCGGCGGTGACAGCTCTCGCGGCGGTCCCGCTCGGCTGGGTGCTGCTGCGCCTGCGCGGCATCTACTTCGCGCTCGGCACCGTCGCGCTGTTCGTCGCGCTGTCGATCCTGGCCACGAACACCGAGTGGGTCGGGGCCGGCCAGGGCCTGCCGATGCCGCTGATCACCGACTTCAACGTGATCCTCTTCCTGTCGCTGGCGATCGGCGCCGTGGCGATCGCCACCACCTTCGCGGTGTCGCGCTCGCGGCTCGGGTTGCGCGCGCAGGCGCTCGGGGCCGACGAGGACGCGGTCAAGGTTCTCGGCGTCCGGACCCTGAACGTGAAGCTGACGATGTTCGTCATCAGCGCCGCGCTGGCGGGGATGGCCGGCGGCGTGGCGGCCCTCAACGCCGGATTCGTCACGCCGACGACCGGGTTCTCGGACCCGCTCAACACGCAGAGCATCGTCTACACCCTGATCGGCGGCGTCGGGACCGTCTGGGGCCCGCTGCTCGGCACCGGCGTGGCGCAGGCCATCGTCACCCAGTTCGGCCCTTCAGCCGCACGCGAGGTCGAGATCGCGCTCGGCCTCCTGATCATCGTCATCGTGACGCTGACGCCCGCCGGCATCGTCGGGCTGCTCAACCGCGTCCGGATCCTGCGTCGCGGCGTGATCATGCGTCCACGCCGCACGGACAGGGCCCTCTCCGTGGCGCCCGGCTGGCTTCGGCGGTTCGCGCCCTACGACGGCGACGCGATCCTCGACTGCCGGGGCGTGACCGTCAAGTTCCGTGGCGTCACCGCGGTGGACGACGTGGACCTCCGCGTCGCGGAGGACGAGTTCGTCGCCGTGATCGGCGCCAACGGTGCCGGCAAGACGACGCTCTTCAACGGCATCAGCGGATACGTCCCGCGCGCGCACGGGACCGTCCGGCTCGCCGGGCGCGACGTGTCCCGCCTGGACGCGACACAGCTGGCACGGGCGGGGCTCAGCCGGACGTTCCAGGTCCCGCGGCTGGTCGACAGCCTGACCGTCTGGGAGAACGTGCTGCTCGGCAGCCTGCTCGACTCCAAGCGGCGGGAAGCGCAGGATCGGGCGAACCTCATCATCGACGAGCTCGGGCTCCGCAACGTGGCGTACGCGACCGTGGACCGGCTCGGGCCGGGCACGCGCCGGCGCGTCGAGATCGCGCGTGTCGTCGCGACGCGCCCGCGCGTGGTCCTGCTCGACGAGGCGCTGGCGGGGATGAGCACCGAGGAGATCGCCGAAGTCCGCCACGCCGTCGAGGCGCTGCGCGCCTGGGGCGTCGAGGCGATCGTCGGCGTCGAGCACGTGCTGTCGGCCGTCAGGGGCCTGGCCGAGCGGATGATCGCGCTCGACTTCGGGCGCGTCGTGGCGGAGGGGTCGCCGGACGACGTGCTCGAGCAGGAGGCGGTGGTGAACTCGTACCTGGGCGGGACCGTCTCCGAGGAGGAGGAGGCCGCGCCACGAGCAGCGGTCGCGCGCCGGGTGGCCGGCGAGCACGCGGAGATGGCCATGGAGGTCCGTGATCTCGTCGCCGGCTACGGCCAGGTGCGTGTGCTCTGGGACATCTCCATGAACGTCAGGTCCGGTGAGTTCGTCGGGGTGCTCGGCGCGAGCGGCGCAGGCAAGACGACGCTCTGCCGGGGGCTGACGGGCGCCTGCACCGTCCACGCCGGCAGCGTGCGGCTGGAGGACGTCGACATCACCGGCAGACCGGCGCATGTGGTCACGCACCTGGGCGTCGCCCATGTCCCCAGCAGCCGTGAGCTCTTCCCCGACCTCTCGGTCAACGACAACTTGCGGCTTGGCAGCGTCGACTGGAGCGGGGCGACGACCGAGCGCCAGCTCGAGCGGGTCCTGGAGCTGTTCCCCGAGGTGCAGCCGCTGCTCCAGCGCAAGGCCGGAGCGCTGTCGGGGGGCCAGCAGCAGATGGTGGCGATCGGCCGGGCGCTGATGCGCCAGCCGCGGATGCTCATCCTCGACGAGCCGTCGACGGGCCTCGCGCCGATCATCGTCCGGCGGCTGATGCAGGCGCTCCGGTCGCTGGCGGAGGACGGGGTGGCCGTGGTCGTCGTCGAGCAGAACGCCGTCGAGACGCTGCGGGCCGTCGACCGGGCCTACGTCCTCCAGGAGGGCCGCGTCGTCTTCAGCGGCACCGCCGATCAGCTGCGCGACAACGCCCGACTCGCCAAGGCCTATCTCGGGTCGGACGCTAGCGCGGCATCGCCGGCAACGGAGCTCGACGCGGCGGATTCCCTGGAGCCACGACCGGTGGCGGCGCCGCCGGACCGGTGAGCCTGGCGAGATTCGATGGGATGCCGTCTCTCGGCGCCGCTGATCGGGTCCTACCGCGGTTGTCCCAGCCGACAGCTCGATCGGCGCTGAGGATCACGTCGAGGGCGGCCCTCGACATCGCATGGCGCCGCGGCGCACCTGCCGGACTTCGGCGGCGTTGCCCGGCCGCTCGCCTGCGCGCCGCAATGTCAGGCATGCTGCGAACAGTTTGTCAGACAGGATGACCGTCTGGTAATGTCGCCTCTCGTGAGCTACCAGCTGTTCATCGATGGGACGTGGGTGCCGAGCTCCAACGGCGCCATGTTCCCGGCGATCAACCCCTTCACCGCCGAGGTATGGGCCGAGATCCCCGAGGCCACCACCGAAGACGTCGATGCCGCGGTCCGCGCCGCGCGCCGGGCGTACGACGAGGTCTGGCGCGACACGTCGGGCCGCGAGCGTGCCCGGCTGATGACCGAGCTCGCGCGTCTGATCGACGCCAACGCCGGCGACCTGAGCACGCTCGAGACCACCGACAACGGCAAGGTGATCCGGGAGACCAAGACCCAGATGCACTTCACGGCGGGGACGCTGCGCTTCTTCGCCGGCTATGCGGACAAGCTCAACGGCTCCGTCATCCCGATGGACTCGCCGGAGCTGTTCGACTACACCCTGCGCGAGCCGCGCGGCGTGGCGGCCCTCATCACGGCGTGGAACTCGCCGATCCAGATCCTGGCCAACAAGCTTCCAGCGGCGCTGGCCGCCGGCAACACGATCGTCGTCAAGCCCTCCGAGCACACCTCGGCCAGCACCCTGGAGCTCGCCCGCCTGGTCGACGAGGCCGGCTTCCCGGCCGGCGTGTTCAACGTCGTGACCGGGGCAGGGGCGGTCGGCCACGCGCTGACCTCGCACCCCGATGTCGACATCGTCAGCCTCACCGGCGGTGTGGAGACCGGCGTCCGCGTCGCGCACAACGCCGCCGACAACATCGTCCCGGTCATCCTCGAGCTCGGGGGCAAGTCGGCCAACATCATCTTCGACGACGCCGACCTGGACCGGGCGCTGCCCGGCGCGGTGGCCGGCATCTTCGCGGCCGCGGGCCAGACGTGCATCGCGGGCTCGCGGCTGCTCGTCCAGCGCTCGATCTACGACCAGGTCCTCGAGGGGATCGTCGAGCGGGCCCAGACCCTGCGCATGGGGGATCCCCTCGACCCCGAGACCGAGATGGGCCCCGTCGCCCACCGCGCCCAGCACGAGCGCGTCAGCTCGCTGATCGCCGCGGGCGTCAGCGAGGGCGCGCGCCTGGTCGCAGGCGGTCCGGGCGACGTGCCCGAGGCGGGCCCGGGCTACTTCATCCGCCCGACCGTCTTCGCCGACGTCGACCCCAACATGTCGATCGCCCAGGAGGAGATCTTCGGACCGGTCCTCAGCGCGCTGCCGTTCGACGACGAGGAGGACGCCCTGCGGATCGCCAACGCCACGCAGTTCGGCCTCGCTGCCGGCGTCTGGACACGTGACCTGCGGCGGGCTCACACGATGGCGCGGCGGCTGCGCAGCGGCGTGGTGTGGGTCAACACCTACCGCGCGAGCTCGGCGCAGGGGCCGTTCGGCGGCACCAAGCGCAGCGGCTACGGCCGCGAGCGTGGTCTCGAGGGACTCCTCGAGTTCACCCAGATCAAGAACGTGATCATGGATCTGTCCACCGACGTGCGGGACCCGTTCTCGCTGAAGGCGCTCTGAGATGGCCATTGTGAAGGTGGAGGCGTTCGCCCTCCGCAAGACGCCCACCCTCAAGCGCGCGCTGTCCCATGGCCAGCTCGTGTACGGCGACGAGGGGGACCTGCTCGGGAAGCCCGTGCTCGTCCGGATCACCGACGACAGCGGTGCGGTCGGCACCGGCCAGATGCGGCCGCTCAACCCGTGGATGGGCGAGACGACCGAGGCGGTCCTCGTCGCCATCCGCGACTACTTCGGCCCCGCGCTGCTCGGACGGGACCCGCGTGATCGCACCGCGATCTACGCCGACCTCGCCGAGCGCCTGCCCAACACCCAGGTGGCGCTGTGCGTCGTCGACCTCGCCCTCTGGGACCTGATGGGCCAGCTCTCGGGCCAGCCCGTGGCCGCGCTGCTGGGCGGCACGGTCGACGCCGCGATCCCGATGGAGTGGTCGGTCGGCCTCGCTGACCCCGCGCAGATGGTCGAGGAGGCGCAGACGGCGGTGGAGCGCCACGGCGTCGAGGTCGTCTGCATGAAGGTCGGCCGCGAGCGCTGGCAGACCGACGTCGAGGTCTTCCAGGCCGTCCGCGACGCGGTCGGCCCGGACATCCGCCTGGGCATCGACGCCAACGAGGGCTACGACGAGGCGACCACGGTCCGCGTGCTGCGCGCGCTCGACGGCTACGACGTCGGCTACCTCGAGCAGCCCCTGCCGCGGAACGAGCTCGACGGCCTGGCGCGCCTGCGGATGAAGCTCGACGTGCCCATCTTCGTCGACGAGAGCGTCTTCACCCCGGAGGACGCGCTGCGCGTGGCCCGCGCCGGGGCCTGCGACACGATCGTGCTCAAGCTCTACAAGTGCGGCGGGATCACGGGCGCCCAGCGCGTCGCGCAGGTCGCGGCCGCGGCAGGCATCGGGGTCAACGTCGGCGGCACCGCGCAGGGCAGTCAGCTTGAGGCGGCCGCGGCCGCGCACCTGTGCGTGAGCCTGGCCAACCACGTCTTCGCCGCCGAGTTCATCATGGGGCTGGCCGCAGTCGAGGCCGATCCGCTGTTCGACGAGCCGCTCGTCGACTTCGCCGACGGCGTCTCGCGCCTGCGCGACGCCCCCGGCTTCGGCGCGACGCTCACCGACGAGGACATCGAGCGACAGGCGCTCGTCCACCACGTGGTCGGGGCGGTGGCGGTGTGAGCGACAACCCGATCGTCGACCTGCTGGACCTGCCGCCGTCGCGGCCCAAGCCGCGGCGCACGGGGATGAACCTGTGCCTGGACGACGGGCTCGGGGTGGCCGCGACCGCGGACGCCCTGTCGGTCGTGGGCGACCACGTCGACATCATCCGCGTCGGCCGCGCCGGCGCCGCGATCTTCCCGCCCGCGTGGCTGCGCGAGAAGGCGGAGGTGTGCGAGCGCCACGGCGTCACGCTGGAGATCGGCGGCCCGCTGTACGAGGTCGCGTTCATCCAGGGCAAGGCGAGCGCGTACTTCGACGCGGTCACCGCGCTCGGCGTCAACGCGCTCGAGATCTCGGTCAACCTCATCGATCCGCCCGAGGCCGAGCTGCTCGCTCACATCGAGGAGGCGGCCGGCAAGGGCATCGAGGTCTTCTTCGAGTACGGCCGCAAGTACCCCGACGACCAGCCGTTCGACGTCGACGACGCCGTGCGCGGGTGCCGGCGTGCGCTGGACGCGGGCGCGGCGTTCGTCCAGATCGAGCGCGCCGAGATCGACCTGCTCATCGACGACGACCGCGAGGCGCTGCTCGAGCTCGCCGAGCGCATCGGCCATGAGCACCTGACGTTCGAGGCCGGGCCGCGCAAGCCGGAGCTCGCGGGGAAGCTGCTGCGGCTGCTGGGCGGCGACGTCAACCTGGCGAGCCTGATCCTCAGCCCCGCCAACGCGGTCGACGGCGTGTTCCTCGTCGAGAACGCGCGCCGCGGCATGGAGCGGTTCGTCGGCTACGAGTTCATCGCCAAGGGCGCCACGCTGCCCTTCGCGCTCGATCCGCAGGAGGGAGAGCACGCATGACCGACCGCAAGAGCGTCGGCTTCATCGGCTTGGGGAACATGGGGTCCCGCATGGCCGGCCATCTGATCGACGCGGGCTATCCCCTGGCGGTCTTCGATCTCGACGGCGGCGCCGTCGCGGCGCTGGTCGAGCGCGGCGCGCGGGAGGCCGCCGACCTGGCCGGCCTCGTCCGCTCCAGCGACGTGGTGTTCACCGCGCTGCCTGGCCCGCCGCAGGTCGAGCAGGTCGCGCTCGGTGACGACGGGATCCTCGCGCACGCCCGGCCCGGCACCGTCTACGTCGACCTCACCACCAACTCGCCGGACGTCATCCGCAAGGTGTACGAGGCGGGCAGCGAGCGGGGCGTCTCCGTGCTCGACGCCGCGATGTCGGGCGGCATGCACGGCGCGGAGTCCAAGCGGCTCAGCCTGATGGTGGGCGGCGACGAGGACGTGGCCGAGGCGCTGCGCCCGATGCTCGAGGCCATGAGCGACAACGTCGTGTACTGCGGGGCGAGCGGCGCCGGCACCGTCACCAAGGTGGTGAACAACCTCGCGTCGCTGACCGAGAGCAACCTCACCGCCGAGGCGCTGGCGATGGGCGTCAAGTGGGGCGTCAACCTCGACACGCTCGCCGACGTGATGGGCCACAGCTCGAGCGCGAGCTGGCGGCTCACCGAGTCCTTTCCGCGCTACCTGCTGGCCGGCAACTTCAAGCCAGGCTTCGCACTCGACCTCGCGGTCAAGGACCTCGAGCTCGCTCAGCAGCTCGCCGAGGACGCCGGGTGCCGCGCGGACTTCCTCGCGCTGTCGCTGGACAAGTACCGCGAGGCGCAGGGCCGCGGCTGGGGGGATCAGCACTCCGAGGCCGTCGTGAAGCTCCTCGAGGAGGAGTGGAAGGTCCGGCTGCGCTACTCCTCGGCGCCCGACGAGGACGTCATCCCGTAAGTTCCGCCTCGCCGATGACGTGGGTGGATCTCAGCCAACCGCTCTGGGAGGGGTCGGATCGCGCGGGGCGGGCGACGGCGCCCGTCGTGCGGTCGGTGATGGACCTCGAGCACGACCCGTTCACGCTCATGGAGTACACCTTCATGAGCCACATGGGCACCCACCTCGACGCGCCCTGCCACTTCGTGCCCGGCGCCCCGACGATCGATGCGATCTCGCTGGACCGCGTCACCGGGCCGGGCGTCGTCCTCGACGTGCCGGCCGAGCCGCTCGAGGGGCTGGGGGCGGAGGCGCTGGCGGCTGGGGGGCCGGCGCCCCGGCCGGGCGAGATCGTGCTGCTGCGGACCGGCTGGGAGGACAAGGCCGGCACGCCCGCGTACTTCCAGCATCCGTACCTGCTCGACTCGGCCGCGCGGTGGCTGATCGAGCACCGCGTGAAGCTCGTGGGCATGGACCTGATCACGCCGGAGATGCCCGAGGCGGTGCGCGGGGAGCCGTTCACGTGGCCGGTCCATCACGCCTTGCTGGAGAACGACGTGCTGGTGATGGAGAACGTCTGCAACATGCGTTCGCTGGCCGGCCGCCGGGTCGAGGTCATCGCGGCGCCGGTCAACGTCAAGGGCGGCGACGGCGCGCCGGTGCGGCTGCTGGCACGCGGGCTCGACGACGTGGAGAGCTGAGACGGAGCTTCCGTAGATCGTCCTGGGCCATGCATGCCGCCTGGCACGGCGCGTGGGGGCCAAGCCAGCGGAGCCCGGTGCCCATGGGTGGCTTGCCTGGCCGCCCGACTGTCTGACATACTCGGGGTATGACGCTACCTGCTTCAGGGACGGGCTCGCTGCGCGTCGGTCGCGTCGCGGCGCCCTTGCGCGAGCAGGTCACCGCCGTGCTGCGCGAAGCCATTCTGGACTTCCGGCTGCGGCCGGGCCAGCGGCTCGTCGAGCGCGAGCTCATCGAGCAGACCGGCGTGTCGCGCGCCACGATCCGCGAGGTGCTGCGCCAGCTGACGGCCGAGGGGCTGGTGACGGTGATCCCGCAGCGGGGCGCCGTCGTCGTGGAGCTCACGCGCAAGGAGGTCGAGGACGTCTACGAGGTGCGCGCGACCATGGAGGCGCTCGCGGCGCGGCTCTTCGCCGAGCGCGCGTCCGACGAGCAGGTCGCGGCGCTCCGCCGGGCGGTCGACGACATCGCTGAGGCGTTTCGCGATGCCGAGCAGCCGGTCACCGCGCTGCTCGACGCCAAGGACCGCTACTACGCCGTGTTCATCGAGGGCTGCCACAACGACGAGATCGGCGCCGTCCTCCGGGGTCTGCAGGCGCGGGTGCGCCTCATGCGCGCCACGTCGCTGGGCCAGCCCGGGCGCCCGGCGCAGGCGCTCGCCGAGATCGAGAAGGTCGCCGCGGCGATCGAGCGGCGCGACGCCGGGGCGGCCGAGGCCGCGGCGATGCGCCACGTCAAGGTCGCCGCCGAGAACGGCCTGCGCGAGCTCGCCAAGGCGCACGTCGGCGATGACGGCTCGGTGACGCTTCCCTGATCGCCGCCTGAGCCGACGTGCCTCAGGCGCCCGGCGGCGCGACCACGACGCCGTCCGCGTCGGCCCACACGGTGCCGTCCGGCTCGAAGGTCACGGCGCCGAAGCTGACCGGCACGCCGGCGGCGCCGATCCCGGCCTTGCCGGCGCGGCGCGGCACCGCGCCGAGGGCGAGGATGCCGAGCTCGATCGCGCCCAGCGCGTCAGCGTCGCGGATCGCGCCGTTGATGACGAGGCCTGCCCACCCTGCCGCGGCGGCCCGCGCCGCCATCGCGTCGCCCATCAGCGCGACGTTCGGCGAGCCGTGACCGTCGACGACGAGCACGCGGCCCTCGCCGGGCTCGTCGAGCGCCGAGCGAAGGACCACGTTGTCCTCCAGGCACGACACCGTCGCGATCACCCCGCTGAAGGCCCGGCGCGCGCCGAACGAGCGCAGCGGCAGGATGCAGCAGCCCAGCTCGGGACGCTCGTCGAGCAGCTCACAGGTCGACGGGGACATGCTCTTCCTCTCGGTCTCAGGCGAACGGGTTGAACGGATCGGCGATGCCGGAGCCGGTGTCGATCCAGACGGTCTTGGTGGCGGTGAACTCGTGGACGGCGTCGGCGCCGTTCTCGCGGCCGATCCCGCTGTCGCCGAAGCCCCCGAAGGGAGAGACGTAGTTCGTCTTCCTGTAGGTGTTGATCCACACGGTCCCCGAGCGGATCGACGAGGCCATGCGCAGCGCGCGGCCCACGTCACTGGTCCACACGCCGGCGCCGAGGCCAAAGGCGGTGTCGTTGGCGATCCGGACCGCGTCAGCCTCGTCGTCGAACGGCAGCACCGCGGCGATCGGCCCGAAGACCTCCTCGCGGGCGATCCGCATCTCCGGTTTCACACGCGTGAAGATGGTGGGGGCAAAGAAGAGGGCCGGTCCGTCGGCGCCGTCCGGCGCACCGCCGCCGGCGACGAGCTCCGCGCCCTCGCTGGCGGCGACGTCGACGTAGGACCGCACCTTGTCGAGCTGCGCGGGTGAGGCGATCGTGCCGACCTCGGTGTCCCAGCTCAGTGGATCGCCCAGGCGGATGCGCGCCGTCCGGCGGACGAGGCGCTCGACGAGCTCGTCGTGGATCGCCGCCTGGACCAGGACGCGCGAGCCGGCGATGCACGTCTGACCAGCCGCGGCGAAGATCCCGCCGACGACGCCCTCGACGGCGGCGTCGAGGTCGGCGTCGTCGAAGACGATGTTGGGCGACTTGCCGCCGAGCTCGAGCGTGCAGCGGGCCAAGCGGCCGCCGGCGGCTGCGGCGATCTGGCGGCCGGCCGCCGTCGAGCCGGTGAACGCCACCAGTGCGACGTCGGGGTGGGCGACGAGCTGGCGCCCGGCCTCGGCGCCGCCGGTGACGACGTTGACGACGCCGGGCGGGAACCCGGCCTCCTGCGCCAGCTCGGCGAGGCGCAGCGTTGAGACCGGCGAGACCTCCGACGGCTTGACGACGACGGTGTTGCCGGCGGCCAGCGCGGGGGCGAGCTTCCACATCAGCAGCGCCAGCGGGCTGTTCCACGGCGTCAGCGCCGCTACGACGCCGAGCGGCTCGCGCACGGTGTAGTGGAACGTGGAGCGGGCGCTGACCGGGATCGTCTGGCCGGTGATCGTCTCGGCGACGCCGGCGAAGAAGCGGAGGTGGGCGCTGAGGCCCAGCGTCTGGGCGTGCTGCTCGCGCACGGCCTTGCCGTTCTCACGGGCCTGCAGCTGCGTCAGCTCCGCGGCGTGGCGCTCGACGAGGTCGGCGAAGCGGTGCAGCAGCTTCGCGCGCGTGGCCGGCAGCGCGCCCGCCCACGGCCCCTCCAGGAACGCGCGCCGGGACGAGGCGACGGCCTCGCGGACCTCGGCCTCGCCGGAGTCGGGCACGCGCGCCCAGGTCTGGCCGGTGAAGGGATCGTTGACGTCCAGCCTGGCGCCGGCTCCGGGCCGCCGCTCGCCGTCGACCAGGTTGCCGCAGTCCTCGGCCTTGGCGCCCGGGGCGGGGCGGGGCGGGAGCTCGACCGCGCTCATCGCGCCGGGGCCAGGGCGTCGCGGAACCGGCGCCGGATGGCCGCGCCGTCCCGGTCGAACGGGTACGGCTCGGGCGGCTCGGGCTCGAGCGCCAGCCGGACGAACGTCAGCTGCGTGTCGTCGGCCAGCGCGGCGCGCCCCTGAGCGAGCTCCTCGCTGCTGGCGACCGTCAGCGCCGTGGCGATCCCGCAGCCGGCGGCGATCGCCGTCAGGTCGGCGCCGTGGCTGGTGTGCGTCGCCTGGGCGCCGGTCAGCCCCCACACGCCGTTGTCGATGCACAGGATCGACAGGTTGGCCGGCGCCTGGACGGCCGCGGTCGCGAGCGCGCCCACGTTCATCAGCACCTCGCCGTCGCCGGTGATGACGAGCACGGAGCGGTCCGGGCGGGCGAGCGCGAGGCCCAGGCCGACGGACACCGCGGCGCCCATCGCGCCGTCGATCGCGAACAGGTTCCCGCCGTCGTCGGTCAGGCGGGCGGCGTCGAACGCGGCGGTCCCGAGCCCGGAGACGATCAAGCGGCGGGCGGGGTCGTCGACGAGCTCGGCCAGCGCGCTCGTCCGGCGGAGATCAGAACTTCTTGGCACCGAGCAGCCTTTGGGTGAGCAGGACGGCGACCGCGCGGCCGCCCGGGTTGACCATGCCGATCGCGGCCTCGACCGACGGCACGACGTCGTCGGGGCGTTCCGCTCGCAGCGTGATGAGGCCCATGGCCTCCAGGGCGGGCTCGACGGCCCGGCCCATCGCGTACTGCCACGGGTTCTGCTCTCCGAAGTCGCCGCGGAGCGTGACCAGCGTGAGGAACGGGAACGCGCAGTGCTGGATCAGCGACAGCATGTTGATGGTGTTGCCGACGCCGCTGGACTGCATCAGCAGCACGCCGCGCGCCCGGCCGAGGTCGGCGCCGGCCACGATCGCCACGCCCTCCTCCTCGGTCGTCAGCGGGATCGCGATGGCCTCGGCGTCCTCGTGCGCGAGCTCGATGAGGTCGCGATGGCCGCTGTCGGGCACGTAGCAGAACTGCGTGTAGCCGGCCTCGCGCAGCCGCTGGTACACGGGCTCGGCCCAGGGGCGTCGTGCGGGTGGCGCGGCGTTCCGCGGGGAAGGGGAGACCGAGGTCACAGCGAGGGGTCTACCGCATCGCGGCCGGTGCGGTGGCCGGCGGCGGCGCCGCCCGGTGTCGACGTCGACACCGGCGCAGGCGAGCGACGCGCGGGGGCACCGGGACGCCGGTCTATCGTCGGCCGCCCATGGCCCAGCAGACGAGCACGATCCAGACCGCCGACCACCGGAACCAGCTCATCGCTGGCGAATGGGTGATCGGGCAGGGCGGCGAGCGGGAGTCGGTCGACCCGTTCCGGCAGGAGGCCTGGACGGCGATCTCCGACGCCGACGCAGCCGACGTCGACCGCGCGGTGCGGGGCGCGCGCGAGGCGTTCCGATCGTGGCGGCGGGTGACGGGCTACGAGCGCGCGAAGCTGTTGTTCGCCTTTGCCGACATCCTCGAGGCCGAGGCCGACGAGCTCGGCCGGCTGGAGACGCGCGACAACGGCAAGATCGTGCGCGAGAACCAGAACCAGATCCGGTTCGCGGTCCGCAACTTCCGGTTCTTCGCCGGCCTGGCCGACAAGTTCGGCGGCGAGACGAAGCAGCTCGACAACTACGACACGGTCGACTTCACCACGCGCGAGCCGCGCGGCGTCGTCGTGCTGATCGCGCCGTGGAACTCGCCCGTGCAGACCCTGTCCAACAAGCTCGCGCCGGCGCTCGCCGCGGGCAACGTGGTGCTGATCAAGCCGTCGGAGCACACGTCGGCCAGCACGCTCGAGCTGGGCCGGCTGTTCGAGCGGGCCGGCTTCCCGCCGGGCGTCGTCAGCGTCGTCACGGGCGGACCGGCCACCGGTGAGGCGCTGACCAGCCACGACGACATCGACATGATCAGCTTCACGGGCGGGATCGAGGGCGCGCGGCGCATCGCTGTCAACGCGGCGCGCAACGTCGTGCCGCTCACGCTCGAGCTCGGCGGGAAGGGCGCCAACATCATCTTCGCCGACGCCAACCTCGAGCGGGCGATCCCGGGAGCGGTCTCCGGCATCTTCGCTGCCGCGGGTCAGACCTGCGTCGCAGGCTCGCGGCTGCTCGTGCACGACGCCGTGTACGACGAGGTCGTGGAGGGCGTGGCGTCGCGGGCCCGCAACGTGCGCATCGGCGACCCGATGGACCCGCAGACCCAGATGGGGCCGATCGCCCACGCCGAGCAGCACCAGCACGTGAGACGCATGCTCGCCGAGGCGGCCGAGGACGGCGCCGAGCTGGTCATCGGCGGCAAGGCGCCCGACGACTACCCCGACGGCTGGTTCGTCGAGCCGACGATCTTCGGCGACGTCCGCTCGGAGATGCGCCTGGCGCAGAACGAGGTCTTCGGACCGGTGCTCGCGGTGATGCGGTTCTCCGATGACGAGGAGGCCGTGGCGCTGGCCAACGACACGAGCTACGGCCTGGCCGCGGGCCTGTGGAGCGAGAGCATCACGCGCGCGCACCACATCGCGCGCGAGCTCGACACCGGGACCGTCTGGATCAACACCTACAGAGCGTCCGCGGCGCAGGCGCCGTTCGGCGGGGTCAAGCGCAGCGGCTACGGCCGCGAGCGAGGCGTCGAGGGGCTGATGGAGTACCTGCGAATCAAGAACACCATGATCGACCTCTCCACCGAGGTCCGCGACCCCTTCATCCTGGGGACCTGAGCATGCGCGTCGGATTCGTCGGCCTGGGGGCGATGGGCCTCCCGATGAGCCGCAACCTCGCGGGCGCGGACGGCATCGAGGTGGTGTTCCACGACGTGCGGCCGGACGTCCTCGAGCAGGTCGCGCCGCTGGGCGAGACCGCCGGCTCGGTCGCTGAGCTCACCGCCGCCGTCGACGTGGTGTTCTCGGTCCTCCCGGCCGACCGCCACGTGCGCGCCGTGGCCGCCGAGGTGCGCGCCGCCGGGCGCGCCGGCCAGGCGTTCGTTGACTTCTCGACCATCCATCCCACCACGATCGCCGAGGTCGCCGGTGAGCTCGCGGAGGTCGGCGTCGAGACGGTCGGCGTCGCGCTGACGCGCAGCACGGCCGCGGCACAGGCGGGCGAGCTGGCGCTGTACATGGGCGGCCCTGCGTCGTGGGTCCAGCGGTTGGCGCCGGCGTGGGACGCGATGGCGACCGAGACGCTGGTCTTCGCCGACGCCGGCGCGGCCAAGGCGATGAAGGTCATCAACAACATGGTCGTCAGCACGATCGACCAGCTCGTCTGCGAGGCGATCGTGCTGGGAGCGCGCCTGGACGTCGACGCCGCGTCGCTGTGCCGCGCGCTCGCCGAGGGCGGCGCCGACAGCTGGGCGCTGCACCACCACATCGAGCGCTACGTGCTGCCCGAGGACCTCGGCCCAGGCCGGTTCAGCACGCGGTACATGGCCAAGGACGTGGCGCTGTGCGCCGACCTGGCGCGCAGCGTGGGCCTGCCGGCGTTCTTCGCGGGCCTCTCGCGAGCGTACTACCGCGGCTCGGTCGCCCACGGCCGTGGCGACGACTACCACATGGTCGCCATCCGGGTGATGGAGGCGCTGGCGAACCTCGGCCGCCGTGCGACGAGCCCGCCGCCCGGCACGCCCGAACCGCACACCGCGGCGACGATCGCGCGCGGCGCCGCCGCCGTGCAGACCCTGATCTCGCTGGAGGCCCTCGCCATCGCAGCCCGCTCGTCGCTGTCGGCCGAGGATGCCGCGCGGGGGATGGAGACCGGCTCGGGCGGCAACGAGAGCCTGCGCCGCCTGGTGGGCGCTGCGCCGGAGGCGCAGGGGCCGTGGACGTACGGCAGCCTGCTCGAGGACCTCGAGGCCACGATGGCGCTGGCCGAGGACCTCGACGCGCCGGCGGTGATCTTCGAGCTCGGCCGGCAGGTCGCGCTCTCGCTCATCGACCGCCACGGCGCGGCCACCGAGATCGCCGCGAGGCCATGACGTCCGCAGGGCACCGCGGTGAGGATGCGCTGGTCGCGTTCGTGTCCGAGCTGCGCTTCGACGACGTGCCGCCGGCGGCCGTCGAGGCGGTGCTCGGGCTGGTGCTCGACCAGATCACGTGCGCGCTGGTCGGCACCGAGATGGACTGGACTCGGCGCCTGCGTTCGGTGGTCGCGCCGCCCACGGCCGCCGTGCCGGCCGTCGCGGGGGACGCGGCCACGATCATCGGCGACGACGCGCTGGTCGCGCCCGAGGTGGCTGCGCTGGTCAACGGCACCGCCGGCCACGGCTTCGACCTCGACGATCTCCACTTCGGGACGATGAGCCATCCCGGCTGCGTCGTCATCCCGGCCGCGCTCGCGATGGCCGAAGCGACCGGCGCGGACGGTCGCGCCCTGCTGACCGCGGTCGTCGCCGGCTACGAGCCGATGCTGCGAACCGGGCTCGCCGCGGGCCTGCGGTACGGCGAGCTGGGCTTCCACGCGACCGGGGTGCTCGGCCCGCTCGGCGCGGCAACGGCCGCCGCGCGGCTCCTCGGGGCGCCTGTGGTCGACGCCCTCGGGCTGGCCGCGTCGCTGGGCGCCGGGATCAAGGCCTTCAACGAGGTGGGACCGGGCATGGTCAAGCGGCTCCACGCCGGACGTGCCGCCGAGGCCGGGATCCTCGCCGCGCGGCTGGCCGCCGCCGGCTACGAGGGGCCACGGCGGGCGCTGACCGCCAGGTTCGGGCTGACCCGCGTGCTCGCGCTGGGCGAGGCGCCCGACGTCGGCGCGCTGGACCGCGAGCTCGGCGAGCCGTTCGTGGTGGAGGACATCTACATCAAGCCCTACGCCGCCTGCGGGGCGCTGCACGGCGCGGTCCACGCAGCGCAGCAGATCGCGCAGGCGCGGCCCGGCCTGCGCGACGCGGACGTCCGCGAAGTCGTCGTCGGCGCGTCGCCGCGGGCGCTGGCCCAGAACAGCGACATCGAGCCGGTCGACGTGATGGCGGCGCAGTACAGCACGGAGGTCGCGGTGGCAATCGCCCTGCTCGGCGGCGCGACCGACCCGCGACGGTTCATGGCTGCCGGCGACGACGCTGCCGATCCCGCCCGCGTGCTCGCGCGCCGCACGCGGTTGGAGGTCGACGAGCAGGCGGCCGCGACCTACCCCGATCCGATGGAGGGCGTCGTGACCGTCCGGCTGCGCGACGGCACGACCCTGGCGCGACGCGGCAGCTCGAGCCCGGCGTCGAGCCGTGGCTGGGACGTCGCGGCGGCGAAGTTCGACGCGGTGACGGCTGGGCGCGTGTCTCCCGACGTCCGCGGCCGGGTCCGGGCCGCCGTCCGCGCGCTGGCCGATGGCGGCCCGGTGGCCGACTGCCTGCGCCCGCTGGCGGGCCAGACGGCCGGTCGCCCGTAGAGCCGGCACGACGAAGCCCGGTCAGCCACGCCGCCTTCGGCCGCGTGGCTCGTCCCCAGGTGCCTCGGCCTCGGGATCTCCGCTGGCGACGCCTCTCGGCCGACCTCGAGCTTGCACGCGGATCGTCGACTCAGTAGATTGTCAGACCATCAGCCCTTCTGCTCAAGAACGCATCGAACGGGTCGGCTTCGTAGGTGTCGGCGCCATGGGGGCACCCATGTCGGCGCGCCTCGCTGCGGGTGGCTTCACCACGCTCATCCATGACGCCGACCCTGACCGCGCCGCCGACGTGGCCGGCGCCGGCCCGCGCCGCGCGGCCTCGCTCGGCGAGGTCGCCACGGCCGACGCCGTGATCCTCATGCTGCCCGACAGCAACGCCGTCGAGGCCGTGCTGCTCGATGGCGGCCTGCTCGACCGCATGGTCCCCGGCAGCGTGCTGATCGACATGAGCTCCTCGGACGCGCGGCGCACCGTCGGCCTCGGCCCGTCGGTGGCCGAGCGCGGGATCGCCTTCGCCGACGCGCCGGTATCCGGAGGCGTCGCCCGCGCGCGCACGGGCGAGCTGACGGTCATCGTCGGCGCCGACGAGGCCCTGCTGGCCCGCATCGAGCCTGTGCTGCAGACCATGGCCGCCAACGTCTTTCGCGTCGGCGGCCTGGGGAGCGGTCACGCCGCCAAGGCCCTCAACAACCTGCTGTCGGCCACCGGGCTGCTGATCTCGGTCGAGGCCGTCGAGGCGGGGCGCCGGTTCGGCATCGAGCCGAGCACTCTGCTGGCGCTCATCAACGTCTCCACCGGTATGAATCACGCCACCCAAACCAAGGTCGAGCGCTTCGTGCTCAGCGAGCAGTTCGACTCCGGCTTCCGCGCCGGGCTCATGTTGAAGGACCTGCGGCTGGCCGACGCCATCTGCGACGAGGTGGGCCTCGGCACCGGCCTGGCGCACGCCGTGGTCGAGCAATGGGCCGCGGCGACGGCCCAGCTGGCGCCGGCCGCCGACCAGACCGAGATCGCCAAGGTGACCGCCGGGGCACTCGGCGCCGGCGCGGAGGCGCAGCGATGAGCGGCGAGCACACGCTGGCGTCGCTGCGGCCCAACCCGCACCGCGGCATCACCGAGATCCGCGGGCCCTACTACAGCTCCTTCGGACCGGGCTATCTCGACGACCTCCTGAGCGTGCTCGGCGACTTCGTCGACTGGGTCAAGCTCCCTGGACCCGCCGTGCTGCTGCTCGACGACGCCGCCATCGGGCGCTATGTCGAGGTCGCCCACAGACATGGTGCGAAGGTCAGCGCCGGCGGCGCGATCGAGTGGGTGCTGACCCGCGGTGGCGCCGCCGTCGACCACTTCTTCGACACGATCGCCGCCCAGGGCTACGACGTCGTCGAGGTGTCGGCCGGGATGCTGGCGCTCGCCGACGGCGACTACCTGCGCCTGGTGGAGCGCGCCAAGCGCACCGGCCTGCACGTCAAGGCCGAGGTCGGCATCCAGTTCGGCGCCGGGGGGACCTCGTCGGCCGAGGAGCTCGCGCGCGCGGGGACCGGCTCGGTCCCCGCGGCCATCACCCGGGCCCGACGCGCGCTGGACGCCGGCGCCGACACCATCATCTTGGAGTCCGAGGGCGTCACCGAGTCCGTCACGCAGTGGCGCACCGACGTCCCGGCCGCGTTCGCCGAGGCGCTGGGGCTCGAGCGGCTCATGTTCGAGGCCGCCGACCCCGCCGTCTTCGAGTGGTACGTCAAGAACATGGGCCCGGGCGTGAACCTCTTCATCGACCACTCGCAGGTGCTGCACCTCGAGAGCCTTCGCAGTGGCGTCTGGGGCCCCAACGACCTGTGGGGACGCATCGTCACCTACGAGGCCTGATCAGGAGATAACCAGTGAGCAGAGTGATCATCATCGGAGCGGGGAACGCCGGCCTGTCGGCCGCGATCGCCGCACATCAGAACGGGGCCGAGGTCACGGTTCTGGACCGCGGGCCGGCGGACGGCTCCGGCAGCGACTCCTTCTACACGGGTGGGCTGTTCCGGGTCGCCTACCACAGCCTCCAGGAGCTGGAGGCGATCGTCGGCCCGCTGGGCATGGACGCCTCGACCGGGGTCGAGCGGTACTCCAGCTACGACGAGGGCGAGTTCCTCGACGACTGGGGCCGCGTGACCGGCTACCGCTTCGACGTCGACCTCGCCGAGGAGATCGTCGGCGAGAGCTACGAGAGCATCTCGTGGCTGGCAGAGCAGGGGGTCCCGTTCCTGTCGGGCATCATCGTCGACGCCAACGGCCAGGCGCGCCACTCGCGGCCCGGATGGCACGGCGGGTTCGTCGAGGTCTCCGGCGCGGGCCCGGGCCTGATGCGCGGGCTGCTGAACGCCGCCGCCAAGCACGGGTTCTCGATCCACAACGACACCGAGGTGCTCGAGCTCGAACCGGCCGAGGGCGACCGCTCCGTCAAGGTGCACGCGCGCAACGGCGCCGGCGAGCGGGTGGTCTACGAGGCGGACGCGGTCGTCCTGGCTGCGGGTGGCTTCCAGGCCGACTCCGAATGGCGCACGCGCTGCCTCGGGCCGGGGTGGGATCTCGCGAAGGTGCGCGCATCGCCGTTCAACACGGGCGCGGGCATCAAGATGGCGATGGACCTGGGCGCCTCGCCGCACGGCAACTGGTCCGGTGCCCACGCGGTCGCGTGGAGCGTCGGCTCCGGCGACGCCGGCCACCCCAGCACCAACCACATCTTCGAGCGCGAGAGCTATCCGTTCGGGATCACCATCAACACGAGCGGCCGCCGCTTCATCGACGAGGGGTCGGACTTCGGCGCCTACACCTACGCGCGCTACGGCCGCGAGATCCTCCGCCAACCCGAGCAGCGCGCCTGGCAGCTCTTCGACGCTCGCACGGCCGAGCACCTCATGGACGAGTACAAGCAGAGCAACCCGTACGCGGCGCGCGAGCGCGAGGACACGCTCGAGGCCCTGGCCAAGCGGCTGACCGATCGTGGCGCCGACGGCGACGAGATGCTCCGCACCATCGCGCAGTTCAACGACGCCGTCGACGAGTCGCAGACGTTCAACCCCTACATCAAGGACGGTCGCCGGACGTCCGGCTTGGAGATCGACAAGACCAACTGGGCCCAGGCGCTGCGCGAGCCGCCGTTCGAGGCCTACGAGGTGACCTGCGGGATCACGTTCACGTTCGGTGGCGTGCGCGTCGCGGGCGACGGCGCGGTGCTGGACGCCGGCAAGCGGCCGCTGCCCGGGATCTACGCCGCGGGCGAGATGGTCGGGGGCCTGTACTACTTCAACTACGCGAGCGGAACGGGCCTGACGTCGGGCGCGGTCATGGGGCGGCGCGCCGGGAAGGCCGCCGCCGCGGCCGCCTGATCGCGATGACCAAGCCGCAGACAACGCTCGTGCCGGTGGAGGCCCGTCCGAAGGGGCGTGCGGACGCCGGTAGAGCCGATCGCGTCGCGGCGGCCGGCGCGCGGGTGGCCGAGGCTGCCGGCGCGCTGGCGGGGGGGCGGGCGCTGGCCGCGGTGCTGGGCCAGGTCGCCGGGAGCGCCGCCGAGGCGCTCGCCGCCCGACGGTGCGCGATCTACCTGCGGGCGGCTGAGGGCGGCGACTTCGTCGGCGCGGTCGGTCATGAGGACGGCGCCGTCGGGGGCGGGGCCGAGTGGATTGCCCACGCGCGCATCCCGGCGCGGACGGCGGGCCTGCCGGCGCTGTTGCGCCACGGCGCCCCGGGGGAGCTGCGGCTGCCGCCGGCGGCGCGTGGGCGGCGACGGTCGACCGTGGAGCTGCGCCCGTCGCTCGTCGCGCCCATCCGCCTCGGCCAGGAGTGCGGCGGGCTGCTGGTCGTCGACTGGGCGGCGCCCGACGCGTTGTCGGACCCCGGCGCGCGCGAGGTCGCACGTGCCTTCGCGGCGCTGGCGGGCGCCGCGGTCCAAGCTTCCAGCCCCAGCGAGGCGGTGCGCCGCCAGCTCGCGCTGCTCGTACGCCGGCTGCGCCTCGAGCGCCAGGCCGGCGCCGCCGAGGACGCGCTGCTCGGCGCCGATCCCGCCACGACAGAGCCGGCCGAGGTCGCGAGCCTGGTCGCGCGCCGTCTGGGGCTGCCGTGCGCGGTGCTCGTCGAGCCTCGCGCCGTGGTGGCCTTCGACGCGACGGGCGCGCCCGCCGCGGCCTCCGCGCTGCTGAGCGCTGCGGCGCGCGGAGAGCGCGAGGTGGTCGCGCAGCTGGCCGGCGTCGAGGTCGGGCGCGCGCGGATCGTGCGCGCCCAGCCGGCGTTGGGCATTCCCGTCCGTCATGTGGTCGGGCGCCTGCTCGACGGGCCGGGCGACGCGCTGATCGTGGTCGCGGAGGCCGGCCGTGCGCTGCGCGAGACGGATGTGCGGGTCGTCCAGCGCGCCGCCGGCGTGCTCGGCCTCGCGCTGCGGGTGCAACAGCGGCTGGTGCGAGCTGAGTGCGGGATGCGCGAAGCGGTGGTCCGCGACGCGGTGCTCGGGCACGACACCCACACGGCGCTCCGCCGGCGCTCCGGGGAGGTCGGCCTCGACCTCGACGCACCCAACGTGGTGTGCCTGGTCGGCGTTCGCGGTGGCGCCCTGGGGATCGGCGCGCTGCGCCGCGCCGCGACGGTGGCCGGCACGGTGCTGGCCGACCACGCCGCGCCGATCGACCGCGAGGTCGTGTTGATCGCGCCACTCGATCCGGCGCGCCCACGACACCGGGCGATCGCCGCGGTGCGCGACGCCCTCACGGCGCTGGTGGATGCGTTGCCGCCCGCGGGTGGAGAGCCGTTCGCGGTCGTGTCATCCGCCTGCCGACGCGTCGATGATCTGCCGCACGCCGTCGACGAGTGCCGCGAGCTCGCCGCGGGCTTCGGCGTCGCGGGGCGCCCCGCGGCGGTGCGATGCGCGGACGACCTCGGCGCCGGTCGGCTGCTGCTCGGGAGCGTCTCGGCCGAGGCGGCCGAGCGATTCGTCGAGGACGCGTTCGGCTCGATCGGCGAGGGGGAGGACCGCGCGAAGCTGCTGGAGACGCTTGAAGCGTTCTTCGCCGCCAACGGCTTCGTGCGCGCCACCGCTTCGGCCCTCGGCGTCCACGAGAACACCGTGCGCCTCCGCTTTCGGCGGCTCGCCGCCGCCACCGGCCTCGACGTGCTCGGGTCGACCGACGATCAGCTCACGGCGCGGCTGGCGCTGACCCTCCGCCACCTTTCACCGACCGTCCCCACGACAAAGGAACCAGCATGAAGATCAACCGTGGCCGAGAGCTGAACTCCGTCTCAGAGCGTCGCGAGGCGACGTTCACCGGTGACGTCTGGGCCGACCCGGTCCTCTCCGGGACCGAGGATGTCACGATCAACAACGTGTTCTTCGCTCCTGCCGGGCGGACCCACTGGCACACGCACAACGGCCCTCAGATCCTCGTCGTGATCGGCGGACAGGGCAGCGCGTTCACGCGCGACGGCGAGGGCGGCGAGATCCGCGCCGGCGACGTGGTCTACATCCCGGCGGGGGAGGAGCACTGGCACGGCGCCAACCCCGGCTCGTACCTCCTGCACACCGCCATCACCGTCGGCGGTCACGACTGGCTCGATCCGGTCTCCGACGACGACTACAACTCGGTGACGTCGCCCTCCTCCTGACGTCCCTGTCCGCGTCATGGCCCGTTCCGTCTATGCGATCCGCTACGCGGAACGGGCCGCGGCGCGGAGCGACCACTTCTACGGTGGCGACACCCATGAAGGCCCGATGCCAATGGCCTACTTCACCTGGGTCGTCATCGATGACGACGCGGCGGTGGTCGTCGACACCGGCTTCTCGCCGCGGGTCGCTGCTCGGCGCCCGGGCCGCGAGCTGGTCGCCGATCCGGCCGAGGTGCTGGCGCGCCTGGGCGTCGACGTCGCCGACGTGCGCGACGTCGTGCTCACCCACCTGCACTTCGACCACGCCGGCGGCCTGGACCGCTACCCCCGCGCGCGCTTCTGGGTCCAGGACGCCGAGATGGCGTTCTGGACCGGGCGTCACGCCGGTCGTGCGGGGTTCGCCCACACCGTCGAGCCCGACGACGTGGCGATGGCTGTACGGCTGAACTTCGACCTCCGGCTCGCCTTCGTGGACGGCGACGCCGAGGTGGCGCCGGGCGTCGGCGTTCACCGCGTCGGCGGCCACTCGGCGGGCCTGCAGGCCGTCGCCGTGCAGGCCGAGAGCGGAGTCGTCGTGCTGGCCTCCGACGCCGCGCACTTCTATGAGAACCTCGAGCAGGACCGCCCGTTCCCGTCGATCCACTCTTTGGCCGGCATGTATACGGCGTTCGACCGTCTCCACGAGCTGGCCGGCCGCGACGGCGTGGTCGTGCCCGGCCACGACCCGGCCGTGCTCGAGCGCTTCCCGGCCGTGCCCGGGCTCGAGGGGATCGCCGTACGCCTCGGCTGACCGGGGCGCTCCGCGGGATCACCCCGCCGTGAGCCGGGCTCCCGCCGCTCGCCGCGATCGGCCATGATCGCCGCAGTGAGCTCCGCCGCCCGGCCAGGGCCCGAGACGACCCTGACGTCGACCTTCGTCTTCGCCGACATCGCCGGCTTCACGGCGCTGACCGAGGCGCATGGCGATCTCGAGGCCGCCGACCTGGTGGCGCGCTTCAGCACGGCGGTCCGCGAGGAGCTGCCGAGCTGCGGCGGCGTGCACATCAAGACGATCGGCGATGCGCTGATGCTGCACATCCCCGATCCCGGGGCCGCGGTGCTCTTCGGGCTGCGGATCACCCATGAGCTGATGCGCCGCCACGGCTCGCCCGCGATCCGCGTCGGGCTCCACCACGGCCCGGCCGTGGAGCGCGACGGCGACTTCTTCGGCGCCACGGTCAACCTCGCGGCCCGCGTCTCGTCGGCGGCCGTCGGCGGCGAGGTGCTCGTCACGGGCGACACAGCTGCGCTGGTGCCCGACCTCGAAGGCGTGATCTTCGAGTCCCGGGGGCGCCAGGAGCTGCGCAACGTCAGCCGGCCGGTGGAGCTGTTCGCGGCGGTGCGCCTCGGCGAGGACGGCGGGGCGGCGCTGGCGACCGACCCGGTCTGCCGCATGGCGGTCGATCCGGCGGAGGCCCCGGCCCGCGTCACGTACGACGGCGAGGCCTACTTCTTCTGCAGCCTGACGTGCGTCGGCGCCTTCGCGCGCCGCCCGGAGCGCTTCACCGGCGGCGCCTGAGACGTCCGCGCCGGCCACGAAGACGCCACCTTCCCTGGATCCATTCCAGACTCTGTGCCACACTCCCGCGCCATGCCGGCGACCGCGGACCTCGAGGCCCTGCTGCGCGGCGCCTCGCTGCGCGTCACGCGCCCGCGGGTCGCGGTGCTCGCCGCGGTCCACGCGCACCCGCACGCCGACACGCAGTCGCTGATCGGCCACGTGCGAGCCGAGCTCGGCGAGGTCTCGCAGCAGGCGGTCTACGACGTGCTGCGCGCGCTGACCGACGCGCGCCTGGTGCGCCGCATCGACCCGCCGGGCTCCGTGCCGCGCTACGAGTCGCGCACCGGCGACAACCACCACCACCTCGTGTGCCGCTCGTGCGGCGCGATCGCCGACGTCGACTGCGCCGTCGGAGCCGCGCCGTGCATGCAGGCCGACGACGACCACGGCTACGTCATCGACGAGGTCGAGGTCGTCTACCGCGGCCTCTGCCCGGCGTGCTCGCCCGCCACCGCCTGATCCCACCCCTGACCCCGGAAGGTTCCCGTGTCTGATCATCCCCATCCCGACGCCGTCGTCCGCGAGATGAACGAGCCCGAGGCCGTCGAGGGCGGCTGCCCGGTCGCCCACGATCGCGCTCCGCATCCCACCCAGGGTGGAGGCAACCGGGGCTGGTGGCCGGACCGGCTCAACCTCAAGATCCTGGCCAAGAACCCGGCCGTGGCCAACCCGCTCGGCGAGGACTTCAACTACGCCGAGGCGTTCCAGCGCCTCGACCTCGACGCGGTCAAGCGCGACATCGCCGAGGTCCTCACGACCTCCCAGGACTGGTGGCCGGCGGACTTCGGCCACTACGGCCCGCTCATCATCCGCATGGCGTGGCACAGCGCCGGCACGTACCGCATCACCGACGGCCGCGGCGGCGCCGGCGCCGGCCAGCAGCGCTTCGCCCCGCTCAACAGCTGGCCCGACAACGCCAACCTCGACAAGGCCCGTCGCCTGCTGTGGCCGGTCAAGCAGAAGTACGGGCAGAACATCTCGTGGGCGGACCTTTTGGTGCTCGCCGGCAACGTCGCGCTGGAGTCGATGGGCTTCGAGCCGTTCGGCTACGCGGGCGGCCGCGAGGACGTCTGGGAGCCCGACGAGGACGTCTACTGGGGCCCGGAGACCACGTGGCTCGGCGACGAGCGCTACACCGGTGAGCGCCGGCTCGAGGAGCCGTTCGGCGCGGTGCAGATGGGCCTCATCTACGTCAACCCCGAAGGCCCGAACGCCAACCCCGACCCGCTGGCCTCGGCCGTCGACATCCGCGAGACGTTCCGCCGCATGGCGATGAACGACGAGGAGACCGTCGCGCTGATCGCCGGCGGCCACACGTTCGGCAAGACCCACGGCGCGGCCGACCCGAACCAGTACGTCGGCCCCGAGCCCGAGGGCGCGGCGATCGAGGAGCAGGGCCTCGGCTGGGCCAACAGCTTCGGCACCGGCAACGGCGCCGACACCATCACCAGCGGCCTCGAGGTCACCTGGACGCCGACGCCGACGCAGTGGGACAACACGTTCTTCGAGGTCCTCTTCGGCTACGAGTGGGAGCTGAGCAAGAGCCCCGCCGGCGCGCATCAGTGGGTCGCGAAGGACGGCGCCGGCGCGGGGACGATCCCCGGCCCGATCGACCCGGTCAACGACCGCCGCCCGCCGACGATGCTGACCACCGACCTCGCGCTGCGGTTCGACCCGGTCTACGGGCCGATCTCGCGGCGATTCCTCGAGCACCCCGACGAGTTCGCCGACGCCTTCGCGCGCGCGTGGTTCAAGCTGACCCACCGCGACATGGGCCCCGTCTCGCGCTACCTGGGCCCCGAGGTGCCGCAGGAGACGCTGCTCTGGCAGGACCCGCTGCCCGAGCGCACCCATGAGCTCATCGGCCCCGACGACGTCGCGGCGCTCAAGGGCCAGATCCTCGAGTCCGGCCTGTCGGTGTCGCAGCTGGTCAAGACGGCGTGGGCGTCGGCCTCGTCGTTCCGCGGCAGCGACAAGCGGGGGGGCGCCAACGGCGCCCGCATCCGGCTCGAGCCGCAGCGCAGCTGGGACGCCAACGACCCTGAGGAGCTGGCCGCGGTGCTGCCGGCGCTGGAGCGCGTCCAGCAGGAGTTCAACGCCGCGCACGCCGGCGGCAAGCAGGTGTCGCTGGCCGACGTGATCGTGCTCGGCGGCGCCGCCGCGATCGAGCTGGCCGCCAAGAAGGGCGGCCACGACGTCGAGGTGCCGTTCACCCCGGGCCGCGTCGACGCCTCGCAGGAGCAGACCGACGTCGAGTCGTTCGGCGCGCTGGAGCCGACGGCCGACGGGTTCCGCAACTACCTCGAGCCCGGCCACCGGCTGCCGGCCGAGTACCTGCTCGTCGACCGCGCGAACCTGCTGACGCTGAGCGCGCCCGAGATGACGGTGCTCGTCGGCGGCCTGCGGGTCCTCGGCGCCAACGCGCAGGGGTCGCAGATGGGCGTCTTCACCGAGAGCCCGGGCGCGCTGACCAACGACTTCTTCGTGAACCTGCTCGACCTGGGCACGGCATGGTCGCGCACCTCGCCCGAGGGCGAGGCGTTCGAGGGCCGCGACCGCGCCAGCGGCGAGCTGAAGTGGACGGGCACCCGCGTCGACCTCGTGTTCGGCTCGAACTCGGAGCTGCGTGCGCTCGCCGAGGTGTACGCCTGCGGGGACGCGCGCGAGAAGTTCGTCCACGACTTCGTCGCCGCGTGGTCCAAGGTCATGGACCTGGACCGCTTCGACCTGCGCTGATCTCGTCGGCGGGGCCACGGGCGCTGCGGCGCCCGTGGCCCCGCCGCGCTACTCGTCGATGACCGGCGGTGCAGGCGGGTGCCGCACGCGCACGCGCTGGAACCGCACGCCGGTGCTCATCATCAGCGTGCACGGCGCGTCGACGCAGGCCGTCCACGGGTCGGTGCCCGACGGTGGGTGTGCCGCGCCGCGCACCCACCACCAGCGGTGGCCGTCGCGGGCCATGCCGTAGGCCAGCTCGCCGCTGCCGACCGGGTGGCGGCGCTGGCGCAGCGGCGACGGGCCCGTCTCCACGAACGCGCTGCGCGTCGGCCAGCAGTCTCCGGCCAGCCGCAGGTAGTCCACCCGGAGCCCGTCGAGCCTGGGGGAGGCGAGCGACACGAAGCTGAGGGCGCCGCCCATGGCGCACTCGCCCATCACCGCGGTGTCGAGCAGCGTCCCGGGGCGGCCGTCGAGCGGGATCCGCCACAGCTCCTCGGCGTCCTGCGGGATCGCGTCGCCCCCGCGCAGGAACCACGTCACCGCGAGCCCGCTCGGCCCGAGGTCGAGCTGCTCGGGCTGGGCGATCCGGCCGCACGGCACCGCGCCGCACTGCGGCACGGTGCCCCGGCCGAGGCGGAGCAGGGCGCGAGCGCCCGGCCGGCGCTGCACGTACAGCGCGGCGATCCTGGTTCCGGGCACGCCGGTGAGCACCCGCCCGAACGCGATCCGGCCCTTCCAGATGCTCGGGGCGCCGTCGGAGTACCCGGGGCGCGCGAGCGCCCCGACGAGGTGCGGCTTCGCGTGGGCCCGGGCCAGCGACAGCTCGTGGATGCGGCAGGTGTTCGCGGCGCCGGTGCCCGAGCACCGCGTGAAGACCGCCGCCGGCCGGCCGTGCGCGTCCGGGCCGGCATCCGCGGTGATCGGCGTCGCCTGAGCCGGGACGGGGAGCGCGCGGATGCCCACGGCGCTCGCGTCCATGAGCCGCCACCGCGATGTCGCCGGGTCGCGCTGGCTGAAGACCACGTGGCCGCCCCAGGCGCTGAGCTGCCCGGTCTGGCCAACCGGCCCGACGGCGACCGTCGCCGCGGAGGCGCTGCCCACGGAGGAGGCGGTCGCGGCGGCGAGCACGATGAGCGCGGCGGCACTGCGCACGGTGGTTGCGAGCATGCTGCAAGAACGCGCCGAGGCCGGAGAGGTTCCGCTGCGCATTCGTGCCGCATGCCGTCGCGCGGTGTGTGGTTCTCCGCACCGCCACTCCGGGAGCCTGCCGGTCCGTCGCAGGCGGAAGCGTCACGCAGGATTCCGGCATGTCCCGCTGCCGACCCCTCGTCGCCGCGCTCGTCGCGGTGCTCGCCCTGCTCGCTGCGGCCCCCGTCGTGGGTGCCGCTCCCGTCACGCCGGTCCTCGACGGCGGCGAGCTGATCTACGAGGGCACGGGGTTCGCCAAGCAGGACATGGACGACGACGAGATGCGCCACCACGAGACGACCAACCTGTCGTGGTCGACGCACTACGTCATGCCGAGCCCGTACCCGGGCACGCCGCGCCTCTCCTACGACGACAACGACGACCTGAAGGCCTTCCAGTGGCAGGACGCGCTGGGCGACTTCAGCTCCTCCACGTCGGTCCTCGGCCAGGACGAGGACGGCAACTGGACGAAGTGGTCGCCCGTCAACAGCTGCCACGGCACCGCGAAGGAGCTCCTCACCCCGCCGAACGGCCTGTGGCCGTGGGCCAACGCCGCGGGCGGCGCCTGGTGGACGATGGCCAGCGGCACGCAGTCGGCCTCGTGGGAGGGCTCGTGCGCCGACCCCGACGGCCCGGGCGGCACCAGCCCGTCCATGTCGGGCCAGCTGGTCGACAACATCGCCGCCAAGTGGACCGCGCCCGCCCACCCGCCGGTCGGCCAGGCGCAGATCAGCAAGGACGTCGACCAGGGCTACGCGACGCGCGACTGCGACATCGCCGGCATCGAGGGCTGCACGCAGAGCGTGTCGGTCCAGGGCACGCTGACGCTGAAGTGCCTGCTGTGCGTCACGGCGATCGACTTCCAGCACCCCGACGAGCCGTCGGGCAACGAGGTCCCCGTCCCGGCCGCCGGGACCACCGACGGCAACATCGTCAAGGTCACGGTCAAGATCACCAACACGTCGCCCAAGGCCTTCAGCTCGGCGGTGGGGCTGCGCGAGGCGACATCGGGGCGCGTGATCACCTCCGCCGACTGGGAGGGCGCCGGCGAGATCTACACCTTCGCCCCGGGCGCGACCAAGACCCTGCACTTCTCCTGGGACACCGACGGGTTCGCGTGGGAAGGCGGCGAGCCGCACTCCGACCGCAAGCTGCAGGTGCTCACCGCGCTCGGCGGCGGCCAGGCCGACATCAAGGTCCTGCCGCGCCCGATGATCCTCGTCCACGGCTGGAACGCCGACAGCTCGACCTGGGACGACATCAAGCCGCAGGTGCCGGCGCTCGTGCACCCGGGCTACGCCGGCCGCGTGTTCGCCGTCGGCGACGGCCAGGCCATCGGCGCGATGAACACCGACCCCGACAACGGCTGGGCGATCGAGCGCAACGCGCGCGCCGAGCGCGACTACATCCGCGACGTGCAGGCCGACCTCGACGCCCGCCACGTCGACCTCGTCGCGCACTCCATGGGCGGCCTGATCTCGCGCATGTACCTCCAGGAGCAGATGCCGGAGGCGACGGTGTCCGAGGTTCCGCCGCTCGTCCCGCGCCCGGTCGCCCGCCACCTGGTGATGCTGGGGACGCCCAACGAGGGCTCGCCGTGCGCCGATCTCATCTCCTTCGTCAAGGACGGCATCCCGACGTGGCAGCTGCGCCCGGACTTCGCCGTCTCCTTCAACAAGCTGATCACCCAGACGAAGGGCGCGAAGCTGTCGGTGATGGCCGGCGACTGGGAGGAGCGCACCTGCCAGTCGCCCGAGCACGGCGACCTCGTCGTCACCGTGCCGAGCGCCTGGCACACGTTCGGCGACGTGGCCAAGACCTACATCAACCACCTCGACATGACGGGCTCGACGGCGATCATGGGCGGCTGGGTCAAGCAGCACGTCGCCGAGGACCCCGACGCCTCCGGGAACGTCACCCAGCGCAAGGAGGGCCCCGACGAGCGCCCGCTCGCCGCGGCGAGCGTCCGTGCCAGCGGTGCGTCGGCGGCGCTCTCGGGCGCGGCGCCGGTCCCGCAGCAGGTTGCCATGGTCCGCAGCGTCACCGTCCCCGCCGGCGGCAGCGTCGACGTGCCGCTTCCCGCCAGCCCAAGCGGTCCGCTGACCGCCGGCTTCGTCGCGGCACCGGAGATCGCCTCGGCGCTCGTGACGCCCGGCGGCGCGACGGCCGACGCCGTGGCCGCCGGCAGCGACGCGGCGCGCCAGCCGATGCGCTTCCACCGCGCCGAGGCGCCGGGCGCCGGGACGTGGGTGCTGCGCCTCAGCCAGGCCGGCGGGGACGAGCGCACGGTGGACGTCGTCGTCGCGCTCGAGGGCAGCCCGCTGCGCCTGACGGCCGCCGTCGCCGACGGCGCGCTGATCGCCGACTTCCACGACGGCGACGCCCCGGTCGAGGGCGCGGCGGTCACCGCCGCCGTCCACGTCGACGGTGCGCCCGACCGGACCCTGACGCTGCTCGACGACGGCGCCCACGGCGACGGCGCGGCGGACGACGGCCGCTACGGCGCCGCGCTGGAGTCGGCCGACGGCCAGGACGTCGCGGTCTCCGTGCGGGGCGAGCATGGCGGCGACGTCCGGTACGCCGGCACGGCCGCGCTCGCCGGCGCGCCGGCGCCGGGCCCCGGCGACGGCGGGGACGACGACGACGGCGGTGGCACCGACGGCGGCGGGACGCCCGGCGACGGGACCACCGACAAGGGCGCGCCGGGCCCCAGCACGCCGCCCGGCGACGACCCCGGCCCGGCTCCCGACACCGGCGGAGACACCAGCGGCGCAGGCGACCACGGGTCGCCGACGCCGGGCCCGCGCCGGTCCAAGCCGAAGGTCGCCGCCCGGGTGCAGCGGCTGCGCGGCCATCGCGGCTGGATGGTCCGCGGCACGGTCACCACGCCCCGCGGCACCTCCTGCACCGGCGGGCGCGTCACGGTGGCGCTGAAGGTCGGCCGCCGCGTGCGGGCGACGGCCAAGGCGCGCGTCGCCGCGACCTGTGCCTTCCGCGCCCGCCTGAAGGCGCCGCGCGGCGCGCGGGGCAAGGCCGTGATCACCGTGCGCTTCGGCGGGACGGCGACGCTCGCTCCCGCCACGGGCGCGCAGCGGCGCGTCGTGCTGCGCTGACGGCGGCGCCCGCCCGAACGGCGGGCGCGCGCCACGCGCGTTGGTCGGCGTGGCGCCACGCGCCACGGCTAGCCTCACGTCCCGTGGATGCCGTCATGACCGGGGCGCGGCCGCAGCTGGGCCCCGCCGATGCCGTCGAGATCGCGGCGCAGCTGTTCGGGGTGCGGACGCGCGACGCGCGCGACCTCGGCAGCGAGCGCGACCGCGCGCTCCTGCTCCTGGACGAGGACGGGGGACCGCGCGCCGTGCTCAAGGTCTCCAACGCCGCCGAGGACCCCGAGGTGCTCGACATGGAGGCCGCCGCGGCGCTGCACGTCGCTGCCGCCGACCCCGAGTTGCGCGTCGCGCTGCCCTGGCGGCCGCTTGCGGCCGGTGACCCCGGACCCGCGCGCCTCGGCGATGGCCCGGCGCAGCTGCGCGCCGCCTGGCGCCAGGGCGACGTGACGCACTGGGTGCGGCTCTACGACGCGCTGCCCGGCAGCAGCCGCATCTCGCCCACCGAGCTGCCGGACGCGGCGCTCGTCGCGTGGGGTGCGACGACGGCGCGCCTGGCTCAGGCGCTCCGCGGCTTCTTCCATCCCCGGGCGCAGCGCGTGATGCCCTGGGACGCGCAGCACGCCCTCGCCGCGCGCGGGATGCTCGCCGACATCCGCGACCCGCACGCGCGCGCCGTCGTGGTCCGCGTGGTCGACGCCTTCGAGCAGCGCGCCGCGCCCGTCTGGCCGCGCCTCCGCGCGCAGGTGCTGCACGCCGACCTGACCGTCGACAACACGCTGACCGACGAGGCGGGCCGCATCACCGGCATCGTCGACTTCGGCGACATGAGCCACACCGCGCTCGTCGCCGACCTGGCGTCGGTGCTCGACTCGGTCGCCGGAGGTCGCGAGGGCGACGAGCTCTTCCGCGCCGCGCGCCTGGTCCTCGACGGCTACCAGGCGCACGTCGAGCTCGAGGAGCTCGAGCTGGAGGTGCTCGGCGTCGCGTGGGCCGCGCGCAGCGCGCTGACGATCGCGATCAGCTCCTGGCGCGTCGCGCAGGGGCTCGAGGACGAGGCGTTCGCCGAGCGCTACAACGGCGAGTGCCTGCGGATGATCGAGACCCTCGACGCCGCCGGCTGGGACGCGGTCGCCCGCCGGCTCGGCGCCGCCGGTCCGCGGCGCCCCGACCCCTCGCTGGCCGGCCGGCGGGCGGCGGCGTTCGGCCCGGCGGTCGATCCGCTGTTCTACGACGAGCCCGTCGAGGTCGCGACCGCCGAGGGCGTGTGGATCACCGACGCGGCCGGCCGCACCTACCTCGACGCCTACAACAACGTGCCGTGCGTCGGACATGCGCACCCGCGCGTCACCGCGGCGATCGCGCGGCAGAGCCGCCGCATCAACACCCACACGCGCTACCTGCACGCGAACGCCATCGAGCTGGCCGAGCGGCTGATCGCCACCTGCCCGCCGGAGCTCGACACCGTCCTGTTCGTCAACTCGGGCTCGGAGGCCAACGACCTCGCCTGGCGCATGGCCACCGCGGCGACCGGCAACGGCGGCGGGCTGTGCACGGCGGTCGCCTATCACGGGATCACCGAGGCCATCGCGGCCCTGTCGCCGGAGGGGTGGCTCGACGGCCGCGGCCCCGCGCACGTCGAGACGTGGGAGGCGCCCGACGCCTACCGCGGCCGCCATCTCGATACCGCCGGCTTCGGCTCGGCGATCGCGCGCCTCGCCGAGCGCGGCCTGGCGCCGGCCGCGGCGATCCTCGACGGCGTGGTGACCAGCGACGGCATCGCCGACCTCGACCCCGGCTACGTGCAGGAGCTCGTCCGCCTCACGCGCGCGGCCGGCGGGCTGTGGATCGCCGACGAGGTGCAGTCCGGCCACGGCCGGACCGGCGAGGCGCTGTGGGCGTTCGAGCGCTTCGGCGTCGTCCCCGACTTCGTCACGCTCGGCAAGCCGATGGGCAACGGGCATCCCGTCGCCGCGGTCATCACGCGGAGCGCGATCATGGAGCAGCTCGTCGGCCACGCCACGCTGTTCAGCACGTTCGGCGGCAACCCCGTCAGCGCGGCGGCGGCGCTCGCCGTGCTCGACGTCCTCGACGACGAGCGCGTGCTCGACCGCGTGCGGCGCACCGGCGCGACGCTGCGCGCCGTGCTCGCCGAGGTCGCCGCCGACCATCCGGAGGTCGGCGACGTGCGCGGGGTCGGGCTCGCCTGCGGCGTGGAGCTCGTCGCCGACCGCGCGACCCGCGAGCCGGACGGCGACCGGGCGCGCGCCGTGCGCGACCGGATGCGCCACCTGGGGGTCCTCGTCGGGACGACCGGCCGCCACGGCAACGTGCTGAAGGTGCGGCCGCCGCTGGCGTTCGACGAGACGCACGTCCCGGCGCTCGCCGCCGCCCTGCGCACGGCGCTCGAGCAGACGCGCTGAACGCCGCGCCTCGGCCCTCCTCAGAGCCCGCTGAGGCCCTGGGCCGCGAGCGCGGTGGCCACGGCCAGCGTCACCACGATCGTCGCGGTCGAACCGTGGCGCTCGAGGGCGCGGTGCCAGCGGGTCAGCACGGCGTCGGCGCGGGCGCCCATCCCGACCTCGACGGCCACCGGCATCAGCAGCGTGGCGCTGGCGACGAGCACGAAGACCGCCACGCACGCGATCGCCGCCGGTGTGCTCAGCGCGGCCTCGGCGAGCTTCGCGCCGGCCGCGACGGTCAGCGAGCCGTCCTTGGCGTTGAGGACGACGAGCCCCACGCCGAGCGCGAGCGCGCGCCAGCGGCCGAAGTCCTCGAGCAGCACCATCCACCGCGGCGTGCGGGGCGCCGCGCCGCGCGGGCGC
Source organism: Baekduia sp. (assembly GCA_035765735.1). Lineage (GTDB taxonomy): Bacteria > Actinomycetota > Thermoleophilia > Solirubrobacterales > Solirubrobacteraceae > Baekduia. The sequence continues at coordinate 11,163 of DASTWY010000024.1, read as the reverse complement.
CCGCGCCACTCGAAGGCCGCCACCGCCACGAGCACCGCGGCGACCACGAGCTGCCCGACGGCCACGCCGCGCCCGCCGCCGTCCTCGCCGCCGCCGAGCTCCAGCGCCGCCACCAAGCCCGCCACGGCCGCCAGCGTGACGGCCCAGCCGGCCACGAGGGCGACGGCGTTGCCGCGCCCGCCGGCCGACATGAGCATCAGCACCACGGCCACGATCGGCACCGGGCTGACGGCGATCGCCACCGCCAGCGGGAGCATGTCGCCCAGCGCCCGGCTCATCGGCGCGCAGCATGGCAGGTCCCGTGCGGGCGCCGGAGATATCGTCGGGGCGATGGCGCTGGCCGACCACCTCGACTGGGCGCGCGAGCGCGTCGACGCCCTGCTGGCGGCGGGGGACGGACCGCGGCTCGTCGCCGTGGCCGTGGCCTCGCTCGACCTCCGGGCCGGCGTCGCCGGGCGCAGCGGCGGCCTCAGCTCGGAGGCCGACCAGGCGCTGCTGTACGCATGGCGCGCGGCGGCCGACATGCTGCTCGTGGGTGGCCGGACGCTGACGGTCGAGCGCTACGGGTCGCTGCTGCCCGAGCCGCTGGCCGCGCGCCGGCGCGAGCGCGGCCTGCCGCCGATCCCGCCGGTGGCGACGATCTCGCGCGCCGCCGACCTCGACGTGGCGCGCATCCGGCGCGCGGACGAGCCGCCCGATCTCCGGGTCTACACGGAGGCCGCGCCGCCCCCGGACGAGCCGGGCGTCGGCTGGCGCCGGCTGAAGGCGGTGACCGTGCGCTCGGTCGTCGACGACCTCCGCGAGCGGGGCGCCGGCGTCATCGTCTGCGAGGGCGGCCCGACCGTCTACGCGCGGGCGCTGGCCGACGAGGTGGTGACCGACCTCAGCCTCACGCTCGCGCCCGTGGTGGTGGGGGAGGGCGACGTGCTGCTGCCCGACTTCCACCCCGGCGACGTGCGCCTGGCGCTCGCCGGCGCGACCGCGATCGGCGACCACCTGTTCACGCACTACCGCGTGCGCGCCCAGGCGAGCAGGTCGACGACCAGGTAGTTGGAGCCGAACGCGGCCAGCGGCAGCCCGCGGTCGCGCGCCGCCGCCACCGCCGCGGCGAACGCCGCCTCCGGCTCCGGCACGGCCGCCGCCTCCAGGCCGGCTCCGCGCAGCAGCGCGGCGACGAGCTCGGGATCGCGGGCGGGCCGCACCGTGGTGCCGGTCACCACCATGGTGCCCACGCGGTCGCCGGCCGCCGCCAGCGCGGCGACGAGCTCCTCGGGGTCGCGCGGCTCGGTGATGGCGGTGAGGAGGACGTGCGGGCGCGCCGGCAGCTCGGCCAGGAACGCCTCCCAGGCCGTCGGGTTGTGGGCCACGTCGGCGACGAGCTCGACGCCATCGACCGCCGTGCGCTCGAAGCGGCCGTCGACCGCCGGGTCGACCGGCGCGACCGGTCGGCCGCCCAGCAGCCGGCGCGCCGCGGCGGCCGCCAGCGCCAGGTTCGCGCGCTGGAACGCCGGGGCGCCGGCCGCGGCCCGTGCGTCGTCCGGCGGCACGACCTCGGCGGTGAAGCCGGCCTCGGCGGCGATCCGCTGCAGCTCGGCGTCGAGCTCGGCGCCCAGCGGCGCCGACAGCAGCGTCGCCCCGGGCGGCGCCGCGAGCGCCTTCTCCCACAGCCGCCGGCGCGGGTCGCGGCCGAGGATCGCCTCGTGGTCGGCCCCGATGCTCGTCAGCAGCACGAGCTCGGGGTCGAGCGCGCGGGTCGCGTCCAGCCGGCCGCCGATCCCGGCCTCGAAGACGCCGACGTCGACGCCGGCGCGCCCGAACAGCTCCTCGGTGGCGATCGTCAGCACGTCGAAGAACCGCAGGTCGCCGCGGCGCTCGTCCTGGAGGGCGGCGACGTCGTGCACGCGCCGCAGCGCCGCCAGCAGCGCGTCGCCCTCCACCGGCTCGAGGTCGACGCGCGCGCGCTCCGTCCACGCGCGCAGGTGGGGCGAGGTCGAGAGCCCCGTGCGGACGCCCGCGGCGGTCAGCGCCCGGGCCAGGTAGGTGGCCGTGCTGGACTTGCCGTTGGTGCCCACGACGACGACCCGGCGGCGCGACCGCGGCGGGTCGGCGCGCTCGAGCAGGCGCCGGACGGCGTCGAGGTCGTGGCGCGGGACCCCCGCGTTGTAGGCGGGCATCAGGGCCGACACGGCCGGGTCCAGCGGGTCGTCCCAGGCGCTGGGCCGGTAGGTGAGCGGCCATGGGCGCGCAGGCACGACGACACCGTAGCCGCCAGAATGCAGCCGATGCCCGTCCTCGCCCCGGCCGCATGAAGATCGTCACCGTCATCGGCAACCGCCCGCAGTTCGTCAAGGCCGCGGCGGTCTCGCGGCTGCTGCGCGACGAGCACGAGGAGCTGATCGTCCACACGGGCCAGCACCACGACGACGAGCTGAGCGCGATCTTCTTCAACGAGCTCGACGTGCCGAGGCCCGAGCGCCAGCTGCACATCTTCGGCGGCGCGAACACCGACCAGACCGCACGCATGCTCGCCGAGCTGGGGCCGCTGCTCGCCGGCGAGCGCCCCGACGCCGTGCTCGTCTACGGCGACACGAACTCGACGCTCGCCGGCGGGCTGGCCGCGGCCCAGGCCCGGGTGCCCGTCGTCCACGTCGAGGCCGGCATGCGCTCGTTCGACCGGACGATGCCCGAGGAGCTCAACCGGGTCCTCACCGACCACCTCTCGGACCTGCTGCTGTGCCCGTCGCAGACGGCGGTCGACAACCTCGAGCGCGAGGCCGCGGCCGGTGAGGTGGCGCTCGTCGGCGACGTCATGGTCGACATCGCGCACCTCTTCCAGCCCCGCGCCCGCGCCGACCACGCACCGCTGCGCGACGCCGGCGTGCAGCCCGGCGGGTTCGTCGTCGCCACCGCCCACCGCGCCGGCAACGTCGACGTGCCGGAGCGGCTGCGGGCGCTCGTCGACCTGCTGCTGGCCGTCGGCGAGCCGCTCGTGCTGCCGCTGCACCCGCGGACGCGGGCACGGCTGGAGACGGCCGGGTGGCTGAGCGAGCTGGAGGCCGCGCCCCACGTGCGCCTCGCGCCGCCGCTCGGCTACCTCGCGTTCACCTCGCTGCTCACCAACGCCCGCGCGGTGCTGACCGACTCGGGCGGGGTGCAGAAGGAGGCGTACCTCGCCGGCATCCCGTGCGTGACGATGCGCGACACCACCGAGTGGGTCGAGACGGTCGAGAGCGGCTGGAACGTCCTCGTCGACCTGGACGCGGACGCGGCGCTGGCGGCGCTCGAGCGCACTCCGCCCGCCGAGCGGCCCGAGCTCTACGGCGACGGGCGCGCCGGCGAGCGCGTCGTCGCCGCGGTCAGCGCGCTGGCGCCGCAGGCGGTGTAGCGCCGGGGCGGCTCAGGCCTGGGGCGAGGCCATCGTCTCGGTGCCGATGGCCGACGCCTTCGCCGCCTCGGTCCAGATGATCTGCTCGCGGCCCGGGCCGACGCCGACCAGCACGACCGGCACGCCGACGGCCTCCTCGACGAAGGCCAGGTAGTCGCGCGCGTTCTGCGGGAGGTCGGACTCGCTGCGGATCTCGCTGAGGTCCTCGCTCCAGCCGGGCAGCTCGTCGTAGTCGCCGACGGCCCGGTGCAGGACCGTCTGGTGGTACGGGAAGGTGTCGGTGACGAAGTCCGCGTCCTTCGCACCGCGGTAGCGGGTGCAGACCTTGACCCGGTCGAAGCCGCTGAGGACGTCGAGCTTCGTGACGGCGAGCGCGCTCAGCGAGTTCAGGCGCGCGGCGTAGCGCAGCGCCACCACGTCGAGCCAGCCGGTGCGCCGGGCGCGGCCGGTGGTCGTGCCGAACTCGCCGCCCTTCTGGCGGATCTCCTCGCCGACGTCGTCGTGCAGCTCCGAGGGGAACGGGCCGGCGCCGACGCGCGTGGCGTAGGCCTTGGTCACGCCCCACACCTCGTCGATGTCGCGCGGCCCGACGCCCGAGCCGATCGCCGCGGCGCCCGCGACCGGGTTGGACGAGGTGACGAACGGATAGGTGCCGTGGTCGATGTCCAGCAGCGCGCCCTGGGCGCCCTCGAAGAGGACGTGCCGGCCCTCGTCCAGCGCGCGCCACGCCAGCGCCGAGGTGTCGGCGATGTGCTGCTCGAGGCGGTGGCCGTAGGTGAGGTACTCCTCGGTCATCGCCTGGAGGTCGATCTCCTTGGCGTACGGGCGCAGCTGCAGCCGCTTGGGCTCGAGCGCGGCGGCGATCTTCTTCTTGAGGATCCGCTCGTCGAGCATGTCCTGCACGCGGATGCCGAGGCGCGCCGCCTTGTCGGCGTAGGCGGGGCCGATCCCGCGCTTGGTGGTGCCGATGAGGTTCTTGCCGAGCCGCTGCTCGCCGGCCTGGTCGAGCAGCAGGTGGTAGGGCATGATCAGGTGCGCGTTGGCCGAGAGCTTCAGGCCGCTGACGTCGACGCCGCGGGCACGCAGGTCGTCGATCTCCGCGGTGAGCACGGCCGGGTCGACGACGACGCCGTTGCCGATCACGCACGTGCGGCCGGGATAGAGGATCCCGGAGGGGATGAGGTGGAACTTCCACGTCTCCCCGGCGTGCTGGATGGTGTGGCCGGCGTTGTTGCCGCCCTGGAAGCGCACCACCACGTCAGCGCGCTCGGCGAGGAGGTCGATGACCTTGCCCTTGCCCTCATCGCCCCACTGGGCGCCGACGATCACGGTTCCTGGCATTTCTGCCCCAGTGTAGGTGACCGGGCCCCGGCGGCTCCGGGCGGGGGGGGCCGCCCGCGGGTCCGATCGCTCAGGCGACGTCCCAGCGCACGGGCGACTCGGCCGGCGGCTCGTCGTCGGCGACGCCGAAGGTCTGCCGCCGCAGGTCGGCCCCCACGACGGGCAGGATGGTGCACATCTCCTCGAGCCGGGAGACGGTGCGCTGGCCCACCTGGTCGGCCAGCTCGCCGGCGTCGTTGAGGTTCGTGGTGAGGACGATCGCCTTCTCGTCCTCGTAGCGCGCGTTGACGATCGCGTAGAGCTGCTCGAGCACCCAGTCGCTGGTCTTCTCGGCGCCGACGTCGTCGATGTGCAGCAGGTCGACGGCGGTGAGGCGGTCGATCAGCTCGGTGTAGGACGACACGCTGCCGTCGTCGAACGTCGTGCGGATCTCGGCCAGCAGGCGCGGCAGCGAGTAGATGGCGACCGAGCGCCCGGCGTCGAGGGCGTGCTTGGAGACGAGCATCGCCAGCGTCGTCTTGCCGGTGCCGTGCGGGCCGAAGAGCCACAGGCCGCGGCCCGCGTGGAGCTGCGTCTCGAGGTCCTGCACGTAGCGGCGCACGACCGCGACGATGCGCGGCGAGATCTCCGTGACCGGCGGGCGCTCGAACGACACGCCGCGGTACTTCTTGGGGATGACAGCCGACAGGCCGCGCGCGCGGGCGTTGGCCACGACCTGGGTGCGGCAGCGGCAGTACGCGGACGTCCGCGTGACGTCGTCGACGACGATGCCCGTGCCGTCGCAGATTCCGAAGGGGCAGCTGCGGGCCATGCTCAGGCGGCCCGCTGCAGGCCGAGGAACCGCGGGTACTCGCCCTGGAAGGTGAGCGGCACGTCGCCGAGGCCGCCGTTGCGGTGCTTGGCGATGATCAGGTCTGCCTCGCCCGGCCGGTCGGTGTTCTCGTTGTAGTACTCGTCGCGGTAGATGAACATCACCAGGTCGGCGTCCTGCTCGATCTGGCCCGACTCGCGCAGGTCGGAGAGCATCGGGCGCTTGTCGGTGCGCGACTCGACGCCGCGGGAGAGCTGCGACAGCGCGATCACCGGCACCTCGAGCTCGCGGGCCAGGATCTTCAGCCCGCGCGAGATCTCGCCGATGGCCTGCACGCGGTTGTCCTGGCGCGCGTCGGTCCGCAGGAGCTGCAGGTAGTCGACGATGATCAGGCCGAGGCCGCCGTACTCGCTCATCGCCTGCTGGTGCAGGCGGCGCGCCTTGGCGCGCACCTCGATCATGCCGATGTCGGAGGAGTCGTCGACGTACAGCGGCGACTTGTCGTAGCGCGCGGCGGTCTCCAGCACGCGCTTCCACTTGCGCTCGTCGCGCAGCCGGCCCTTGCGCAGGTCGTCGCCCTTGATCGAGGCCTGCGACGCGATGAAGCGCTGGGCCAGCTCGGACTCCGACATCTCGAGGCTGAACAGGGCGACCGGGCGCGGCCGCTCGGGGTGCAGCGCGACGTTCTCGGCGAAGTTCGTCACCAGCGCCGACTTGCCCATCGACGGGCGGGCGGCCACGATGATCATGTTGCCGGGCTGGAAGCCGCCGGTGATCTCGTCCAGGTCGTGGAAGCCCGACGGCGTGCCGGTGAGGGCGCGGCCCTCGGTCGACAGCTCGTGCCAGCGGTCGAGCTCCTCGTGCAGGACCTCGCCGACGCGGCGGAAGTCCTTCTGGCGGTCGTCGCGCCCGACCTCGAGCATCGCCTTCTCGGCCTGCTCGACGATGTCCCGCGGCGGCGCCTCGTGGTTGTGGACCGCGGACTGGATCTCGTAGGTCGCGCCGAGCAGCTTGCGCAGCAGCGACATCTCGCGCACGATCTGGCCGTAGCGGCGCAGGTTGCCGACGGCCGGCACGGCGGCGGTGAGCGCGTCGATCTCCGCGGGGCCGCCGGCGGCCTCCAGCGCGCCGCGGGCGCGGAGGTGCTCGGTGACGGTGACGACGTCGATGGGCTCGCTCTCGTTGTAGAGCGCGAGCATCGACTCGTAGATGACGCGGTGGCGCTCCCGGTAGAAGTCGTCGGGGCGCAGGCCCTGCTCGATGACGTAGGCGTAGTGGACCTTGTCCGAGAGCAGGACCGCGCCGAGGACGGACTGCTCGGCCTCGATCGAGTGCGGCGGCGCCATGGCCGCCGCGGTCGGCTGGGAGGGTGGGGCGTCGGCGTACAGCGTCACGGCAGCGACCGACGGTAGCGCCGGCCCCGGCGGCGCGCACGAGATGTTGCTGCTGCTTGCGCGTTAATTCGCCGTACCGCCACGGTGGGCGTCCGAGCACGAAGAAGGGCGCCCGTGGGGCGCCCTTCGGAAGCTGCGAGGTGTCGCGGGGGAGGCTCAGGCCTCGGTGACCATCACCTTGACGGTGGCGGTGACGTTCTCGGCGACCTCGAGCACGACCTGGTACGTGCCGACGTTCTTGATCGGCTCGTCGAGGTGGATCTTGCGGCGGTCGACCTCGATCGAGCGCGCCTCCTGGATCGCCTCGGCGATGTCCTGGTTGGTGACCGAGCCGAACAGGCGCCCGTCCTCGCCGGCCTGCTGCGAGATGGTCAGCACCGTCTTGTTGAGCTGCTCGGCCTGCTCCTGCGCCTGGCGGATGCGCTCCGCCATCGAGCGGTTGTAGGCGTCCTGGGTGCGCCGCGCCTCGGCGAGCGCGCCCTTGGTCGCCGGCGCGGCGAGCTTGCGCGGGATCAGGAAGTTGCGGAGGTAGCCCTTGGAGACGTCGACGACGCTCCCGCGGGAGCCGACCCCGTCGACGTCCTTGAGCAGGATGGCCTCGGGCATCGCCTAGTCCCGATCCCGGTCGCGGTCGCGGCCGCGACGGCCGCCGACGCTCTCGGAGGTGGGCTCGGCCGCGTACGGCAGGAGCGCGAGCTCCCGCGCGCGCTTGACGGCGTTGGCGATCTGGCTCTGGTGCCGGCGGCAGGCGCCGGTGATGCGACGGGAGCGGATCTTGCCGCGCTCCGAGATGAAGCGGCGGAGGCCGACCACGTCCTTGTAGTCGACGCGCTCGATCTTCTCCTTGCAGTACGGGCAGGGCTTGCGCCGGCCGCTGCCGGGCCCACCCTTCTTGTCCCGGCGGCGGGACGGCTTCGTCGCGCTCTTGCGCTGCTTGGCCACGGTGTCTGAAGTCCTCTGGTGCGGTGAAGTCCGGACGTGCGAACGCGCGCCGACGGGCGCGCGGAACCCACATTGTGACACGTGCGCGCCCGCACCGGCCCTCCGCTCGGTCCCGAACGGGTTCCGGAGACGACACGAGCCCCCGGCGCGGGGCGCCGGGGGCTCGTGTCGCAAGGGGTTGCGGCGGCGTGCCGACCTAGAACGGGATGTCGTCGTCGGCGGGCGCCGAGACGGGCGCGGGCGCCTGCTGCGGCGGGCCGAAGTCGCCGGTGTCGACGGGGACGTCGGAGCGCGGGGTGAACCCGCCGCCCTGGCCGCCGCCCGGGGCGTCGTCGCGGCCGCCGAGGAACTGGACCGTCTCGGCGATGATGTCGACCGACGAGCGGTTCTTGCCCGTGTCCTTGTCCTGCCACTCGCGCCACTCGAGCCGGCCGTCGATGGCGACCGGGCGGCCCTTGGTCAGGTAGCGGGCGCAGTTCTCGCCCTGGGCGCCCCAGACCGTGACGTCGAAGTAGTTCGGCTTGTCCTCCCACTCGCCCGTGGCGCTGTTCTTGCGGCGCGTGTTGCAGGCGACGCGCAGCTTGCAGACGGACGTGCCGCTGGGCAGCGAGCGCAGCTCGGGATCGAAGGTCAGGTTGCCGGTCAGGACGACCCGGTTGATGTTCGAAGCGGCCACGGCGTGGCTCCTTTCGGGGGCGAACTCGAAGTCTGCGGCGAGTCTAGGGGCCGGGTCGGCCGTCATCGCACGATGACCCTGCTCTGTGCGTGGATTCGTTGCCGCCGCGGAGGCGTGCTGGCGCGAAACCGCCCCGGAACGCAACAGCGCCGCTGACGCGGCGCTGTCGAAGCTCTCGGCTGGGGCCGGCGCGCTACAGGCGCTCGGCCGGGGCCGCCTCGGCGGCCTCCGGGGCGGGCTCCGCCGCCTGGCGGAGGTCCGGGACGTCGCCCGGCGTGCCCGGGCGCAGCTTGATGACGCGGAAGCGGACCACGCCGTCGGTGATGCGCAGGTAGCGGTCGAGCGCCGCCGGGCTCTCCGGGCCACCCTCGAACTGGAGCAGGTGGTACTCCGCGTCCTTCTTGTGGCGGATCTCGAAGGCGGTCCGGCGCGTGCCCCAGTCGTGCTTGCTGGAGACGGTGGCGTCGTTGCTCGAGAGGATGCGCTCGACCTCGCCGAGCACCTTCGCGCGCTGCTCCTCCGGCGCGGCGGTGTCGAGAAGGAGCATCAGGTCGTACGTGGGGTTCTGTGCAGGCATGGTGAGAGGGCCCCGAGGGCGGCGGTCGACTATAGCGGGTCCCGAACGGATCGACCCGCCCGGGGGAGAGGGGCGCCGGCCCGCGCCCTAGGACGTCCGTGCGCGACGACCTGCTGCACCGGATCCGCTGGGGCAACGTGGCCCGCGCCGCCGGCCTGCTCGCGGCCGCCGCGCTCGTGGTCGCCTGGCCGCACCTGCGCGCCGCGCCCCCGTCGCTGCCGCCCGCCACCCCGGTGCTGGCCCCATCGCCGGCGTCCGCGGCCCAGGCGCCGGCGGGTCCCGGCCCGGTGCGGCCCACCAGAGCCCGCGGCGCCACGCCGGCCCGTCGCGGCTCCCACCGCCGTCGCTCCCACTCCCACCGGCCCGCCGTGGCCGCGCCTGCGGCGCGCCGCCGCCACCCCGACCGCCCGTCGGCCCCGGCCCCCGACCACCGGCCGGCTCCGGCGCAGCCCGCCACGCCGGCGCCCGCGCCCGCCCCCGCGCCGCCCGGTGTCCCGGACGGCCTCGCCGAGGCGCCCCCGGCCGCGACCCCGTCGCCGTCGGCCGAGTTCGAGCCGAGCCCCTAGGCCTCGACGCCGGCCTTCTTGCGGATGTCGGCGATCTGCTCGTCGATCCAGTCGCCCGGATTGCGGCTGGTGATGATTCGCTGCAGGCCCTGCGCGCGCCGCTCGCGCTCCTCGGGCGCCATGGTCAGCGCCGCGTGGATCGAGTCGGCCAGCTCCTGGATGTCGAACGGGTTGACGCTCAGCGCGAACTCGCCCAGCTCCTCGTGGGCGCCGGTGTTCTCCGACAGGATGCTCACGCCATGGCGCTCGTTGACCATCGGGCCCTCCTTGGCGACGAGGTTCATCCCGTCGAACATGGCGTTGACCAGCAGCAGGTCGTAGTGCTTGTAGGCCGCCACGGCCTCCTCGAGGTCGTCCTTGAGCTTGAGCTGGATCGGCATCCAATCCGGTGTGCCGTGGCGGTGGTTGACGACCGCCACGATCGCCTCGATGCGCTCCAGGTACTCGGCGTACTCGGGCACGTCGGTCCGCGACGGCATCAGCTGCGCGACGAACGTCACGTGCTCGTGGAACTCGGGGTGCTGCTCGAGGAAGAGGTCGAAGCCGGTGAAGCCGCGCAGCACGTTCTTGGACAGGTCCGCGCGGTCGACGCGCAGCACGAGGTGCTCGCGGCGCCGCCGCAGCAGCTCGGCCTCCATCTCGCCGACGCGCTCGCTCTGCGCGGTCCGCCGGATCGCGTTGGCGTCGATCGGCAGCGGATAGGCGCGCACCCAGACCTCGCGATCCTCGAAGCGCACGACGCCGGCGTTGAAGTCGACCTCGAGGTCCATCAGGTCCCGGCAGCACTGCAGGAAGTTCAGCCGGTACGAGCGCGTGTGGAAGCCGATGATGTCGTTGGCCAGCAGGCCCTCGAAGATGTCGCGCCGCACGCCGCGCGGCAGCACGCGCCAGGCGTCCGGCTGGGTCCACGGGATGTGGATGAAGTGATGCAGGAACGCGTCCGGGCGGGCTCTGCGCACGAGCGCCGGAAGCGTGTAGAGGTGGTAGTCGTGGACCATCACGACGGGCTCCTCGACGCCCTCGATCTCCTCCACGACGGCCCGCGCCAGGTCCTCGTTGACCACGTTGTAGCCGAACTCGAAGGCCTCGATCTCGTGGCGGCGCACGTCCGGGGCGTTGGAGAGGTCCCAGAGGTAGTGCTGGATGAACCACAGCATCGGGTTCGCAAAGATGTTGTAGAAGCGGTCGTAGGCCTCCGGGTCGCTCTCCACCAGCCGGACCTGGAACTCGCCGTCCTCGGCCTCGATCCGGAAGGACTCGCCGGCGGCCTCGCGGGCGCGGCGCACGTCGCCCTCGGTCAGCGCCGAGGCGATCCACACCGCGTCGCGGTGCGAGGCCAGGCCCGTCAGCGCCGTCACCAACCCGCCGGTGCCGCGCTTCATCGCGCCGTCGTCCTGGAACGTCACGGGCCCGCGGTTGGACACGAGCACGAGTGGGCGGCCGTCGCTCATCGCCTCAGAGCACCTCGTGG
>DASTWY010000023.1:0-8038 GCA_035765735.1 Baekduia sp. | reverse complement strand
GGACCCGGTCGCGATCGAGAGGCGCGAAGTGCGCCGCAAGGAGGTGGAGGTGGTCCCGGCGGCAAACGTCGGAACGCTGACTCGCGAACTCACCCCCCAGCAGGCCGAACAGGCTGTCCTCAGCGACGGGGAGGCACTGCGAATCGCCAAGTTCGGCTTGGACATCGAAGCCCACTATGGCCGCCCCCAAGACACGGAGTGGGCGCTGGACCGCGACGACGAGCTATGGATCCTGCAAGCCCGGCCGGTGACCAGCGTCGGCGAGGAGGGACAGCCGAGCGCAGCTCCTGCCGGGGAGGCGTTGCTCAGGGGGCTCGGCGCCGCGCCGGGCCTCGCCAGCGGCGCCGTGCGGGTGATCGGCTCGCGCGAGGAAGCAGCGAAGCTGCGTGAGGGCGAGATCCTCGTCACCCGGATGACCGCGCCCGACTGGGTGCCGCTGATGCGCAAGGCGGCGGCAATCGTCACCGACTCGGGAGGGATGACCTGCCACGCGGCGATCGTCTCGCGCGAGCTGGGCGTCCCGTGCGTCGTCGGCACCGGCGACGCGACGTCGAAGCTGCGCGACGGCGAGGTCGTGACCGTGGACGCCACCCACGGCGTGGTGCTCGCCGGGCGCGCGCCCGAGCAGCCGGCCGCGCCGTCCCCGGACGGCGGGCGGCGCCTCGCGCCGGCCGCCGCGGCGCCGGCCCGCGCGGTGACCGCCACGAAGCTGCTCGTCAACCTCTCCGAGCCCTCGCAGGTGCAGCGCGCGGCGGCGCTGGACGTCGACGGCGTCGGGCTGCTGCGCGCCGAGCTGATGATCCTCGAGGCGCTCCAGGGCGTCCATCCCCGGCTGCTCATCGAGCAGGGCCGCGGCGCCGAGGTGTCCGAGCGGATGGCCGCCGCGCTGGAGACGTTCGCGGCCGCCTTCGCCCCGCGCCCGATCACCTACCGGACGATCGACTTCCGCACCAACGAGTTCCGCGGCCTGGAGGGCGGTGAGCGCTTCGAGCCCGAGGAGGCCAACCCGATGATCGGGTTCCGCGGGGCGCTGCGCTACACGCAGGACCCGGAGGTGCTCGGCCTCGAGCTCGACGCGCTGCGCATGGTCTGGGACCGCGGGCACGCCAACCTCCACGTGATGCTGCCGTTCGTGCGCACCGCGCGCGAGCTGGAGCAGTGCCGGCGGCTGTTCGCCGCCAGCGGCCTGCTCGACCGGCCCGGCTTCGAGCTGTGGGTGATGGCCGAGGTCCCGTCGGTGCTGTTCAACCTGGAGCGCTACGCGGCGATGGGCGTCGCCGGCATCTCGATCGGCTCCAACGACCTCACCCAGCTCGTGCTCGGCGCCGACCGCGACTCCGAGCTGCTGGCGTCGACCTTCGACGAGCGCGATCCCGCCGTCGCCGACTACCTGCGGATGCTGATCCCGCGGGCGCGGACGGCCGGCCTGCAGACGTCGATCTGCGGCCAGGCGCCGTCGGTCCACCCCGAGTACGCCGACCTGCTCGTGCGCGCCGGGATCGACGCGATCTCGGTGAACATGGACGTCGTCGACCGCGCCCGCGGGCTCGTCGCCGCCGCCGAGCAGCGGCTGTTGCTCGAGGCGGCGCGGCGCCATGGCCGCCCGTAGCCGCCGCCGCCCCACCAGCTGCGCCACCGCCGCGCGTCGAGGGACGATTCATCCACCCCTGGGGTGGATGAATCGTCCCTCGACGCTGATGGTGGGGCTTGGGGCGGTGGTGGCGCTCGTGCTGGCGGCCGCGCCGGGGGCGCTCGCGGCGTGGTCGGCGCCGCGGGCGCTGCCGGTGCCCGCCGGCGCGCTCGGCACCGCGCTGGCGGTCGACGGCCGGGGCGACGTGGCGGTCGCCTGGTCGACGTCGGGCCGCCGGGTCGACCACGCCACCGGTCCGGCGCGCGTCGGCGTCGCCATCCGCACCCCGGCGGGCCGGGTCCGCTCGCACCTGCTCTGGTCGCGCCGCCGCGAGGGTGCCTCCGCCGTGGCGGTGGGCATCGATCGCCACGGCGAGGTGACGGTCGCCTGGGTCGCGCGCGGCCGGGTGCACGCCGCCTTCGGCGCGGCCGCACGACGGCGCTGGCGTGCCCCGCGGCGCGTCGGCCCCGGGGTCGCGCGGCCCGCCCTGGCCGTGGCACCGGACGGCGAGGTGCTGCTGGCGTGGATCGCTCGCAACGGCGGGACCCACGACGCGTTCGCCGCCGACGTCGCGTGGCGCCGCGCCGGCCGGCCCTTCGGCCGCGTGACCCAGCTTCATCGCCCGCGGATCCCCGCCGTCGACTACAGCCCCGACGCCGCGATCCCGAGCTTCGACGCGGCCGGGCGGGCCTACCTCGTGAACCCGTGCGGCCACGCGCTGCGGACGGCGGCGCCGGGGCGGCGCCGCTTCGCCCCGTCGATCGCGGTCGCCGGCGGGCACGTGCTCGGGCTGAGCCTGTCGGTGGCCGGGGCGGGGCGCGGGCTCGTGAGCTGGGTCGGGGGCTGGTGCTCGCGCGACGCCACCGTCGGCGACGAGCCCGGGCCCGCGTACGTCCGCACGATCACCGGCGGCCGGCTCGGCGCCACCGAGCCGCTGCCGTCGACCGCCGCGGCGACGTGGACGCACGCCGTCGCCGTGGCCGGCCGGCCGTCGAGCGCCGCGTGGGGCGAGCAGGGCGAGCAGCGCAGCGGCATCTTCCGCGTGGACGTCACCGCCGGCGGCGTCCTCGGGCCGCTGGTCGCCGGGCCGGACGGCACCGTCCCCGCCCTCGCCGACGGCGGCGGCGACGTCGTCGTGGCCCCCGCCCTTCCCGTGCCCCCGCTGGGGGCCGACTCCGGCGTGGTCGCCGTGGCGCCCGCCGGCGGCGGGCCGTCCGAGGCGGCGCCGGCCGTCGGCTCGGTGGCCGCCGCCACGCCCGGACGGCGCGCCGCCGTGCTGTGGAGCACCCAGCCGCCCGGCGCGACGTACGTGTCGGTCTGGAGACCGGTCCGGCCGTCGTGACATGCTGCGGCAGCAGCCCCGGCGCAGGTTGCATGAGCCGCACCGCGCGCGGGCAGAGGCGCAGTCATGTCGAGCTCTGAGACCGAGGGCACCTTCCGCGTCGTGGTGGCCGGCGGCGGCGTCGCCGGCCTCGAGGCGCTGCTGGCGCTGCGCGACCTGGCCGGCGACCGCACCGAGCGCGTGCTCCTCAGCCCCGAGGACGACTTCGTGTTCCGCCCCATGTCGACGGCGCAGCCGTTCGCGCGCGGCCACGCGCGCCGGCTGCGGCTCGCCGCCGTCGCCGCGCGCGTGGGCGCGCGCTGGCGGCGCGGCGCGCTGGCCAGCGTCGACGCGGCCGCGGGCGAGGCGGTGACCGCCGACGGCGACCGCCTCGCCTACGACGCGCTGCTCGTCGCGGTGGGCGCCCAGAGCGCCCACGTCTTCGGCGCCGCCACCACCTGGACGCCGGAGCAGGACCCCGAGGTCTTCGGCGGCCTGCTGCGCGACCTCGAGGAGGGCTACACGCGCCGTGTCGCGTTCGTGGTGCCGCCCGGCAACACCTGGCCGCTGCCCGCGTACGAGCTGGCGCTGATGACCGCGTGGGACGCGCGCGGCATGGGGCGCGACGACGTCGAGGTGACGATCTACACGCCGGAGGACGCCCCGCTGGCCATGTTCGGCACGGCCGCCAGCGCGGCGCTGCGCGACGACCTCGACGAGGCCGGCGTGCGGGTCGTGCCGCAGACGATGGTCGTCGAGGTGGAGGGCCGGCTCGTGCTGCAGCCCGGCGGCGAGCCGCTCCCGGCCGAGCGCGTGATCGCGCTGCCCGTCGCCGCCGGCCCGGCGCTGCCCGGGCTGCCCGCGGACCGCCTGGGCTTCGTGCTCTGCGACCGCCACGGGCGGGTGTCCGGCGTGCAGCGGGTCTGGGCCGCGGGCGACGCCATCTCCTTCCCGACCAAGCAGGGCGGGCTGGCCGCCCAGGAGGCCGACGCGGCGGCGGAGGCCATCGCCGCGGCCGCCGGCGCCGACGTGGACCCGCAGCCGTTCCAGCCGGTCCTGCGCGGCGTGGTGCTGACCGGTCGCGGCCGCCGCTGGATGCGCCGCGACGTCGGGGGCGGCGACGTGGAGGGCGCGTCCGAGGAGCACGCGCTGTTCTGGCCGCCGACGAAGGTGGCCGGCCGCTACCTCGCGCCGTTCCTGGAGGCCTTCGACGTGGCGGAGGAGATCGGCGAGCAGGCGGCTCCCGACGGGGCGCCGGTCGAGCTCGACCTCGCCCGCGACGTGCCGGCCGCCGCCGACGCGCTGCGCCTGGCCGACGAGCGCTGACCGTCCGCCGCGGCGTCGGCGACACCGATCGCCTCGTCACCACCGGGGCGCGGCGGGGCGCCGGCGGTGGCGTCAGGCGCGCGACCAGGCGACCACGCCGGCGAGGTCGAGCGTCGAGAGCATCCCGACCGGCTTGCCGTGGGGGTCGACGACGACCAGGTGGGTGACGCCGTGCTCGGCCATGACCCGCGCGGCGCGGTCGAGCGGCCAGTCGGGCTCGGCGGCCTCGCGCGGCTGCTCGGCGACCTCGCCGGCGGTCCGCTCGGCCGCCGTCGCCCCGGCGGCCGCGAGCGCCCGGTCGGAGACCACGCGCCAGGCCGACGGCTCCTGGCCGGCGGCGGGGGCGACGATCACCGCGTGGACGTGGCGCGTGGCCATCGTGCGCGCGACCACGACCAGCGGCGTGTCGGCCGGGCACAGGATCGCCGGCGCGCCCATCGCGTCGGCGACGGTGGCGTGCTCCCAGGCCGGCGATCGCCAGCTGCCGGTGGCCAGGGACGTCTCGGGGATCGTGGACATCAGGCTCCTCCTGTGATGGCTGCGAGAACCCGACGGTACGTGCGGTCCGGCGGCGGGCCATCGGTGCCGGGACGCACGGCGCCACCGTAGTTCCCCGCCGTCAGGCGCTCGCGCGCACCCGCGCCGCGACGACCTCGAGCAGGGCTCCGGCGACGTCCTCGAGCGCGACCACGCGGTCGACGATCGCGTCGCGCTCGATGGCGGCCCGGGGCATCTCCCAGCGCTCCGAGGTCGCCTCGTCGGTGGCCAGGACCGTCCCGCCGAGCGCGTGCACCGCGGTGGCGCCGGTGGCGCCGTCGTGCCCCCCGCCGGAAAGGATCACCGCGACGGCCCGGCGGCGGACGGCCGTGGCCAGCGTGGCCAGCAGCAGGTCGGCGGACGGCCGGCTCGGCGGGAATTCGCCGGACTGGATGAGCGCGACGGCGCCATCGGGCGTGACGAGCACGTGCCGGCCCGCGGGCGCCACGAGCACGGCTCCCGGCCACAGCGGCAGCCCGTCCACCGCGTCGACCACCGGCAGCCGGCACCGCCTCCGCAGGATCTCCGCGAGCCGGCTGACGCGCTCCGGCGCGAGGTGCACGAGCACGACGACCGCCGCGCCGAAGTCCTCCGGCAGGCCGCCGAGGACCCGCGAGACGGCCTCGATCCCACCGGCCGAGCCCACGAGCGCCACCACCGGCGCCCGCGGGACGGCGCCGGCGGGCGGGTGGAACGCCTCGTCGAGCTCGCCCAGCAACAGGCCCTCGTCGGCGACGCGCCGGAGCTCGTCGGGGTCGGACGGCCGGGTCCTCGCTTCCCCTACTGGTTCCACTTGTCGGCGGTCGACTTGCCGTGCCGGCTGCTCTTGGCGCGGACGCTGCGCACGTCGGCCGGCGCCCCGGGCTGGTCGAGCTCGCGCTGGTGGTCGGCCATCGTGGCGCGGCTGCGCCGCGCCGAGAAGCGCGTGCGAGACGCCGTCGCGCGCCGCAGCGCCTGGCGCATCCTGGTGGCCATGGTGATCCTCCTGTCTCGGTGGGACCACCGACGCTAGGCGCGGGGCCCGGGCACCGCATCCGTACCTAGCACCGAGCGCGATCCGGGGGCACTGCCGATGCGGGGCGCGTCCGCGGGGGGCGAGCATCGCACCGGACCGAGGACGAGCCGAGGAGGACCGCGATGGAGGACGCAGCGCCCAGGCCGGCGGACGCCCAGCGCGTCGCGCTGGAGGTCGTGCCGCTCGACGTGCCCGCCGACGGCAACGTCATCGTCGGGCAGGCGCACTTCATCAAGACGGTCGACGACGTCCATCAGGCGCTCGCCGCGAGCGTCCCGGGCCTGCGGTTCGGCGTCGCGTTCTGCGAGGCCTCCGGCGCGCGGCTCGTGCGCTGCTCGGGCAGCGACGACGAGCTGCTCGACTGCGCGCGGCGCAACGCGCTGGCCATCGGCGCCGGACACGCGTTCGTCGTCGTCCTCGCCGACGGCTATCCGATCAACGTCCTGACCGCGCTCAAGCTCGTGCCCGAGGTCTGCCGGATCATCTGCGCGACCGCCAACCCCGTCGAGGTGCTCGTCGCCGTCACGGCGCTCGGCCGCGGGATCGCGGGCGTCGTCGACGGGCGGACGCCGCTGGGCATCGAGGGGTCCGACGACATCGCCGAGCGCCGCGAGCTCGTGCGGCGGCTCGGCTACGCGCCATGAGGGGCGCCGCGCTCGCGACCACGGCGGTGCTGGCGATGGCGGCCGGCTGCGGCGGCGGATCGCCGTCTCCCGCCCCGCCGCCCGACCAGCAGCAGGTCCGCACGACGCTGCGGTCGTTCCTCACCGCGCAGGTGCACGGCGAGGGCGCCGCCGCCTGCCGGCTGCTCGACGACGCGGCGCGGCGGCGCCTGGCGGCGGTCGTGCGGCGCACCGCCGGCATCGCCGGCTCCACCTGCGAGGACGCCGTGGCCCTGGTGCGTGCCGCGGCGCCGGGGGCGCTGCTGCGCGCGCTCGACGCCGCGCAGATCCGGGACGTCGTCGTCCGCGGCGACCGCGCTTCCGCCGTCGTGGCCGACGCCGGCGCCTTCCCGCCCCAGCACGTGCTGCTGCGCCGGACCGGCGGCACCTGGCAGATCGACCGCGTGCCGACGCTGCTCGGAGGCTGACGGCGTGCTGCGGCTGGTGCTCGCCGACCTGCGGCGCCACGTCGCCCGCACGGTCCTGACCGCCACGGGCGTGGCGATGGGCGTCGCCACCATCGTCGCGCTGCTGTCGGTCACCGCGGGCATCGAGCGCAGCGCCGCCGGGCTCATCCACCTCGGCGGCTCGGAGCTCGGCATGTTCCAGGCGGGCGTCGGCGAGCTCACCGCCTCCACGCTGCCCCGCTCGCTGGTGCCGCGCGTGCGCGCCGAGCCCGGCGTACGCGACGCCGCGCCGATCGCCGTGGCCACCGGCGAGCTGCCGTCGGAGCGCTCGTTCCTGCTGTTCGGGGTCGAGCCGCAGGGGTTCGTGGCCCGCCGCGTGGTCTTCCTCGCGGGACGCCCGATGGCCGCGGCGGGCGAGGCCGCCCTCGGCGACGCCGCCGCCCGCCAGCTGCACCTCGGCGTCGGCGACCGCCTGCCGCTCGCCTCGGGCGCGGTGCGGATCGTCGGCGTCTACCACGCCGGCGTGCCGTTCGAGGACCAGGGCGCGGCGCTGCGGCTGGCCGACGTCCAGCGCCTGCTGCACCGGCCCGGCGACGCCACGACGATCGCGGTGCAGCTCGCGCCGGGCGCCTCCGCGAGCGCCGTCGGCCGCCGGCTCGAGCACGCGTTCCCGGGGACGGTGGCGATCAGCCAGCCCGGGCAGGTCGCCCGCGTCGACACCAACACCCTGCTCATCCGCCGCACCGCGCTGGCGTTCGTCGCGCTGGCGCTGGTCATCGGGGCGATCGCGGTGACCAACACCATGCTGATGGCCGTCTTCGAGCGCCGCGGCGACTTCGCGCTCATGCTCGCCGTCGGCTGGCCGCGGCGGCTCGTCGCCCGGCTCGTGCTGCAGGAGGGCGTCCTGCTCGCGCTCGCCGGTGCGCTGGCGGGCGTGGCGCTGGGGATCGCCGGGGGCGAGCTGGTCGTCCGCGCGGTCGGCGCCCGCTCGCTCGTCTCGCCCCACGTGAGCGCCTGGACGATCGGGCGCGCGCTGCTGGTCGCCACGGCCACCGGCGTGGCCGGCAGCCTCTCCCCGGCCTGGTGGGTCACGCGCCTGCGACCGGCCGAGGCGCTCGGCTGACCACGGCGGCCCCGGCG
>DASTWY010000022.1:0-4017 GCA_035765735.1 Baekduia sp. | reverse complement strand
TGCATCTACCGTCCTGCATGTCCGGCCTCTCCTTTGGAAGCTGGGGTGGGTCGCACCTCTCAGCCTCCGGGGAGGGCCGGACATCTCTCCTGCTAGATCACCGATCTAGCCGTTCAGCAGGTCCGCAAGCAGAACACCTAGGGCTCGACGGGCGGCAGCGGACCCCCGCCGTCGGGGATCGGCTGCCCCGAGTCGCGGTAGGCGACGGCCGCCTGGAACCCGCGCTCGGCGGCGAACTGCTGGAACCACCGCCCCTCGGGCGAGTGGCGCGTGATGCCGTCGAACAGCGTGGCCAGGATCTGCGTGCCGTGCAGGCCCATGTTGTCGTAGGCCTGGTTGATCATCAGCTTCTGCATGACGAGCTGGTTGACCGGCACGCCGGCGACGCGGTCGGCGAGCGCCTCGACCGCCGCGTCCAGCTCGCCGGCCGGCACGGCCTCCAGCACCAGGCCCCAGTCGGCGGCCGTGCGCCCGTCGATGGTGTCCCCGGTGAGCAGCATGCGCTTCGCGCGCTCGGCGCCGAGCCGGTACACCCACATCGCCGTCGTCGGGCAGCCCCACACCCGCGCCGGCATGTAGCCGATGCGCGCGTCGTCGGCCATGACCACCAGGTCGCATGAGAGCGCGATGTCGCTGCCGCCGGCGACCGCGTAGCCCTGGACCTTGGCGATCGTCGGCTTCAGCGAGCGCCACAGGCTGAAGAAGTCGTCGGTGTTGCGCTTCATGCCGCGGTAGTCCTTGATCGGATCCCAGACCGGCGGCTGGAAGGCGTCACCCTGCTCGGCGTACTGCTCGAGGTCGTAGCCGGCGCAGAACGCGCGGCCGGCGCCCTGGAGCACGATGACGTGGACGTCCTCGTCGTCGTTGGCGCGCTCCACCGCGGCCCGCAGCGCCCGCGCCAGCTCCTCGGTGATCGCGTTGAGGCGCTCCGGCCGGTTGAGCGTGATGTAGGCCTTGCGGCCGGATGTGGCGTAGGTCACCACCTCGGTCATCGAGGTCTCCTCTCTGGTGTCGGTCCGCGCCGGGGCGGCCGCGGACCGCGGACGATCTCACGGCCGGCGGCGGGCGGTCCGCGTCGCGGTACCCGGCCACGTTCGCCCGCGGCCTGAACGGGGAACTGCCCGGTCATGTCTACGGCGGGTGGCGTGAGCGGGGCGAGCGGCGCTCGCCAGCAGGGATCGCGTGCGGCGAGCTCGCCCGCGCTCGGCTGGCTCGCCCGCGCGGGTCTCGCGGCGCGCGGGGTCGTGTACGCCGTCATCGGCGTGCTCGCGCTGGAGGTCGCGCTGGGACAGGGCGGCAAGGCCACCGACCAGCAGGGCGCGCTGCGCACGATCGCGCAGGGGCCGTTCGGGAAGTTCCTGCTCGTGGTGCTCGCCATCGGGCTCGCCGGCTATGCGGCCTGGCGGCTGCTGCGTGCTGGCGTGGGCCACGGCGCCGAGCAGCACGACGACACCCCCGACCGGGTCGCCGCGGCGGCCAGCGGCATCTCCTACGCCATCCTCTGCTTCACCGCCATCGAGATCCTCGCCGGCTCGGGTGGCGGGTCCGGCTCGCCGAAGAAGACCACCGGCGGCGTGCTCGACTGGTCGATCGGGCCGGCGCTCGTCGTGATCGCCGGGCTGGTGCTCATCGGCGTCGCCGGCTATCAGGCCTACAAGGGCCTGGGCCGGAAGTTCTGCGAGGACTCCAAGACCGAGGAGATGGGCCCGTCGACGCAGCGGGCGTTCACGGCGCTGGGCGTCGCCGGCCACGTCGCGCGCGCCGTCGTCTTCGCGCTCGTGGGCTACGGGCTGATCCATGCCGCGCTGACCTACGACCCGCAGAAGGCGGTCGGGCTCGACGGAGCGCTGCGCCAGCTCGCCGACGCGTCCTACGGCCCCGTGCTGCTGGGGGTCGTCGCGGCGGGCCTCGTCTGCTTCGCGGCGTACTCCATCGCCGACGCCCGCTACCGGAGGGTCTGACGCTCTAGGGTGCCCCCGTGCCCCGCCTCGTCCTCGGACCGATCCTGCGGTACGTCGACGAGCAGGCGGCGACGATCTGGGTCCAGGCCGATGGGCCGTGCGAGGTCGAGATCCTGGGCGCGCGCGAGCGCACCTTCTGCGTCGACGGGCTGCACTTCGCGCTGGTCGTGGTCGAGGGGCTGGCGGCGGGCGACGAGCATCCCTACGAGGTGCGGCTGGACGGCGAGCGGGCCTGGCCCGAGGAGGGGTCGGCGTTCCCGGCGAGCACGATCCGCCCTCCGGCGTCGCCGGATCGCCGCGAGGTCGTCTTCGGCTCGTGCCGCGTCACGCGGCCGCACGAGCCGCCGTACGTCCTGCGCGCGACCGAGGACCCGGCCGGCCAGGGCATCGACGCCCTGCGCGCGTACGCGCTGCGCCTGGCGCGCGCTCGCGGCGACGCCCGCGGGCCCGACCTGCTGCTGATGCTCGGCGACCAGATCTACGCCGACCAGCCGTCGCCCGCGCTCGAACGCGCCCTGGCCGACCGCGACCGCCCCGCCGACGTCCCGTCCGGCGAGCTCGCCGACGTCTGCGAGTACGCCATGGCCTACCGCGAGGCGTGGAGCGAGCCGGCGATCCGCTGGCTGCTGTCGACCGTCCCGGTGACGATGGTCTTCGACGACCACGAGATCCACGCCGAGTGGCGGATCTCCCAGGGCTGGGTGGACGAGATGAACGCCGAGCCGTGGTTCGACCGGCACATCCGCGCGGGCATGGTCGCCTACTGGCTCTTCCAGCACCTCGGCAACCTGGCGCCCGCCGAGCTGCACGACAGCGAGCTGTACGCCGCCGTGCGCGCGGCGCCGGACGCCGGCGAGCTGCTGGCCGCGCACATGAGCACGGAGGGGCGGCAGGTCGGCCAGAGCCGCTGGAGCTTCGCCCGCGACGTCGGCTGCGCGCGGCTGGTGGTCATCGACTCGCGCGCCGGGCGCGTCGTGACGCCCGGCCGGCGCGAGTTGATCCAGGCCGAGGAGTGGCGCTGGGTCCGCGAGCAGGCGGCGCGCCCGGCCCGCCACCTGCTGCTGGCCAGCTCGATCCCGTTCCTGCTCGCCCCGGGGCTCCACCACACCGAGGCCTTCGACGAGGCGCTGGCCGACGGAGCGTGGGGCCGCCTGGGCGCGGTGGTGGGCGAGAAGCTGCGTCGCCTGGCCGTCATGGACCACTGGGCGTCGTTCCAGAGCTCGTTCCAGCGCGTGGCCGAGCTGCTCGACGACGCCGCGCACGGCCGCCTCGGCGAGACCCCGGCGTCGGTCGTGATGCTCTCGGGGGACGTCCACCACTGCTACCTGGCCGAGGTGGGCTTCCGCGGCCGAACGGCTCCGCGCGCTCCCGTGTGGCAGGCGGTCTGCTCGGCGTTCCGCAAGGAGCTCGCGCCGCACGAGCGGCGCGTGATCGCCTTCGGCCACACGCGGCTCGGCGAGCGGCTGGCGCGGCGGCTGTCGCGCGCGATCGGCGTCCGCGCCCTGCCGCTGGACTGGCGCGTCGTGGAGCGCCCGGCCTACCGCAACCAGGTCGCGACGCTGACGCTCGACGGCGAGCGGGCGGCCGTCCGCGTCGAGGCGGTCGTCGACGGCGAGTGGCGCGACCCGCGCCTCGAGACGGCGTTCGAGCGCACGCTGACCTGAGTGGCGGCGCGCCTGCGTCGTCCGCGCCCGGCGGTCGGACCTCAACCCGCGCGTGGCCGCGTCGACCATCCGGCCCATGAAGAGCTTCGCCTGCGGTTCCGTCGTCCCCGGCTGCACCGCCGCGTTCCACGCCGAGTCCGAGGAGGGGATCCTCGAGCAGGTGGCCGCGCACGCGCACGCCGACCACGGCCTCACCGAGATCCCGGCCGAGCTGGTCGACCAGGTCCGCGCCAACATCGCGGCGGTCTAGCTGTTCTGCTTGCGGACCTGCTGAACGGCTAGATCGGTGATCTAGCAGGAGAGATGTCCGGCCCTCCCCGGAGGCTGAGAGGTGCGACCCACCCCAGCTTCCAAAGGAGAGGCCGGACATGCAGGACGGTAGATGCAAGTTC
>DASTWY010000021.1:0-71720 GCA_035765735.1 Baekduia sp. | reverse complement strand
CGCGTGGCGGCACGGCCGCAGGCGGCGGCGCCGGCGTCCGCGCCGCGGGCGCTGCCCTGGCCGGCGTGGGCTGGCCTGGTCCTCACCGCCGGCGCCGGCGGCGCCGGCGCCGGCATCGGGCGGCGGCGCGCCCGGCGACGGCCCGAGGTCGCCGTCGCGCAGCGATAGCGTTACGGCCCAGATGTCCTTCTACGTGACGACGCCCATCTACTACGTCAACGCGGCGCCCCATCTCGGTCACGCCTACACGACGATCGCCGCGGACGTCATGGCCCGTCACCACCGCCAGCGCGGCGAGGACGTCTTCTTCCTCACCGGCACCGACGAGCACGGCGAGCCGGTGGCCCTGGCCGCCGAGGCCGCCGGCGTGACGCCGCGCGAGCTGGCGGACCGCAACGCTGAGCGCTTCAAGGCGCTCGCCCCGCAGCTCAACGCCACCAACGACTTCTTCATCCGCACGTCGGACCCGCAGCACGTCGCCGCCGTGCAGGAGGTGCTCACCCGCGTCCGCGAGAACGGGTACGTCGAGCTGGGCACCTACGAGGGCTGGTACTGCCCGCGCTGCGCGGACTTCAAGTCCGAGAGCGAGATCGCCGAGGGCAACCGCTGCCCGATCCACCTGATCGAGCTCACGCGGGAGCAGGAGGAGAACTACTTCTTCCAGCTCTCCAAGCTGCAGGGGCGGCTCGAGGCGCTCTACGAGGAGCGTCCCGACTTCGTGGCGCCGACCGCGCGCCGCAACGAGGCGCTCTCGTTCATCCGCGGCGGCCCCCAGGACGTCTCGCTGACGCGCGCCAAGCTCACCTGGGGCGTCCCGGTCCCGTGGGACGAGGGCCACGTCTTCTACGTGTGGTTCGACGCGCTCCTGAACTACTACACGGCGCTCACCTACGCGCGTGAGGGCGAGGATCTGCGCGAGCGCTTCTGGCCCGCGAGCTACCACCTCATCGGCAAGGACATCCTGAAGTTCCACTGCGTCTTCTGGCCGGCGTTGCTGATGGCCGCCGACCTGCCGCTGCCCGAGCACGTCTTCGTCCACGGCTACCTCCTCATGGAGGGCCACAAGATGTCCAAGTCGCTGGGCAACGTGCTGGACCCGTTCGAGGTCATCGAGCAGTACGGCTCCGACGCGCTGCGCTTCTACCTGCTGCGCGACGTCAGCTTCGGGCAGGACGGCTCGATCTCGACCGCGGACTTCGAGACGCGCTACGAGTCCGAGCTGGCCAACGACTTCGGCAACCTCGCGAGCCGCACGATCAAGATGCTCCTGCGCTACCGCGACGGAGCCGTGCCGCAGGTGGACGTCGACCCGGGTCTCGCCCCCGACTTCGAGGGCTTCGCCGACCGCGTCAGCGCGCTGATCGACCGCGCCGAGCTGTCCCCGGCCCTGGAGGAGATCTGGACGCGCGTCCGGCGGCTGAACCGCTACGTCGACGAGCAGGCGCCCTGGAAGCTGGCCAAGGACCCCGAGCGGGCGGCGGACCTGGACCGGGTGCTCGCCACGCTGGCCGAGGGCATCCGCGTCGTGACCGTCCTCCTGCACGCCTGGATCCCCGACCGCGCCGGGCAGCTCCTCGAGGCGCTGGGGGCCGGCGACCTCTCGATCGACAACGCGCGGCTCGGCGCGGCCGTGCCGGCGGCCGTGACCGACATCGAGCCGCTGTTCCCCAAGCAGCAGCCCCCGCGCGCCGCCTGAGGCGTGATCGCGTGATCGACTCGCACACGCATCTCGACTCCTGCGCGCCGGACGACGCGGAGCTCGTGCGCGCCGCCGTGGAGGCCGGCGTCACGCGGATCCTCACCGTCGGCCAGGACGGCGGAACGGGTCGCGAGGCGCTGCGCGCCGCCGAGGACTTCCCGCAGGTCTGCGCGGCGATCGGCCACCACCCCAACCACGCGACCGGCTTCGACGACGCCGACCTCGCCGAGCTCGAGGCGCTGGCCGCCCACGAGCGCTGCCGGGCGATCGGCGAGACGGGGCTCGACGACTTCCGCGACTACGCGCCGCGCGCCGACCAGGAGCGCGCCTTTCACGCGCAGATCTCGCTGGCACGGCAGCTGCGAAAGCCGCTGGTCATCCACACCCGTGCCGCCGACGACGACACCATCGCGACGCTGCGCGAGCGCGCGCACGGGCTCGACGTGATCCTGCACTGCTTCTCGATGCCGGACCGCCTCGACGAGTGCCTCGCGGAGGGGTGGTGGATCTCGTTCGCCGGCAACGTCACGTACCCCAAGAACGAGGACCTCGCCGCGGCGGCCGAGCGGGTTCCCGACGACCGCCTGCTGGTCGAGACCGACGCGCCATACCTGACGCCGCAGGCGGTCCGCAAGGAGCGCAACCAGCCGGCCTACGTCGTCCACACGGCGCGCTTCGTCGCGCAGCGGCGGGGGCAGACCTACGAGCAGCTGGAGGCGGTCGTCGAGCGCAACGCCGCCCAGCTCTTCGGATGGTGAGCCCCGTGACGACGCCGGACGCCGACGAGCTGCCGGCCCAGCCGAGCCTGCGCCGGCTCCGCGCCTTCGGCGTGCGCCCCAAGCGGGACCTGGGCCAGAACTTCCTCATCGACTCCAACATCCTCGGCGTCATCGACCGTGCCGCCGACCTGCAGCCCGGCGACGTCGCGCTGGAGATCGGCGGCGGCCTGGGCGTGCTGAGCGAGTACCTCGCCGAGCGCGTGGGCCACGTGCACGTCGTCGAGCTCGACCGGGCGCTGGAGCCCGCCCTGCGCGACGCGCTGGCGCCGTTCGCCAACGCCACGCTGCACATGGCCGACGCGCTGGACGTCGACCTCGGCGCGCTCGACCCGCCGCCGACCAAGGTGGTGGCCAACCTCCCGTACGGCATCGCCGCGACCGCGATCCTGCGCACCGTCTTCGAGCTGCCGACGGTGACCCGCTGGGTCGCGATGGTGCAGAAGGAGGTGGGGGAGCGCTTCGCCGCCGCGGCCGCCGGCCCCGCGTACGGGGTGCCGAGCGTCCTGGCCCAGCTGGCCTGCGACGTGCGCGTCCACCGGTCCGTGGCGCGGACGGTCTTCCACCCGGTCCCCAACGTCGACTCGGTGCTCGTCGTCCTGGACCGCCGGCCGGGCGCCGGGGACGTGCCCCCGGCCCTGCGCGCGTTCGTCCAGGGCGCGTTCGCCCATCGCCGCAAGGCGCTCCCGCGCTCGCTGCAGCTGCACACCGGCGACAAGGCCCTGCGCGAGCGCGCCCGCGCCGCGCTCGCCGCCCTCGGGCTGCCCGAGGACGTGCGGGCCGAGCGGCTGGACCCCGAGCAGCTGCGTGCGCTCTGGGCGCGCGTCGAGGGCCCGGCATGAGGCTCGAGACCCGTGCCCCGGCGAAGATCAACGTGTGCCTCTTCCTCGGGCCCACGCGCGACGACGGCCGCCACGAGCTGGTCTCCGTGATGCAGTCGGTGTCGCTGGCCGACCGGCTGCGGCTGGAGCCCGGCGACGGCGCCGACGCCGTGGACTGCCCGGGCGTGGACGGGGAGAACCTCGTGTCCGCGACGATTGCCCGCTTCCGCACCGTGACGCGCTGGGACGGCGACCCCGTCCGGGTGACGATCGACAAGCGGATCCCGGTCGCCGGCGGGATGGCGGGCGGCTCGGCTGACGCGGCCGCGGCGTTGCGGCTGCTCGCACAGGCGTCCGGGCTCGAGGACGACGACCTCCTGCTCGACATCGCCGCCGGGCTCGGCGCCGACGTGCCCGCCCAGGTGCGGCCGGGGCGGGTGCTGGCCACCGGCGCGGGCGAGCACGTCGAGCGGGTTCCCGGCGTCGCGCGCTACGCGGTGGTCGTGGTGCCGTCCGGCGAGCCGCTCTCGACGCCGGCGGTGTTCGCGGAGGCCGACCGGCTCGGGCTGCCGAGGGATGCCGCCGGGCTGGGCGAGGCACTGGCGGCCGTGCGCGCCGCGCTGCCCGATGTCCCCGACGAGCTGTGCGTCAACGAGCTCGAGCCCGCCACGCTCTCGCTCCGACCGGAGCTCCAGGTCACGCTTGACGCGCTGCGGGCCGAGGGCGCCGACGTCGCCATGGTCAGCGGCAGCGGACCGACGACGCTCGGGCTGTTCCGGGACGTCGAGGCGGGGCGGGCGGCGGCCGGCCGCTTCCTCGGCAGCCGAGTGGCGCGGCCGGTGGGGCCGCACGCCGGCGAGGTGCTGGCGTCGTGAAGCTCGTCCCGCTGCTCGGCGCCGCTGCGCTGGCGCTCTTCCTCGTCCTGCGCCGGCGCCGGCTGGAGCCGACGCTGCTGGCCGGCGGCGGGATCGGCGTCGTGCTGCTGCTCGTCTACGGCAGCGGCCTGGTCCACCTGCCCAACATCCAGAAGCTGCTGGAGGACGTCGGCAGCGCGCTGGGGCAGTGGACGTATCTCGTCGTCGGGCTGATGGCGTTCTTCGAGACCGGCGCCTTCGTCGGGCTCCTGGCGCCGGGGGAGACGTTCCTGATCTTCGGCGGCGTCATCGCCGGCCAGGGCACGATCTCGCTCGCCGCGCTGATCGCCATCGTGTGGGCGGCGGCCGTCGCCGGCGACCTGGCGAGCTTCTACGCGGGGCGCAAGCTCGGCCGGGCGTTCCTCGAGCGGCACGGGCCGAAGGTGTCGATCACCGAGGAGCGGCTGCGCACGGTCGAGGGGTTCTTCGGCCGGCACGGGGGCAAGGCGGTGCTGCTCGGGCGCTTCGTCGGCCTCGTCCGGGCGATCCTGCCCTTCCTGGCCGGCTCGTCGGGGATGCCGCTGCGCCGCTTCCTGCCCTACGACGTGGTCGGCGCGGGGGTGTGGGCGTCTGGCCTGCTGGTCCTGGGCTACGTGTTCTGGCAGAGCTTCGACCGGGTCCTGCACTACGCCGAGCGCGGCACGCTGGCGCTCGGCACCACCATCGTGGTGCTGGCGGCGATCCTGTGGGCGTGGCGCCGGCTGCGGCACCGCGAGGAGCGCGAGCGGCTCGCGGCCTGGGTCGACGCGCAGCTCGACCGTCCGCTGCTGCGCCCGCTCGGGGCGGTGCTCCGTCCGGCGTGGCGCTGGTCGCGGGGGCCGCTGCGCTTCGTGCGCGACCGGCTGACCCCCGGAGAGCTCGGGCTCGAGGTCACCACGCTGCTGGCGTTCGTCGTGGTGGGCGCGTACGCGTTCTTCGCCTACGGGTTCTCGCTCGACCACGGCACGCTGCTGCCCGGCGACAGCCGGGCCTTCGCGCTGGGGGCCAACGTGCGGGCGCAGTGGCTCACCCACGTGGCGAAGGTCGTGACGGCCTTCGGCTCGTCGCCGGTGGTCGGCGCCGCGACGCTGGTCACGGTGGTCGTGCTGCTCGCGCGCCGTCGCGGCGTGGCGGCGGCGACGCTGGCCGTCGGCGCGCTGGCGACCTTCGGCCTCGTCCACCTGGCCAAGGCGGGCTTCGACCGGTCCCGCCCGCCACACGGCCTCGTCGACACGGTCGGCCAGTCGTTCCCGTCGGGCCATGCCGCGTACGCCGTCGCGTGGGTCGTCATCGCGGTGCTGCTGACGCGCGGGGGCTCGGGCTTCGCGCGGGCCAGCGCGGTCGTCGTGGCCGCGGTGGCCCTCGCCGTCCTCATCGCGGCGACGCGGGTCTACCTCCGCGCGCACTACCTGTCGGACGTGGTCGGCGGCGCGGGGCTCGCCGCCGCCGTGTTCGGGCTCTGCGGCATCGTCGGACTGGTCGTCGCGCACGTGCGGCACAATGGGGCGCGCTCGTGAGCAACGAGGAAGTCACCTATCTCGTCGGCGCGCTCTGCCTGGTCCTCGGCCTGGGGGCGTACGTCACGTTCATCCTCGTCCCCGCGTGGACGGCCTACTCCCGCATCTGGGAGCGTCTGCTGGCGGCCGTGCTGAGCCTCTACGTCCTGGCGGCGTTCGTCGCCGTGGGCGTGGTCGGCGGCGCTGCCGTCGTCTGGTTCTGGGACCGCATCGAAGGCTGACGGCGCGGCCACGGCCGGCGCGATGCCCGCGGGCGGGCGGTCCATGAGCACCCAGCCTCTAGACTCCGCCGCATGTCCAGCCCGGCTCCGAGGACGCCGGCCGGGGTCGACCTCGAGGCCCTGGACGCCGTCACCGGCGCCGTCGAGTCGGGCGCCGGCCTCCCTGAGGTCGTCCGCGCGGCCGCACGGGCGCTGGACGCCAGCCTCGCGCTGACCGACCGGACCGGGGGCGTGCTGGCCGTCGCGGCGCAGTCGCCGGCCGACGAGCGGTCGCTGCTGGGCGACGCGGAGGGGGTGGAGGTGCACGAGCTGCGGGTCGCCGACGAGCCCGTCGGCCATCTGCGGATCCGGCTGCACGCCGACGCGGAGGCGCCGTCGCCGATGGTGCTGCGCCTGGTCACCACGCTCGTCGCCTCGGAGGTCCAGCGGGTCCGGGCGCCGGCGCGCGCGTCGGCGCGGGCCGTCGGGCAGTTCCTGCAGGACCTGCTGGGCCGGCGCCTGGCGGACCGCGAGGCGGTGCTCGAGCGCGCGGCCGACGTCGGCCTCGAGCTGGCCGGTGGGGCGACTGTCGTGGTCGTGCGCGCCCAGCTCCACGTCCCGGCGGAGGAGGGCTGGCGGGACCGGGTGGTCGCCGTGGCCGAGCGCGGCGCGCGCGCTGTCGCCCCGCCGGCGGTCGCTGCGCCGTCGGCGCGTCCGGACGCCACGGGCGCCGAGGCCGTGCTCCTGCTGCCAGGCGGCGACGCGGCCACCGCCGACCGCGCCTGCGATGCCGTGGTCCGCGAGCTGCAGGCGGCGCTGCCGGGCCACTCGTTCGCCCTCGGGCGCAGCCGGCTGGCGGCGGATCCCGCCGATCTGGGTCGGGCCGCCAACGAGGCGCTGCTGGCGGCCAACGTGGCCGAGGGCGGCGCCGAGCCCGAGGAGGGCCACCGGCTGCTGGCCTTCGACGACACCGGCGCCTACCGGCTGCTGCTGTCGGCGATGAGCGAGGACCCCGCGGAGCTTCAGCGGTTCTACGCGGAGACCGTCGAGCCGCTGGTCGCCTACGACGAGCAGTACGAGACCGACCTCGTGGCGACGGTGGAGGCGTTCCTCGAGGCCGACGGCAACGTGGCGGGCACGGCGCAGCGGATGTTCACCCACCGGCACACGATCCGGTACCGGCTCGAGCGGGTGCGCGAGCTGTCCGGGCTCGACGTCGGCTCCACCGACGGGCGCGAGAAGCTGAGCCTCGGCCTCAAGGCCATGCGGGTGCTCGGGATTGCGGCCCGCGGCGGGCCCGCCTCCGAGCAGGGCGCCGGTGGCGGGCAGGTTCCCCGCCGGCAATAGGGGGAACCCGCGGCACGAGGGTCGACAGGCCGGAGTAGCGGCAACGCGCCAACGTTGCCCAGCTGCCGGGTGGCATTCCCGGTCCCGCGCTGAACACCCAGGAAAGTCGATCGAGACTGGGTTCCCGACCCCACTTGAGATCGTGTGTGATTCCGCCGACAACTGGAGTGGAAGGTTGTCCCCCCTCAGAAGGCACCGATGAGGCACCGCGTCCACGACCATCTCTTCGCCGCCGCCGGCGTCACCGCGGCGCTCTCCCTCATCGGGACGGGTGTGACCGTCCTCAACGGCTCCGTCCTGAAGTTCGATGCCTGGCCCATGATCGCCGGCGAGCACCCGGGCAAGGTCGACCTGCCGGTCGCGCCCATCGTGGCGGTGCCCGCGCCGGCGGCGCCCGCGACGGGGCAGGACATGCTCGGCGCTTCGAACCCCGCTGCGGCGACGCTGCTGACCGGCGGGGTGCCGGCGAGCCTCTCCGCGGCGATCGCCGCAGGCTCGCCGACGGCGCCCGCTGGGGCGCTCGGCCCGGCGCAGGCCGGCGTCGGCTCGGTCTCGCTCACGGTGCCGGCCGGCACCGCGCCGCGGCCCCGCATCGTGGTGCGCAACGGAGCCCGGGCGACGCTGAAGCTCGACGGCTCCGCCGGATCGCTCGGCTCGGCCCCGACCGCGGCGAGCGACGGCTCGGCCGCGCCGATCAGCGCCGTCCCCGGCGCCGTCGGCGCGCCCCGCACCGCTCCGGGCGCGGTCGACGTCGACGACGACGGCGTGCCCGACACCTGGCAGATCGATCACGGCACGCCCGCGGCGGCCACCCAGACGGTCTCTGCCCCCAACCTCCAGACGCGCGACGCCGCCTCGGCGTTCCGCGTCGAGTCGCCCGCGATCGTCGTCCCCGCCCCGGCGACCGACGAGCCGGCGCCGACTGACGGCACGGCGACCGAGGAGCCGGTGCCGGCGGAGCCCGACACCCCGCCCGCCGACGACTCCACGCCGACGACGGACCCGGCGCCGTCCGACCCGACGCCGCCGGCCGACTCCACGCCGCCTGCCGAGCCCACCGAGGGCGGCGACCCGCCCGCCGGCGACACCACGAGCGGCACCGACGCGCCGCCGGCCGAGCCGGCTCCCGCCGACCCCGCGCCCGCCGACCCGGCCCCGCCGGCCGATCCCGCCCCGGCGCCTGAGCCCACCGCGGACCCGGCGCCCGCGCCGGAGCCCACGACCGTCACGCCTGCGCCGGCGGACCCGGCGCCCGCACCCGATCCCGCGCCGGCGCCCGACCCGGCTCCGGCGCCCGAGCCGGCACCAGCGCCCGACCCGGCGCCCGCGCCGGCTCCGGAGCCGCCCCCGGCCCCCGCTGCAGACCCTGCTTCGGCGGCGGCGGCCACGTCCACCGACTCGGCTGCCACGGCGGTCACCGCACCGGCGAGCGCGTCGGCCGCCACGGCCACCTCCTGACGGGCGGCCCATAAGATCCCGCCGCATGCGGATCGGGATCATCACGGGGTCGGGCACGTATGCCCTGCCGCGATTCGACGACGGCCGTCCGCGCGATGTCGAGACGCCGTTCGGGGTGGCCCGGGTGACGGAGGGGCGCTTCGCCGGCGCCGACGTGCTCCACATCTCGCGGCACCTCGAGGGCCATGCCCGGCTGTCCCATCAGGTCGACCACCGGGCCAACATCACCGCGCTGCGCGCGTGCGGCGTCGATGCGATCGTGGCGGTCACCGTCTGCGGCGCCGTCGATCCCGAGGTGCCGCTCGGCACGCTCGTCGTGTTCGACGACCTGCACTTCTTGGCCAACCGGCTTCCGGACGGCTCGATCTGCACGCTCCACGACGAGCCGGGGCGGCCGGGGCGCGCGCACTGGGTCTTCGCGTCACCGTTCTCCGCGCCGCTGCGCGCGGCGCTGCTCGACGGCGCCCGCGAAGCCGGGCTCACCGCACGCGACGGCGGGTGCTACGGCCACGTCGACGGCCCGCGCTTCAACAGCAGGACGGAGATCCGCATGCTGGCGCAGGCCGGCGTGACGGCGGTCAGCCAGACCGCTGGACCCGAGACGGTGCTGGCCGGCGAGGCGGAGATCCCGTTCGCGCTGCTCGGGTACGCGACCGACTACGCCAACGGCGTCCACGACGAGCCGACGCCGATGGAGGAGCTGTCGCGGAACATCGCCGCGAGCCCGGATGCGTTCGCCGCCGTCCTCGGTGCCGCGGTCCCGCGCATCCGGGCCGCCGAGCTCGTCCCGGTGGGGTCGCATTTCCGCTTCGACTGACCCCGCGGGCGGCAGCGTGGTCGCCGTCGTGCTGGACGCGCTCGCGGGGCGGCGCGACCCCGAGCTGCGGACGCGCCTGGGCCCGGAGCTCGACGACCACGTCCGCCGGTTGCTGCGTGACCACGCGCTCGCGTGGGCGCGCGCGGCCGGGGGAGGGGCGCCGCCGCTCGAGGCGCGAGGGGTGGACCAGCTCCCCGAGCTGGTCGGCGGCCACGCCGGGCCGGTGCTCCTCGTGGCGCCCGACGTCCCGGGGCTGTCGCCGACCCACCTCGACGCCGCGCTCGACGACGTGGCCAACGGCGTGCTCGTCGCCACCGCGCCCACGAGCGACGGGACGCCGTTCCTCGTCGTCCTCGCCCGGCCGGAGCCCGCCCTGCTGCGCGTCGTCGGCGCGCCGTTCGAGGAGCTGGCCGCCACGGCGCTCGAGCTCGGCGGCGGGCTCGGCATGCTGCGCGCCGACCGGCGGCTCGCCACGGTCGCCGACGCCCGCGCGCTGCGGGCGGACCCGACGGCCCCGCCGGAGCTGCGGGCGGCGCTCGCCACGCTGGACTGAACGTCGCGCGGCGTCACGCGGCCGTCGCCTCGCCGTCACCCTCGGCGGCGCGCTCGCGCTCGTACTGCCGGACCCACTTGCGCACCGCGTTGTCGCTGACGCCGTAGCGGCGCCCGACGCCGCACCAGCCGAGGGCGTGCACCTCCCGGATGAGCTGCGCGTAGGGCGGGCGCGGGACCTTGCGCCGCTCGCGCTGTGCGACCCCGTATCGCCCGCGGTACGCGCACGTCTGCGAGCAGTACCGCTGGCGCGGAGTTCGAGGTGCGAAGATGCCCTCGCACGTGGGGCACGTCAGCTCCAACGGCGTCCGCCGGTTGTGGCGGCCGCAGTGCGTGTCGAGCGTCGCCGCGCAGTTGGGGCAGACGATCTGGAGGTTCTCGAGGCGATGGTCGTCGGCCACGCCGTTGATGTGGTCCAGGATCATCGCCATCCGCCGTCCACGCCAGGTCTCACCCTGACCGCAGAGCTCGCACGTCGGCTGCTTGAGCCCGGCGGTCAGCAGCCGGTGCTTGACCGTCTGCCGGGCGTAGGGCGAGCGCTCGACCAGCATCTCGTCGAGCGGCGTCGGAGCACGGGCGAGCGTGCGACGCCGCACGGCGTTGGCGTCGAAGTGCTCGGCGGAGATGCCCCAGCGCGCCGCCCAGCGCTGAAGCGAGCGGTGGTTGCCGCCGGCGGCCCGCAGGCCCAAGCGCCGCAGCGCCTCGCTCCAGCACAGCGACGCGGCGATGGCCGCTCGCGCTTCCTCTTCGCTGAACTTCGGTGATCGCATGTCACGAACATATGTTCGTGTTCGGACGGAACGCGATCCTGCAAGACTGCTCGAACCTACGCGATGGGGGGTGGGGTAACGGGCAGCCCGCAGGCCTTTGAAGCCTTGAGGTTCCGGTTCAAATCCGGACCCCCCAGTCAGTCCGGGACGGCGCCCTCTAGCCTTCCCGCCGTGACCTCCTTCACCGCCGTCGTCATGGCCGCAGGCCAGGGCACGCGGATGCGCTCCGCGGTCCCGAAGGTCCTCCATGAGCTCTGCGGCCGGCCGATGGTGGCCTGGCCGGTGCACGCCGCCCGCGAGGCCGGCGCGGAGCGCGTCGTCGTCGTGACGTCGCCCGACGTCGACCTCGCGCATGCGCTGCCCGAGGGGACCGAGCTCGTCGTCCAGCCCGTGCCCGACGGCACCGGCGGGGCCGTGCTCGCCGCGCTGCCGGCCGTCGCGCCCGAGGCGCCCGTCGTCGTGCTCAGCGGCGACGTGCCGCTGGTCTCCGCCGCGGCGCTGACGGAGCTCGTCGAGGCCCACGTCGCCACCGGCGCCGCGGCCACGATGGCGACCACCGAGCTCGACGACCCCGCCGGCTACGGGCGCGTGGTCCGCGACCCCGCCGGGCTCGTGGAGCGCGTCGTCGAGACCAAGAAGGAGGGCGACGCGACTCCCGAGCAGCTCGCCATCCGCGAGGTCAACACCGGGATCTTCTGCTTCGACCACGCGGCGCTGGCCGACGCCCTGCCGCGCGTCGGCACCGACAACGCCCAGGGCGAGCGCTACCTGCCCGAGGTCCTGATGCTGCTGCGCGAGCAGGGCGCGGTGGTGGCCGCGCACGTCGTCGACGACGCCGGGCTGGTGATGGGCGTCAACGACCGGGTCGCCCTCGCCGAGGTCCGGGCGCTGGCCCAGCGGCGCATCCTCGAGGCGCACATGCTCGCCGGCGTCACGATCGTCGATCCCGCGTCCACGCACGTCGACGCGGGCGTGACGATCGGCCAGGACACCGTCGTCGAGCCCTTCACCTGCGTGCGCGGCGCCACGGCCGTCGGCGCCGGCGCGCGCCTCGGCCCGTCCGCGACGATCATCGACGCGACGATCGGCGACGGCGCCACCGTCCTGCACTCCTACGTCCAGGAGGCCGAGCTGCGCGCCGGCGTGACCGTCGGGCCGTTCGCGTACCTGCGCCCCGGCACGCTGCTGCGCGACGGCGCGAAGGCCGGCACGTTCGTCGAGATCAAGAACTCCGACATCGGCGAGGGCACGAAGGTCCCGCATCTCTCCTACATCGGCGACGCCGACGTGGGCCCCGGAGGCAACCTTGGCGCGGCCACCATCACGGCCAACTACGACGCCAGGACGAAGACCAAGTCGCGCACCACGCTGGGGGCCGGCGTCCGCACGAGCGTCGACACGACGCTGGTCGCGCCGGTGTCCCTCGGGGATCGTGCTTACACTGCGGCTGGATCGGTCGTCGTGCAGGACGTGCCGGCGGCGGCGCTCGCCGTCGCCCGAGCCCGCCAGCGCAACGTCGAGGGCTACGCAGACCGCGAGTAGGAGCACAACCGCCGTGAGCATCCAGCTGCCGTCGCTGAAGGCGTCGGCGTCGCCGACTACAGTGGACGGCGACGTGAGCAGCCCGCATGCGATGCCGATGCCGGCCACGAGCCTGCCCATCGACTACGACAAGCGGCTCATGCTCTTCTCGGGCCGCGCGAACCCCGAGCTGGCGGGCAAGATCGCCGGCAAGTTGGGGGTCGACCTCGGTCCGATCACCCTCAAGACCTTCAAGAACGGCGAGGTCTACTGCCGCTACGAGGAGTCGATCCGCGGGGCGGACGTCTTCCTCATCCAGCCGATCTGCGGCAACCCCGAGACGGGCATCAGCACGAACGACGCGCTGATGGAGCTGCTGGTCATGATCGACGCCGCCGTCGGCGCGTCGGCGCACCGGGTGATCGCCGTCACGCCGTGGTACGGCTACTCGCGCCAGGACAAGAAGTCCGCGCCGCGCGAGCCGATCAGCGCCCGCCTCGTCGCCCGGATGCTCGAGGCGGCCGGCGCCGACCGCGTCCTGACCATGGACCTCCACGCCGGTCAGGTCCAGGGCTTCTTCAACATCCCGGTCGACCACATGACCGCGCTGATGATGCTCACGCAGCACTTCCGCGACATGCAGCTCGACGACCTCGTCGTCGTCGCGCCGGACGCCGGCCGCGTGAAGCTCAACAAGAAGTTCGCGTCCAAGA
Source organism: Baekduia sp. (assembly GCA_035765735.1). Lineage (GTDB taxonomy): Bacteria > Actinomycetota > Thermoleophilia > Solirubrobacterales > Solirubrobacteraceae > Baekduia. Next base: position 58,636 of record DASTWY010000021.1, on the reverse strand, counting down.
TCGGCGCCGAGCTGGCGATCCTCGACAAGGAGCGCCCGGCGCAGCAGGTGGCGGAGATCGGCTATGTCATCGGCGACGTGAAGGGCAGGACGGCCGTGATCGTCGACGACATGATCGATACCGCGGGAACGCTGAAGGCCGCGGCGCAGACCGTCCGCGATGAGGGCGCCGCGCGCGTCTACGCGGCCGCGACCCACCCGGTCTTCTCGGGCAACGCCTACGAGAACCTGGCGGCGTCGGGCTTCGAGAAGATCGTCGTCACCGACACGATCCCGCTGCAGCCCGGTGCGCCCGACAACATCCAGGTGCTGTCCTGCGCCGACCTGCTGACCGATTCGATCCGCCGGATCTTCACCGACGACTCCGTCTCGGAGGTCTTCGGTGGTGAAAACCAGCTCTTCTAGCTGCCCTCCACCGCCGCAGCCCTCCTGCAGGACCGCCTCGGGCTCACCGACGACGAGCTGCTGGCCGTGCTCGACGCCGACCCGCTGGCGGTCGTCGGCGGCGATCTCGACCACAGGCCCGAGCTGCCGATCCTGCTGACCCTCACCGAGGAGGCCGCGGAGCTCGCCGGGCCCGCGCTCCTCCGTCGCTGGGTGCGCGCGAGCGGCCGCCACGGCCGTCCGCTCGACCTGCTGCTCGCCCGCGACTTCGGCGCCTTCGAGGACGCGCTCGAGGACCTCCGCGAGCGCGGCTTCGTGCTGCGCGGCGGGCGCGGCTAGCGGACGGCCTCGGCGGCCTCGGACTCCTGGGGGCGCTTCTCGCCCGGCCACACGCCGAAGAGGTGGTCGAAGCCCTTGGCGCCGGCGCGGTCGACGGCCGCGCGGGTGACCTTGAACGTGACGCCCTGCACGGCGGCCGCGGCGAGCACCTTCGGCCAGTCCGCCTCCTGCGTGGTGGGCTTCGGCGGCTCCTCCTCGTCGATGATGCCCCACACGACCTCGAACAGCTTCTTCGAGACCAGGCCGGCGAGGATGCCGAGGATGATCCCGAAGGGCTTGTAGACGAGCTTCATGACCGCAACCGTACCCGGAGGTCCGCGGCGGAACGCTTGCAGGCGCCGGGCTGGCCGATCGGCGGTGGAGGATCCGTCCGCGCGTCCGATTGAATCGGGAAAGACCGTGCGTCACCATCGGAGATGGCCGGACGGAAGGAGGCAGGATGGACGGTCAGCACCACGAGCGGCAGGCCGACGAGCCCGGGGAGGGGCTCGCCGAGGAGCTGCTGCGCCGCGCCCTGCTCGACCCGGACGCCGCCGCCGCGGTCGCCCTCAAGGTGCAGGGCCTCGCGCTCGCCGACGAGCTGACGGTCGTCTTCCACGGCCGCCGCGACCTCGGCACGATCCAGACCTACGTGGCCAACGGCGGCCACGGGGAAGGCGAGCAGCTCGGCGCCCGCGACCTGCTGCGGGTCCCCTGCGACCTCGACCTCGCCGAGTCGCACACGCGCGACGAGGCACAGGAGGCCTACGCCCAGCAGGCGCGCACCCTGCGCGACGCGCTGCAGGCCGCCGACACCGTGCTCGCCGTCTGGCGGGAGCCGCTGGCCGAGGTCGTCGAGTCGCGCGTGGAGGTCCATCGCTCCGTCGACCTCGGCGTCGCGCTGCCCGCCCACCGGCTCATGCCGGTCGCCCTCGTGGCGCCGGAGCGGCGCATGACCATCGCGCCCGTGTGCGGCGCCCGCACGCTCGCGGAGGGTCTGCCGCCGATGGGCATCGCCTGCGTGCAGCAGGACGTCGTGCACGTCTACCCGCTGCCCGACGACCCGGAGGCCTGCCTGGAGGACTTCGCCGGCCGCGCCGCCGAGCACGCCCGGCGCATGGTCGCCCGGCTCGAGAGCCAGGAGCGCTCGGTCCAGCGCTTCCTCGAGCTCAACGGCGGCGAGGGCTTCGCCGAGGCCGGCTGACCGCACGACCGGCGGGGTTCCTGCGCCGCGCCGCGGCCGGCTGGCGTAGGGTCCCGCGCGGTGACCGTCCGCCGCCGACGCCTGCTGCTCGCCGCCGTCCCCGCCGTCGTCCTGTTCCTGGCGGTCTCCTTCGTCGTCGCGCGCTTCCTGACCACGGAGAACCGCGAGCGCGATCGCATCGCCGCGCTGCTGCAGGCCGAGGCGACCGGCGACCCGGGCGCGGTGCTGGCGCGGCTGACCGCCTGCGACGCCACCTGCGCCGCGCGCGTGCGCGCGTTCGTCCCACGCCTGCGCGGGACGACGGGCGCCGACGTCAAGGTCGTCCGCCTCGACTCGGGCACGGCGTACTCGCTCGGCACCAGCGAGGACTGGACCCGCGTGGTCTGGGTCCGCGACGTCGACGCCCGGCCGGTGGTGCAGTGCGTGCGCGTGCGCCGCAGCGGGAGTCCGCTGGCCGAGCGCTCCGTGAGCCTGCTGCGGCTGACCGCGCCCCTGGCCAGCAACGAGGACTCGTGCTGACCGGACCCCATCGACCACCGGACCGCAACGCGCCCCTGCGTCTGGTGTTCTCCCTCCCCGTGATGCTCCGACGCTGCCTGCTGCTCACCGTCCTCGCGCTGCTCGCGCTGCCCGTCTCCTCCGCGCTGGCGCAGGGCGACGGCGTCGTGGCGCGCACGCTCTACAAGACCGGCAACTCCGGCCGCTACCTGGTCGGCGGGCAGTGGCTGTTCCGCGCCGATCCGGGCGACGACGGCGCCGCCAAGGGCTTCGCCCGCAGCGGCTCCACCGTGGGCTGGACGCCCGTGACGGTCCCGAACGCGTGGAACGCCAAGGACTACAGCGAGGCCTCCTTCAAGGGCGGCGTGGGCTGGTACCGCAAGGACTTCCGCCTGCCGTCCTCGTCGCGCCGGCTGTCGTGGATCCTGCGCTTCGAGTCGGTGAACTACCGCTCGACCGTCTATCTCAACGGCCACCAGATCGGCAGGAACACCGGCGCGTACCTGCCCTTCGAGGTGCGCATCCCGGCGCGGCGGCTCCGGCGTGGCGGCGCCAACCGCCTCGTCGTCCGCGTCGACAGCCGCCGGCTGCCGTCCGACTTCCCGCCGTCGGGCCTGTCGTACCTCGGCGTCCCCACCGGCGGGTGGTGGAACTACGGCGGGATCCTCCGCGAGGTCTACCTCCGCAAGGTCGACCGCGTCGACATCGAGCACGCCGCCGTGCTCCCGGACCTGCCGTGCGCCACCTGCACCGCGCACCTCACCTACCGCGCCACCGTCCGCAACTTCGGACCCGGGTCGGCCCGCGTCACGCTCGGCGCGCGGCTCGGCGGCCGGCGGCTGACGATCGGCTCGGCGTCCCTGGGCGCCGGCCGCGCCACGACGATCACCAGGCGCATCACGGTGCCGCACCCGCGGATCTGGTCGCCGAAGAGCCCGTACCTCTACGACACGTCCTTCGACGTCGCGACGGGCGGCCACGTGCGCCAGCGCTACACGGTGCAGACCGGCATCCGCTCGATCAGGGTCGTGGGCGGGCGGCTGCTGCTCAACGGCAAGCCCGTGCACCTGCGCGGCTTCGGCCTCCACGAGGACTCGCTCGACAAGGGCTTCGCCATCGACGACGGCCAGCGCGAGCAGCAGATCCAGTGGGCACGGGAGGCCGGGGGAACGCTCCTGCGCAGCCACTACCCGCTGCACCCGTACTACTACGAGCGCCTGGACAAGCTCGGGATGCTCGCCTGGACCGAGGTGCCGGTCTACTCGGTCAAGACCGATGAGCTGAAGAAGCCGGCCGTCCGCGCGCTGGCCGCCAAGGAGCTCGGCGAGGCGGTCCAGACGAACCTCAACCACCCCTCGATCATCGTCTGGTCGGCGGGCAACGAGCTGAGCTCGAAGCCTGGCCCCGTGCAGGGCCTGTACATCAAGCACGCGGTGACCGAGGCCAAGGAGCTGGACCCGACCCGCCCCGTCGGCCTGGCCGTGGCGGGCTACCCGTCGGCCGGCTGCCAGTCCGAGTACGGCCCGCTGGACGTGATCGGCATCAACGACTACTTCGGCTGGTACGCCGGCCCCGGCGGCCAGATCGCCGACCGGTCGCTGCTGCCCGAGTACCTCGACGCCGTGCGCCGGTGCTATCCGCACAAGGCGATCTTCGTGACCGAGACGGGGGCTGAGGCGAACCGCCACGGCGCGGTCGAGGAGCGCGGCACCTACGAGTTCCAGCAGGACTACGTCAACTACCACTTCGGCGTCTACGCGACCAAGCCGTGGCTGGCCGGCGCGATCTGGTGGGGCCTCGAGGAGTTCGCGGTCCGTCCCGGCTGGGAGGGCGGCAACCCGTGGCCCAACCCGCCGATCCACGAGAAGGGCCTCATCACGATGACCGGCGTCAAGAAGCCGGCCTTCGCCGACATCCAGCGCATCTACCGGTCGACCGTCCAGTACGGCGGCGACTGAGCGCGCGGGGCAGACCCGTCCGTTCGGAGCCGATTCGCTACCATCGCCGCCGCTCATGGCCGACCAGACCACCAAGCTCGACGTCCACGCCCGCGAGGCTGCCCACTCCCGCGAGACCCGGCGGCTGCGCCGCTCCGGCCAGGTGCCGGGGGTCCTCTACGGCGGTGGCGAGGATCCCGTGGCCTTCGCCGTGGAGGAGCGCTCGCTGCGGCACGCGCTCGCCGCCCGTGGCGCCGTGCTCGAGCTCAGCGTCGACGGCGGCGCTGGCACGCCGGCGGTCCTCAAGGACGCCCAGCGGCACCCGGTCCGGGGCGAGCTGATGCACGTCGACCTCCTGCGCGTCGACCTCACCCAGGCCATCCAGGCGCCGGTCGCCGTCGAGCTGGTCGGCGCCGACGACGCGCCGGGCGTCCGCGAGGGCGGCATCCTGGAGCACGTCACGCGCGAGCTCACCGTCGAGGCGCTGCCGACCGACATCCCCGAGTCGATCCAGGTCGACGTGTCGAGCATGGCGATGAACGCCACGCTGTCGCTGAGCGACATCACGGCGCCGTCGGGCGTGGCGCTGCTCGACGACCCGGAGACGACGATCATCGCCTCCATCACGCCGCCGTCGGTCGAGCAGACCACGGAGGAGCCCGAGGCCGAGGTCGGCCTCGTGGGCGAGGGCGGCGGCACCGCCGAGGGCTCGGCGGAGGACGCCGGCGCCGGCGAGGTCCCCGCCGACTCCAGCAGCCAGGGCTGACCCTCCGAGGGCGCACGCCGTGCGGCTCCCGGGGCGCGCGGCGCCCGTCGACTGGCTGGTCGTCGGGCTCGGGAACCCGGGCTCGGGCTATGCCCGCACGCCGCACAACGTCGGATTCCTCGTCGCCGATCGGCTGATCGAGCGCTGGGAGCTCGGCAAGCCGCGCAAGACCTTCAACGGCCTCTTCGCCGACGGGCGCATCACGGGCCCCGTGATGCCGGCCCCGCGGGTCGGCGTCCTGCTGCCGCAGACGTACATGAACGAGTCGGGCCGCTCGGCCGGCCCGGCCCGCGGCGCGCTGAAGGTCGACCTCAACCACGTGATCGTGGTCCACGACGAGATCGATCTGCCGTTCGGCGAGATCCGCACCCGCCGGGGCGGGGGGCTCGCGGGCCACAACGGGCTGAAGTCGCTGAAGGCCGGCTTCGGCTCGCCGGACTTCCTCCGCGTGCGGTGCGGCGTGGGGCGCCCCGACAGCACCGACCCGGAGATCGTCGCCGGCTACGTGCTCGGCCGCTGGCGCCAGCCGGACGCCGACGTGCGCGACCTCGTCGACCGCGCCGCCGACGCGGTGGAGCGCATCGTCGAGGGCCGCGCCGACCTCTGACGCGCCAAGACCACTCGGACATTCGCTGAGGTCGGTCGAAACATTGTGAATCCGTCCTTTGGTGTACGTACCATCTTCCGGCCTTTCGACTGCCCCCGCCAGGGCGTGACGCGGGGCGTCCCGGTCCAGCGGCACAGGAAGGCAGTTCATGGGGTTCAGGGGGAAGCTGGCGCTCGCGCTGGCGACGGCGCTCGGCGCCGTGTCGATGACGGGCAGCGCGTACGCCGCCCAGGGTCTCGTCGTGCAGCAGCGCGAGCCGGGGCCGATGCTGCTGGCCCACCGCTACCAGGCGGGGCCGACCGGTCAGGAGAAGCTGACGGTCGTCCTGAAGCCCGACACGGACTTCAAGACCATCACCCTGCTCGACTTCGACCGCGACGGCCAGCCGGACGGCATGGTCAACATGGCGTGGAACGCGCCGACCCAGCAGGTCGTCTGGCAGCTGTGGAAGTTCTCCAAGCGCCCGATCGCCGACGGTCTCGGCACGGGCAGCGGGCCCTGCTTCGTGCCGGGGCCGACGGCGTACTCGTCCAACGTGGGTGCCAACCCGGGCGGCCAGGACGTCAGCATCGACAAGCGGTCCGGGAGCTGGGCCGTCACCGCCACGGGCAACTTCGACCAGTTCTTCGGCGACGACGCGCGCTATCAGCCGAAGATGGTCACGATGCACACGACCTCGGCCAACTCGCTCGGGTCGAGCAGCGCGACGGCCGAGGACTACCTGCCGAACTCCGCGGCGCCGAACGTCGCGACAGCCGACACCGGCTGCATGGCGCGCAGCGTCGACGACCCCTCGGGCGTGTACCGCTACGGCCTGCGCGTCGCGCGCGACGGCTGGAGCGACCGCGGGCAGGGCACCGCCCAGCCGGCGGTCCGCCAGACCATGCTCGACGCGACGGACGCGACCGCGGAGAGCGACCTCGTCGAGGTCGACGTCGAGCAGTACAACGCCTCGCAGCAGACCGGCGACGTGACGAGCACCTCCGCCGACACGACGACCCCGGGCACCGGGTCGTTCCACCCGACCGACATCGTCCTGCGGTTCGCGGGCGGCAGCGGCAAGAGCGTGGCGTCCGCGACCTACCTCTTCCCGGCCTACAGCGACGCGCCGAACGCCCTCGTCGTCACCAACCCCGATCCGGACCACCCGGACCGCGTGGACGTCGAGCTGCACTACGGCCTGAGCGGGCTGCACGGCGACGGCTGCTACCCGCGCTCGAGCCAGGCGAAGCTGACCAACGGCTCCGACTGGGGCCCGGCGCCGTACCGGCTCACGCTGCCCCTGACCACCGACGACCAGGGTCGCCAGATCGTGCGCGTCGCGCTGGACCACCTGCTCGGCATCTACCAGAACGCCCTGGGCGACACGGTCCAGTTCGACTGGATCGCCGCCACGGTGCCGGGCGGCCTCGGCGCGCCCGACTACCTCCCGGAGACGACGGCGGTCACGCCGCTGGCGACGTGCCAGTTCTCCGACGGCTCCTACGGCACGACGCTCCATCCGTCGCAGGACGTGCGGATGTCGCAGACCGTGCCGCAGGACCTCACGCTCACGGCCAGCAACACGAGCCCGACGACCAGCGAGGACGTCACGCTCACCGCGAACGGCACCGGGGCCACGCACTTCCAGTTCCAGCCGACGGGCGCGGGGGCGTTCACGGCTGACGGCGCCAACACGGTGACCCAGCGGTACGCCACGTCGGCGACGGCGCGCGTGTACGCCTGGGCCAACGACCGCGGCGCGCAGATGGCGGACCTCCGGATCACGCCGGCGAACAGCCCGCCGACCGCCGGCTGGCTGACCACCGGCGACGCCGCCCCCTACGTGCTGAGCAGCTCCAGCGGCGTGACGGTCATCTGGAACGACAACTCGCACGACTCCGACGGCACCGTCGACAGCCACGCCTGGACGCTCACGAAGGACGGCACCGCCCGGGAGTACACGTCGACGGGCAGCCTGCTGTCGCACACGTTCAACGCCGGCGACCAGGGCAACTGGACCATCCGCCTGAAGGTCACCGACGACGACGGGGCGACCGCGACCAAGACGGACACCATCCGCATCATCCAGCCGCCGGTGGCGATCATCGACAAGATCACCCCGTGCCCCCACGACGGCGGGCCCCACACCGGTCCGGACGGCTGCACGTCCGACCTGGGCCCGATCGTCTGGGATCAGTACGCCGGCGGCCAGTACAAGGTGTGGGCCCGCACGGCCGACGATGGGTCCCTGGGGTCGGAGACGCCACTGAACTACTACTTCCAGTGGTACGACGAGTCGGGCGACACCTGGAACCTCTGGACGGTTCCGTACGCGAGCTCGTTCACCGCCTGGCCGGGCTCGTACCCGGTGAAGATGAAGGTGGTCGACGCGGGCAACCGCGAGTCGTCGGTCACCACGGCATACGTCAACGTGCGTGCGCCGGGCGACCTCCCGCCGACGGCGCACCTGTCCGTGAGCCCCGCCCAGCCGGAGTCCGGCGCGGCGGCGCTGCTGGACGCGTCGGCGTCAGTCCTCAACAACCCCGACGGCACCACCCAGAAGGCGTTCAGCTTCCGCTACGACTTCGGTGACGGGAGCGCGCCGCTGGTCACGACCGAGGACGCGGTCTCGCACGTCTACGCCGGGTCGGGCCACTACACCGCCTCGGTCGTCGCGATCGACGACCGCTCCTTCGCCAACAACACCGCGTCCGATCCGGTGACGGTCGACGTCCACGTGGCGCCGGGCGCCACCGACGCCAACGCGCCCGTGCCGGCGATCGCCCGCACGAGCCCGACCGGCAAGGTGTACGCCCAGCGCGACGTCACGCTGTCGGCGGTCGGGACGAAGGTCGTGACGGGTCCCGCGCACTACGCGTGGGACCTCGACAGCGACGGCACGTTCGAGACCGACGGCGACACGCAGGCGGTCCTCACGACGCAGTACGCGACGGCGGGCCATCGCGACGTGCGCGTGCGCGTCACCGACGGCGAGGGTCGCGTCGCGATCTCCACGCCGCTCGGGCTCGACGTCGCCGCGGCTCCGGTGCTCGCGCCGACGGTCACGCTCAACGGCCCGGACACCGCGAACATGGGCGACGACGGCATCGCGCGCGCGAACCTCGACGCCAGCGGCTCGCACGGCAACAACGACGACCCGTCGCTGACGTACCTCTGGGACCTCGACGGCGACGGCACGTTCGAGACTGACACCGGCTCCAACCCGCACGCGCAGGCGCACCTGCTCGGGGGCGGCGACCAGACGGTGCGCGTGACGGCCACCGACGCGTTCGGCAACAAGGCGCTGGCGACGAAGAAGATCTTCGTGCGCAGCGCGGCCGACATCGCGGCCGGGTGTCAGGGACGCGAGCAGTACCGGGGCGTCGTCTTCAAGCTCGTCCGGGTCTACGGCTGCTGGACGTCGGTCGACCGCCCGAACGCCGGCCCGCTGTGGATCGCCCACGGCGAGGTGTCGCTCAACGGCCTGCGCCTGCAGGCCGGCGACCACGGGCGTGCCGCCGACCAGCAGTTCGCCGACTGCGCCACCGCCGCCTGCGCGACGGCGCAGCGCGCGTTCAACGACGAGCAGGGCGGCGGCCGCGCCATCGCGCTCGACCTCCACGACGGCCATCTCGTCTCGAACGCACCGGTGGCGATCAAGGCCAGCGGCAGCGGCGTGTCCCTGACGCTCAACGACGCGCCGATCGACGCGATCCTGCCCGAGAGCGCCGACGACGACGGGCTCCTGCTCCACCCGCCCAGCGGCATGAAGCTGCTGACGCTCAACCTCGCCAGCACCGCCGAGGTGACCTTCCCGGCGCTGGGCCAGGCGAGCGTCGGGGTCACCGTCCACCTCCCGCCGCAGCTTCCGGGCGCCGGGGGCGACCTGACGCTGCGGTCGACCGAGACCCAGGGCCTGATCCTCGATCACCTGCGCATCGAGGTGCAGACGGGCGTGCTGTCCGACTACCTCAAGCTGGGGTCGTTGGCGCTCGAGTACGACCGGCCCGACGACCAGTGGACGGGCAGCGCCGAGCTGGGCCTGCCCGGGATCAAGGGCAAGGAGTTCGACATCGAGGTGGAGGTCGTCATCAAGGGCGGCAAGTTCCACTCGATCTACGGCGCCGTCGACGGCCTCGAGGTCTCCCTGGGGGAGGGCGTCTTCCTCCAGCGCATCCGCGCCGGGGTGGGCGTCGACCCGCTCGACATCCAGGGCGGCCTCGGCATCAGCGCGGGACCGAAGATCTTCGGCACGCAGCTGCTGTCGGCCGACGGCGACATGCGGGTGACCTTCCCGTCTGCGGCCGCGCCGTACACGCTGTTCCAGATCTCGGGCGGGACCAAGCTGCTCGACACGGTTGACCTGTCGCGCGGGGTCCTGCGCTTCGCGACGAACGGCTTCTTCGAGGCCCGCTACGGCTACACGCGCGACGTCGGCATCGCGTACTTCGACGCCGACCTCGGAGGCTGGTTCACCTTCAGCAAGGCGAACTTCACCGGCAACGCCGAGGCGGGCATCAAGTTCCTCGGCGACCGCGTGAAGCTCGTGGGGGCGCACGCCGTGCTCTCGACGAAGGGCATCGCCGCCTGCGGCGAGATCCCCGTCATCGAAGTCGGCGGCGGCGTCGGCTATCGCTGGGGGGACGACTTCGACGTCTTCAAGGGCTGCGATCTCGGCCCGTACAGCGAGGCGCGGCCGGCCGGCATCCCGGACGGGTTCTCCGTCCGCACGGCCGCCGTCCGGGCGCCGGCGGTCGACCTGCCGGCGAACCTGCGGTCCGCGGGCATCACGGTCCACGGACGCGGCGGGGTCCCCAAGGTGAAGGTCGTCGACCTCCACGGGACGACGATGATCGACGCCACCAAGGAGTCGCTGACCAAGACCCAGATGGTGGTGTTCGACCCGAACGCCAACACCACGACGATCCTCTGGAAGGCGCCGCCGAAGGGCCGCTACCTCGTGCTCGCCGCGCCGGGCTCGCCCGGCCTGGGCAAGGTCGAGCGCGGTCTGGACACCGGGCCGCAGCTCGTCAGGGCGAGCGTCAGGGGCCACGGCGCGAAGCGTCGCGTCCACTGGCGGGTCACGCCGAAGCTCCAGAAGGGCCAGCAGGTCACGCTCGGCGAGGCGACCGCGCTCGACGGCGCGGGGTCGGAGATCCTGACGACGGCGAAGTCGTCGGGCACCGCGCGCTTCGTGCCCGAGGACGGCCACGGCGAGCAGCGCGTCATCACCGCGACGATCATCACCGACGGCCTCGGACGGCCCTCCACAGTGGCCGGCCGGTTCGCGGCACCGCGTCTCGTGCGCCCGGCGCGCCCCGCGGGGGTGACCCTGTCGCGCTCGGGCCGCACCGTGCACTTGCGGTGGACGCCAGCGCGACACGCGGCGGCGCCTGCCGGCGGCTGGAGGATCGGCCTGCGCGCCGGGACGCTGGTCGCCAGGAGTGCCGTCGTCTCTGCCAAGCACCGCTCGGCGACCTTCAAGCACGTGCCGGTCGGGCTGTCGGTCTCCGCGAGCGTCGCGGGCCTGACGGCGAGTCGCATGGCCGGCATGGCCGGGCGTGCGACGCTCGCGCCGGGCGTGTCGCGCTCGGGTGGGGCTTCCGGTCCTCGGGCTGCGAAGCCGCGCCGCGTGCGGGTCCGGCGCAGCGGGCGGAAGCTCGTCGTGCGCTGGCACGCGGGCGCCGAGCAGGCGCGCGCGTACGTGGCGCTGGTGCGGATCGGCCAGGGCAGGCCGCTGCGCCTGACCGCGACGCGGCGGCACCCGGCGGTCACGGTGACGGGGCTGCCGCGCAAGCACGTCGCGGTGCGCGTCGAAGTCCGGGCGCTGCGCGTCGGCGGCGGGCTCAGCCCGGCGGCCGTGGTGCACGGCCGGCGCTAGGAGCCGGCTCCGCGGCTGCGCGGGCCGCCTTCTCCCGGACCTCGTGCTCGAGGGCTGGGGAGGCGGTCCGCCGGCCGGGACCTACCAGGTCCGCGCCTCGGCGCGGCGCGTGCTGCCCGGGCGCGGGAGCGGCCGGACCGTCGGGTAGGCGAAGTGGTGGGCGGCGGGCGGGCGCGGCGTCCCGACCGGAGGAGCGGTGAGGAGCGAGACGACCATGACGACCATGGTGCTCTCCGGCGCGCTCGCCGCCGACCGGGCAGGCCCGCCAACGTGCGTTCGAGGTCCCGGACCCCCGATGTGGGGAAACCCGCACCGGGCGGCCGGGGCCTCCCGCCGGGGAAGCCGCAGTCAGCCTCCTAGAATGGGTCTGTCGCACCCGGCCGCGCCCTGTCGCGGTCGCTGCGCATGTCTCGATGTCGCTTCGCCCGCTCCTCTCGCACCTCGCCGACGACCCCGCCGCACCGCGCCTCGCGCGGGAGGGCGGCCGCGCGTTCGTCTCCGCCTCCTACCGCGCCTATGTCACCGCGGCGCTGCTCGACGGGCTCGACGGCCCGATGGCCGGCCGGCCCGCGCTCGTCGTCGCCACCGACGACCGCCAGGCCCGCGATCTGGCCGCCGACCTGCGCCAGTGGCTCGCCCCGCGGCCCGTCCGCTACTACCCGAGCCGCGGCGTCGCGTACGAGTCGCACCTGGCGCCGCCGCCGCACCTCGTGGGCCTCCGCGTCGCCGCCCTCGACGCGCTGCTCGCCGCGCCGGCGGACGACGCCGAGCCGCCGGTCGTCGTGGTCTCGGCGGTCGCGCTCAGCGAGAAGGTCCCGGACCCCGCGCTACGGCCCTCCTCGTTCTGGCTGCGGGTCGGCGACCTCCTCGACCTCGACGAGGTCTCCGCCGACCTGGTCGCCGCCGGCTACGAGCGCGTCGACCAGGTCGAGGACCGCGGCCAGTTCGCCGTCCGCGGCGGGATCCTCGACGTCTATCCGGCGACCGCCGACCACGCGGTCCGCGTGGACCTCTTCGACATCGAGATCGAGTCGCTGCGCGCGTTCTCGACGTTCACGCAGCGCTCGCTGGGCGAGCTGCAGGAGCTGGAGATCGCGCCCGCGGCCGAGCTGGCCGCCGAGCACCGCGAGGCGGCCGAGATCGCCGCGCTCAGCGACGAGAGCGACCGGCCCGACGTCGCCGAGCTGCTCCCCGTCGACCGGTTCCACGCCTTCCTCGACCTGGCGCCCGCCGACGCCGCGGTGATCCTCGCCGAGGAGGCCGAGACCGAGGCGGCGCTCACCGACCACTGGCACGACGTCTGCGCCGCCTTCCACGACCAGGACGCTCACGACCTCTACGTCAAGCCCGAGGACGTCCTCGGGCCGCTCGACGGCCGCGCGCACGTGCGGCTGAGCGCGCTGGCCGCCGACCAGCCCGTGGAGCTGCGCGCCCAGGCCGCGGACCTGGCGGCGCGCTCGCTGCGCGAGGCAGAGCCGCAGCTCGAGAAGTACGTGCGCTCCGGCTACCGCACCGTGGTCGTGTGGCCGCGCCGCGGCGAGGGGGAGCGCACCGCCTACAACCTGGCCCGCCTGAAGGCGCACTGGCTGGAGGGCGGCGAGACCGAGGCTGCTCCCGGCGACCTGCGCTTCACCGAGGCGACGCTGCGCGACGGGTTCATCGCCGGCGGCCCGCGGATCGCTGTCATCCCGGCGCACCGGCTGTTTCGCCGGCGCCGTGCCGAGCGCACCGACCGGCCGGTCCGCCGTGGTGCGCTGCGCTCGTTCACCGACCTGCGCACGGGCGATCACGTCGTGCACGAGGACCACGGCGTCGCGCGCTTCGCGGGCTTCGAGACCAAGACGGTCGCGGGCGTCACCCGCGACTACCTGCAGCTCGAGTTCGCCGGCAGCGACAAGGTCTACATGCCGGTCGAGCAGCTGGCCAAGATCTCGCGCTACCTCGGCGCCGGCGCCGGCGAGCCGACGCTGAGCAAGCTCGGCGGCAAGGCGTGGGAGACGATGAAGTCGCGCGCCCGCCGCGCGGCCCAGGAGCTCGCGGGCGAGCTGCTCAACCTCTACGCCGAGCGCCGCAGGCGCATGGGGCACGCGTTCCCCGAGGACTCGGAGTGGCTCCGCGACTTCGAGGAGAAGTTCCCCTACACCGAGACGCCCGACCAGCGCGACGCGATCGAGGTCGTCAAGCAGGACATGGAGCGCGCCACGCCGATGGACCGCCTGATCTGCGGCGATGTCGGCTACGGCAAGACCGAGGTCGCGCTGCGCGCCGCGTTCAAGGCCGCCGACGACGGCAAGCAGGTCCTCGTGCTGGCCCCGACGACGATCCTCGCCCAGCAGCACTACGGCAACTTCGCCGAGCGGCTCAACGACTACCCGTTCACCGTCGACCACGTCTCGCGCTTCCGCACCGCCAAGGAGCAGAAGGAGGTCGTCGGCGCCTTCAACGAGGGCCGCGTCGACATCCTCATCGGCACGCACCGCCTGCTGGGCCGTGACCTGCGCGGCAAGGACATCGGGCTGATCATCGTCGACGAGGAGCAGCGCTTCGGCGTCAAGCAGAAGGAGCTGCTGCGCCAGCTGAAGCTGAAGGTCGACGTGATCGCGATGTCGGCGACGCCGATCCCGCGCACGCTGCAGATGTCGATGGCCGGCATCCGCGACATCTCGGTGATCGAGACGCCGCCGGAGGGGCGGCGGCCGGTCAAGACCTACGTCGGCGAGTACGACGAGGAGCTCGTCAAGCAGGCGATCGTGCGCGAGCACACGCGCGGCGGCCAGGCGTTCTTCGTCCACAACCGCGTGGAGACGATCGACGAGACCGCCGAGCGCCTGCGCGGCCTGTGCCCGGGCGTGCGGTTCGAGGTCGCCCACGGCCAGCTCGACGAGAAGGAGCTCGAGAAGCGCATGCTCGGGTTCCTGCGTGGCGACGCCGACGTGCTCGTGGCCACGTCGATCATCGAGTCGGGCATCGACATCCCGCAGGCCAACACGCTGATCGTCGAGCGCGCCGACATCTTCGGCCTCGCGCAGCTCTACCAGATCCGTGGGCGCGTGGGCCGCTCGCGCGAGCGCGCGTACGCGTACCTGCTGTACCCCGCCCACGCGGCGCTGACCGAGGACGCGATGAAGCGCCTGAGCGCCCTCAGCGACTACACGGAGCTCGGCGCCGGCTTCAAGATCGCCATGCGCGACCTCGAGATCCGCGGCGCCGGCAACCTGCTCGGCGACGAGCAGTCCGGCCACGTCGCCGCGCTCGGCTTCGAGCTCTACATGCAGATGCTCGACGAGGCCGTCCAGGCCGCCTCGGCGCACGACGGCGGAGGAGAGGAGGCGCCGGAGCCGGTGCGGCTCGACGTCAACGTCGACGCCTATGTCCCCGCCGACTACATCCCCTACGAGCAGGCGAAGATCGAGGTGCACCGCCGGATCGCCGGCGCGCGCGAGGTCGCCGAGGTCGGGATGCTGCGCGACGAGCTGGAGGACCGCTTCGGCGAGGTGCCGCAGCCGCTGCTGAACCTGCTCGCGCTGCAGCAGGCCCGGATCAAGCTCGGCCAAGCCGGCGCGCGCGCGGTGAGCTTCCGCGGCGACCGCCTGGCCGTGACGCCGGTCGACCTGGACGCCGAGCGGGCCAAGCGGCTGAAGGAGGCGCTGCCCGAGTCGACCTACGAGCCGGGCCGCGCCCAGCTCTCGGTGCGGGTGCCGAGCGCCCCGGAGGAGCGGTTCCCGGCCGTTGTCGCCGCAGCGGACGCGCTCCTGGCCGTGGCCTCGGAAGCCGCCTGAATGGACAGTTCGGGGCAAGGTTTAAGCCGCGCTTCATCGCCGGCCTGGTAGCTTGCGCGCCGCTATGAACATGCCTCGTCGCTTCCTGGCGCTCATCGGCGCCTTTTTCGTGCTCCCCCTCGCGCTCTCGGCGTGCGGTGGCGGCGGCGTCCCCGGCAACGCCGTCGTCAAGATCGGGAACGACACGATCAAGACTGCGACGTTCGACCACTGGCTCAAGGTCGCCGCCACCTCGCAAGCGGGGCAGTCGGGCGCCAAGCCGCAGATCCCGCAGCCGCCCGACTTCACGGCGTGCGTCGCCGACAAGAAGAAGACGGCGCCCAAGCCGGCGAAGGGCCAGCCCAAGCCGACCGACGCGCAGTTCAAGGCGCAGTGCCAGCAGCAGTACAACCAGCTGCGCGACCAGGTCATGCAGTTCCTGATCTCCTCGGCGTGGATCGAGGGCGAGTCGCACGACAAGGGCGTCTCCGTCTCCGACCAGCAGGTCAAGAAGGAGTTCGACCAGCAGCGCCAGCAGAGCTTCCCGAAGGACACCGACTACCAGAAGTTCCTCAAGGACTCCGGCTACGTCCAGGAGGACCTCCTGTACCGCATCCGCGTCCAGGACCTGTCGAACAAGCTGCGAGCCAAGATCCTCGAGGGGACCGACAAGGTCACCGACGCGGACATCGCGAAGTACTACAACTCGCACAAGAAGCAGTTCGCGCAGCCCGAGCGCCGCGACATCCGCATCATCCTGACCAACACCGAGGCCAAGGCCAAGGAGGCCAAGCAGCGGGTGCAGAACGGCGAGCCGTTCGCGAAGGTCGCGGCGGACATGTCGCAGGACCAGGGCACGCGCGACAGCGGCGGGCTGCTCTCGAACGTCCCCCAGGGCCAGCAGGAGAAGGCGCTGGACGACGCGACGTTCAAGGCCAAGAAGGGCGTCCTCAGCGGCCCCGTCAAGACGCAGTTCGGCTACTACGTCTTCGAGGTCACGAAGATCACGCCCGGGTCGCAGACCCCGCTGAAGGACGCCAAGGACCAGATCAAGCAGCTGGTCATCTCGCAGCGCCAGCAGGACAAGCTCAACGGCTTCGTCAAGGACTTCCAGAGCAAGTGGAAGGACCGCACGGAGTGCCGCAAGGGCTACGTCGTCGCGGTCTGCAAGAACGCGCCGAAGTCGTCGACCACGGCCGGCAGCCAGCCGACCGCCACGACGAGCACCAACCAGTAGCTCGTCCGGGGCGCCACCCGGCGCTCACGCTCTTCACCGGCCCGTCGCGCTCGTCGCGGCGGGCCGGTCGTCGTTCTGGCTCGCGTAGCCTGCCCCCAATGGCTGAACCCGCCGCATCCGCCGCCGCCGTCCAGCGCCTCGACGAGCTGACCCGCCGCCTGCGCGTCGAGTGCCCGTGGGACCGCGAGCAGGACGAGCGCACGATCGTGCCGCACACGCTCGAGGAGGCCTACGAGCTCGCGGACGCCGCGCACCGCCGCGATGACGGCAAGCTGCTCGACGAGCTCGGCGACGTGCTGTTCCAGGTCCATTTCCTGTCGCTGCTGCTGGAGGAGCGCGGCACCGGGTCGCTGGCCGATGTCGCCGAGCACACGCGGCAGAAGCTGATCCGCCGCCACCCGCACGTCTTCGGCGATGTCGACGTCGAGCACGCGGGGGAGGTGCTGGCCAACTGGGACCGGATCAAGCGCACCGAGGCCGGCCGCGAGCCCGGGATCTTCGGCGAGGTGCCGGAGAACCTGCCGTCGCTGCTGTACGCGCGCAAGGTCCAGCGGCGCGCCGCCTCGACGGGCTTCGACGTCGACGCACCGCCGATGGACGCCATCGAGGGCCAGCTCGAGGTGCTGCGCGCCGCGGCGGCGGGCGACGACGCCGACGCGCGCTTCGCGGCGGTGGGCGACCTGCTGTTCGCCGTCGTCAACGTCGCGCGCAAGCTCAAGGCCGACCCGGAGCTCGCCCTGCGCTCCTCGGCCGGTAGGTTTCGGCAGCGCGTCGAGGCCGCGGAGCGCCTGGCCAAGGCCGACGGCGCGACCTGGAACGACCTGCCCCCCGGGCGTCAGCTCGGCTACTACGCGCAGGCCCGACTCGACGAAGAGGAAGACACCGCCCGATGAGCCAGATCGAACGCGTCCACGCCCGGCAGATCCTCGACTCGCGGGGCAACCCGACGGTCGAGGTCGAGCTGGCTCTGCGATCCGGCGCCACCGGCCGCGCCGCCGTGCCGTCGGGGGCCTCGACCGGCGAGTTCGAGGCCACCGAGCTGCGCGACGGCGGATCGGACTATGGCGGCAAGGGCGTGACGCAGGCGGTCGCGAACGTCAACGGCGAGATCGCGCAGGCGATGGCCGGCCGCGACGCGACCGACCAGGAGGGGCTGGACCGGGCGCTCATCGACCTCGACGGCACGCCGAACAAGTCGCGCCTGGGCGCGAACGCGATCCTCGGCGTCTCGCTGGCCGCCGCGCACGCCGCCGCGGTCGAGGAGGGCGAGCCGCTGTGGCGCTACCTCGGCGGCGAGGCGGCGCACGTCCTGCCCGTGCCGATGATGAACGTCCTCAACGGCGGCGCGCACGCCGACAACTCCGTGGACTTCCAGGAGTTCATGATCGTCCCGTGCGGCGCGGACTCGTTCAGCGCCTGCCTGCGCATGGGCGCCGAGGTCTTCCACGCGCTCAAGAAGACGCTCCACGACCGCAAGCTCGGCACGGCGGTCGGCGACGAGGGCGGCTTCGCGCCCGACCTCGAGTCCAACGAGGCGGCGCTGCAGGCGCTCGTCGACGGCATCGAGGCCGCCGGCTACAAGCCCGGCGAGGACATCGCCATCGCGCTCGACCCGGCGACCTCCGAGATCCGCAAGGGCGACGCCTACGACCTCGAGCACGAGGGCCGCCAGCTGAGCTCCGAGGAGCTCGCCGCCTACTGGGCCGACCTCGCCGGCAAGTACCCGATCCTCTCGATCGAGGACGGCATGGACGAGGAGGACTGGGACGGCTGGAAGGTCCTGACCGACCGCATCGGCGACACGGTGCAGCTCGTCGGCGACGACCTCTTCGTGACCAACGTCGAGCGCCTCAAGCGCGGCATCGACGCCGGCGTCGGCAACTCGATCCTCATCAAGGTCAACCAGATCGGCACGCTGAGCGAGACCCTGGCGGCCATCGCGATGGCGCGCGAGGCCGGCTACACCGCCGTCATGTCGCACCGCTCGGGCGAGACCGAGGACGTGACGATCGCCGACCTCGCCGTGGCCACGGGCTGCGGCCAGATCAAGACCGGCGCGCCGTCGCGCTCGGACCGCGTCGCGAAGTACAACCAGCTGCTCCGGATCGAGGAGGCGCTCGGCGCCGACGCGAGCTTCCCGGGGCGGTCGGTCTTCCGCTCCTAGCGGCCCCCGGACGGGTCCTGCCGCGGACGGCGTCGCCGGCGACGCCGTCCGCGGGCGAGCGGCGTCCGGCCGGATGTGCCGACCGTAGGAGGAACGGAGCCCGCGAGGGCGAACCGCACGGTCGATGGCCTCCGCCCGCCAGAACGCCGCGCGTGCCCGCTCACGGCCCGCGCCCGCCGCGCCGCGACCCCGCCCGCGCGTCGTCGCCGGCGGCGCTCGCGGCATCCGCTGGGACCGCGTCGGGCGGGTCGCGCTTCTCGTCGTGCTCTTCGGGGTCGTCGCGCTCTACATCGGGCCCTCGATCACCTTCGTCAAGACGCTGCGCGAGTCGAAGGCGCGCTCCGCGCAGGTCCAGACCCTCCAGCGCGAGAACGCCCGCCTGCGGGCGCGTCGCACGGCCCTCAACAACCCGCGCGTCGTCGAGGGCGAGGCGCGCCGCCTCGGCCTCGTGAAGCCGGGGGAGCGGCCGTTCATCGTGAAGGGCCTGCCGGGCGGCTGAGGGCCTTCCCGGCGCCCGTCGTCGGCGGGAGCGGAGCTGGCGATGTCCCGGAGCGCCGCCGGGCCACCCACGCCCGAAGCACCCGGCCCCGAACCCCCGCGGACGACGACGAGCGCCAGCCGGGTAGCGTCACCGGCGATGGATGATTTCTCGATCGCGATGCAGCAGTGGCAGGAGGGCGAGCGGCGGGTGCGCGACGCCGCCCCCGACGAGCGGCTGGCCATGGACCGGGTCGTCGACAGCGTCGTCGCGGAGCTGCGCCGGCGCCTGGGCGGGCCGTTCCAGATCGACGAGCTGGTCCAGCTGTACGGGCAGGGCACGGGCTGGTGCACGGACATCGCCTACAACGTCGCCCCGGGCGCACCGTGGGCGTGGGACGCGCGCGTGACGGCCGACGCCGCGTTCGGCCGCTATGTCCGCGAGGCGACCGATTACGCGGGCGGTCGCCGGCTGGACGTGCGCCCGGCCGACTAGGCGGCGCCGGCGACCGCGACGTCGCGGTGGTGGAGGCCCCGGTGCCCGATGGGCTCGAAGCCGAGCCGCGCGTACAGGTGCTGCGGCCAGTCCTCGGCGTCGGCCACGAGGAACAGGAGCTCCGGCTCCTCGGCCAGCGCAGCGCGGGCAGCGGCGGACACCGCGGCGCGGCCGTAGCCGTGCCCACGGTGCTCGGCGAGGCAGACGACCTCATCGATCTGCGCGACCCCGTCCCGCGACCACAGCAGCGCCCACGCCACCGGCTCCGCGTCGCGCTCGATGACGAACGCCCGCTCGCGGACGCTGGCGCCGTAGGCGCGGCTGTGCTCGAGCAGGTGTGCGCGGCACTCGTCGTCCCGGCCATAGGTCGCGTCCGGGTCGGTCAGCAGATAGCGCTCGATCCCGGGGAGGACGGCGTCGACGCCGGTCTCGTGCACGGGCGTGGCGGGCGCGTCGGGGGGCGGGCCGGCGTGCGCCATGAGCACGTGACGCGCGGCGCGGTAGCCGAGCTCCGCGAGCCCAGGAGCCGTGCGCGACTCCGCGGGCTCCTCGCAGACGCAGCGCCGGTAGGGGAGCCCGGCGCCGCCGAGCAGGCGCTCGGCCTCGGCGTCGATCGCCGCCGCGTCGAGCTGCCCGTCGCCGCGGATCCAGAGCAGGTTGCCGTCGTGGAAGCGGGCGAGGTCGGGGCGCAGGAAGGCCTGGCCCCACTCGGCGGTGACCGTCCGGCCGAAGGCGGCCTTCATCGCGCGCTCGAAGGCGAGCGCGCGTCCGAGGCGCTCCCGCCCGTGATCAGTCGTCGTCGCTGTCGGCGGCATCGCCGACACGCTTGATGACGATCTGGTCCGGCTCGATCGTCACCTCGATCTGACGCTGACCGGCCCAGTGCTCGGCGTAGATGCCGTCGTCGGCGACGGCCGGGTCGAGCCACAGGCCGTAGCCCTCGTCACCGTGGTCGAAGCTGGCCTCGAAGGTCGCCGGCTTCTTGGTCCGCCGGGTGCGGCCCCCGCGGCGGCCGCGGCGGCGCTTGGGCGCCTCCTCGTCCTCCTCGCCGGCCTCCTCCTCGTCCTCGGCCTTGCGCGCGGCCTCCTCGGCCTTGCGGGCCTCTTCCTCGGCCTTGCGCGCGGCCTCGGCCTCGAGCTCGGCGGCGATCAGCGCATCGTCCTCGGCACGGAGGTCGATCTCGCCGTCGAAGTCTGCGGCGGCGCCGGCTTCGACCTCGCCGTCGGGAAGCAGCTCGTTCTCCTTCTTGAACGCTTCGATCTGCTGGACGGTGACCTCCAGCTGGTGGGCGATCCACGCATCGGTGCGGCCCTGGCGAACCCAGGTGCGGATCTGGTTGAGGTGCGGGCGGAGCGATCGTCTGGCCATGCGAAGGGGGCCATCCTAGTCGAGACGCCGGGCGGGACGTCGCCCCGCGCCCCCTGCCGGGCGTCCGAGCGCCGACCGTGACGCAGCGACTCCGCACAGGTTTCGGCGCGATGTTCCCGGGCTTCCAGCGTTCCCGCAAATTGAGGGTTTCGGCCTGCTTGCATGTGGGCAGCGGCCCTGCGAGACTCGACGCCGCCGGTGGCAGGGACGTGGGGAGGCGTCCAACCATGCTCGTACTGACACGCAAGTCCAACCAGAGCATCATGATCGGGGACGACATCGAGGTGTCGGTCCTCTCGATCATGGGCGAGAAGGTGCGCATCGGCATCCAGGCTCCCCGCGACATCCCGGTCTTCCGCAAGGAGGTCTACCTGGAGATCCAGCAGGAGCGCGCCGACGCCGCCGCGGACACCACCGACCTCCGCGACGAGGTCGACGCAGCCCTCCACCGCCTCGGCACCGCGGCGAAGTAACGAACCGGCGCCGCAGGCGCCGTTCGTTTCGAACTACCGGCACCACGCGCGGAGAGCAGAGAGCCGCGAAAATCGCCCCCCGGGCGATTCTTCGCCAAGCTAGGCGCCCCCCGGGCGACTCGCCGCGAAAATCGCCCCCTGGGCGATTCTTCGCAAGCTGAGCTCCCCCTGGGAGATCAGCCCATGACGTAGTACAGCGTCTCGAACATCGCGATCGTCACCAGCACCGCGGTGACGATCAGGCAGATGACGAGGACGCCGAAGCGCATCGACCCGCGCTTGTGGGTGCGCTCGAGGTGCCGCCGGCGCTCCCGCTCGGCGGCCTCTCGGGCCAGTCGTGCACGTCGATCGCGATCCTGCTCGATCTCCTCGACGAACGCCCGTTCCAGCTGGGCGAGGCTCTGACGCATGCGCATCGGCGCGGGAAAGGCTACCTCTCGCACGCGCTCCACAGCCCGCGGCCCGCCTGCCGGGCGGCGCGCGACCATGCGACGAACCGGTCCGCGAACCGCACGTTCGGGGGGATCGTCATCGGCGTGGCGTAGCCCCGCTGCACGAGCGCGGCGTTGACGAAGAGGTCGTCGGGCTCGCGGTAGACGTAGGCGAGCATCCGCCCGTAGCGGTCGCGCGCCTCGGCGTCGAGCACCAGCCGGACGCGGCGGCCGTCGACGAGGCGGTGGTTCTCCGCGGAGGCCTGCCGGCCGAAGCACTGGACCGGCGTGCCGGGCTTGACCGTCTCGGGCGTGTCCATCCCGATGTAGCGGATGCGCTCCTCGGCGCCGCCGAGGCGGACGACGATCGTGTCGCCGTCGACGACGCGCACCACCCGGGCCACGCGGCCCTTGCCGGAGGAGCCGCTCGTCCCGCCGGCCTCGTCGCGGAGGCGGTCGAGGAGATCGCGTCCGCCGCCGCCCAGCAGCAGGGCGGCGGCGATGACGATGACGGGAAGCAGTCGACGCACCCGCCCCACCCTAGGCGCGGGCCCGGGCGGGACGGGCGCGTCGTTGCAGCGGCGTCGCAGCCGCTGCGTGAACTCCGTGCGGCTACGCGACCGTGGTCGCGGACTCCGCCTCGTTGTAGACCTTGATGAACCGCAGGTAGTTGTCGGCGATCCGCTCGGCGGCCTGCTCCCGCGGCAGCGAGCCGTCGAGGAAGCCCTTCAGCGCGTCCCACCAGATCGAGCGGCCGATCGCGAAGCCGACGAAGCCGTCCACCGGAGCGGCCTCGCGCAGCCAGTGGTCGACCTTCGCGTCGGACGCGCCGCGGCCGAGGAGGACGCAGACGACGTTCTCGCGACCCTCGCCCGAGCGGGTCTGCTGCGCCAGGCGCTCGGCGTCCTCGCGCTTGTCGACGCCCTCGATCTTCCAGATGTCGACCTCGATGCCGAAGTCCTGGATCTCCTGGATCGCGCGGCACATGAGGTCGGGCCGCAGCTCGGCGTCGTAGCGGTCGGTGTCGCCGCCGACGGACTCCAGCTGGGCCTTCTCGGCGGGCACGAGCAGCTCGAAGAGGAACTTGCGGCCGTTGCCGTGCAGCCAGTCGGCCAGCTCCTTGAGCTTGCCGAGCTGCGTCTGGTTGGCCTCCGCGTCGCCCTCGGGGTTGTAGCGGACGAGGACCTTGGAGAAGTCGGGGTCGAAGTCGAGGATGTGCTGGCCGAAGTCGGCCCCGTACTCGAAGTCGAACGTGTCCTGGCCGGACTTCTCGACCGGCATCGCCAGCGACAGGCCGGCGGCCTTGGCGTCGGCGGGGATGCTCTTGGGGGCCCCGAACTGCTCGTCGACGAGCACGCCGAGCTCGTCGCCGGGGACGCCCCCCTTCTCCATCGCCTTGACCATGCCCTCGTAGATGAGGTGCTTGGCGTCGGAGATGGTGGCCGACTGCTCCTCGGTCGGATCCCCCTCGATCCCGAACATCTTCTTCTGGAACGACCCGCGGTGGTCGAAGGCCAGGATGTACAGCTTCCCGTCGTAACCCAGTGCCATCTGCTCTTGAACTCCTGGTTGCTTGCTCTTTGCTGATCGTACCCGCGGGGTAGGGTCCCCGCCGTGGAGCATGCTTTCACGGGGCCGGCGTACACGATCGGCATCGAAGAGGAGTTGATGATCCTCGACGGCGAGTCGTTCGAGCTGGTGAACGCGATCGAGTCGCTGCTCGAGGACGCGCCGGACGGCGAGGTCAAGCCCGAGCTCATGGAGTCGGTCCTCGAGATCGCCACCAAGCCGTGCGCGAACACGGCGGAGGCGCGGACGGAGCTGAGCTCGCTGCGGGCGCGCGTGCGCGCGATGGCCGCGCAGCGCGGGCTGACGATCGGCTCGGCGGGCACGCACCCGTTCGCGCTCTGGGAGGACCAGCGGATCTCGGCGCGCTCGCGCTACCGCGAGATCGTCTCGGCGCTGCGGTTCGTCGCCCGCCAGGAGCTGATCTTCGGGCTGCACGTCCACGTCGGCGTCGACGATCCCGACAAGGCGATCCACGTCGCCAACGGGATGCGGGTCCACCTGCCGATCCTGCTCGCGCTGAGCGCCAACTCGCCGTTCTGGCGCGGCGACGCGACCGGCATGGCCTCGACGCGGACGCCGATCTTCCGCGCGTTCCCGCGCGTGGGCGTGCCGCCGCCCTACCGGGACTGGCAGCACTACGAGCGCGAGATCGAGTTCATGGTCTCCAGCGGCGTGATGGCCGACTACACCTACCTCTGGTACGACGTCCGTCCGCACCCGCGGCTCGGAACCGTCGAGGTGCGGGTCTGCGACGCCCAGACGCGCGTCGAGCACACGCTGGGGCTGGCCGCGCTGATCCAGGCCATGGTCAAGGAGCTCTGCGAGCACTTCGACACGGGCGCCACCCTGGGCGAGTTCCCGTGGCAGATGCTCGACGAGAACCGTTGGCTGGCCGCCCGGCACGGGCTCGACGGAGAGCTGGTCGACCTGCCGTCCAACCAGCGCATCGCTGCCAAGGCGCTGGCCCGGCGGCTGCTGGACCGCCTGCGGGAGCACGCGCAGGACCTCGGCTCGGAGGCCGAGCTCGCCGGCGTGGAGGACATCCTCGCCCGCAACAACGGCGCGGCGCGCCAGGTCGTCGTCTACGAGGCCAACCACGACCTTCGGGAGGTGGTGGCCGCGATCGTGGCCGCCACCGAGGGAGATCCGGAAGGCGCGTGACACGATCGTTCAGGAGCTCGGCGGCCGCTGGCGCGGCGTCCTAGAATCGAACCGAGATGGCGGGCCCCCCGGACCTGTTCGTGGTGTGCAAGAAGTGCGGGTCGGAAGTCAGCCCGTACATCACCGAATGCCCGTACTGCGGAACGCGGCTGCGCAAGCGCGCGCCCAAGATCGACCGCCGCGCCGGCGAGGCCGAGCCCCGGGCCGCCAAGCGGACGCTGCGGCCGTCGCTGTCGCCGCTGCGCACCAACGAGATCCCAGGGATCCGCGGCGAAGCGTTCGGCCGGCCGACCGCCACGATCGTGATCCTGGCGCTGTCGCTGTTCATGTTCGTCGTGCTGGCGTTCATCCCGAGCGGCGACGTGGCGCTCAACGCGCTGAGCACGGACGTCTGGCGCTACGCGACGGCCTCGTTCGCCTATCCCGACGTCTGGTACCAGCTGGCCGTCCTGCTGGCGATCGGCATCTTCGGCTGGCGGCTCGAGGCGCGCCACGGTCCGCTGGTCGTCATCGCCCTGTACCTCGTCTGCGGCGTGGGCGGCGACGCGATCGCCAACGCCGCGGGCACCGACGACCTGGTCTTCGGCGCGCCGGGCGCCGCGATGGGCATGCTGGCCGCCTGGGCGCTGCCCGACCTGCTGCGCGCGCGCCGCGGGATCGACCACGACGGCGACCTGCTGGGCACCGGCGTGATCTTCGGCGTGCTCGCGCTGCTGCCGGCCGTGACCTGGTACGCCAGCGCCGTCGCCACGTTCTCCGGGCTGGCGCTCGGACTGGTCGCCGGCGCGCTGCTCCTGCGCACCGCGGCTGCCCGCGCCTAGGGCGGAGGCCGGTCGCGGCAGCGCCGGCGCGCCGCGGCTATGGTGGACGGCGCCCGTGTCCGCGCGCCGCTTCACCGCCGAGCAGGTCGATGCCGCCGTCGCGGCCATCGCGGGCGACCCTGAGCGGTTCGTGCACGCCCAGGAGATCGTCACGCACGCCGCGCCGGGGCTCCAGCGGGTCCTGAACGAGGCGCTGGACGCCGGCGGCTGGTTCGGCGAGGCCCACGAGGCGCAGGTGGCCGGTGCCGCCGCGCCGGAGGACGCGGCGGAGCGCCTGGCGGCCGTGCGGACGCTCATCGCCGAGGAGACGCGCCTGAGCATGCTGGTGGGCGTGGCGATCGGGCTGGAGCTCGCACGCGAGCTGTACGACGTCGACGCAGAGGAGACTCCCTAGATGCAGATCCGGTGGCTGGGCCACAGCGCGTTCGCGCTCGAGCACGACGGCAAGACCGTGCTCGTCGATCCGTTCCTGACCGGCAACCCGAAGGCCGCCGCCAGCGCCGACGAGGTGGCGGCCGACGCGATCTTCCTCACCCACGGGCACGGCGACCACATCGGCGACACGGTGGCGATCGCCAAGCGCACCGGCGCGCCCGTCGTCGCGATCGTGGAGCTGGCGGGAGAGATCGCCGAGGAGGGCGTCCAGACGTTCGACCCGAACATCGGCGGCACGGTCGAGCTCGACTTCGCCTCGGTGCGCCTGACGCCGGCCTGGCACACCTCGACGACGCCGAAGGGCACCGTCAACACGCCCGCGGGCCTGGTGATCGAGATGGGCGGCAAGCGCGTCTACCACCTGGGGGACACGGGCCTGTTCAGCGACCTCGCGCTGCCGGCCAAGCGCGGCCATCTCGACCTCGCGATCGTGCCGATCGGCGGCCACTACACGATGGACCGCTTCGACGCGGTGGTGGCGGCCGAGCTCCTGAAGGCCGACCAGATCATCCCCTGCCACTACAACACCTTCCCGCCGATCGAGACCGACGCGCAGGCGTTCAAGGCCGACGTGCAGAACGCCGGCCACGCCGAGGTGATCGTGCTCGACCCGGGCGGGACGCACGAGCTGTGACCACGGCGGTCGTCCTCATCGAGGCGGAGCGTTCCGCGCTGACGACGCTCGGCGGCGCGCTGGCCGGCATCGGCGGCGTCGCCGAAGCCTATTCGGTGACCGGCGAGTGGGACTTCGTCGCCATCGTGCGGGTGCCGCGCCACGAGCAGCTGGCGGAGGTCATCACCGGCCAGATCGCCAACCTCACCGGCATCACGCGCACCCAGACGATGGTGGCCTTCGAGGTCTTCTCCGAGCACGACCTCGACTCGCTGTTCTCGATCGGCGAGTAGGGCGGCCGTGGGGCGGGGTTCCGCGCACGACGGCCGGGCGGGCCTACGCGTCGTCCTGGGCGCCGGGCTGGAACCACACGCCGCGGTCGTGCCAGTCATGGACCATGAGCGCGCTGCCGGCCGCCAGCAGGGTCGCGAGGCGCAGCACGCTCCGCTGCCGGGCCACGAGGGTCGTGGCGGCGAGGCAGGTCAGCAGCGCGCCGGTCGCGCCGTGGTGGCAGCGCTGCCCGGCGATCCACAGCCGCCGGTGCTCGGAGTCGTAGTGCACGAGGGTCATGGCATGGGCTCCTCCGTGCCCCGGGTGATCGGCCGCTCGTGCCGAATGGCGCAATCTGGGCGGCGGCTGGCAGCGGCGCTCGCCGGCGCCGCGCTGCTGGCCGCGGCCGCCGGCTGCGGCGGGGACGACTCGACCGTCGCGCAGCCGGCCGCGAGCGCCCCGTCCGCCGCGACGGCGACCGCGCCGGCCGGTGCCCCGACGACCACCACGGAGACGCCGGGGGCCTCGGCCACGACGACGACGCCTGCCGCGACGACGCCGGCCGGCACCACGACCGCGCCCACCGCGACGACCGGCCTGCCCACCGGCGGCGAGGATCAGCCCGGGGGCGCCGGCGACGAGGAGCCGATCCGCGTGCCGGCCGCCTTCCGCGTCGAGGGCGGCGAGATCGTGCCGCGCCGCATCACCCTGCCGGCCTTCCTGCCGGTCGCGCTGGCGATCACCGCCGTGGGCGGCCGCCACCAGGTGACCGTGGAGGCCGGCGACGTCGGGACGCTCGACGTCGCGGAGGGCGGCACCGCGCGGCGGACGCTCGACGGGCTGAAGCCGGGCGACTACGCGATCGTGGCCGACAGCGGCGGCCGTGCGACGCTCCACGTCACGCCCGGCGGCGACGCCGGGCCCTGAGCAGCGGCCGCCTAGACTCCGGGCGGATGTCCGCCGTCCGCCCCGAGTTCGGCCCCACGCTGCCCGAGCTGCTGCGGCCGCGCCTGGCGCGGCTGTCGCGACCGGCGCGCGTCGTGCTGGTCGTGCTGGCCGTGCTGGTGGTGGCGGCGGTCGGGTCGCGCGTCGTCGGCGGTGGCGGCGACGTCCGGACCGTGGCGGTCAGCGAGCCGATCGGGTTCCGCTTCGAGTACGCGCCGCCGCTCCACCGGCGCCACCCGCAGGCCGGCGAGCTGGCGCGCGTCGGCGGCCACGGCCAGTCGTTCGCCGTGCGCCCGCTGCGCCTGCCGCCCTACCGCGGCGACGCCGCCGGGTTCCTCCCGCTCTACGCGACGCACCTGAGCCGCGAGATGGCGGCGCGGCTGCCCGGCTTCCGGGTGCACCAGGAGGGGCGCGCCAACATCAACCGGATCCAGGGCTACGAGCTGCGGTTCAGCTACGACGGACCCGACGGCCACCCGATGCTGGGTCGCCGCGAGCTGCTGCTGCCGACCGCCACCGCTCGCGAGGGCGTCGACCTGCTGCTCGTGGCGCGGCGCGCCAAGCACCGCAAGGGCCCCGGCCGCGTCGGCGCGAGCGGGCCGATGAAGCGGGCGCTGCGATCCTTCGAGCTCGAGGGCGCCGACCAGTCGTGAGCGCGGTCGGCGGTGAGATCACCATCGACGACTTCGCGCGCGTCGACATCCGGGTCGGCCGGATCGTCGCGATCGAGGACTTCCCGGAGGCGCGCCGTCCCGCGTGGCGGCTGCGCATCGACTTCGGCCCGGAGATCGGCGAGCGGCGCTCCTCGGCGCAGATCACCAACTACGGCCGCGAGGAGCTGGAGGGCCGGCTCGTGCTGGCGGTGGTGAACCTCCCGGCGCGGCAGGTGGGGCCGTTCCGCTCGGAGGTGCTGACGCTCGGCACGTACCGGGGCGACGCGGTCCTGCTCGTCGACCCGGCCGCTGGCGCCCAGCCGGGCGACCGGCTCGCCTAGGGCTGCCCTACGGGGCGACCGGCGCGGTGGAGGCCTCCACCGCCGCCGAGGCCTCGGCGGGCGGGGCGGTCTCGGCGGGCGCGGGGATCGCCGTGGTCGCCGCGGGCGGCGGCTCCTGCTCCGGCGTCGTGGCCGGGGCCTCGGCGGGGGCGGGCGTCGGCGTCGAGGCGGCCGGGCTCGGTGCCGGCTGCGTGGCCGTCGGCGCCGGCGTGGGGGAGGACGGCTGCTTGGGCAGCACCGTCGTGTCGTGGCCCTCCTGCGTGGTGGCCGCCGGCGTGGTCGACGACGGCGAGGAGGTGGAGGCGGGGGCGCCGGTGGTCGCCGGCGAGCTGGTCGAGGCGGGGACCGGGGTCGACGCCGCGTCGGCGGGGGCGTCGGCGCCCGCGTCCGACGCCGTGCCGGCCTTCTTCGCAGCGGCGCGCTTCAGCGCATGATGGCTGGCGCCGGTGGCGGTCGCCTTCGGGTGCCTGGGGGCCGCCGGCTGACGCGTCGACCGCACGACGACCGGGACCGGGGCGGCCGGCGCCGGCGCGGCGGCCGTGGTCGCCGGATCGGCGGCGGCGCGCGCCTGCGATGCGGCCACGGTGCGGGCGGAGCGGTGGTCGTTGGCCTTGTCGACCTCGACGGCGCCGGTGGTGACGATCGCCACGGCGGCGAGCCCCGCCGCGGTCTTCGTGGCCAGCGCGCCGATGCCCGCCGTCAGCGCTCCGCCGGCGCTCGCGCCGCCGGCTGCCGCGGCGCCGCCGGCCGCCGCGCCGCCGCTGGCGGCGGCCGCGCCGCTGGCGCCCTGGGCGAGCAGGAACTTCTTGAGCAGCAGCAGCGGGCCGACCGGGAAGACGGCGGCCAGCGCCTTGTTGGTCTGCTGGAGCTGCTTCTTGAAGGCGGCGCAGCGCTCGCAGTCACGCACGTGGCGGCGCACCGGCGGGCTGATCCGCTGCAGGCCCTCGGCCCACTCGCCGAGCTCCTCGCGGACCTCGTCGCAGCTCAGGCGGCGCGCCTCGGCGGCCTCGGCCAGCGACACCCGAGCGCGCACCAGCAGCGACTTGACCGACGGGACCGTCGTCTCCATCGCCTCGGCGATCTGCTCGTAGCTGAGCGCGTCGATCTCGCGCAGCAGCAGCGCGGTGCGCTGGGTCTCGGGCAGGGTCTGGACGTCGGCGACGAGCTCCCGGAAGTCCTCGCGGTCGTGCACACGGTCGGCCGTCGTCGTGCCGTGGTCGGCCAGGTGGATGTCCATCGAGTCCACGCCGATCGCGGTCTGCCGGCGCAGGTGGTTCAGGCACCGGTTGCGCGCGATCCGGTACAGCCACGGCCGCACGTTGATCGTGCGGTCGTCGGCGAGCATCGCGTTGAACGCCGCGGCGAACACCTCCTGCAGGACGTCCTCGGCGTCCTCGCGGGAGCTGAGCATGTGGCGGCAGAACGCGAGCAGCCGCGACTGGTAGCGCGCTACGAGGGCTTCGTAGGCGCTCTGGTTGCCGCGACGGGTCAGGGCGACGAGGCGCTCGTCGCCCTGGAGGCGCAGCAGCGGCGTCGGGCCGCGGAGCCCCGCGGGGCCCAGGTGCTTGATCGCTGAGACTTCCACGCGTGAATGCGGGGATTTCCGCCCGCAGGAACCCGAAACCCATGAAGCACCGGGAAGTTGCGGAGCCAGGTCCGTGCGACGGCGGCCCCCTCCGCCGTCGTCCTCCCATTGTGACACCTCCGCGAGTACGCTCCTGCACGGCCTCGCCCGGGTGGTGGAACTGGTGAGACACGGCCGGCTTAAACCCGGCTGCCCGCAAGGGCGTGGGGGTTCGACTCCCTCCCCGGGCATGAGCGGAGGCCGGGTGCGGCTGCCCACACTCTTGCTTGACACGGGTGTAAACCCATCCGTACGGTGCTCCCTGACACTGGTGTAAACCCAAAGGTCTGGAGCCCGTCATGCACCACCCGCCTGCCACCCGCCACGGCCACGGCCACGACGCCCCGCCGCCCGCCGCCTCGTGGGCGCCGCTCGCGCTGCTCGTGGTCGCCCAGTTCATGGTCGTGCTCGACATCACCGTGGTGAACGTCGCGCTGCCGTCGATCGGCGACGCGCTCCACGTAGCCGGCAGCCGCCTGCAGTGGGTGGTCACCGCGTACGTGCTGCTCACCGGCGGCCTGATGCTCTTCGGCGGGCGCCTCGCCGACCTCGCCGGCCGGCGCACCGTCTTCCTCGCCGGCCTCGGGCTCTTCACCGGCGCGTCGCTCGCCAGCGGCGCGGCCTCCTCGGCGTCGCTCCTCGTCGGGGCTCGGGCGCTGCAGGGCGCCGGCGCCGCGCTGCTGCTGCCGGCGGCGCTCTCGCTGGTCACGACCATCTACGCCGGCCACCAGCGCGCGAAGGCGCTCGCGGTGTGGGGGACCGTGGGCAGCGCCGGCGCCGCCGCCGGCGTCGTGCTGGGCGGCGCGCTGACCGAGGCCCTGGGCTGGCGCGCGATCTTCTTCGTCAACGTCCCGATCGGCCTCGCCGTCGCCGCGGCCGCGATGCGGACGCTCCCGGGGCTTCCCGGCGCGGGCGTGCGCGGCGGGCGGCTGGACGTCGCCGGCGCGGCCACGCTCGTGGCCGGCCTGGTGACGCTCGTCCTGGCCATCGAGAACACCGCCGACCACGGCTGGATGTCGGCGTCGACGCTCGCCATGGCGGCGCTGGCCGTCTCGCTGCTGGGGCGGTTCGCGGCCGTCGAGCGCACGGCCGCGCGCCCGCTGGTCGATCCCGCCACGTGGCGCAACCGGCCGCTGGTCACCGGCGCCGGCGTCATGCTCGTCGCGACCGGCATCCTGGTCGGCGCGCTCTTCCTCGGCGCGCTGGTCCTGCAGCGCGCGATGGGCGCCTCGCCGCTGGAGGCCGGCGTGGGCCTGCTGCCGCTCGCCGTCGCCATCCTCGGCGGCGTCCACGTCGCGTCGCACCTGCTGCCGCGCCTGGGCAGCCGCTGGACCGTCGTGGCGGGCCTGCTGGTCGCCGCCGGCGGCGCCACGCAGCTCGCGTCCGCTCCGGGCGACCCGTCCTACGCCGCGCACCTGCTGCC
This sequence comes from Baekduia sp., assembly GCA_035765735.1. Taxonomy (GTDB): domain Bacteria; phylum Actinomycetota; class Thermoleophilia; order Solirubrobacterales; family Solirubrobacteraceae; genus Baekduia. Next base: position 26,801 of record DASTWY010000021.1, on the reverse strand, counting down.
CGGCCTGGTCGTGCTGGGCGCGGGCGTCGGCGCCACGTTCGTGGCGGTGTCGGTGGCGGCGATGGCGGACGTGGAGCCCGAGCAGGCCGGCCTGGCCTCCGGGCTGATGACCACCGCCCACGAGCTGGGCGCGGCGCTCGGCGTCGCGGTGCTCGGTGCCATCGTCGCGGCCGCGCTGAACGGCGGTGGGGGAGCGGACCTCGTCGACGGCTGCGACACGGCCTTCCTCGTCGCGGGCAACGTCGCGGCGGCCGCGGCGCTGGTGGCGGCGCTCACCCTGCCGTCCGTCCGCCCGCAGCCGGGCGTCGCGCACGGCATCCACTGAGGCGGACTAGGTTTTCCGCCACATGGCCACCGTCGATCATCGCCGCGCGACCGCGGACCGCAACCGCGCGGCGATCCTCGATGCCGCCGAGCGGCTGCTGGCCGAGCGCACGCCGTTGAGCATGGCCGCGGTCGCCGGCGCCGCCGGCGTCTCGCGGCCGACGCTCTACGCGCACTTCAAGACGCTGGCCGACATCCTCGAGGCGGCGGTCGCGCGCGCGGTCGACGAGTCGGTCGACGCGGTCGACGCCGCCCTCCCGCGGGAGGGCCCCGCCGACGCGGCGCTCATGCGGATGCTGGAGACGTCGTGGAGCCGGCTCGCCGGCTTCGACGCGCTGGCCCGCGGCGCCGCCGAGCACCTGTCCGCCGAGCACCTGCACCGCAGCCATGCGCCGCTGATGCAGCGCCTCGCCGCGCTCGTCGCGCGCGGCCAGGCAGACGGAAGCTTCCGCGACGACCTGCCGGCGACGTGGCTGGTCCGCGTGTTCTACGCGCTCGTCCACACCGCCGACGAGCTCGCGCGCTCCGCCGAGGCGACGCGCGAGGAGTCCCTGGCCCTGCTGCGGACGACCGTCCGCGACCTGTTCAGCGGCCGCTGAGCCCCCGACCCCCGGAGCCCACCAATGCCCACCACCCATCCGCCCGTCGAGGGCCTCGTCGTCGTCGGCCTCGCCGAGCTCGCCCTCGGCGCGCTCACCGGCTGGCCGATGTCGCTGGCCGTCAGCCGGCCGGACGACCTGCGCCGCCTCGGCATCCGCTCCGCCGCGCGGCTGCGGCAGTGGCACCTCGACCTCATCATGCTCGGCAGCCTGACGGCCGCCGCCCCCAAGCTCGTGCCCGATCCGCCGCGGGCGGTCGCCGTGCCGCTGGCCGTCGGCGCCTGGACCAACGCCAACGCGTTCGGGGTGCTGGCCGTCCGCCCCGAGCTGAAGGACCACCCGGTGTTCAAGGCCGGCGTCATCGGCTCGTTCATCACGACGACCTGGGGCTTCACGGGGCTGGCGGCCGTGGCCGGCGCGCGCTGGATGCAGGGGCGGCGCGGCGGCCGGCGCCGCAAGCGGCGGTGACCGCCGACCTCCGCATCCGCCTCACGCCGCGCGCCGACCGCGATGCGGTGACCGGCGTGCGCGACGACGGGGTCGTGCTGGTCCGCGTCAGCGCGCCGCCCGTCGAGGGGCGCGCCAACGAGGCGCTGTGCCGCGTGCTGGCCGAGCGGCTCGGCGTCCCGCCCTCGCGCGTGGCGGTCGTCCGCGGCCACGGCGCGCGCGAGAAGGTGGTGCGCGTCGAGGGCCTCGACGAGGCCGAGGCGCGGGCACGGCTCGACGCGGCGGCGCGCTGAGCGCGCCGCCGCCGCGGTCGGCCGGCGACGCGACCCTAGGCCACCATCGCCTGGCGCACGTTGCCGGGCGCCAGGGCGTCGAGGAAGGCCTGGGCGATCGCCTGGTCGCCGCTGATCTCGAGCTCGGTGCGCGAGGCGTCGGGGCTGAGCGCCTCGACCCACGCCCGCTCGGGCCCGGCGATGCGCGCGTCGGCCTCGGGCGCCGAGCGCTCCGCGATCTCGACGTGCCCCGCACGCGACGTCAGGACGTAGCGCTTCATGTCGCCGGCGCGGCGCACGACCGTGACCTCGATCATGCCCTCGACGCCGTCGGGCAGCGTGAGCCCCGGCACGGTGCGCAGGAACGCGCCGATGTCGATCGCCTCGTCGGGCCGGGGGGGCGACCACGCCCAGCGCGCGCCCCAGCGGGCGAGCGCCCCGATGACGGGCAGGAGGTCCCGGGCGCGCTCGGTGAGCTCGTAGTCGACGCGCGGCGGCACCTCGCGGTAGCGCTGGCGGGTCAGCAGGTCGTCGGCGACCATCCGGTTCAGGCGGGATCGCAGCTGCTCGGTGGAGATCCCCGGCAGCACGCGCTGTAGCTCGACGAATCGGCGTGGCCCGGCCACGAGGTCGCGGACGATCAGCAGCGTCCACTTGTCACCCACGAGGTCCAGCGCTCGTGCATCGGGCGCCCACTGGTTATAGGGGTGCCTCTTCGGAGGGGGAACGGAGGGAATGGCTGCCTCCAAGCAGACCGTGGATGGGAGGGACCCTCAGCCTGGTCCGAGGTTACCCCGTCCGTGAGCGAACGTGCCAATTTCCGTGCGGACATGGACACCGTTCCGAAGGGTTGAGACGGCATTGCGACTGCTGAGCCCCCCCGGTGGCGGGGCTGGCGCTCGTGCGTCACGATCATGGGCGTGCAGGCCGCCCCACTGACCTGGGCGTTCGACCGACTGGGCGCCCGCTACCCGCGCTGGATCATCGCGCTCCAGTTCCAGGTCGCGCACCTGGTCGTCGCCGGCGGCGTCTGGCTGCTCGACCTCTACGTCCCGCTGGACCGTCCGGAGTTCTGGCGCATCTTCGTGGTCTGCCAGGCCGCGGTGCTCCTCGAGAACCTCCTCGCGCTGGCGGTCGTCTTCCGCCTGCTGCGGCCCGCCGACCGCTGGCTGCGCGGCGACCGGTCGACGCAGGCCGCCGCGGATGCCTGGTCGGTGCTGGCCGGCATGCCGCTGGCCTTCGTCCGCTGGGGCCGGGCGCTGCCGTTCCTGTTCAACGTCCTGCCGATCGCCGCCTACCTGACCTGGGAGCTCGACGCGACGTTCCCGGCCGGGTTCCTGATCCTGGCGGCCGGCGTCTCGATCGTGCTGCTGTACGGGCTGTTCCTGCGCTTCTTCGGCCTCGAGCTCGTCCTGCGGCCGGTCCTCGAGGCGGTGTCGGCCGACCTGCCCGGCGGCGTGCCGCTGCGCCACGTGAGCGTCCCGCTGAAGTGGAAGCTGCTCGTCGCGCTGCCGTCGATCAACATCATCAGCGGCGTGGTCGTCGTCGGCTTCGCCTCGCCGGACGACGCGGGGCTCAGCCAGCTCGGGGTCGGCGTGCTCGTGACGATCGGCGTCGCGTTCACGATCTCGCTGGAGCTCTCGATCCTGCTGCTGCACTCGATCGTCGAGCCGCTGCAGGACCTCCAGCGCGGCACGGCGCGCGTCGGCGAGGGCGACTACTCGGTGCGCGTGCCGGTGCTCGGCACGGACGAGACGGGGATGCTCGCCGGCTCCTTCAACCAGATGGTGGCGGGGCTGGAGGAGCGCGAGCGGCTGCGCGAGGCGTTCGGGGCGTTCGTCGCGCCCGAGGTCGCCGAGCGCGTCCTGGCGGAGGGGACGGTCCTCGAGGGCGAGGAGATCGAGGTCACGGTGCTCTTCCTCGACGTGCGCGGCTTCACCGCCTTCGCCGAGACCGCCGGTCCGCGTCAGGCGGTCGCGCGGCTCAACGAGCTCTACGAGCTGGTCGTGCCGGTGCTCCGGCGCCATGGCGGCCACGCCAACAAGTTCATCGGCGACGGGCTGCTCGGCGTCTTCGGCGCGCCCGACCGGCTGGCCGACCACGCCGACCGGGGGCTCGCGGCGGCGCTGGAGATCGTCGCCTGCATCCGCGAGCGCTACGGCGAGCGCCTGCGGCTGGGGATCGGGCTGAACTCCGGCCGGGTGGTGGCCGGGACCATCGGCGGCGGCGGCCGGGTCGAGTTCACGGTCATCGGCGACGCGGTGAACACGGCGGCGCGCGTCGAGGAGGCGACGCGCGCGACCGGCGACGACGTGCTCGTGACCGATGCGACGATCGCGCTGCTGCGCCTCGAGCACGGGGGCTTCCTCGCGCGCGGGGAGGCGGAGCTCAAGGGCAAGGCCGAGCGGGTCGGGCTGTACGCCCCGCTGGCGGCGGCGCCGTCGCCGGCCGCCGCCGAGCTGCGCGCGCTCTAGCGGCCTACACGTTCACGTGCCCGGCGCAGGGCTGGATGTCCTGCGCGTCCTGATCCGACGTCGCCGCGACGGCCGCCGCGGGCGCGAGCATCGGATACGTGCGGTCGCGGTCGGCCGCGACGGCCTCGAAGCGGCGCGCGGCGGGCTTCGCGGCGGCGGGCTGGCTGTCCTGCGCGGGACGGCGATCCATGGGAGTCCCCCCTCAGAGCTGGCCGACGGAACCCCATCAGTTCTACGCCTCTGGGCGGCGATCGCAACCCCCCGGTCCGGCGCACGGACCCGCCGCGGGCCGGCGCGCCCGGGGAAGGTGGTGGCACGAGCGGCGCTCGACCGCGAGGATGCAGGCATGAGCACCGACACCGAGCAGGCGACGCGCGCCCACGGCGGACGGCTGATCGCCCGCCGCCTGAAGGCCCATGGCGTGAGCAAGCTGTTCACGCTGTCCGGCGGCCACATCTTCTCGATCTACGACGGCTGTCGCGAGGAGGGCATCGACATCGTCGACGTCCGCCACGAGTCCGCGGCGGCGTTCGCGGCCGAGGGCTGGGCCAAGGTGACCCGCGAGCCGGGCGTGGCGGCGCTCACCGCCGGGCCCGGCGTCACGAACGGCATGAGCGCGCTCGCCTCGGCACAGCAGTCGGCGTCCCCCATGCTCGTGCTCGGCGGCCGCGCCCCGGCGATGCGCTGGGGCATGGGCTCGCTGCAGGAGATCGACCACGTGCCGTTCGTGCGGCCGCTGACCAAGCTGGCGGCGACCGCCGAGGGGCCGGACGAGATCCCGGCGCTCGTCGACGAGGCGCTGAGCGCGGCGATGCGCCCGCACTCGGGGCCGACGTTCCTGGACTTCCCGATGGACCACGTCTTCTCCGAGGGCGCGGACCCGGGGGGCGAGGCGGCGCTGCACGACCCGCTGGCCGAGCCGGTCGCCGAGGGCGTGGAGCGCGTCCTGGCGCTGCTGGCCGAGGCGGAGCGGCCGGTGATCATGGCCGGCACCAACCTCTACTGGGGTCGCGGCGAGCATGCGCTGCGGCTCCTGGCCGAGCGCCGGGGCATCCCGGTCTACCTCAACGGCCAGGCGCGCGGCTGCCTGCCGGCCGACCATCCGATGTTCTTCTCGCGCGCCCGCGGGGAGGGGCTGAAGGGCGCCGACCTGGCGCTCGTCATCGGCGTCCCCATGGACTTCCGCCTCGGGTTCGGCGGCTCGTTCGGCGACGAGACCGAGATCGTGGTGATCGACCGCGCCGAGCCGGTCCGCGACCACCCGCGCGCCGTCGCCGCCGAGCTCTATGGCGGCATCGACGCGACGCTGCGGGCGCTGGCCGGCGACGCCGACGCGGCGGAGCGGACGCAGCCATGGGTCGCCCACCTGCGCGAGAAGGAGACCCAGAAGCGCGAGGCCGAGCGGGTCGAGCTCGACGATGGGCGCTCCCCGTTGCATCCGATGCGCCTGTACCGGGAGCTCGGGGAGGTGCTCGACCGCAACGCGATCGTCATCGGCGACGGCGGCGACTTCGTCTCCTACGCGGGCCGCGTGATCGACACCTACGAGCCGGGGTGCTGGCTGGACCCGGGCCCGTTCGGCTGCCTGGGGACCGGCCCGGGCTATGCGCTGGCGGCCAAGCTGGCGCATCCGGACCGCCAGGTGGTGCTGCTCGTCGGCGACGGCGCGTTCGGCTTCAGCGGCATGGAGTTCGACACGCTCGCGCGCCACGGCGTGAACATCGTCGCGGTGATGGGCAACAACGGCATCTGGGCGCTCGAGAAGCACCCGATGGAGTTCCTGTACGGGTACTCGGTCGCGGCCGAGCTGCGGCCCGAGACGCGCTACGACCAGGTCGTCGCGGCGCTCGGCGGCCACGGCGAGCTGGTCGGTGGCCCCGCCGAGGTCAAGCCCGCGCTGGAGCGCGCGTTCGCGTCCGGCAAGCCGGCGCTGGTCAACGTCCTCACCGACCCGGACGTCGTCTACCCGCGCAAGTCGAACCTGGCCTGAGCCGCCGTCTGGGGCCGGAAAGCCGGAAGCCGCCCCGAGGGGCGGCTTCCAAACTCGGCCCCGACAGGACGGGCAGGGGTACGTGCCATGCGGGGGCCTGGTGGTCTGGCCCGAGCGGCGGGAGGCGCCGGTTGATGCGGCTTCGCTCGGGCCTATGCGTCGACGACCGGGAAGGCGAACGCGACACGTACGCCCCCTCGACCCGACTCAGCAAGTATCCGACCGGGGTTCTGGACCCTCAATCAAACACCCGTCCAAGCTCGCTCCCATAACTGGGGATGGTCCGGTACAACTTCCGCGCGGCGATCGGGAGGCGCGGCTTCAAGCTCGCTTGACGTCGTCGCGCGCGGTGGGGGCGGGCGAGTTCCTCAGCCCTCGCCCGTCCCGCCGCGTTGCCGCCGCACGGAGACCTGCGCCACCCCCGCGCGCCGGAGCGCCGCGCCGCGCAGGATGTCGTGCTCGGAGACCTCGACCTCGTCGAGCCCGAACGCCCGCATCACCTCGACCAGCAGGCACGTGCCCGCCACGATGACCGGCGCCCGGTCGGGGTGCAGGCCGGTGACGTGGCGCCGCTGCTCGTCGCTCAGGTCGGCCAGTCGCGCCAGGAGCATCTCGACCTGGCCGAGCAGCAGGCGGTAGCCCTGCACGCGCGCCGGGTCGTAAGGGTCGAGCTCCTGGAGGATCGAGGCGCACGACGTGGCCGTCCCGGCGACGGCGATGCCGGCCCGCACGCCGGCGCGGACGCCGGGGGGCACCGCTTCGGCGAAGATCCCGGCCGCCTCCTCGGCGAGCTCCTGCAGCTCCGCCGGGCGCGGCGGGTCGCTGTGGAGGAAGCGCTCGCTCTGGCGCACGACGCCGGCCTGGGTCGAGACGTGGAACTCGACGTCGCCGCGGCAGCCGACGACCAGCTCGGTCGAGCCGCCGCCGATGTCGATGACGACCAGCCGGCGGTCGTCGGCGGGATCGTGGCCGCTGGTGGCGCCGAGGAACGTGAGCTGGGCCTCCTCGTCGCCGGTGATCGCGTGCGCGTCGATGCCGAAGCGCTCGACCACCGCGTCGGCGAAGGCGCCGCCGTTGCCGGCGTCGCGGACCGCGCTCGTCAGCACGCCGGTGGTCGCCTCGACGCCGGCCGCGTCGAGCGCCGCGCAGTACTCCCGCAGCGTGGCGAACACCCGCTCCATGGCGTCGTCGGCGAGCACGCCGGTGCGGTCGACCCCCGCGCCCAGGCGCGTGACCGTCGACCGGCGGTCGAGCTCGGTGACGGTGCCGTCGTCGCGCACGTCGGCGATCAGCAGCCGCGTCGAGTTCGTCCCGATGTCCACCACGCCCACCCGCATCGGTTGGCGACCCTACCCAGCGGGATGCGGCAGGGCACGGCCGGCGAGCCCGGCCAGCAGGTTGTCGACGCACATGTCGGCCATGCGACAGCGCGCGGTGCGCGTCGCGGAGCCGATGTGCGGCACGACCAGCAGGTTCGGCGCGGTCAGCAGCGGGTCGTCGACCGGCAGCGGCTCCGGGTCGGTGACGTCGAGCGCGGCGGCGGCGAGGCGGCCCTCGGCCAGGGCCTCGCGCAGCGCGACCTGGTCGACGAGGCCGCCGCGCCCGGTGTTGACCAGGATCGCGTGCGGGGGCAGCGCGGCGAGCGCGTCGGCGTCGATGAGGTGGCGCGTCTGCGCGGTGAGTGGCGTGTGCAGCGAGACGAAGTCGGCGCCGCGCAGCGCGGCGTGCAGGTCGTCGTCGCGGCCGACGCGGACCACGTCCATGGCGAAGCCGTCGGCGCGGCGCGCGACGCCCTCGCCGATGCGGCCGGGGCCGACGATCACGAGCGTGGCGCCGTGCACGTCGGCGCCCAGCCAGCCCCCCGGCTCCCAGGTGCGCCAGCGGCCGGCGCGGACCGCCTCATGGCCCTCGACGATGCGGCGGGCAGCGGCGAGCAGCAGCGCGAAGGCGAGATCCGCGGTGGCCTCGGTGAGCACGTCCGGCGTCGTCCCGACGGCGATGCCCCGCGCGGCCGCCGCGGCGAGGTCGACGTTGTCGGAGCCCACGGCGTAGTTGGCGATCACCTTCAGGCGCGGGGCGGCGTCCAGCAGGGCGGCGTCGACGCGGTCGGTGAGGAGCGTCAGCAGGCCGTCGGCGTCGCGGGCGTGCTCGCGCAGCTCGGTTGGGTGCGGCGGCAGATTGCCGGTCCAGACCTCCACGTCGTGCGCCTCGCGGAGGCGGTCGAGGGCGTCGCCGGGCAGGTCACGGGTCACGAACACGCGGGCCATGGGTCGTGATCGTGCCACGCGCGGTCCGGGTAGCCCGCGGCGCATGGGCATCCTGGCGCAGGGCCTCATCGTCGCCGCCGACGCCGGACGCGGAGGGCAGGATCCGGGCGCCGGCACCAGCCTGCTGCTGATCCTGGCCATCGTCGTCGCGGTGGTCGTGGGCGCCGCGGTGCTGTTCGGCATCTTCCATCGCCTGACCCGCGCCAGCCGCGGAGGTGTCCAGCCGCGCGAGGGCGAGTTCCGCCGCGGCACCCCGCCGTTCGAGTCGGTCGGCCGCCGGCGCTGAGCGGCGCGCCGTAGCCTGCGCGGCGTGTTCGTCCGTGCCGCGCGCGTCGGCCATGCCGAGGTCGAGGAGATCGTGCCGTCCGCGCACTGCGTCCACCGCTTCCGCCAGCGGATGCCGGTGCGCGATCCCGGCATCGACGAGGTCGAGCGGGCGCTGCTGGCGGCGCTGGAGGACGCCGACGTCAGCCGCTGGCCGCCGGCGTGGGCGGTGAGCGACCGGCCGGCGCGGATGTGGGCGGTCGCCGCCGACGTGGCGTTCCCGCTCGAGCCGTCCGACCGGCCCGGCCGCTGGGTCGCCGTCACCTGCCTGCGGCGCGGCGGGCGCTGAGCCGGCGCGGGCGCCCGGTCCGCGTGCTGCGCAGCCGCAGGAGGACCACCTCCGGCGCGATGCCCAGTCGCACCGGCCAGCCGCTCGTGCCGACGCCGGACGTGACGAACAGGTGGCGGGCGCCCTCGACGACGTGGCCGCGGTCGTAGCGGGTGCCGAAGCGCGACGGGATGATCCGGGCGCGCACGGGCCCCGGCGCGGCGACCTGGCCGCCGTGGGTGTGGCCGGCCAGCGTGAGCGCCACGCGCTCGGGCACCGCCGGGAAGACGTCGGGGCTGTGCGTGAGCAGCAGGACGGGCTCGGAGAGCGGGACGTCGCGCAGCGCCCGCCCGGGCCGGGGCTCGGCGGAGGCTGCGTCCGCGGCCCCGGCGATCCAGAGGGCGCGGCCGCGCACGGTGAGCCGCCGGGCGTCGTCCTCCAGCAGCGCGAAGTCGGCGCTGCGCAGCGCCGCGGCGACCTGCTCGGCGCCGAAGATGCGGTCGTGGTTGCCCAGCACGGCGAGGCGGGGCGCGCCGGCGCCGGCGAGGGCGGCGGCGACCGCGTGCGGGTCCAGGCGCAGGGCGCCGTGCGCGTGGTCGTCCATGAGGTCGCCCGCGCACAGGACGACGTCGGGGCGCCGCCGCGCGATCCGCCCGGCGACGTCGCGGACGCGGGCGACGTCGACGTGCGGCACGCCGGCGTGGAGGTCGCCGACGAGCGCGACGGTCAGGCCGTCGAGGTCGGCCGGCCAGCGCGGGAGGCGGAGGTCGACGCGGCGCACGACGGTGCGCCGCGGACCGATCACGACGGCGTGGAGCGCGGTGCCGGCGGCCACCGCGACCGCCGCGGCGAGCAGGGTGGAGGGACGTCGACGCCGGCGCACGAGCCCGAGCGTTCCCCGCCCGACCCCGGTTGAGACCGCCCCCGAACGTTGGCTATACTTCTCCGTGCGACGCGGGGTGGAGCAGTCTGGTAGCTCGTCGGGCTCATAACCCGAAGGTCGCGGGTTCGAATCCCGCCCCCGCTACTGGAGTGTTCTACGAGTTGCTCTAAGAAGCCTCGGGAGAACACAGCAAGCATGAATCGAGGCCCGCTTCGGCGGGCCTCGATGCTTCTCCGGGCCGCGCGACGGCCCCGCCGGGATGTGAATCGCCGGCTCAGCGGGCTCCAAATGCCGAAAGCGCGCAGGGGCCATCGCGGTGGCCCCTGCGCGCTGGTCTCCAGAGCTTCCCCTCAAGTCGCGGCCGTATGGTGCCGATCCTCCCGGTTGCAAGAGTTGCAATTGTTGGTCCAGGAGGTACGATAGACGCCATGGAGATCCTCAGCCCCGAAGACCGAGTCGTCCTGTGGCGGGCCACCATCGACGCTGAGGGTCGCCAGCGCGAGGCGTTGCTGCACGCGATCGGCAAGGACGTCGTCGACTCGCTCGGCGAGCTTGACCTCTACGGCGACACCTACGCGCAGCTGGTGCTCGACACCCTGCAGACGCTCGACGACGCGGGGCTGTTCGCCCGCGACAGCATGCGTCGGTGCCTCGAGGAGCTTCACGAGCCGGAGGGCGGCGTCGACCTGCTCGCCGCCGAGATGAGCGGGCTGCTCCGCGACGCCGCCGGGGTGGACCACCTCGGCGCTGACCGTCGCGTGAGGGCGATGGAGATGGCCTCCGAGTGGCGCGAGCACGTGCTCGATCGCCGGCGGCCGGAGCCGCAGACCATCAGCGTCGGCGAGGTGGCCGCCCTCTACGGGGTGACCACCCAGGCGGTCTACAAGTGGTTGCGCGACGAGCGCATCGAGGCCACGCGGGGCCCCGGCGGCTCATGGCTGATCCCGGCCGCGCAGTTCGAGCGCGACAGGCGCCCGGCCACGTCGCGTCGCAAGCTCGATGAGCTCAAGCAGCACCTCGTCCGGGTCCATGACGGAGCGGAGCTGCCCTCGGAAGAGGAGCTCACGGCCGACATGCGCCGCGACGACGACCAGTGACGGTCCAGCCGCCGCGCGTCCTCTTCGACACCACGGTGCTGTGGGGTGCCTTCCACAGCCCGGCCGGCCCCAACGCCAAGCTGTTGGACCTCGCCGCCCAGCGGGCACCTGTGCTCGACGGCTTCATCACCGACGCCGTCGGCGCGGAGTTCTGGTGGCGAGTCACGCAGCAAGGCGTCAAGGGGCCGGGCATGCGCCAGCCCCGCACCTACACCGAGGACGAGCTCGCACCCTTCCTCGAAGCCTACGAGCCGATCTTCGAACCGCAGGCGCTCGCTCAGGCCCCGTTGGGCCGCTCGCTCGGGCGCTACGCCGGCCTGGTCGGCCTGCCGCTCGGCGAGGTCCTGCACCACATCACCGGCAGGGACCGCGCCGCCCTGCTGGCCAGCCCGAGCCTGCAAGGTCCCATGAATTTCGAGACGGTCGACACGGCCGACCTCCATGTCATCTGCGGAGCGATCGACAATGGAGCCGACGTGCTCTGCACGAACGACGCCAAGACCCTCGGCTACCACCCGATCGGCGCCCTCGAGGCCCGGACGGCAACCCATCTCGCGACCGAGCTCGGACTCCTCGACACGGCCGCACCCGCCACGCGTTTGATCCGCCAGGATCCATAGGGACGACGGGGCGGTCGCTGCGGAGCGGCCACCGGTGGACGGCCCGCGACGCGCTTCGAGGGTCGAACGCGTCCCACGTCGTGCGACGACCTCAGTAGTCGCCCTCAATCGCTCTGGGAGCTTTCCCCGATGGGGGCGCGCAGTGGGCGCCGTACCGTCGGCGCCAGACGACCTTCGGAGGGAAGAACGACGATGCGCACGCATGCCGTCGGCCTCATCGCTCTCGCCGCAGTCGCGTGCTCCGGCGGGACCAGCTTTGCCGACTCGCCCCCGACCGCAGGTGGCCCTGCGACGACCGCTGCCCGCACCGTCACCGTGAGCAGCACGCAGCGCATGGTCGTCTTCTCGAGGGATCGCGGCTTCCCGACGCCGGGCACGAAGGCGGTTGAGCTCGGCTTCGAGAAGAGCGCGGGCTCCAGCACCGTCGGCGTGGCGGTCGATCGCACGACGATCACCGGGCATCCGTCGCGGTACGTCTGGACCTACACGGGCACGGGTGAGACGTACACGGCCGGCGTCGGCGTCCTTCGGAGCGCGCTGACCGGGAGGTACCGGATCCGCGGCAACCGGAGGATCGACACCGCGGAGGGCCATGTCACCGGTGGGCTCGGCGGCTACGCGGGCGTGACGGGGACCTTCACCTCGACCGGGAACAACCGCGTCGGTGCCAGGGTCGCGACGTACGTCGTCCACAGCACCCTCGTGTTCCCCTAGACCGCCGCCGCGCGCCTGGCCGGAGGCCCTCCGTGTGTCGGCGCCCGTCGAGCGATCGCGGACGGCGGCGCTCGCGTCAGCGCCCGGCCCGCTGGTCCAGGCGGTAGATTGGCCGCCCACCATGGCCTGGTCACGAGGAGTGCGCGCTCGACCCACGCCCGACGTCTGCCGCTGCCGGTAGATGGTGTCGGCGCGCAACGCAGGCCTGCAGCCCCAGGAGCTGGCGCTCACCATCGCGGGCGCCCACGTCCGTGAGCCGGGCACGCTCGTGTGGTCGGGCGGCTTCGTCGCGCTGCTGCGGGAGTTCGGCTTCTCGACGGAGGCATCGCGCGCGGCGCTGGCGCGGCTCGTCCAGCGCGGGCTCCTCGCGCGGGAGATGGCTGGGCGCCGTGCCCTGTACACCTTGACGCCCAAGGCGCTGGCGGTCCTCGACCGCGGCGACCGGCGCATCTTCAGCTTCGCGCGCAGCGAATCGCCCGAGCGCGTGTGGACCGCGCTCTGGCACACGATCCCCCAGGGGTTGCGGGCCGAGCGGGCGCGCTTCGCGACGGGCCTGCGCTTCCTCGGATTCGGCTCCGTGCAGGACGCCACGTGGGTGGCGGCACACGACCGTGAGGCCGAGGTGCTCGAGCTTGCCTCCGAGCTCGACATCCAGCCGTACCTCGCCATCCTGATCGGCCGCACGTCCGAGCGGCTCCAGACGGGGGTGCTCGTGGCTGAGGCTTGGGACCTCGCGGGGGTGGCCGACCGCTACGAGCAGTTCCTGGCGGACTACGGCGAGCTGCGCCGAGCCGGTGCCCGTCGCGCGTTGACGCCGACGGAGGCGTTCGTGACCCGGACGCTGATGCTCCATCAGTTCCGCGCGTTTCCGTTCCTCGATCCAGAGCTCCCCGGCCCCGCGGCCGGCGTCACACGACTGCGCCAGCGGATGGTCGCCCTGTTCGACCTGGTGTACGGCAGCCTCGAGGATGCGGCCGCCGAGCACTTCCGTGCGGTCGCTCAGCCGGCGTTCGCCGTGCGGGCGTAGCGCTCGCCGACCTTCGGCCCCCGCACGATCCCAGGCGCATCATTCGACGGTGAAGCCCGGTAGCATGTAGATGGATCGACGAGGCTCGGCCGGATCGCGCAGCGATCAGGTCGAGCTTCAGGGGAGGGAGATGGAATGGCGGAGCGATCGTTCGCCAATGAGGTTCAGCAGCTTCGCCTCGGCGCCGGCGCAACCCTGCACGTCGAGGGGATCCTCGCGGTCACCAAGGCCTTGCTGCAGTCGGGTGTGGCCTACGTCGGTGGCTACCAGGGCGCGCCGATCTCGCACCTGATGGACGTGCTCGGCGACTCGCGCGAGATCCTCGAGGAGCTCGGCGTCTACTTCGAGAACAGCGCGTCGGAGGCGACGGCGGCCGCGATGCTCGCGGCGTCGGTGCACTACCCGCTGCGCGGCGCGGTGACGTTCAAGTCGACGGTCGGGCTGAACGTCGCCTCCGACGCTCTCGCGAACCTCGCCAGCGGCGGCGTCAAGGGCGGCGCGCTCGTGATCCTCGGGGAGGACTACGGCGAGGGCTCGAGCATCATGCAGGAGCGCTCGCACGCCTTCGCGATGAAGTCGCAGATGTGGCTGCTGGACCCGCGGCCGAACGTTGCGGCGATCGTCGACGCGGTCGAGACCGGCTTCGAGCTGTCGGAGGCCAGCAGCACCCCCGTGATGCTCGACCTGCGCCTGCGGTCGTGTCACCTGCACGGCAGCTTCGTGGCCAAGGACAACGTGCCGCCGCCGATGACCGTCAAGGACGCGATCGAGGCCCCGGCCCGGGACGTCAGCCGCGTCGTCCTGCCGCCGGCGAGCTTCCTGCACGAGCAGGAGAAGGTCGCCGAGCGCTGGCCGGCCGCCGTGGCGTTCATCAAGGAGCGCGGCCTCAACGAGGTCATCAACGACGACGCCGCCGACATCGGGATCATCACCCAGGGCGGCTTGTACAACACCTTGAACCGCTCGATGGAGCTGCTCGGCTGCTCGGACCCGTTCGGCGACACGCGGGTCCCCCTGTACGTCATGAACGTGACCTACCCCGTGGTCGACGACGAGGTCATCGCGTTCTGCCAGGGCAAGCGGGCGGTCCTGCTCGTCGAGGAGGGCCAGCCGGACTACATCGAGCAGAACATCAACGCGATCCTGCGTCGCAACGGCGTCGACACCGCCCTGCACGGCAAGGACATGCTGCCGGTCGCCGGCGAGTACACCTCGGCGGCCGTGACGCGCGGCCTCGCCGCGTTCCTGCGGCGCTACCTCCCCGAGGCGATCGAGCACGAGCCCGCGCTCCTGCGCGCTGCCGACGACCCCGACAGCCCCTTCGCCCCGCACGTCGAGCCGTCCACCGTCCTGCCTCGGCCGCCCGGCCTCTGCACCGGCTGCCCGGAGCGTCCGATCTTCTCTGGGCTCAAGCTCGCCGAGCGCGAGACCGGCAAGCACCACGTCAGCGCCGACATCGGCTGCCACCTGTTCGCGATCAACGCCCCGTTCGACCTCGGCGCGACGACGATGGGCTACGGGCTCGGCTCGGCCGGTGCCGCCGCGCTCAACGCCAAGGACGCCGACCGCAGGACGATCGCGGTCATGGGCGACGGCGGGTTCTGGCACAACGGCCTGACCAGCGGCGTCGGCAACGCGGTGTTCAACAAGAACGACCAGCTGCTGGTGGTGGTCGACAACGCCTACAGCGCGGCCACCGGCGGCCAGGACATCCTCTCGTCGCAGGCCGACAGCCCGACGCGCTCGACCCAGCACCCGATCGAGAAGGCCGCGCGCGGCGTCGGCGTCGAATGGGCGAAGACCGTCGACGACACCTACGACGTCGGCAGGGTCCGCGACACGTTCGTCGAGGCGCTGACCACGCCGGAGACCGGACCCAAGGTGCTCGTCATGCAGAGCGAGTGCCAGCTCAACCGGCAGCGCCGCGTCAAGCCCGAGATGCGCCAAGCGCTGAAGGAGGGCAAGCGCGTCGTGCGCGAGCGCTTCGGCGTCGACGCCGAGACGTGCACGGGCGATCACGCGTGCATCCGCGTCTCCGGCTGCCCCTCGCTGACGATCGCCGACAACCCGGATCCCCTGCGCACCGACCCGGTAGCGACCGTCCTGGACAGCTGCGTCGGCTGCGGGGTCTGCGGGGCCAACGCGCACGCCGCCGTGCTGTGCCCGTCGTTCTACCGGACCGACGTCATCCAGAACCCCACGACGAGGGACAAGGTGCTGGTCAAGGTCCGCAAGTGGTGGATCAGGCTGGCGTCTCGCGGCCTGGAGCGCCGCGCCGCCCGGTTCGAGGCCGCCGCCTGATGTCGAGCTGGTCCGAGGGCCGCCGCCCGCTGACGCTCGCGATCCTCGCCCTCGGCGGCGAGGGGGGCGGGGTGCTGGCCGACTGGATCGTGGCAGTGGCCGAGCGCGCCGGCTGCTTCGCGCAGAACACGTCGGTCGCCGGCGTCGCCCAGCGCACCGGCGCGACCGTGTACTACGTCGAGATCTTCCCGCCCGGCGCGGGTGGGCCGGACGCCACCGGGCGGGCGCCCGTGCGCTCCGAGCCGGTGATGTCGATCTTCCCGACGCCCGGCGAGGTCGACGTCGTCGTCGCCTCCGAGCTGATGGAGTGCGGCCGCGCGATCCAGCGCGGGTTCGCCACGGCCGACCGCACGACGCTGATCACCTCGACCAACCGCGTGTACTCGATCGACGAGAAGATCGCGCTCGGCGACGGCCGCGTCGACACCGAGGCGCTGGTCGACGCGGCGCGCCGGGCGTCCAAGCGGCTCGTCGCCGCCGACTTCATGGAGATGGCCGAGCAGGCCGGCAGCGTCATCAGCGCGTCGCTGTTCGGCGCGGTCGCGGGCTCCGGCGCGCTGCCCTTCTCCCGCGAGGAGTTCGAGGCCCCGATTCGCGCCTTCGGCAAGGGCGTCGAGTCGTCGCTGGCCGCGTTCGCCGCAGGGTTCGACGCGGCGAACGCGCCGGAGCCGGCGGCCGAGCAGCGCGCGTCCGCCAGCGGCCTCGTGCTGCCGATGACGCAGGTGCCGGCCGGCGGGGCGGCCGCCGCGTCGACGGCCTCCGCCAAGCCGAACGAGGCCACCAAGAAGGTCCGTGAGGCGGAGCGCAACGCGATCGCCGCCGAGGATCCGGCCGCGCTCGTCGGCCCGGACCTGCGCCCGCTCGCCGACCGCGTGCGCGGCCTGCCCGCCGCGTCGCGGTCGATGGTCCTGGACGGCCTCGTGCGCACCGCCGTCTACCAGGACCTCGCCTACGCCGAGCGCTACCTCGAGCGCGTCGCGCGCGTGGCCGCGGCCGACCCCGACGCCGCCGGCGCCGCGCGCCTCACGCGCGAGGCGGCGCGGCACATCGCGCTGTGGATGTGCTACCAGGACACGATCCAGGTGGCGCTGCAGAAGACCCGGCGCGGCCGCATGCAGCGCATCCGCGACGAGGCCCGTGCGCGCGACGGCCAGCTCGTGCAGGTGCGCGAGTTCCTGCACCCGCAGATGGACGAGATCACCGACACGCTGCCGACCTGGCTCGGCGCGCGGATGGCGAAGTCGCGCCTGATGCACAAGGTCGTCGGCGCCGCCACACGCAAGGGCATGATCCTCAACACGAGCTCGGTGCTCGGCTACACGCTGCTGTCGACGATGGCGCGCGTCCGCCCGCTGCGGCCGCGATCGCTGCGCTTCGGCCGTGAGCAGGCCGCGATCGAGGCCTGGCTGGGCCAGGCGCTCGACGCTGCCGCGACCGACGGCGAGCTCGCGCGCGAGATCGTCGAGTGCCAGCGGGTCCTCAAGGGCTACGGCTCGACCTACGAGCACGGCAGCGAGAGCTTCCACAAGCTCATGTCCGCCGCCCGCTCGCTGACGGGCGCGCCGGACGCCGCGCCGCGTCTGGCCGACCTGCGCTCGGCGGCCCTGGCCGACGAGGACGGGGCGGCACTCGACGCGAGGCTCGTGGCGCTCAGCGCCGCCTGAGCCGGGGCCGGATCAGCGCGCCAGCGGCGCGCGGCTCGCGCGGTCCGGACGCCAGCGGGCGGGAACCGTCGCGACCGAGTCGGGATCGAAGGACCGCGGCGGCGGCTTGGCGACGTCGAGCCGCCCGTCGTTGGGCCGCCTGCGGCCGGCGCGGTACTGGACGATCCACGGATCGCCGCGGTAGCCCTGGTCGGCCGCCGCGTGCAGCGTCCAGTAGGGGTCGTAGAGGTGCGGGCGGCCCAGTGCGCAGAGGTCGGCGCGCCCGGCGAGGATGGTGGTGTTGACGTCCTCGTGGCTGCTGAGCGCGCCGACGGCGATCGTGGGGATCCCGACCTCGTTGCGGATCCGGTCGGCGAACGGCGTCTGGTAGCTGCGCCCGAACGCCGGCTGCTGGTCGGGCGACACCTGGCCGGTGGAGACGTCGACGATGTCGCACGCGCGTGCCTGCAGCATCGCCGAGAACGCCACCGCGTCGTCGGCCGTGAAGCCGCCGGGCACCCAGTCGGTCGCCGAGATCCGGACCGAGATCGGCTTCTCGGCGGGCCAGGCCGCCCGGCAGGCGTCGAAGACCTCCAGCGGGAAGCGGGACCGCGCGGCGAGGTCGCCGCCGTACTCGTCCTCGCGCACGTTGGTCAGCGGCGAGAGGAACGACGACAGCAGGTAGCCGTGCGCCATGTGGAGCTCCAGGAGGTCGAACCCGGCCTCCTGCGCCCGCCGGGTGGCGGCGACGAACTCGTCACGCACGCGGTCCATGTCCGCGCGCGTCATCTCGCGCGGGACCTGGCTCTCGGAGAAGTACGGCAGCGGCGAGGGCGCCAGGAGCTCCCATCCGCCCTGCTCCAGCGGCCGGTCCATGCCGTCCCACATCAGCTTGGTCGCGCCCTTGCGGCCGCTGTGGCCGATCTGCGCGCCGATCCGTGCCTGGCCGTGCGCGTGGACGAAGTCGACGATGCGCCGCCAGCCCTCGACGTGGTCGTCGCGGTACAGGCCGCCACAGCCCGGCGTGATGCGGCCCTCGGCCGAGACGCAGATCATCTCGGACATCACCAGGCCGGCGCCGCCGATCCCGCGGCTGCCGAGGTGCACGAGGTGGAAGTCGCCGACCACGCCGTCGACCGCCGTGTACATGTCCATCGGGGAGACGACCACGCGGTTGGCGAGCTCCAGCTCGCGGAGCCTGAACGGGAAGAACATCGGCGGCCGCACCGGGGCCGCGTCCCCATCGGCGATGCGCTCGGCGAAGTCGCGGTCGACCACGTCCATGAACGCCTCGTCGCGCATCCTGAGGTTGTCGTAGGAGATGCGGCGGCTGCGTGTGAGCAGGTTGAAGGCGAACTCGTCCGCGCCCTGGCCGACGTAGCGGGCGATGTCCTCGAACCACTCCAGGCTGGCCTGCGCCGCGCGCTGGGTCGATTCGACGACGGGCCGCCGCTCGTCCTCGTAGCGGGTGAGCACGCTGCTGATGTCCTCGGCGTCCCGGCGCTCGTGGAACGCCCAGGCGAGCGCGATCGCGTCCTCCATCGCGAGCTTGGTGCCCGAGCCGATCGAGAAGTGCGCGGTGTGCGCGGCGTCGCCGAGCAGGACGACGTTGTCGACGTGCCAGCGCCCGTTGCGCACCGTGGTGAAGTTCAGCCACCTGGAGTTGTTGGCGACGAGCGCGTGGTCGCCGAGGATGTCGGCGAACTGCTCGCGGCAGAAGGCGATGCTCTCCTCGTCGCTCTCGCCGGGGGCCAGGTCCAGCGCGTCGCTGCGGTCCAGGCCGGCGTTGCGCCACGTCTGCTCGTCGGTCTCGACGATGAACGTGCTCATCGTGTCGTCGAAGGGGTAGCCGTGGATCTGGAAGACGCCGTGCTCGGTCTCGACGATGTGGAAGGTGAACGCCTCGAAGACGAGGTCGGTCCCCAACCACATGAATTTGCTCTTGCGGCGGTCGAGCGTCGGGCCGAACTCGTCCGCGCGTGCGGCGCGCATCCGGCTGTTGACGCCGTCGGCCGCGATCACGAGGTCGTACTCGTCCGACAGCGTGCCGAGCGCCGGCGCCTCGATCAGGAAGTGCAGCGTCACGCCGAGGTCCGCCGCCCGTGCCTGCAGGATGTTGAGCAGATGGCGCCGGCTCAGCGCCGAGAAGCCGTGGCCGCCGGAGGACCGGACGGTGCCGCGGTAGTGGATGTCGATGTCGGCCCAGCGCGCGAAGCTCGAGGAGATGTCGGCGAAGGTGGGCGGATCGGCGACCTCGAACGCGTGGAGCGTCTCGTCGGAGAACACGACGCCGAAGCCGAACGTGTCGTCGGGGGCGTTGCGCTCCCAGACCGTCACCTCGTGCCCGAGCCGCCGCAGCAGGATGCCGGCGTACAGCCCGCCCGGACCGCCCCCGGCGATGGCGATCCTCATCGGTGCTCCTCTCGTGGCGGCGCGAACAGCGCGCGGGCGATGATCTCGCGCTGGATCTCCGAGGCGCCCTCGTAGATCCGCGGCGCGCGCACCTCGCGGTAGAGGTGCTCGAGCAGATGTCCCTGGGTCAGCGCGATGGCGCCATGGGTCTGGACGGCCGCGTCGACCGCCTCCTGGGCGACCTCGGTGGCCAGCAGCTTGGCCATCGCCGCGCTCTTCGTGAGGGCCGGGCCGCGCAGGCCGAGGTCGTAGCCCTGGGCGGCGTGGTGGACCATGAGCCGCGCGCCGTGGACGCGCGCCGCGAGGTCGGCCAGCTTGTGCGACACCGCCTGGAAGTCCTTGAGCGGGCGGCCGAACGCGGTGCGCCCGCTGGCGTGGGCGACGGTCGCGTCGATCGCCGCCGTCGCCATCCCGATCGCGAACGCGCCCACGCTGGGGCGGAACATGTCGAGCGTCTGCATCGCCACGCGCATGCCGCGGTCGACCTCGCCGAGGACGTACTCGCGCGGCACGTGGACGCCGTCGAAGACCAGGCGGCCGATGGGGTGGGGGGAGAGCAGCGCGATGTGCTCGCCCGTCAGCCCCGGCGCGTCGCCGGGCACCAGGAACGCCGTGAGCCCGCGTGCGCCCGCGCCCGGCGTGGTGCGCGCGAAGACGGAGTAGACGTCGGCCTCGGGGGCGTTGGAGATCCAGGTCTTCTCGCCGGTGAGGCGGAAGCCGTCGCCGTCCGGCTCGGCCGCGAGCGCCAGCGCGGCGACGTCGCTCCCCGCCTGCGGCTCGCTGAGCGCGAAGCCGGCCGCGGCCTCGCCGGCGGCCACGCGGGGGATCCACTCGGCGATCGCCTCGGGCGTGCCGGACTGCAGCACCGGAAAGCTCCCCAGGCCCTGCATCGCGAACGCGGTCTCGGCCTCGGTGCTGCCGTGAGCCAGCGCCTCGCGGATCAGGCACAGCTCGAGCGCGGAGATGTCCGGGCGCCAGACGCCATCGGCCTGCGTGAAGAGGCGGCCGAGCAGGCCGGTGTCGGCCAGCGCGCTTAGCAGCGGGCGGTTGAGATGGCCGTCGTGGGGCGCCGCCGCCAGGGGCGCGAACGTCGCCGATGAGAGCGCCACCGTGTCGGCGTACAGCGTCCGCTGGGCCTCGGTGAGATGGTGGTCGGCGACCGGCGCAGCGGCTGCGGTCATCGCGCGGAGCCCTCGGGGACCACCGCGACCGCCATCAGCTCGATCATCGCCTCGTCGTCGAACAGCCGC
This sequence comes from Baekduia sp., assembly GCA_035765735.1. GTDB lineage: Bacteria > Actinomycetota > Thermoleophilia > Solirubrobacterales > Solirubrobacteraceae > Baekduia. Next base: position 5,889 of record DASTWY010000021.1, on the reverse strand, counting down.
GTGACGCCGAACAGGCCGGTGGCGGGGTAGTGACGGCCGAAGTGGCGCTGCCAGATCCGCCCGAGCTCCTTCAGCTGCTCGCGGTAGGCGGCCACGTCGGTGACGAAGATCTGGACCGACACGACGTCCTCGGGCCCGGCGCCGGAGGCGCGCAGGGCCGCCACGACGTTGCCGGCCACGACGTCGAGCTGCTCGGCGAGGGTCTCGCCCTTGATCAGCCCGTCAGGCCCGAGCGCGGTCTGGCCGCCGAGGAAGACCATCTGCCCGGGGCCGGCGACGACCGCGTGGGCGTAGCCGACGGGCTCGGCCAGGTCTGGCGCGGTGATGATGGTGTTGGCCATGGCTCAGCGTCCTCTCCAGCTCGGTGTGCGCTTCTCGGTCCACGACGCGTAGAACTCGCGGTGGTCGTGGGTGAGCATCAGCAGCGCCTGCGTCGAGGCCTCGAGCTCGACCGCGCTGGACAGGTCCATGTCGAGCTCGCGGCTGAGCAGGGTCTTCGTGGTCGCATACGCGAGGGCCGGGCCGTCCGCCAGCCGGCGTGCGAGCGCCTGGGCCTGGGGCAGGACGTCCTCGGGCTCGAGGAGCTGGTTGGCCAGGCCGATCTCGTAGGCGCGCTGCGCGGGGACCTTGTCGCCGAGCATCAGCAGCTCGGTCGCGAGGCCGAGGCCCACGATGCGCGGGAGCAGGTAGGCCGCGCCCATGTCGGCGCCCGACAGGCCCACGCGCGTGAACAGGAAGGCGAAGGATGCCGTCTTCGAGACCAGCCGGAAGTCGCTGGCCAGCGCGATGACCGAGCCGGCGCCGGCGGCGATGCCGTTGATGGCCGCGACGATCGGCAGCGGGCAGTCGCGCATCGCCTTGATCATCAGCCCGGTCATGCGTGTGAAGCGCAGCAGCTTGGCCGCCTCCATCCGCACGAGCTCGCCGATGATCTCCTCGACGTCGCCGCCCGAGCAGAAGCCGCGCCCCTCACCGGTGATCACGACGGAGCGCACGTCCTCGCGCAGGGGCAGCTCGCCGAACAGGTCGCGCAGGTCGGCGTAGGAGTCGAACGTCAGCGGGTTGAGCTTGTCGGGACGGTTGAGCGTGATCGTCGCCACGCCGTCGTCGATGCGCAGGTCGAAGTGCTGCCAGTCGTCGGTGAACGGGACCGATGCCCGCAATGGGGTCATGCCTGGATACCTCCTCCGTCGAGGATCATGGTCTGGCCGTTGATCGTGCCGGCGGCGTCGGAGGCGAGCCAGAGCACCGCGTCGGCCACCTCCTCGGGCGTGACGAGCCGGCCCAGCGGGGCGGTCGCCGCCAGCGCGGCGAGGCTGTCGGCGGCGCTGCGGCCGGTGCGCTGTGCGATGCGCGCCACCGAGCGTTGCGTCATCTCGGTGTCGACGAACGTGGGGCAGACGGCGTTGGCCGTCGCACCGCTGCCGGCCAGCTCGGCGGCGGCGACGCGCATCAGGCCGACCGCCGCATGCTTGGAGGCGGCGTAGGCCGCGGTGTAGGGCGCCCCGATGCGAGCGGCCGTCGAGGCCACGGTGACGATGCGGCCCGTGCCGCGCTCGCGCATGCCGGCGATCACCGCGCGCGTGGGCAGGAAGGCGCCGGTCGCGTTGACCGCCATCTGCCGCTCCCAGCTGGCGAGCGTCGTCCGGTGCAGCGGCGCGCTCTCCGAGATGCCGGCGTTGTTGACCAGCACGTCCACGGCGGACAGCGGGCCGAAGCACCGCTCCACGTCGGCCTCGACGCTGACGTCGCAGGCGTCGACCCGCAGGGTGCCCGGGCCCCAGCCGGCGGCGTCGGCCGTGAGGGCGTCGAGCGCGTCGCGGTCGCGGCCCAGCGCGAGCACGTCGTCGCCCAGCGCGACGCAGCGCGCCAGGACCTCGCGCCCGATGCCGCGCGATCCGCCCGTGACGACCACGAAGCGACCGCTGGACCGGGGCGGGGAGGTCATGGCGCAAGAGTCTACATATGACCGTGGTGATGTGTCATATATCCGTGGGCGTCTCGTCGCGCCCCGGGAGCGGCCGGACGGCGAGCGTCACCCGCCCGGTCGCGCACAGCCGCCCGTCGTCGTCGGCGATGTCGACGTCCCACACCCACGAGGTCCTGCCGCGATGGCGCGCGCGGCCGCGTGCGTGCAGCGTCCCGCTGGCGGCGGGCCGCAGGAAGCTCGTCGCGTTGGTCATGCCGAGCGCCACGTTGCCGTCGCCGCCGACCGTGGCGTTGGTGCCGAACGACGCAACTGCCTCGGCGATCGCGGCGTACACGCCGCCGTGCACGACCCCGGTCGGCTGCAGGTGATGGGGGCCGATCGCGAGCCGCGCAGTCGCCTCCTCGCCGCCCGCGCGCAGGTCCTCGAGGCCGTAGTGCTGATCGAACGCGGCCGGGCGACCGAGTGATTCGCGTGGCACGTTCTGCATGGCATCCCGGTGGTCTGCTCACCATACCGACGCGGCACCCGAGAGCTCCCGTTGGGCACGGCGACAATCTGCATAGCAACCTGCTGGTGCGTGTAGGCTCCGGTCGTCCATCACCGAGGAGCTTTGATGACCCCCACCAGCGTCACCGATCTGATCGCGAGCCTGGCCGACGGCTCCGTCGAGGTCGTCGACCTCACCCAGCCGCTGAGCGAGAGCACCCCGGTGCTCGTCCTCCCGGAGCCGTTCGCCAACACGCCGCACCTCTCGCGCCGGCGCCTGAGCGCCTACGACGACGCCGGCCCGGCCTGGGCGTGGGACGTGCTGGAGCTGGGTGAGCACACCGGCACGCACTTCGACGCGCCGAAGCACTGGATCACCGGCAAGGACGGCGAGGACGTCGCGTCGGTCGCGCCGAGCCGCCTCGTCGGCCCCGCCGTCGTCATCGACCGGACGGCCGAGGTCGAGGCCGACCCGGGCTACCTGCTGACCGTTGCCGACCTCGAGGCGTACGAGGCCGAGCACGGCCCCATCGGTCCGGGGTCGTGGATCCTCTTCCGCACCGGCTGGGGGTCCCGCGCGCACGACGAGGGCGCGTTCCTGAACGCCGGGCCCGAGGGCCCGGTCACGCCGGGGCCGGACGTCGACGCGTCGCGATGGTTGGCCGAGCATCCCAACGTCGTCGGCTTCGGGGTCGAGACCGTCGGGATCGACGCCGGCGCGGCTGGTGGGTTCGACCCCGGCTTCCCGGTCCACAACTTCCTGCTCGGGGCGGGCCGCTACGGCTTGACCCAGCTCGCCAACCTCGACGCGCTTCCCGTCGCCGGTGCGCTCATCGTGGTCGCGCCGCTCAAGCTCGTCGACGGGACGGGCAGCCCCTCGCGCGTGCTCGCCTTCGTGCCGCGCTGAGCGGCCGCTCTGCGATAGCGGTCATGCGCAGCGCATGGATCGTCGACGCCGTCCGCACGCCGGTCGGCCGCCACCGCGGGGCGCTGGCGGAGGTCCGGCCCGACGACCTCGCGGCGCACGTCGTCTCCACCGTCGTGGCCCGCGCAGGCGTGGACCCGGCGACGATCGACGACGTGCAGCTCGGATGCACCAACGGCGTCGGCGAGGACAGCCGCAACGTCGCGCGGATGGCCGTCCTGCTCGCCGGCCTGCCCCACTCGGTCCCCGGCGCGACGGTCAACCGGCTGTGCGGCTCGGGCATGGAGGCCGTGGCGAGCGCGGCGCGCTCGATCGGCGCGGGGGAGGACGTGGTCGTCGCGGGCGGCGTCGAGTCGATGAGCCGCGCGCCGTGGGCCGTCGCCAAGCCCGCGGGCGGGCTGCCCTGGGGCGACGCGACGATGGCCGACACGACGATCGGGTGGCGGTTCGTCAACACGCGGATGCCCGCCGGCGCGACGGTCTCGATGGGCGAGACGGCCGAGAACGTGGCCGAGCGCCACCGCGTCTCGCGCGAGGACCAGGATGCGTTCGCGGTCGGCTCGCACGAGCGCGCGGTCGCCGCCGCGGCCGCCGGTCGCTTCGCCGACGAGCTCGTCCCGGTGACGGTCACCGTGCCCCGGCGCGCCCCGGTGGTCGTCGACGCCGACGAGGGCCCGCGCCCCGACACCGGCCTCGAGCGGCTCGCGCGCCTCAAGCCCGCCTTTCGCGCGGGCGGCAGTGTCACCGCGGGCAACTCGTCGTCGATCAACGACGGCGCGACCGCCCTGATGCTCGCCTCCGAGGAGGCGGTCGGCCGTCTGGACCGCGCCCCCCTGGCGCGGGTCGTGGCCTCGGCCGTCGCCGGCGTCGACCCGGCGTTCATGGGCATCGGCCCGGTTCCGGCCGTGCGGCGGGTGCTGGACCGCGCGGGCCTGGCGCTCGACGACATCGGGCTGGTCGAGCTCAACGAGGCGTTCGCCTCACAGTCGCTGGCCTGCATCCGCGAGCTGGGGCTGGAGCTCGAGCGCGTCAACGTCAACGGCGGGGCGATCGCGCTCGGCCACCCGCTGGGCAGCTCCGGCGCGCGCATCCTGACGACGCTCGCGTGGGAGATGCGCCGGCGCGGCGTGCGCCACGGCCTGGCGACGATGTGCATCGGGGTCGGCCAGGGCATCGCGATGGTGCTCGAGAACCCGGAGGCCGCCGCGTGAGCGCGGCCGCGCCCGCGACCGACGCTGATGACCGGCTCAGGCCGCGCGGCGGCTTGCGCCGTCGCCGTCGGCCAGCCGCGCGAACAGCCGCTCGACGGGGATCACGCCGACGAGCCGGCCGCGCTCGTCGCACAGCGCGATCGGGTCGTAGCGATCGCCCTCGTCGCGCGCGAGCGCGCGCATGGCGGTGGGGCCGAGCTCGTCGCCGGGCGTGACGGCCAGCACCGGGCGCCGGACCGGCGTGCGGCCGGAGGCCCGCACGAGCGCCACCGGGCGGTCGTGCTCGTCGACGCAGACCACGTGACGGCCCGGGGTCTGCTCCAGGCGCGCCCGCGCCAGCTCGGCGTCCGACGCTCCGGCGGGCAGCGCCGTGGCCGGCAGCACCAGCTCGCCGAGCCAGCCGAAGCGCACGCCGCGGGTTCCGGCGGCGCGGCACAGCGCGACGGACTCCTCGCTCGCCGGCCCGAGCCCGGGCTGCGGGCGCCCGAGGAACCAGCCCTGGGCGAGCGGGATCCCCAGCGCCAGCAGCGCCTCCAGCTCGGCGGCCGTCTCGACGCCCTCCGCCAGCAGCCACGCGTCCATCCGCGACGTGAACAGCCCCATGGCCTCGAGCACGGCGCGGCGGACCGGGTCGCCGTCGACGCCCGCGACGAGCGAGCGGTCCACCTTGACGAGGTCGGGCCGCAGCTGCGCGATGTGCTGCAGCGACGCGAACCCGGCGCCGGCGTCGTCGACGGCGACCATCGCTCCGCGCTCGCGCGCGGGAGCCAGCGCCGCCGCCAGCGCGCCGTAGTCGTGCACCGGCTGCTGCTCGGTGACCTCGACGATGACGCCGCGCAGGTCGCGGCGTCCGTCGAGCACCGCGCGCACCGGCGCGGAGAGCAGCGCGGCGGGCCCGAGGTTGACGGTGAGGAAGGTGTTGGCGGGCAGCCCGTCGTGGGCCGCCAGCGCCACGGACAGCGCGCGGGCCTCGAGCTGCGGGCCGAAGCCGCCCTCGTGGGCGGCGGCGAACCAGCGGTCGGGGGAGGCGTCGGGCGGGCCGTTGAAGCGCGCCAGCGCCTCGTAGCCCACGACGACGCCGCGCGCGAGGTCCACGATCGGCTGGAAGTGCGCGCGCAGGACGCCCGGCCGGTCCAGCGCGGTGCGTGCGGCCGCGCGCAGGCTCATGGGCCGAGGACCGGACGGTCGGCGCTAGATGTCCTGCTTGCGGTCTTAGTGGACGCGGGTGATGGGTGGCCGGCCGCCGGCGGCGCTGTGAGGGCGTTGGCGGTTGTAGTACCTCAAGAACGATGACAGAGCGCGGTCGCGCTGGCGGGAGGTCTGCCAGATGCGGCCGT
>DASTWY010000020.1:0-33178 GCA_035765735.1 Baekduia sp. | reverse complement strand
GCCAGCGCTCCGCTGGCGAACGGCGCCGGCTTCGCCATGTCCATCGGAGCGCCGGGCTACTGCACGCCGGCGCCCGAGGACGGCCTGGCGCTGGCCAAGGCCGCGGGGGCCGGCGGCATCGCCGCCACGCCGACCCGCCCGATCGCCGTGCTCGACACGGGCGTCGACCCCACGGCACCGCAGCTGGCGGGCCGGGTGATGCAGGGCTACGACGCCGGGACCGGCGCGCCGGTGTCCGGTGACCCGGACGGTCACGGGACCGAGGCGGCCGGGCTGGCCGCCGGCGCCGGCCCCGGGGCCTGGGGCCTCTCCCCCGGCAGCCCGATCCTCCCGATCCGCATCGCCGGAGCCGACCGCGTCGTCACCGCGGACGCCCTGGCCAACGGCATCGGGCTCGCCGTCCAGCACGGAGCCGGCGTCATCTACATCAGCGGCACCGGGCCGCTCGTCGACCCGTTCGACGCCCCCTCGTGGAAGGTGCTGCGGGCCATCGACAGCGCCGTGTCGTTCGGCGTCCTCGTCGTGGCCGGCGCCGGCGACGACAACAGCCCGTCACCGGGCGGCACGACCGCGCCCATCGCCGGCATGCCGGGGGCGCTCCCCCACGTGCTGACCGCCGCGGCGGCGACGGTGGCCGGCGAGCGCGTCGACAGCTCCAACTCTGGCCCGTGGGTCGACGTGCTGGCGCCGACCGAGGGCGCCAGCGCCCCCCTCCCGCTCGCATCGTGCCTGCACGGCTACGGCTTCTCGCGCGGCACGTCGTTCGCCGCCGCGGCATTGGCCGGCGGCGCCGCCCTGGTGCAGGCGCGCCGGCCCGACCTGACCCCGCAGCAGCAGTACGAGCTGCTGCGCCGCGCCACCGACGACGTCGCCGAGGACGGCCACGACGCCCTGACCGGCTTCGGCCGGCTCGACATCGCCACCGCGCTGACGGCCAGCCCGCTGCCCGCCGAGCCCGGGGCCGAGGTCGACGACGACCCGTTCTGGCTGCGCGGCCTGTTCGCCAAGGCCCATCCACCGCTGCTGACGCCGCGCAAGCGCGTCGCGCGGACGACGGGCTCGGTCAGCGCCGCCAAGGACCCGTCCGACGTCTACCCCGTCCGGCTGCGCAAGCGCGACAAGCTGTCGGTCGTCGTGACAGCGGCCTCGCCGTCGGGAGAGCTCGAGCTCTCCATCCTCAACACCACGGCCGGCGACTTCGACGTCACCAACGGCGCCACGAAGACGCTCCTGAAGGGGACGGGAGGCGTCTCCTCCGCCCCGACCCTCGCCGTGCGCGTGAAGCGGGCGGGCCGCTACTACGTCGCCGTGTCGACGATCGATGCCGTCGACCCCGAAGATCCGACGTTCGCACCGCCGACCCAGGAGCCGTACCTGCTGAAGGTGTCGCGGCGCCCGCATCGCAAGAAGGCCCCGAAGCACCACAAGAAGGGCCGCCCGCACCGGGCCGCCGCCAAGCACCGCGGCCGCTGAGGCCGCGCCGCCGTCAGGACGCCACGCCGCCCGAGCCGCCGGTGAGCACGAGGCTGACCGCCTCGGTCCGGTTGGCGGCGCCGAGCTTGCGGAGGATGTGGCGCACGTGCGACTTCACCGTCGCCTGCGAGATGACCAGCGCCTCGCCGATGGCGGCGTTCGACGCGCCCTCGGACAGCAGCTGGAGCACCTCGTGCTCGCGCACCGTCAGCGACCGCAGCGCTCTCGCGGTCGCGGCCTCGCGCCGGGAGCCGGGCGCCGGGCCCTCCGCCGGGGGCGCGGCCACGGCGAGTCCGGGGGCGACCACCGCCGCCGCGCCGCCATGGTCGCCGAACAGCTCGACGCGCTCCATCGCCCAGCCGAGGCCCGCGGCGAGCGTGCCGAGGAGCTCGCGGTCGATCTCGTCGAGCGCGCGGCCGGCGCCGCAGACGTCGGCGTGCAGGACGCCGACCGTATGACCTCCGCGCACGATGGGCGCCACCACGTAGGCATCCGTCCGCGCCGCGTGCGTCAGCGGGCGGAACACGCCGCTCGTGCGCGCGACGTCGTGCACGAGGATCGGCACCTGGCGGACCACGGCCTCGTGCTCCGGCGCGCAGCGGTCGAGGCGCGGGCGCACGGCGCGCGCCAGGCGCCCGAAGTCGGCCGCCATCACGGGATCGCCGTCGAAGCTGACCCCCGCGAAGACCAGGCGGTCGCCGCGGATGTGCGAGAGCATCGCGCGGTCGAATCCCGCGCTGCGACAGGTCTCGCGCGGCGCCGCGGAGATCAGGCGCGGGACCGAGTCCAGCGCGGCGAGCCGCCCGAGCGCCTCGCGGATGCCGCGAAGCCGCCGCGCGGCGTCATGGACAGCCGCCAGCGGCGCGGTCGAGCCCGCCCGCCCCAGCTGCACCGCGTCACTGCTGAAGCCCTCGTCCTCGACCAACATGACGATCCTCCCCCTCCTTAAGGTGGAGAGATCGTAACCGCCCAAATGGGTGATTGGCAACGTCGCCGAAGATCGATTCCTGGGTCATTCGGCCAACCCGCTCGTGAACCCCGGGAACCCGGCCGACGAACATGGCGCGGGCATGGACGCCCGCCGCAACCACCATGGACGGGAACGCACCTCTGACGCATCGCCGGGCTCGCCGCCTGCTGGCCACGCTCACGGGCCTCGCGGCGATCGTCCTCACCACGCTCAGCACCGGCGCCTCCGCGGACGAGGTCGCCGACCCCGCGGCGCGCTGGCCCGACGGCGGCCCCGCGATCCGGGCGGCGATGGCGATCGCCGAGGACCAGTGGGGCATCGCCCCGTGCCATGGGGACGTCACGATCGCCTGGGAGGACCTCGACCCGAGCCTCGACGCCCAGGCGGCCTGGGCCAACCCTGCGGGAGCCTACGCCGACCCGATGCGCAACAGCGAGTGCGAGATCTCGCTCAACCCCCGCGGCGAATGGTCCTGGCCGAAGCTCTGCACGATCGTCGTCCACGAGTCCGGGCACCTCGCGGGCCGGGTGCACGTCGACGACCCGGACGACGTCATGTACTACACCTTCATGCGGCCGATCCCGGCGTGCGCCGGCACGCCCGACCCCACGCCCGAGGCGCCGGTGGCTCCGACCGCGCCCGCGCCCGCGCCCGCGACCACGCCGAAGCCGGCGGGGGGCGCCTCCACGCGGCCGGCGGGCGCTCGCAGCTCGAGCGCGGTCACGGCGCGGCGCAGGGGTGCCGCCGCTCGGCGGCACCACCACCGCCGCACGGCCGGCCACCGCCGCACGGCCGCCCGGGCGAAGGCCCGCGCCCACCGCCGCGCGGCGCATCGCTCCTGACACTGGACTTCTGACGCACCGCGCGGCTACGATGGCTCCGTCGCCGTCGTCCTGGACGGCTCAGGGGGAGACATGGGTTCCTACGCACGGATGCTGGTGGCGCTGTGCGCCGCACTCTTGCTGTCGCTGTCGATCGCCGCGACCTCGCTTGCCGCGACGGCGATCGTGCGCGTGGAGGGACGGCAGATCCCCAGCAGCACGCTGCCGCCCGCCCTGGTCGAGCGCCAGCGCGTGACGCTGCCCGACGCGCCGATCACGAAGGTGGTCGACGCGACGACGACCAAGACGTGCCCCGCCGACAGCTACGCGGCCGCGCTCACGGCCGCCGTCGGCGACAACGGCTGGCGCGCCGCGGTCGACGGCTCGGGCAACCTCGTCGCGGCCAGCATCAAGAACGTGACCGCACCCGCCGGCGCGGGCTGGGTCGGATGGTCCAACGGCGGCAACCCGCAGGTCGACGACCTGTGCACCACGACCGTCCCCTCCTACGGCGAGGCGCTCTTCTTCCCGAAGTGCACCAGCGCCCCCGCGGACCCCGGCGGCGCGACGTGCTTCAGCAGGAGCCCGCTCTATCCGTGGATCAAGGCGGGCACGCTCACGCCCTACGAGGTGGATCCGATCCTCGTGGTCGACAACATGGCCCCCGTCGAGGTCTACGTGTTCGCCAACGGCACGCAGGCCCTCGACGCCACGGTCAACACCGACGAGGACTATCCCGTCACCGCGCACGCCGACAACGGCCAGGCCTTCGTCAGCCTTGGCTTCGCGACCCAGGGTCCGCACGTGATCGTGGCCACCAGCCCTGGAATGGTCCCCGGGCGGCTGGCGGTCTGCGCCACCGACGCGGGCGGCACGTGCGGGACGACGAAGGTCGAGCCGCCGCCGTTCGTGCCGCCCGACACCCCGTGCGCCACCAACGGCCACGACGGCCAGTGCGGGACCGAGGACACGACCGGCCCTCCCACGACGATCATGAACATCGCCGACGGCGCGGTCTACAAGCACTCCTCCGCGCCGACGCAGGTCAAGGGCACGATCGGCGAGGACCGCAACGGCGTCAAGGACGTCCAGGTCCGGCTGACGCGCGTGACGACGAAGCGCGTCAAGGTCAAGCCCAAGAAGAAGCACCACAAGAAGAAGGCCCACAGGAAGGCGAAGAAGTCCACGGCGTCCGCGGCCAAGAAGCACACGAAGCACCACAAGAAGAAGCGCAGGGTGCGATACCGCCGGGTCAAGGTGTGCCAGACGTGGAACAACGCGACGCTGCTCTTCAGGAAGATGAAGCGGTGCGGGGCCCAGAACGGCCTGTGGACCGACGCCACGCTCTCAGACGTCCCGACCGACTTCTCCTACGGCTTCGAGATGAAGCTGCCGAAGGGCAAGTACACGCTCGAGACGCTGGCCCATGACGTCAACGGCTACGCCGAGGACGTCGAGCTGGGCCGCAACGTCATCACGTTCACCGTGAGATGACGCGCGGCGCCGGTCCCGATGGGGGCCGGCGCCTGACCTCGCGCGTGTGCGACCGGCGACGCGTCAGCTCGCCTGCGGCGCCCACTGCGCCTCGGCGAGATCGCCCTCGGGCATCCCCGCGGGCGTGGGCACCTGCGGCGTGTCGCGCAGGTACCACTCCGCGTCGAGCGCCGCCTGGCAGCCGGAGCCGGCGGCGGTGATGGCCTGGCGGTAGGTGTGGTCGACGAGGTCGCCCGCCGCGAAGACGCCGGGGAGGTTGGTCCGGGTCGAGCGGCCGTCGACCTGCACGTAGCCCTCGTCGTTGGTGTCGACCACGCCGTCGACGACCTCCGACTGCGGCTCGTGGCCGATCGCGATGAACGCGCCGCCGATCTCGACGTCCTCGGTCTCGTCGGTGCCGGTGTGCTTGAGCCGCGCGACGCGCTTGAACGGGCCGTCGCCCTCGAGGAACGCCTCGACGACGTACGGGGTCTTGAACTCGACGTTCTCCATCTTGCGCGCGCGCTCGACCATGATCTTCGACGCGCGGAAGTCGTCGCGGCGGTGGACCAGGATCACGCGCGAGCCGAACTTCGCGAGGAACATCGCCTCCTCGAAGGCGCTGTCGCCCCCGCCGACGACCATGATCACCTGGTCGCGGAAGAAGGCCGCGTCGCACGTGGCGCAGTAGCTGATGCCGGCGCCGGAGAGCTCGTCCTCGCCGGGCACGCCCAGCTTCTTGTGCTCGGCGCCCATCGCGAGGATGACGGCGCGCGCCTGGAGGACCTCGCCGCCGACGTGGACCTTGTGGATCCCGCCCGGCTCCTTGGCCAGCTCGACCGACGTGGCCTGGTCGGTGATGAAGCGCGTGCCGAAGCGCTCGGCCTGGTCGCGGAGCTTCTGCATGAGCTCGGGGCCCATGATCCCGTCCGGGAAGCCGGGGTAGTTCTCGACGTCGGTGGTCTGCTGGAGCAGGCCGCCCCACATGAACCCCTCGATCACGACGGGGTTGAGGTTCGCGCGCGAGGTATAGAGCGCAGCCGTGTAGCCGGCGGGCCCGCTGCCCACGATGATCACGTTCTCGACATCGGCCATGCCGGTCATCCTTCCCGTTCGGGTCTCACTTCACTTTGTATAGTAGCCGCACGCGTCAGCGGCACACGGATCACGCGGGCGCCTCGGCGCGCCCGAGCGCCGCGCGCCGGGCGGCGCGCTCCTCGCTCCAGCGCGCGACGGTCCGGCGCAGCTGCAGGTACGCGACCGCGCCGGGGATCGTCGGCAGGTAGAAGGCGAAGAGGCGGTAGGTCAGCACGGCGACGACGATCGAGTCGCGCGACTCTCCGCCGAAGGCGACGAACGCGCCGATCATGCCGCCGTCGACGCCGCCCACGCCGCCGGGCAGCGGCAGCAGGTTGGCCAGCATGCCCACGAAGTAGCCCATGACGACGACCGCCCAGGGCGGCGCCTCGCCGAACGCCTTGAACGACGCCCACAGCACGGCGATGTTGAAGCCCCAGTAGAGGACCGAGCCGGCGAGCGCGGGATCACCGCTGCGCACATGCTGGACCGAGAGGCGGATGCCGGCCGAGATCGCCGCCGGGAGGTTCGCCGCGCGCTGCGCGAACCGCGCCAGGCGGCCGTGGCGGTGCGCGTAGCCCTCCAGCCGCTCCTGGAGGTCGGTCGGCGTCAGCGCGGCCAGCAGGGCGAGCGCGAAGGCGACGAGGCCGACGATCGCCGGCAGCAGCGTGATCGCCCAGTCGTCGGAGCCCGGGAAGAGCCCGAACCAGAGGCCGAAGCCGCCGATGACGATCGCGGCCATGTAGACGCCGTAGGTCAGCACGAGGAAGGCGAGCGTCTGGTCGGCCACGGCGCGCCGCGGCAGCCCCGCCCGGCGCAGCGCCCACGCGGTGAGCGCGATCCCGCCCGCGCCGCCGGCGGCGAAGACCCGCGTGGCGGCCAGGCCGGCCATGGTGATCTGGTAGCTCTCGACGACCGACAGGCGGAAGCCGTCGCGCACGTAGACGCCCTGGAAGAGCATCACGTAGCCGCCGAACGACAACGCGGTGAACACGCCGGCCACCAGCAGCCAGAGCGGGTCGCCGTCGCGCACCTGCTTCCACGTGTCCCCCAGGCCGGCGATCTGCGGCAGCACCACGACGAGGAACACGATCGCCAGCACCACGAAGGTGAAGCCGAGCAGCAGCGCGCGCCGCGTCACCTGGATGCGCGGCATCTCCTCGTCGTCGTCCTCGTCCTCCTCGTCGTGGACGGCCAGCTCGGACGACCGGCGCAGCGCCGCGGCGGTGCGCGGGTCCTCGCGCTCCGGGCGAGGTGGGGCGCCCGCCCGCCTCGGCGCGCGCCCGTCCATCACGCCCTGGCCCGCCGCTCGAGCGCCTGGACGGCGCGGCCGACCGCCAGCAGCGCCGGCGACGCCTTCGGCGCCGCCAGCCGCACGCCCTCGGCCAGCGCGGTGCCGGCCAGCAGGTCGACGAGGTAGTGCTCGCCGAGGTAGACGAGGGCGAACCCGAGCGCCAGCGCGTACGACCAGCCGATCGCGCCCTCGACCGGCCCCGCCTCGGCGAGGAGGTGCGCGGCCATCAGGGACGTCGCGAAGTGCAGCGAGGGCATGGCGGCCAGGGGGTTGCCTCCCAGGAGACCGTACAGGTCGTCCCAGCGGTCCTTCCAGAAGACCTCGCCGTGCTCGACCATCATGCGCCGCACGGCGACCTCGCCGCCCTCGCCGAGGCGCCCGTGCTCGGAGGCGTACCAGGGCGGCGCCGTCGGCACGCCCCAGTAGCCGATCAGGCCGAGGTCGAAGACGGCGTACGTCATGGCCGCCGTGCGCGGGAACCGCTCGGGGCGGCGCAGGAGCATGTAGGCGACCGTCCCGTGCGGGAACAGGAACCAGAGCCAGTGGCACCACACGAGGACCTGGTCGCGGCGGCCGATGCGCCCGTCGTCGGCGAAGCGCCGCTGGAGGCGGACGTTCGGGATCGTCCCGAGCCCGAGGACCCGGTCGACCCGCACGGGGTAGTCGATGTGCACCCGCCGCTCGAGCACCTGCGGGTCGTCGTGCGGCATCTTGTACGTCACGGTGTAGGCGTACATCTGCAGCGCGCACAGCGCGACGTCGCGGGTCCGCGAGCGCGGCACGACGACGGCCAGGGCGAAGGGGGCGGCGGCCGCGGTGGCAGTCACCACCGGCGGTGGGATCCGGGCCCGCTTGCGAACGAGAGGGACGGCGATGCCGGCGGCGACCACGCCCCACGCGGCCGTGCGGAGGGCGGTGGAGAGGCGCACGAGTCGCGCGAGTCTAGTCGCCGGGGCGGACCGCAGGCCGCCGGAGCAGGCGCCGCAGCTTTTTGCACGCGACCGGAGCGTCGGGTTACAGTCCGCCGCTATGCCGAGTGTCGAGGTCACGGACGACCTGGCCGTCCCCGCTGGGCCGCAGCGCGCTGCCGGCGACGACGCGCCGGCGCGCCACCGGTCGCGCCCGGCGCTCATGGTGGCGGGGATCGTGCTCGTGGCGGCTGCCGCCTACTCGGTCCTGGCGCTGCAGTCCCCGATCCCGAGCATCGCGCCGGACGAGTACTTCTACTCCCAGCTGGTGCGCGGGCTCGCGCACGGGACGGGCTTCGCCTGGCGCGGAGAGCCCCTCCACCAGACCGCCGCGCTCTACATCTACTTCATCGCGCCGGTCTGGGCGGCGGTGTCCTCCTTCGTCGACGCCTACAACGCCTCGAGGGTCCTGGGCACGGTCGCGCTCTGCATGCAGGCATTCCCGGTGTGGCTGCTCGCCCGCGAGCTCGTGCGGCCGCGGCTGGCCGTGCTCGCCGCCGCGCTGTCGCTGGCCGGGACGTGGATGCTCGCCAGCTCGGCGCTGGCGACCGAGACGCTCGCCATGCCGCTCGCCACCACGGCGCTGTGCCTGACGGTGCTGTCGCTGCGCCGGCCCTCCCTGCGGCTCGACCTCCTCGCCGTCGGCTTCGCCCTGCTCGCCTCCTGGGCGCGGATCCAGCTGGTCGTCCTCGGGGCCGCGATCGTCGCGGCGTTCGCGCTCAACGCGCTGCGCGCGCCCCGCGGCCGGCGCCGTGCCGCCCTCGGCGAGCACCGGCTGGTGCTGGCGGCGGGCGCCGCGGTCGTCCTGGTCGGGCTCGTCGCCGTGCTCGTCCACCCGGCGCTGGTGGGCGGGTACTCGGAGGTCATCGACTACCGGCCGTCGCTGGGCGCGACCGTGAAGAAGCTCGGGCTGCAGCTGCTCGAGCTGGGGGCGGCCACCGCCTTCCTGCCGCTGCTGCTGGCCGCGGCGGCGATCGCCTCACCACGGGCATGGGCCGACGACCGCTCCGGGCCGCTGCTGATCGTGATCTGGACGGCGGCCGTCGCCCTGGCCCTCCAGAGCGGCTTCTTCATCGCCGGCCTGGGCAGCATCCCGACCGGCATCGAGCGCTACGTCAGCTACGTGGCGCCCCTGCTGCTGGTGCTGCTGCTCGTGCTCCTCGAGCAGCGGGAGCTGCTCAGCACGCGCTCCTACGCGCTCGCGGCGGTCCTCGCGCTGGCGTATCTCCTGATGCCGGAGCCGCTGCAGGTCGGGATCGAGCCCGCCGGGTGGTCCCTGCGCCACCGGCTCGGCGACCTGCTGAGCCTCGGCACGGCCACGACGCTGACGCTGGTCGCCGTCGCCACGGTGGCGGTCGCGTGGGCCACGACCCGCCGGCTGCGGGCGGTCGCGGCGACGGCCGCGGTCGCCGGCATGGTCCTGCTGGTCTTCGCGGTCCAGGACGAGACCTCGTGGCAGCGGCTGATCCAGGTCACGCGGAACTTCCGGGCCCAGGCGCTGCCCGCGGACCTCGAGTGGCTCGACCACCACAGCCACGGGGACGTGGCGCTGATCGCGTCGGGCATCAACCCGCCGCAGATCGCGATCGAGGAGTTCTTCAACCGGTCGATCAGCCGCTTCTACATCCCGGAGGGCACGACGCTCCAGGGACGGCCGGTCGACGGGCGCACCTGCGCCTACCACGTCGACGGGCAGACCGGCGAGCTGCGGTTCGACCCCGGCTGCCCGCCGGCCACCAACCGGTTCTACCTCCACGACCCCAATGCGGCGCTCACCTTCGCCGACGTCCGCCGGACCGCCTGGAACCCGCGGGCCGGGCGCATCGTCGAGCTGGCGCCCGGCGCCACGCCGCGCCTGCGCGCGCTGGTGGAGGTCCCCTGCCCGATGTTCACCTGGCCCGGGGACTCCACGACCAGCTGGGACACTACGCCGCCCCCGACCGACTGCCGCCCCGGCATCCGCGGCCAGGTCTGGCTCGATCGGCCGGGCCGCCTCGAGTTCCGCTTCGCCGGCGGCGCGGCGCCCCACGCCGTCGCCACCGAGGCCGCCGAGACCCGCGACATCCCGCCGCGCCGGCCGACGACCGTGTCGATCCCCGCCGGCGCGGGGTCCTCCGCCTTCGCGATGAGCTTCGACTGGAGCTCGTCCAAGCCCGGGATGCCGCGGCTGCTGTCCGCGGCGATCGTCGAGGGCGGCAAGCGCACGCCGATCACCTACTGAGCGGGGTCGCCGGGCCCCGGCGACCCCATCGGCCGCGCCTGCGAGACTGGACGGCGGATGAGCACGGGCCTGGCCCAGCACCCCGCGCGCCCGGCGCCGCCGGCCGAGGCCCGCTCGCGAGGACGCCGGCGCGCCGTCCTGGCGGTCGCCGGCCTGTACCTGCTGGCCGTCGTCGTCTACAGCACGCTGGCCCTCCGCTCGCCGCTGCCCCTGCTGTTCCCGGACGAGTTCCGCTACTCGCACCTCGCTCGGGCGCTGGCCGACGGCCAGGGCTTCACGTGGCGCGGGACCGACGTCGGCCAGACCGCCGCGCTCTACGTCTACTTCATCACCCCGGCGTGGGCCATCCTCGGCTCGGCGACCGACGCCTACGCCGCCTCCAAGGTGCTCGGCACGCTCGCGCTCTGCGCTCAGGTCGTGCCGCTCTGGCTGCTGGGGCGCGAGCTGCTGGGGCCGCGGACGGCCGTCGTGGCCGCCGCGCTCGGCGTGGCCGGCACGTGGATGGTCTCCACCGCCGAGACGACCACCGAGGCGCTGGCCCTGCCCCTGACCACCGGCGCGCTCTGCGCCGCCGCCCTGACCCTGCGGCGCCCGTCGCGGCGCCTCGGCCTGCTCGCGCTCGGGCTGATCCTGCTGGCCACCTGGGCCCGGATCCAGCTCGCGGTGCTCGTGCCCGCGCTCGCGGCGATCCTGGCACTCGACCTGCTGCGCGTCCCGGCCGGGCGCGCCCAGCGCGCCCGCGCGCACGCCCCGGCGCTGGGCGCCGCCGCTGTCCTGACCGCCGCCGGCGCCGTCATCGCGCTCGCCGACCCCGGGCTGACCGGCGACTACGCCGGCTTCTTCGGGTTCCGGCCCGGCCTGAGCGCCATCGCCGGCAAGAGCGCGCTCCAGCTCGCGGAGCTGACCGCCCAGACCGGCTTCCTGCCCGTGCTGCTGGCCGTGGGCGCGGCCCTGAGCCCGCGGGCGTGGCGGGACCCGCGCAGCGGCCCCCTGCTGCTCGTCTTCTGGGTCACCGCGGCCGCGACCGTCGCGCAGAGCGGCTTCTACCTCGCCGGCTATCCGTCGGCGACCTGGGGCGTGCAGCGCTATGTCGCCTACGCGGCGCCCCTCGGCGTGCTGCTGGCGGTCGTGCTGATCTCCGACCGCCGCCTGGTGACGCGCTGGACGCTGCTCGCCGGCGCCGCGCTGGCCCTCGTCCTGGCCGCCCGCCCGGAGGTGCGCCTCATGGGCGCCGAGCGCGCGACGTGGGCCACGGGCCACCGGCTCCACCAGCTCCTCGGCGTCGACGTGCCGACCGCGCTCGTGGTCACGGCGCTCGTCACGGTGGCCGCCGCCGCGCTCGTCCGCGCCCGCTGGGGCGGCGGAGCCCGCGCCGCGCTCGCCGTGGCGGCCGTCCTCGCGGTCGTCCTCGGCGTGCAGGACCAGGCGGCGTGGCACCAGCTCACGACGACGTCGAAGACCTTCCGCAGCGTCATGCCCGACGACCTCTCGTGGGTCGACCACCACGTCAGCGGCCCCGTGGCGCTGCTGGGCGTCACCCAGAACGCCCCGCAGTTCGACGACCTCGACTTCTTCAACCGCCGGATCACCCAGGTCTACGGGCCGGAGAGCGGCCTGCCGGGCCGGCGGCCGCAGGGCCAGGTCTGCGGCTTCCACGTCGACCGGACCACGGGCGTGCTGCGCTTCGGCGACGGCTGCGGCCCCCCGCCGACGCGGCTGCTGATCAACGACCCGTCCGCGCGCTTCACCTTCCACGGCGAGATCCGGTCGGCGCGCGAGCCGCACGTGGGCCGCGTCGTCGAGGTCGCCGGCGCCCCGCCCCGCGCGCGCTCGCTGGTGGTCCTGGCCTGCCCGCGCACCACGCCCACCTTCTACGACGCCACGCCCCAGATCCGGCCCGCGAGCGCACCGATCGGCTGCCGGCCGGCGGTGACCGGCAACCTCTGGCTGCACGCCGCCGCCGACGTGGTGGCGCGCTACGCGGGCGGCCGGCGCTCGCAGGCCGTCACCGTCGACGGCCGCCGCCACGTAGTGCCCGCGGGCGCCACGCGGACGATCCGCTTCCGCGCGCCGGCCGGCGCCTCCTCGTTCGCGCTGGAGCAGGACTGGACGAGCACCGACGGGGCGCCGCGACTGGTGTCGCTGGAGCTCGTCGACGCCGCGGGGCGGGCGATCGCCCTGATCTGACCGCTACGAGGCCGCCGGCGCGCCCGTGCGCGCGGCGTCGACCAGCGACGCCACCAGGCGGCTGGTCTCGTCGGCCTCGGGATGCCACTGCACGCCGAGGACGTACCGCCGGTCGGCCAGCTCCACCGCCTCGGGCAGGTCGTCGAGGTCGGAGTGCCCGGTGACCACCAGCCCGTCCCCGATGCGGTCGACGGCCTGGTGGTGATGGCTCAGCGTGGTGTGCAGCTCCTCCCCCGCCGCGCGCGCGGCCAGGGAGCCCGGCGCGAGCCGCACGAGGTGGTCGGCACCCTCGTAGCTGCCCGGGTTGCGCCGGTGCTCCTCGTGCCCGTGGCTCTCGGGGAGATGCTGCAGCAGCGTGCCGCCCCGCACCACGTTGAGCACCTGCATCCCGCGGCAGATGCCCAGCAGCGGCACGTCGCGCTCGATCGCCCGGCGCGCCAGCGCCATCTCGAACGCGTCGCGCTCGGCGCTCCAACCGGCGGTCTCGGGATGCGGCTCCGCGCCGTAGGTCGCCGGGTCGAGGTCGGAGCCGCCGGCGAGGATGAGCCCGTCGAGCAGGTCCAGCACCTCGTCGGGATGCTCGGTCACCTCAGGATCGGGCGGCAGCAGCAGCGCCAGGCCGCCCGCGCGCCGCACGGCGTCGGCGTACTCGCGCGGAAGCAGGTGGGCCGGCGTGCGCCAGACGCCCCAGGCCGCGGGCTCCAGGGCGGTGCACAGGCCGATCACCGGTCGTCGGCTCATGCAGGGCACGGTAGCCGCCGCCCCGGCGCCGCCGGCGCGGGCCGCCCCGCGCCTCCGTCCATAGGATCCCGCGCATGAGCGAGCTCGAGACGGTCAGGATCCACCGGCGCGGCGCCGCTGCGACGATCGAGTTGCACCGCCCGGACTCCATGAACGCGTTCGACGGGCAGCTGGCCGCCGACGTGCGCACGGCCGTCGACGAGCTGGGCGCCGACGACGCGGTGCGCGCGGTGTGCCTGACCGGCGCCGGCCGCGGGTTCTCCTCGGGCGTCGACCTCAAGAGCCTCGGCAGCGACGACGCGCCGCGGACCGCGGACGGCCGCCCCGACGTCCACCGCCTGCTCGTCGAGCGCTACCACCCGGTCATCACGGCGCTGCGCACCATGCCCAAGCCCGTGGTGGCGGCCGTCAACGGCCCCGCCGTCGGCGTCGGCATGTCGATGGCGCTGGCCGCCGACCTCGTGGTCGCGCGCGAGTCCGCCTACTTCCTGCTGGCCTTCGTGAACATCGGCCTGGCGCCCGACGGCGGCTCGTCGCTGTTCGTCCCCGAGCGCATCGGCTTCACGCGCGCCGCCGAGATGGCGATGCTCGGCGAGCGGGTCCACGCGCCGCAGGCCCTCGAGTGGGGGCTGGTCAACCGGGTCTACGCCGACGACGCCTTCGAGCAGGAGGTCCAGGCGCTGATGGACCGCCTCGCGGCCGGGGCGACCGTCTCCTACTCGGGCATCAAGCGGCAGCTCAACGCCTGGCTCTTCGAGCGGATGGACGCCCAGCTGGACCTCGAGGCCCAGGTCCAGCAGGAGATGGCCGGCTCCGCCGACTTCGCCGAGGGCGTCACCGCGTTCCTCGAGAAGCGCCCCGCCCGCTTCAGCGGCCGCTGACGCGTCAGACACGGGACCGACATCCGTTGGTACGGCTCCGAACCGCGTCCGCGGACACCACGCCGCCGCCGGGGAGCGACCGTCCTCGGCCGCTTCATGAATAGAATCCGCGCCGCCTTGCCCACCTCACGCCTTCGCAACCTCATGACTTCGCGCCGAGCCTTCATCACCCTGCTGGTCGTGCTGGCCGGCCTCCTGCTGCTGGCACCGATCGCCTCGGCGGACCTGATCACGCCGGAGTCGGGCGGCTCGCCGAACGCCAACGACATCGACACGCTCTACAAGTACGTCCTCGCCGTCGCGATCATCGTGTTCGTCGGCGTCGAGGGCCTGCTGATCTACTCGCTGGTCAAGTTCAAGGCGCGCAAGGGCGCCGTGCCGGCCCAGATCCGCGGCAACACGCGCCTCGAGATCGGCTGGACCGTCGGCGCCGCGGTCATCCTCGTCGTCCTGGCGACGCTGACCTTCGTCAAGCTCGACGGGATCCGCAACCCGCCGGACTCGGGTCCCAACGGCCTGCAGCTCGCGGACACGTCGCGCCGCCTGCCGCCGAACGGCAAGTCGCTGAACATCTGCGTGAACGGCCAGCAGTACATCTGGCGCTACACGTACTCGGACAACTGCGCGACGGGCCAGAACCTCGGCGCGCCGTTCTCCTACGAGGAGATGGTCGTCCCGGTCAACACCACCGTCACGCTGGACATCACGTCCCAGGACGTGGCGCACTCGTGGTGGATCCCGAAGCTCGGCGGCAAGTTCGACGCCGTGCCCGGCTACGTGAACCACACCTGGTTCAAGATCCCCGCCAGCAAGACGGGCACCATCTTCTACGGCCAGTGCGCTGAGCTCTGCGGCCGCAACCACGCGAACATGACGGCCCGCGTCAAGGCCGTGTCGGTCCAGGACTACCAGCAGTGGCTGGCCCAGCAGAAGACCGACATCAAGGCCGCCGAGCAGGACGCCGCCCAGCAGCGGCAGCAGCTCGACGCCCAGAACGCCGGATCCGCCGCCACCACGACGGCCGGCCAGTCCTCCGACACCACCTCCACGCCGTAGCCCTCGAGGAACCGACTCACAGCATGGCCGCCACCGTCGAAGCCCCCACCACCACCCTCGCGCCCGTCCCGCAGGTCGCCGCGCGAGAGGTCGCGCGCCCGCAGAAGGGCTGGGTCTCGTGGGTCACCACGACCGACCACAAGCGCATCGGGATCATGTACCTGGTCCTGACCTTCGCCTTCTTCCTGATCGGCGGCGTCGAGGCCCTGCTGATCCGCACCCAGCTGGCCGTCCCGGACAACAGCTTCCTGACGCCGCAGACGTACAACGAGCTGTTCACGATGCACGGGACGACGATGATCTTCCTGTTCGTCGTGCCGATCATGGCCGGCTTCGGCAACTACTTCGTGCCGCTGATGATCGGCGCCCGGGACATGGCGTTCCCGAAGCTGAACGCCCTCTCGTTCTGGCTCCTGGCCGCCGGCGGCATCGTGTTCTACGCGTCGCTGTTCTTCTCCCCGCCGGAGTGCGGCTGGACGTGCTACTCGCCGCTGAGCGACACCACGTACCTGCCGTCGGGCGGCGTCGACGCCTGGATCTTCCTGATCCACCTCACCGGCCTGAGCTCGCTGGTCGGCTCGATCAACTTCTACGCGACGATCGCGAACATGCGCGCGCCCGGCATGGGCTGGGGCCGCCTGCCGCTGTTCGTGTGGGCGATCCTGACCTACGCGGTCCTGCTGATCCTCGCCCTCCCGGTCATCGCGGGCGCCGTGACGCTGCTGCTGACCGACCGCCACTTCGGGACGCACTTCTACGACCCGGCCAACGGCGGCTCGCCGCTGCTGTGGCAGCACCTCTTCTGGTTCTTCGGGCACCCCGAGGTGTACATCATGGTGCTGCCGGGCTTCGGCATCGTCTCCGAGGTCCTCCCGGTCTTCGCCCGCAAGCCGATCTTCGGCTACAAGGCCGTCGCCGCGGCGACGATCGTCATCGCCTTCCTCGGCCTCCTCGTGTGGGCGCACCACATGTTCACGACGCCGAGCCCGTCGATCGTCCTCATCTTCTTCATGATGAGCTCGTTCCTCATCGCGGTCCCGACGGGCGTGAAGATCTTCAACTGGATCGCCACGCTCTGGCGCGGCACGATCGAGTACACGACCGCGCTGCTCTTCTGCGCCGGGTTCATCGGCACGTTCCTCATCGGCGGCATCACCGGCATCTTCGTGGCCGTCTTCCCCGTCGACTGGCAGCTGCACGACACCTACTTCGTCGTCGCGCACTTCCACTACGTGCTGATGGGCGGCGCGGTGTTCGCCGTCTTCGCCGGGATCTACTACTGGTTCCCGAAGATGGCGGGCCGGATGCTGGGCGAGGGCCTGGGCCGGTGGAGCTTCTGGCTCATGCTCGTCGGCTTCCACACGACCTTCCTGGTCCAGCACTCGGCCGGCATGGAGGGCATGCCGCGCCGCATCTACGAGTACCCGGACATCAAGGACCTCGCGGTCCTGAACATGATCTCCACGATCGGCGCGTTCGTCCTCGGCCTGGGCATCCTGCTCACCGTCATCAACGTGCTGATCTCGATCAACCGCGGCGCCATCGCCGGTCCGGACCCGTGGAAGGCCAACACGCTGGAGTGGTTCACCACCTCCCCGCCGCCGGTCAACAACTTCGACGCGATCCCCCGCATCCGCTCGGTCGAGCCGATGAAGGACGTCCGCCGTCAGGTGCTGGCCCAGACGGGCGGGAGCTCCCGCTTCGAGGCCAAGACCGACGTCGAGGCCGGTCGCCTCGCCGCCCATGCCGGCGGCGAGCACTAGTCGAGGGCGGTAGGCTCGCCCACGCCCATGGAGGCGTCCCGCGTCACCACTGCGCCGCTGCCGGCCCCCGGGGTCCGGCAGCTGGCTGCCGACCTCATCACGCTGACGAAGCCGAAGGTCCAGTCGCTGCTGCTGCTGACGACGGTGACCACGATGCTCGTCGCCGGCAGCCCGTCGATCGGGCTGATCGTGGCGACGTGCATCGGCGGCTACCTGTCGGCGGGCGGCGCGGGCGCGGTCAACCACTGGTTCGACCGCGACATCGACGCCCAGATGGCGCGGACCGCCACGCGGCCGATCCCGGCGGGGCGCATCGCCCCCAGGACGGCCCTGTGGTTCGGGGTCGCGCTCGGCCTGCTGTCGTTCGCCTGGCTGACGGTGACGACCAACGTCCTGGCCGCCGCGCTGTCGTTCTCCGGCTTCCTCGGCTACACGCTGATGTACACCGTGTGGCTCAAGCGCCGCACCTGGCAGAACATCGTGTGGGGCGGCGCCGCCGGCGCCGTGCCGCCGCTGGTCGGCTGGGCCGCCGTCACGGGCGGCCTCAGCGGGCTGCCCATCTACCTCTTCGCGATCGTCTTCTTCTGGACGCCGCCGCACTTCTGGGCGCTGTCGATCCTCATGAAGGACGAGTACGCGAAGGTCGGCGTCCCGATGCTGCCCGTCGTGCGCGGCGAGCAGGAGACGCGGCGCCAGATCGTGCTCTACAGCGTCCTGCTCTACGCGGTGACGCAGCTCCCGTTCTGCGCGGGCGGCCTGGGCGCCATCTACCTCGTGGCATCGCTCGTCCTCGGCGGCGCGTTCATCGCCGGCGCCCTGAACCTGCAGCGCCGGGCGGACCGCCGCGCCGCGCTGCGCCTGTACCTGTTCTCGCTCCTCTACCTCGCGCTGCTCTTCGCCGCGATGGTGGCGGACGTCAAGCTGTAACCGCGTCTGGGAGAATCCACCCCGTCATGGATCGCAACCTCGCCCGCAAGAACGTCCGCTCCGGGCTCATCACCGGGGCCGTCTGCCTCTTCATGTTCGGCATGACCTTCGTCGCCGCGGCCATCTACGTCGCATGAGCCCAGTCGACCCCGAGATCCCGCCCGTCGGCGAGGAGATCCACCTCCCCGGTGGGTCGCTCCAGCCGCTGCTGCTCACCATCGGCCTCACGGTCGCGCTGATCGGCGTGACGACGTCGATCGTGCTCGTCATCGCCGGGGCCATCCTCGCCGTCTGGGTCCTGATCCGCTGGATCGCCGACGCGCGCCGGGAGATGAACGAGCTGCCCGTCCACCACGGCGAGCACCACTGACGCCGCGCGCCGCCGTGCGCGGCGCCGCAGCAGCACCCGAAGGGCGGTCGCGACGCGGCCGCCCTTCGTCGTCGAGCGCCCCCGTCCGGGCGCGTGGTCAGGCCGCCGCGTGACCGGCGGCCGCGCCCACCGGGACGTCGCAGATGGCGCCGTCGTCGGTCCAGCAGCGCACGACGTCACGCACCGACAGGATGCCGGCGATCTCGCCGTTGTCGCAGACGATCAGATGCCGGAAGCCGCCGCGGACCATGGCCACCGCGGCCTCCTCGAGCGACCAGCCCGGGTCGGCGTACACGACGTCGCTGGTCAGGTGGTCGCCCACGAGCTCCGCGTCGGGGTCCTGGCCCCGCCCCACGGCGTCCAGGACGTCACGCTCGGTGAGGATCCCGGGACCCGGAGAGTCGGGGTCGAGGACCACGGCGGCCCCGACACGCCGCTCGGACATGAGCCGGGCCGCCGCTCGGAGCGTGTGCCCCGGGCCGATGGTCAAGACCATGTTGCTCATCCCGTCGCGGACCTGCATGCCGAGAAGCCTCCCGTCGTGGACCTTGCAACGATTGCCTCAAACGAGGCTACCATGGGGCCGCGGCGGCGCCAACTCTGTGGTGATCCCGGCGCGCACGCGCCACGTACCCCTTGGTGACGCCCATGCATCGACCCACCACCGTCCGCCTCCGCACCAGCCTCTTCGAGGACGCCGTCGCGATCGTCGAGCGCGAGTACGCCTCGGACCTCGCGCTCGACGACATCGCCCGTCGCGTCGCGTCGTCCCGGCGCCAGCTCCAGCGCGCCTACTCGGAGATCGGCCAGACGACCTTCCGCGAGCATCTCACCGGCGTGCGCATGGAGCGCGCCGCCGAGATGCTGCGCGCGCGCGACCTGACCGTCCGCGAGGTCGCTCACCGCGTGGGCTACCGCCAGCCGGCCCAGTTCGCCAAGGCGTTCCGCCGCCATCACGGCGTCGCTCCCTCCGATTACCGGTCCGCTGCGATGCGCCCGAAGGGCATCCCGCCCCTGCCGGCCAGCCTCGACGGCCACGGGCCGCTCTCCACCCCTTCCGCGGGCCCGGGCGCCGCTCGGCCGCCGGCCGGCGCGGCCGCCTGACGCCGCGGCCGCGGGCCGCCTCACACCCGCCCGGTCGTCCGCTCGGCGCGGATCACCGTTGCTTCCCGTCGCGCCGTGCGGTTAGGCTCGCCGCCAATGGGTGAGGAGAGCACGCGAGCGGAGGTCGATCCCCTGGGTGGACGAGGGGGCCGGCGCACCATCAGGGAGATGGTGGTCGTCGGCCTCGTCGCTTCCATCGTGGGCATCGCCCTCGGACTCGTCATCGACTGGTTCCCGACCGCCGGCTCCAAGCAGGCTGGTCCGATCGACACGCTGTGGGACGTCCTGATCATCTGCTCGGTGCCGTTCTTCGTGCTGGTCGCGACGGTGGTGCTGTTCGCCGTCCGCGACTTCCGCATGCGGCCCGGCCAGGAGCACCTCGACGGCCCGCCGATCCACGGCAACACGCGCCTGGAGGTCCTCTGGACGGCATTCCCGGCGATCCTGCTGGTCTCGCTGTGCACGTACGCCTACCTCGTGCTGCACGACATCGAGAAGGCGCCGGCCGCCACCACGCCCGAGCGCGTGATCACCGTCGACGGCCAGCAGTTCGCCTGGACCTTCCAGTACGACGAGGGCGGCAAGCGCTTCAGCTCCGGCCAGCTCTACGTGCCCGAGGGCGAGTCCGTCCGCTTCAACGTCACGACGAAGGACGTGCTCCACGACTTCTGGGTGCCGGCGTGGCGGATGAAGATCGACGCCGTGCCGGGCATCACGACGCACTACCGCGTCACGCCGACGCGCCTGGGCACCTACCCCGTCGTCTGCGCCGAGCTCTGCGGCCTCGGCCACGCCTTCATGCGCGCCTCGGCGCACGTGCTGACCAAGCCGGCGTACGCGGCCTGGGTCAAGAAGATGACGAGCCCGCCGGCCGGCGGCGGCGCCGGCGGCCAGGGCGGCGCGCCGCAGGTCGACGCCAAGCAGCTCTTCACCCAGGGCAACCAGGCCGGGGCGGCCGCGTGCGGCAGCTGCCACAAGCTGGCCGACGCGGGGACGGCCGGCGGCGTCGGCCCCGACCTCGACACCGTGCTCAAGGGCAAGGACGCCGCGTTCATCCGCGAGTCGATCCTCAACCCCAACGCCGAGATCGCCACGGGCTTCGACGCGAACATCATGCCGGCCAACTACGCGCAGCTGCTCAGCAAGCCCGAGGTGGATGCGCTCGTGAAGTACCTCCAGGAGGTTGCGGCGAAGTGACGGTCAACGTGCGACAGCCGGGCTGGTACCGGGCGGGGGCGTACATGCTCGCCGCCGCGGCGTTCAGCCTCGGCCTGAGCTGGGTGGTGCGGATGGCCTACGGCCACGACACGTACACCCACTTCCTCGATGCCGAGTCGATCGTGCTCATCGGCATGATCGCCCTGCCGCTGGCCTTCCTGATCGGCCTGGGGTGCTTCGACTACTGGTTCTACTGGGCGTCCGGGCGCCCCACGCGGGCCGAGGACCACTCGTCCCACGGCGCCCGGTCGTGGAAGGACTACTTCCGGCCGAACACCGACCACAAGGTCATCGGCATCCAGTACGTGGTCCACTCGTTCGCCTTCCTGTTCATCGGCGGCCTGATGGCCATGCTGATGCGCGCGGAGCTGGCCGAGCCGGGCCGGCAGTTCGTGGACTCCAACACGTTCAACGGGCTGTTCTCCGTCCACGCGTCGATCCTGATCTTCCTGTTCATCATCCCGGTCTTCGCCGGGCTGGCGAACTACGTCCTGCCGCTGATGATCGGCGCGCCGGACATGGCCTTCCCGCGGCTGAACGCCCTCTCGTTCTGGATGCTCCCGTGCGCCGGCGTGCTCATGCTGGCGTCGTTCTTCGCGCCCGGCGGCTCGTTCGCCAGCGGCTGGACGGCCTACGCCCCGCTCTCCACGACGGCGCCGATGGGCCAGATGTTCTTCACCATCGCCGTGCAGTTCGCCGGGGCTTCGTCGATCGCCACGGCGCTGAACTTCCTGGTGACGATCATCACCATGCGGGCGCCGGGCATGTCGTTCTTCCGCATGCCGCTGCTGCCCTGGGCGAACTTCGCGACGTCGCTGCTGGTGGTCATCGCCACGCCGTTCATCGCCGCGTCGCAGTTCTTCGTCCTGCTGGACTACACGCTCGGCTTCCACTTCTTCGACGCCGGCAAGGGCGGCGACGTGCTGATGTACCAGCACGTCTTCTGGTTCTACTCGCACCCGGCCGTCTACATCATGATGCTGCCCGGCTTCGGGATCATCAGCGAGGTCCTGTCGGTCAAGGCGCGCAAGCCCGTCTTCGGCTACCGGATGATGGCCTTCTCGCTGCTCGCCATCGTCGTCCTCGGCTTCACGGTGTGGGCGCACCACATGTTCGTCTCGGGCATGCAGTCGTGGATCCGCATCCCGATGATGGTCACCACGGCGATCATCGCGGTGCCGACCGGCATCAAGATCTTCAGCTGGCTGGCCACGCTGTGGCGCGGCGTCCTGCGGATCGACACGCCGATGCTCTTCGCCCTCGGCTTCCTGACGATGTTCACCTGCGGCGGGATCTCGGGCGTGATGCTCGCGATGGTGCCGCTCGACATCCACGTCAGCGACACGTACTTCATCGTCGCCCACATCCACTACGTGCTCTTCGGCGGGTCGCTGTTCACGATCTTCGCCGGCGTCTACTACTGGTTCCCGAAGATGACGGGCCGGATGTTCGACGAGCGGCTCGGCCGCCTGCACTTCTGGCTGACCTTCGTCTTCTTCAACGCCACGTTCGCGCCGATGCACATCATCGGCGTCAACGGCATGCCGCGGCGCGTGGCCGACTACGCCGACCAGTTCGCGACGTGGAACCTGATCATCTCGCTGGCGTCCTTCGGGCTCGGCCTGAGCACCCTGATCTTCGCCTACAACATGATCGCCTCGTGGCGCGGCGGCGCCCGCGCGACGGCCAACCCGTGGCGGGCGCTGACGCTCGAGTGGCAGGTCAGCTCGCCGCCGCCGGTGTTCAACTTCGACCAGGTGCCCACCGTCGTCGGCGGGCCCTACGAGTACGGCGTCCCGGGAGCCGTGCACGGCATCTTCGGTCCCGCGGCGCCCGGCGCGCCGGCGGAGGTCCGTCCGACGCCGGCCGGATCCCACGCGCAGCCACCATCCGAGTGACAGGGGAGTGCACATGAAGACGATCCTGGTCGTCGCCAACGAGACCCTCGGCGGGGCGAAGCTCCTCGAGGCCGTCAAGGACGCCGCGGGAGACCACGAAGACGCCCGCGTGGTCGTGTGCGTGCCGCGCAACCGGCCCAAGCACGGCAACATCATCTACGACGACGCCGTCTTCGACGCCGCGAAGGTCCGCATCGACCTGGCGCGCCGCTTCCTGCGCGACCTCGGCATCCAGGCGATCGGCGACATCGGCGACCCGGATCCGTACACGGCGACGATGGACGCCGTCGGCGAGCACAAGCCCGACGAGATCATCGTCTCGACCTACCCCGCGACCATCTCCGGCTGGCTGCGCCGCGACCTCATCGAGCGCATCGAGCAGGCCTCCGGGCTGCCGGTCAACCACGTCGTCCAGGACATCGACGCCGAGGGCATCCCCTTCCACGTGACCCTCGTGGTGGCGGCGCGGACGGCCAGCGGCGACGAGCTGCTGCACTGCCTGCAGGAGAAGGCCTCAGGCCGCGAGCGCGGCACGCTGCACATCGTCGTCGTGCCCCAGGAGGGTGGCGAGGGCGCCCACGTCGCGCGCGCCCGCGCGCGCATGGCCCAGGTCGTCGACCGCCTGATCGCGGCGAACCTCATCGCCGCCGGCATGATCGGCGACCCGGACCCGTACACCGCCACGATGAACGCCCTGCAGCTGTTCCGCGTGGACGACATCGTCATCTCGACCCTGCCGGCGACCCGGTCGGGCTGGCTGCGTGCCGACCTCATCGAGCGCGTGCGCAAGGCCAGCGGCAAGGACGTCGAGCACGTGGAGGCGCGCGAGCGCACCGCCGCCAACGCCGTCTAGAGGAGATCCATGGAAGCCGCCGCGCTCAGCGCCACCGCCCACGACGACCACCACCACGGCCCCCCGGTCGCCAACCGGAGCTCCCGCGTGGAGCCCGGGCTGCTGGGGATGCTGCTGTTCATCATCAGCGAGGTGATGGTCTTCGGCGCCTTCTTCACGGCCTACTTCTTCATCCGGGTCGTGAACCAGGACGCCACGTGGTTCCCCATCGACGGCAAGGACCTCCCGGTCGCCGTCGCGGGCGTCAACACCGCGATCCTGCTGTCGTCGTCGCTGACCCTGCACTGGGCGCAGACGTCGATCAAGAACGGCAACCGCTTCGGCCTGCGCGCGGGCATGCTGACGACGTTCCTGCTCGGCGCGACGTTCCTCTTCATCCAGATCAACGAGTACGTCCACATCGGCTTCGCGCCGCAGGACCACGCTCAGGGCACGATCTTCTTCAGCCTCACCGGCCTGCACGGCGCGCACGTGACGATCGGCCTGCTGCTCCTCGGGATGGTCACGTGGCGGGCGTTCCGCGGCCACTACTCCCCCGAGTCCCACCGCGGCGTCGAGGTGCCGGGCGTCTACTGGCACTTCGTCGACATCATGTGGGTCATCGTCTACACGACGATCTACGTCATCTGACCCAGGTGACCCAGCGCGACTGGAACGCCGACCTGGAGCGCCTGCTGGCGCCGTTCCGCAGCGAAGCGGCGGCGTTCCGCGCGCTCCTGGTCGTCGTCGCCTTCTTCGCGACGATCATCGCGATCGTCCTCCTGATCCGCACGCTCACCTGAGCGGAGCCCCACGGCGCCCCGCAGCATCGCGCCGACCACCAGCGACCGCGCCCCCGGCCGCGAGCGCGACCGGCGCCCGCGCGACCACCCGCCGGTCCCGGGAGGCGCGGCGGCGCTCAGGCGCGGACGGCCGCGCCGACCACGTACGCCGACAGCCGCGCCGACGCGGGGGGCGCGAAACGCCCCCCGGAGGCTCACTTGACGGTCAGCGTCCCCTGCATCCCCGCGGCACGGTGCCCGGGGACCTCGCAGTAGTACGTGTACGTCTTGCCCGCCTCGAGCTTGGCCGTGAAGCTCGACTCGCCCTTCGTGACGATCTTCCCGGCGCCGAGGCCGTCGATGGCGATGTTGTGCGGCACGCCCGACTGGTTGGGCATGACGATCTTGACGGTGCCGGCCTGGGCCGTCGCCTTGTCGTCCTCGTAGGCCAGCTGGCCGCTGGGGTCGGCGGGGATCGTCAGCGTCCCGTTCTTCTCGGTCGCCGTCCCGCCGCCCGCGGCCTTGACCGCGGCGGCGAGCCGCCCGGCGTCCTTGCCCGGCTGCGCAGCGACCATCGCCACGTAGGCGGCCACGTCGTGGGCCTGCTCGCCGTCGACGAGCTTGGCCGGCATCACGCCGCCCCGGGCGGGATAGAGGATCTGCTTGTAGACCATGCCGCGGATCGCCGACTCGCCGAAGCCGTCCCGCTCGGGCTGCCGGAACGCCTCGTCGAGGTTCGGGCCGGTGGTGCCCTTCGTGCCGGCGCGGCTGAGCGTGTGGCACGCGCCGCACTTCGACACGAAGACCTGCTTGCCGGCCACCACGTCGGCCTGCTCGTTCTTCACGCCGCAGGCGGACAGGAGCGGAACGGCACAGATCAGCCCAGCGGTGAGCGCGGCGCGCGGACGAAGCCTCTTCCCCATGGTCCGGGCGATCCTACCCGGAGCCCGGGGGGCGATTGCAAGCGGGCACCGTGGCCGGCGGGCGCGCTCACGGCTCGGGAAGGTCGGCGTGGCGCCCCTCGGCGGCCGCGAGGACGTCGCGGGCGACGCCCTCCCAGGCGAAGCGCTCGCGCGCCGTGGCGACCAGCGCGGCCCGGGTCGCGTCGCGCAGGTCCGCCGGCGCCGTCAGCCAGGCGATCAGGCGGTCGGCGAGGTCGCGCACCGCACGGGGCCCGCGCTCGAACGCCAGCCACGGGCGCACCTGCTCCGGCAGCGCCGCCGCGAGGATGGCCCGCACCTCCGCGAGGCCGGAGTGGTCGGCGACGACGGGCAGCGTGCCGCACGCGGCGGCCTCCGCGGCCACCATCCCGAACGCCTCCGGGAACGTCGATGGCACCACCTGCGCCTCGCAGAGCGCCAGCAGCGGCGCCAGCTCGTCGTGCTCGAGGCGCCCGGTCAGCAGCACGCGGTCCGGCAGCGCCCGCGCCGCGCCCAGGTAGACGTCGCGGTCGGCGCTCTCCTCCAGGTCGTCGAGGAAGGCCAGGAGGTGGCGCAGCGGCGCCCGTGGCCCGCCCTCAGCGGCGCGGCCGGCCTCGGCCATCCGCCGGACGGCGTCCAGGTCCCCGGCGGCGAGCGCGGCGAGCAGCGCCTCGAGCGGCTCGCGGTAGGCGCCGAAGCCGACGACGAGCAGCCGCGCGTCCGGGACGGCGGCCAGGACGAGCGGCCACGCGGCGGCGAGCAGGTCCACGCCCTTGGAGACGATGAGCTTGCCGACGAACGCCACGTGCCGGTCGGCCCCGGCGTCGACCGCGCGCAGGGCGCGGGCCGCCTCGCCGGCGTCGCGGGAGAAGGCCGAGGCCGCGGCGCCGTCCGCAGCTGCTGGAGCCGCGTCGGCGCGCCGCTGGAGCTCGCCGGCCAGCCCGTGGAGGTCGGCCGTCGCCTCGCCGTGCGCGCGGGGGCGGAACAGCGCGACGTCGACGCCCGGCGGGCCGAGCCGCGTGCGCGCCGCCAGCTCCGGGTCGCCGACCGCCGCCCACAGGCTCTCGGCGGTGTGGCGCGAGCCGACGAGGACCGTCCGCGCGCCGGCGAGCCCCTCCCGCGCGGCGGGGAGGAACCGGGCCGGGTCGACCTTGACGGTGTACTCCAGCGCGCTGCCGTGGACCTTGACGGCATAGGGCACGTCGCCGCCCAGCGCACGGGCCAGGATCAGCGGTCCCATGATGAGGTGGTTGGCCAGCGCGACGTCCGGCGCGACGCGCGCCGCCACCTCCCGCACGGCGGCGACGTTGCGCTCCACGTACCCGGCCACGGCGGCGTCGTCGAGCTCGGTGAACGGGCGCGCCTCGACGCCCTCGTAGCGGTCGGCGACGTACACGGGCAACACGCCGCCGAGGTTCGGCCGGTACGTGGTGATGGGCGCGCAGCCCGGCGCCGGATCGCGCAGCGGCCGCACCTCCAGGCGGCCGCCGTCCCAGTCGGCGGCGGCCGTCACCGCCTCGACGTCCTCCGGCCGGCGCTCCTGGCAGAGGAGGTGGACCTCGTGGCCCTGACGTGCCAGGGCGGTGGCCAGCAGCGCGGTGTAGACGTTCGAGCCGGTCCCGCGCAGCAGGTAGCCGTGGAACACGAGGATCCGCACCCGCGCATCATGCCCGCTGGCGCGCGGTGCGACGCGGCCGATCAGTAACCTTCACGCCGATGCTCAAGCAGCGCTACCGCATGCGCACCCCCTCGACGGGGCGCGAGATCTTCCTCGAGGCCGAGCCGGGCAAGGTCTACCGCGACCGCGAGACCGGCGAGCCCCTGGAGGTCGTCGGCCGCGTCGTGCCGCTGGCCCCGACCCCCTCGCGCCTCCCGTGGGCGATCGAGAACCTCCGCTTCTGCGACCACTGCGACCAGCTCGCGCAGAAGGACCTCAACGACTGCCCGACCTGCGGCCGTCGCATGAGCCCGCTGCCCGGGCCGTCCGCCTGAGTCACCGCACCATGCGCCGTCCCGTCGCGGCCATCGCCTGTGCCGTCGCCCTGACCGGGGGACTGGCGGCGTGCGGCAGCGACGCCGAGACGCACGACGTCGTCCCGGCGACGACGCCGGACCTCCTCGCGCCGAACGCCACGCCGACGTTGCCCGCGGGCGGCTCGTCGACCTCGACGAGCACCCCGTCGACGACCGCCACGCCGTCCACGACCGCGGGCGCCGACGCGGGCGCGGCCGCGAGCAGCAGCGCCGCGCCGAGCAGCTCGTCGTCGTCCTCGAGCGCCGCGACTGCGCCGTCGCCGGCCGTCGGCGACACCAGCGCCGGCACGACCGGCAGCACGGGCACCAGCGCCCCGTCCACGGGCACAGCGGACAGCGGCACGACGGGCGGAACGTCCAGCGGCGGCACGACCGCCACCGACGGCACCACAGGCGACACCGCCGGGGGCACCGCCACCACGGACTCCGGCGGCTTCAGCGACTTCTGCTCTCAGAACCCGGGCGCCTGCTGAGCGCCCGCCGGCGGCCTCAGCCCTTCTTCTTCGACTTCTTCCTCTTGGGCTGCTCGGTCGGCTGCGGGTCGGTGATGACCCGCGCCGAGTACATGAGGCGCGCGGTGCGGTACAGGCAGTAGTACTGCGCCAGCTGGTTGACCGACTGCGCGGTCTGCGTCTGGCTGTCGTCGCAGGTGCCCTTGCCGCGGCTGGCGCGCCAGGAGGTGTCGCCGGGCAGCCCGGCAGCGAGCGCCGGCGCCCACGTCGGCACGGTCAGCGCGATCACGTAGCCCTTCTTGACCGGGATCGACTGCTCGAGCGGGAACTCCACCGTCTGCCCGAAGTACGGCTCGAGCTTCTGCGGCTCGCCCTGGGCGACCAGGCGCGCGTGCAGCTTGTGGCCCATGCGCAGCACGGAGATCTGCGCCTGGGACTCGCCGCCGAGGCTCTTGTCGAAGAACTTGATCTGCTTGCGGTTCGGCTTGGAGAGCGTGATCGACCACGAGACGATGCGGCCGTCGTGCTGGACCGTGTACAGACCGCGGTTCTCGCCGACCTTGGCCTGGTAGCCGGTCGTGCGGCCGACGGCGTAGCACGGCTTCGTGGGGCAGCTCGGGGTGGCGTCCGGTGTCTCGACGGAGGGCACGTTGTCGAGCATCGCGGGAGCGACGGCGGGGACGGCGAGACCGGCCACCAGGACGCCCGCGAGGGCGGTGCGGAAACGAGGCATCATGGTCATTCAACACCACGGTGCGGCGAAGTTGCGGGCGCAAGCGCCCAGCGGACGCGCACTACCGTGTCCCGCGTTCCCGTCTCCGCTCCCCCCACTCCCGGCCTCGACCGCCGTCTGGTCGTGCTGCTGGCGGTCGCCTGCGGCGCCGCCGTCGCCAATCTCTACTACGCGCAGCCGCTGCTGGACGTCATCGCCCGCGACCTCGGCGTCGCCCCCGGCACCGCAGGCCTGCTGGTGACCGCGTCGCAGGTCGGCTTCGCGGCGGGCCTCGTGCTTCTCGTGCCGCTCGGCGACCTGCTGGACCGCCGCAGGATGGTGGCGCGCATGCTCGTCGTCACCGCCGTGGGCCTGGCCGGGGCCGGTCTGGCGCCGTCGTTCGCGGCGCTGGCGCTGGCCATCGCGGTGATCGGCGTCACCTCGGTGGTTGTCCAGGTGCTCGTGCCGCTGGCAGGCAGCCTGGCCGCCGACCACGAGCGCGGGCGGGTCGTCGGGAACGTCATGAGCGGGCTGCTGCTCGGAATCCTGCTGGCGCGGACGGCCAGCGGCCTGATCGCGGAGCTCGGCGGCTGGCGGCTGGTCTACGGGATCGGCGCGGCCGTGATGCTCGTGCTCGCCGTCGTGCTCGACCGCGCGCTGCCGGCGACGCCGAAGGCGGCGCACCTGCCGTACGGCGCGCTGCTGCGCTCCGTCGGCCGGCTGGTGCTCGACGAGCCCCTGCTGCGGCGGCGGATGGCCTACGGGGCGCTGGGCATGGCGAGCTTCAGCGTGCTGTGGACGGCGATCGCCTTCCTGCTGTCGGGGGCCCCGTACCACTACGGCGAGGGCACGATCGGCCTCTTCGGCCTCGCGGGGCTGTTCGGCGCCGGCGCCGCGCAGCAGGCGGGACGGCTGGCCGACCGCGGCCATGGCCACGCGGCGACCGGCGCGTTCCTGGTCAGCATCGCGGCGGCGTGGGGCCTGCTCGCGCTGGGCGGCGGCTCGCTGGCGGCCCTGGTGGCCGGCGCCGTCCTGCTCGACCTGGGCATCCAGGGGCAGCACATCCTCAACCAGAGCACGATCTACACGCTGCGCGCCGATGCCCGCAGCCGCGTCACGACCGCCTACATGGCGTCGAACTTCCTGTGGGGCGCCCTCGGCTCCGCCGGCGCGTCGCTGGCGTGGTCGACGGGCGGCTGGGGCGCCGTCTCGGGCCTGGGCGTCGCGCTGGGCTCCTGCGGCCTAGTCGTCTGGGCGCACGAGCACGCGGGCCGCCACGTGGGCGAGCCCGCCGAGTCGCGCGCGACGTCCTAGCGACCGGTGTAGATCGCCTTGCCCGGTCCCTCGGCCAGGAACGAGCGGACCGCGTTCTGCAGGTCCTCCGTCTCGAACAGCGCGCCGGAGACCTCGGGCACGATCGCGTCGGCGGCGCGGGCGCCATCCTCCTTCTGGGCCCGCACGATCGCCTTCGTGGCGGCGTGGGCCTGGGTCGGGCCGTTGGCGATGCGCAGCGCGTAGGCGCGTGCGGCCTCGTCGAAGCCCTCGGCGGGCAGGACGCGGTTGACGACGTTCCAGCGCTCGAGCGTCTCGGCGTCGAAGAGGTCGCCGGTGAAGATCAGCTCCTTGGCGCGGGCCGGGCCGGCGCGCTCGGCCAGCCGCTGCGGGCCGCCCATCGACGGCGTCAGGCCGACGACGATCTCGACGAGGCCGAACCGGGCGCGCTCCGAGGCGAGCAGGATGTCGCAGGCGAGCGCGATCTCGAACGCGGCGGTCAGGCACAGCCCGTGCGCGGCGAAGACGACCGGGCACGGGAGGTCCTCGAGCTTCTGGACGTCGGCCAGCAGCTCGGCCCACAGCTGGCCGCCGGCCTCGGGCGACATCCCGTCGAAGACCTTGCCGACGTCGACGCCGCCACTGACGACCTTGCCCTCGGCGCGGATGAGGACGCCCCGCGGCGGCTGGGCGACGAGCCCGTCGATCGCGTCGCGGAAGCCCGCGAAGACGGCGGCGTCGAAGAGGTTCAGCGGGGGCGCGTCGAGGGTCAGGACGGCGAGTGGGCCGTCGTGCTCGAGCCGGACGACGCCGCTCACGCCGCTGCCTTCAGCTGCTCGCCCGCCGCGCGGATCTCGTCGGCGTCGCCCGGTGACGGCACCCACGGGACCTGGAGCGGGTCGTCGTCGTAGCGCGGGATCACGTGGAAGTGGAAGTGGAAGACCGTCTGCCACGCCGACGCGCCCGTGCACTGCAGCAGGTTGACGCCGTCGGCCGCGAACGCCTCCTTGGCCACGCCGGCCAGCCGCTGGGCCGCGCGGGCACAGGCCTCGAGGTCCTCGGCACCGACCGTCAGCAGGTCGCGCGCGTGGGTCCGCGGGATGACCAGCGCGTGACCGCGGGTCGCCGGGTTGATGTCCATGAACGCGATCGTGCGCTCGTCCTCGGCGACGATCGCGGCCGGCAGCTCGCCGGCGACGATCTTGCAGAAGATGCAATCGGGGTCGGAGGCGGTCATGGGCGGGACCTTACCCGGCGGTAGGCTGCGGCCCGATGCCGCCCACCGCCACCCCCCACGTGGCCGGCGCGCTGCGCGCCGACGTCGCGACGCTCGCCGCGATCGAGCGCCCGCCGTGCTCGCCGGGCGAGCGCGAGGCCGCGGAGTGGATCGCCGCCCGGCTGCGCGCGTGCGGGGCCCGCGTGGCGATCGACGAGGAGCCCGTCCACGGGACGTACTTCTGGCCGATGACGGCCGGCAACCTCGGCGGCGTGCTCGGCGGCGTGGCCGCGCTGCGGGGCCGCCGGCGCGCCGGGGCGCTCCTCGGCGGCGTCGCGGCGGCGGCGCTCGCCCAGGATCTCAGCGGCGGGCGGCGGCGCGCCCTGCGCGGGGTGCTGCCGAAGCGACCGACGTGGAACGTCGTGGCCGAGCTCGGCGATCCGCAGGCGGCGCACACGCTCGTGGTGCACGCCCACCACGACGCCGCGCGCACGAGCTTCATCTTCGACCCGACGGTGCCGCGCCTGATCGCGCGCCACGCCTCAGGGCTGCACGCGCGGATGGACCGCTGGCCGCCGCTCATGGGCCTGGTCGCCGGCGGACCGGCGGCCGTCGCCGCCGGGGCAGCGCTCGGCTCGCGCCGCCTGACCGCCGGCGGCACGCTGGTGGCGGCGGCTGCGGCGGCCGTCATGGCGCACATGTCGCGCCAGGCCGTCGTGCCGGGGGCCAACGACAACCTCACGGGCGTCGCGGTCCTGCTGGAGGTGGCGCGCCGGCTCGAGCGCTCCGGGCCGCCGGCCGGCGTCCGGGTGATCCTCCTGTCGGCCGGCGCCGAGGAGGGCAACCAGGCCGGGATGCTGGCGTTCCTGCGCCGCCACCGCGACGCGCTGCCGTGCGAGCGCACGAGCTTCCTCTGCCTCGACACCGTGGGCTCGCCCGACCTCGTGCTCATCGAGGGCGAGGGGTTCCTGCGGATGCGCGAGTACCCGCACCGCCAGCGCGACATCGTCGGCGCGGCCGCGCGCGACGCCGGCGTCCGCCTGAAGCGCGGGTTCCGCTTCACGTTCGCCACCGACGGCCTCGTGCCGCTGCGCGAGGGCTACGAGGTGGCCAGCGTCGGCTCGATGGACGCCGACCAGCTGCCGTCGAACTATCACTGGCCGACCGACACGGCCGAGAACGTCGACTACGCGACCGTGTCCGACGCCGTGGCGCTGACGATGGCCACGATCGCCCGCTGCGCCCCCGCGGCCTGACCGGCCCCGGCTGGTACGCGCTGGACCGGCACACGGCGTGGCGGCGCAAGCCGCTGGGCTTCGCGATCGGCGGGATGATCCTGGCCGCAGGCGGGGCGGTGGCGGTCGCGTCGCTCTTCTGACGGCGAAGCCCGACAGAATGGGCCCCATGGATGATCAGCTGGTAGAGCTGGCCGACGCCCACGGGGTCGCCACCTGGTACGAGGGCAGCGAGCGCCGCCGCATCGACGTCGAGTCGGACGTGGTGGTGGCGGTGCTCGCCAAGCTCGGCGTCGCGGCGGACTCCCCGCAGGCGATCAGCCAGGCTCTGGCCGAGGTCCGCGCCGACGACCTGCCGCCGACGATCGTGCTGCGCACCGGTCAGACCCGGAAGCTGCCGGCGCGGGCGACCGTCCACACCGAGGACGGCGACACCCTCGACATCGGCGACGAGATCCCGGGCGACCTGCCGCTGGGCTGGCACACGCTGATCGCCGACGGCCGCGAGAGCACGCTGGTCGTCGCCCCGGCGAGCCTGCCGGAGCCGCCGCGGACCTGGGGCTGGGCGCTCCAGATGTACGCGATGCACTCGCGGGACTCCTGGGGTGTGGGCGACCTCGCCGACCTCCGCGACTTCGTCACCTGGTCGAGGGACACCGGGGCGGGGGTCGTGCTGCTGAACCCGATGCACGCGGTGGCCCCGGTGCACCCGATCCAGCCCTCCCCCTACTCCCCCTCCAGCCGCCGCCACACCAACCCCGTCTACCTGCGGGTCACCGCCACGAATGCGTACCTCGACGCGGATGACGCCACGAAGGCGGCCGTGGACGCGCTCCGGCCGGACCGCACGACCGAGCTCATCGACTACGACCAGGTGTGGGACGCCAAGATCGCGGCGCTGGAGCTGCTGAAGCCGGAGACCACCCGGGAGGGTGACGACTTCGCCCTGTACTGCGCCCTCGCCGAGGTGCACGGCGCGGACTACCGCGAGTGGCCCGAGGAGCTGCGCCACCCCGACAACCCGGCGGTCCGCGAGCAGGCCGACCCCGCCCGGGTGTCCTTCCACGCCTGGCTCCAGGAGCTCTGCGACGAGCAGCTGGCCACCGCGCGCCAGGCGGCCGAGGACATGACCATCGGCATCGTGCACGACCTCCCCGTCGGCGTCGATCCGGGCGGCGCGGACGCCTGGGCGTTGCAGGACGTGCTCGCCCCGGGCGTGACGGTCGGCGCGCCGCCGGACGCGTTCAACCAGCAGGGCCAGAACTGGTCGCTGCCGCCGTG
>DASTWY010000019.1:0-111184 GCA_035765735.1 Baekduia sp. | reverse complement strand
CGCGGCGGCGGGCGCCCGCCGCCCGCCGGGTGCCTCACCCGTGACCTGCCCGTCGCGCAGCGTGACGACGCGGTCGGCCCAGCGCGCCGCGCCGGGGTCGTGGCTGACGAGGAGCACCGTCATCCCGCGACGGTCGGCCAGCCCGGCGACCAGGTCGAGGACGCGCGCGCCGGCGGCCGAGTCCAGCGCGCCCGTCGGCTCGTCGGCCAACAGCAGCCGGGGGCGTCCGACGATCGCCCGCGCGACCGCCACGAGCTGGCGCTCGCCGCCGGAGAGCTGCCCCGGACGGTGGCCGAGGCGGCCCTCGAGGCCGACCTCGACGAGGGCGGCGCGCGCGCGGGCGCGCCGCTCGGCGCGCCGCAGGCCGGCGGGCAGCAGCGGCAGCTCGACGTTCTCCTGCGCCGTCAGCTCGCCGAGCAGGTGGTGGAGCTGGAAGACCACCCCCACGACCTCGCGCCGGTAGCGCGCCGGGTCGCGGAGCGCGGCGACCACGGCGCCGTCGACCCGCACCTCCCCGGCGTCCGGGCGGTCCAGCCCGGCGACGAGGTTCAGCAGCGTGCTCTTCCCGGCGCCCGACGGGCCGCTGAGCAGGACGACCTCGCCCGGCGCCACGGTCAGGTCGACGTCACGCAGCGCCGGGACGAGCGGGCCGAAGGCGCGGCGGACGCCGGCGACCACCACCTCGGCGCCGGCGTCGTCGTGCATGGCGCCCGCGGCTCGCCCTAGGCGTCGAGCAGCTCGCGCAGCTCGGACGGCATGACCCCCAGCACGTCGGCGATCTCGCCCTCGCTGATGTGGGCGCGCAGGACGCGCATCACCGCCGCGGCCGCGAACGACGCCTCGGTCGCCCCCGCGAGGCGGCCCTCGTGGGCGATCGCGCGGAGGAACTCGTCGCGGTGGCGCGGCGCGCGGCGGCCCGGCACCCAGTCCTCGTAGTAGATGCCGCGGACGAGCTCGGGCATCTGGGCCGCCAGCTGCGCGGCCTCGTTGGGCTCGAGCCGGTCGCGCACCGCGTGCAGGACCGCGCGCAGGACGCGGCGCGCTTCGCGCGGGTCGTCGGTCCGCAGCTCGGCCGACAGCTCGTCGATCCACGTCGCCGCGCCGGTGACCGCGTGGTCGAAGAGGTGGGTGGTCAGGGTCGCCATGGTGCGCTCCTCGCGTCGGGGTCGGTGCGCCCAGCGTCCCGCGCGGGCGCGTGCGGAGCATCCGCAGGGGGCCGCACACGCCCTCCGTAGCCCGCCCGCCGCCGCTCAGGACGGGCGGGCGTCGGCGGCCAGCGGCCCCAGGCCGTCCTCCCCCCGGACGTCGGCGGCGACCGCCTCCGCGGCGGGCCGCGCCGCCCCGACGCGCAGCAGCCCGACCG
Organism: Baekduia sp.; assembly: GCA_035765735.1. Lineage (GTDB taxonomy): Bacteria > Actinomycetota > Thermoleophilia > Solirubrobacterales > Solirubrobacteraceae > Baekduia. Next base: position 109,821 of record DASTWY010000019.1, on the reverse strand, counting down.
GCCGGCGGTGGTCGTCGACGACCACCGCGGTGCCCGCGCCGGCGACGTCCGGGCGCTCCAGCGCGCCGGCCAGCTCGGCGCCGCGGTCGACCACCGCGGCACGCGCGACGTCGCCGACCAGCCGCGCGGGGCGCTCGTGGTGCGGGATGTGGAGCAGGTCGTCGCGCAGCAGGACGCCGACCGCGCGCCCGCCCGCGTCGGTGACCGCGTACACCGGGTGCTCGCTCGGCCCCAGCGCGCCGTGCGTCACCTCCTCGACGGTGAGCTGCGCCGAGATGGCGTGCACGTCGGCGCTCATCGCCTCCTCGACGCTGACGCCGTGCGGTCGGCCGCTCCACACGCGGGCGAGCTCCCGCCCGTGCGCCGCCAGCGCCGCCAGCGCCGCGCCGAGCATCACGAGGGCCAGCGAGGTCATCGCGGCACCACCCTGCGAGGGGTTCCCACCATTGGGGCCTCCACGGTCGATCGGTCCGCCCGAGGCTACGCGCTTGTGGTGACCGTTCTCAACCGCTATGACCGATGCGGCCATGTGTGCGGACGCGATCGTCGCCGCGGCGGTGCTCCTGGACCTCGACGGCGTGCTCTACGTCGCCGGCGAGCCGGTGCCGGGCGCCCCGGCGGCGGTCGCCGCGCTGCGCGACCTCGGGCTGCGGCTGCGGCTCGTCACCAACACCACGGCGCACTCGCGCGGCGAGACGATCGCCAAGCTGCGGCGGCTCGGGTTCGCCGTCGCCGACGAGGAGGTCATCACGCCGGCGGCGCTGGCCGTCGCCCACTGCCGCGCGCGCGGGCACCGGCGTGTGGCCCTCCTCGTCGCCGACGCGGTCAAGGAGGACCTCGCCGGGCTGGACGAGGTGACCGGCGAGGCCGGTGCCGACGCGGTCATCGTCGGCGATCTCGGCGCCTCGTTCGGCTACGAGCCGCTGAACCGCGCCTTCCGCCTGCTCATGGACGGCGCCGAGCTCGTCGCCCTGCAGCACAACCGCTTCTGGCGGACGGCCGACGGCCTCTCGCTCGACGCCGGCGCCTTCGTCGCCGCGCTCGAGTACGCCGCCGGCGTGCCGGCGTTCGTGGTCGGCAAGCCGGCCGCCGGCTTCTTCGCCTCGGTCCTCGACGGCCTGGCGCTGCCGCCCGCCGCCGCGGTGATGGTCGGCGACGACGTCGAGGTCGACGTCGGCGGAGCGCTGGACGCCGGTCTCGCCGCCGTCCTGGTCCGCACGGGCAAGTACCGCGAGGACCGCGTGCGCGCCTCGGGCATCACGCCGACCGCGACGGTCGGGTCGATCGCCGACGTGCCGCGGCTGCTTCAGCCCGGCGCCGGGGCCGCCGGCCGCGCGAACCCGGCCGGCCACCAGTCGCCGGTGCGCCGGTCGAGCACGTAGGGCGCCTCGGGTGGGCCGGCGGCGATCGCCGCGACCCCGGCCAGCAGGCGGTCGACGTCGGCGCGCGTGGCCGAGATGCCGCACGAGGCGCGCACCGCCCCCGGGAAGGCGCTGTGGTCGCCGCGGCGCACGTCGGCGGCCATCCGGCGCAGGTCGGCGGCGCCGAGGCCCAGCAGCCGGGCGAGGTACGGGTGGGCGCAGAAGCACCCATGGCGGACGCCGACGCCGTGCTCGGCGCTGAGCCGCGCCGCCACCAGCGCGTAGGGCACGCCCTCGACGACGAACGTGGCGATCGGCAGCGTCTCCGCCTCCGGGGCCGGGCCGAGGAGGCGCACGCCGTCGATCGCGGCGAGCCCCGTGCGCAGCCGGCGCGCCAGCGCCAGGTCGTGCCGGGCGACGGCGTCGAAGCCGATCCGGCGCAGCTCGGCGGCCGCGGTGGCGAACGCCAGGACGCCGACGACGTTCGGCGACCCGGCCTCCTCGCGGTCGGGCGGCGCCTTCCAGATCACGTCGTCGAGGGTGACGAGGTCGACCGCGTTGCCCCCGGCCAGGAACGGCTCGCCGGCGGCGAACGCGGCGCGGGGGCCGACGAGCGCGCCCGCGCCGAACGGGGCGTACATCTTGTGGCCGCTGAAGGCCAGGAAGTCGGGCTCGGCGGGCAGCGGCCGGTGCGGCGCCAGCTGCGCGGCGTCGACGAGCACCGGGACGCCGCGCTCGCGCGCGGCGGCCACGATCGGCACCAGCGGCGGCATCCAGCCGGTCACGTTCGAGGCCCCGGTGATCGCCAGCAGCCGCGGCCGCGGGCGGCCGTCGAGGGCCGCGACGACCGCGTCGGCGGAGAACGTGCCGTCGGCCTCGCACGCGACGACGTGCCGCGTCGCCACGCGGCCCCACGGCAGCAGGTTGGCGTGGTGCTCGACGGCGGTCGTGACCACGACGTCGCCCGGCTCCACGGCGAGGCGGTAGGCCAGGTGGTTGATCGCCTCGGTCGTGTTGCGGCAGAGGATCGCGATGTCGGCCCCGCCGTCCGGCCGCCCCGCGAAGCCCAGGATCTCCCGGCGCGCGTGCTCGTAGCCGGCGGTGGCCAGCTGCGAGAGGTAGCCGGCGCCGCGGTGGACGCTCGAGTACCACGGCAGGAACCGGGCGACGCGATCGGCGACCGCGGTCATCGCGCCGGTCGACGCCGCGGAGTCCAGCGCCGCGTACGGGCGGTCGACCCCGTCCAGGCACGGCACCGGAAGCCCGTCGCCGACCAGGCGCGCCGGCGCGGCCCACCCGGATTCGCCGGCGGCCACCGTTCCGTGGCGGCCGCCGGGCGTCCGGAGCGCTCCGTCGCTCATCGGTCGGCGTCCGGCCGTCTCGAGCTCGTGGGCTTGTGCCGGTCAGCCCTTCAAGCGCTGGGTGAGCAGCCCCTTGCACTCCTCCGCGCCGCGCTGGCTGTGGTCGCGCATGCGCCGGAAGAGGTCGGCCAGCTCGGCGTCCCCGTCACGATCGGCGTCGGCCGCGTACTGCTCCAGCCGCCACACGTGCTCGAGGCACAGGTGGGCGACGGCGATCAGGTCATAGGTCTTGTCCTTGGTCCCGCTCTGCGGGGTGGACGTCGGGGTGGCCATCGCGCCTCCTTCTCTCGGGTGCCGCCAACGCTAGGTCGGCCGCGACGGCCGACCATCCGGGCCGTCCACCCTCGGCCATCCGTGCCAACTACGGACGGTCGCGGCGCGTCCGGGATTCGCCGCAGGTGTGCCGCGCGCCAACCCGGATGGCGGCGTCCCCGGCGGCGCCTAGCTTCGGCGGCATGCAGCACGTGACCATCCTCCGGCCTGCCGGGGCGACGCCGGAGGAGCTGCGCCGGACGTGCGCCGAGCACGAGCTCCCCGTCGCCGACACGTCGACCGCCACGCCGCTCACGGGGCCGTTCGGCCAGCCGCGGGCGCTCGAGGCGCTGGAGGTCGCCGCCGCGATGCCGGCCGACGGCTACAACGTCTTCGCCACCGGCCCGGCGGGAACCGGCATGCGGACCGTCCTGGGCGACTGGCTCCGGCAGCGGGCCGCGGCGCGCCCGACCCCGCCCGACGCCGTGCTGCTGCACCACTTCGCCGAGCCGCTGCGGCCGCTGGCCGTGTCGGTCCCGCCGGGCCGGGGGCGCGCGCTGGCCGCCGACGTCGACCGGCTCGTGGAGGACGCCCGGCGGGCGCTGACCCGCGCCTTCGACAGCGAGAGCTACCGCACCCGCCACCGGGCGATCCACGACGACGTCGACCGGCGCCGCACCGAGGTGCTGACCGGCCTGGCCCAGCGCGCGCACCACGCCGGCGTCGAGATCGAGCTGACGCCCGCCGGCGTGATGACGGTGCCGGTCGTGGCCGGCCGGCCCCTGCAGCCCGACGAGGCGCGCGCGATGCCCGACGTCGTGCGCGAGCGCTACGAGCGCGCGGTGGCGGAGCTGGGCGAGCCGGTCGACGCCGCGTTCGCCGCGGTCCGCGAGCTGGACCGCGAGCTGGACGAGCGGCACCGGGAGCTCACGCACGAGGTCGCGACCTTCGCCATCGGGCACCTCGTCGACGAGGCGCGGGCGCGCTGGTCCGACGTCCCGCGCGTCGCCGCGTGGCTGGCCGCCGTGCGCGACGACATCGTCGAGCACCTCGAGCTCTTCCGCGCCACCGGCGAGCGCGAGGAGGAGGACGCCGGCGCCGCCGCGGTCGGGATCGCCCCTCCCACGGCGCGGAGGATGGCCGCGCTCGTGTCGCGCTACGTGGTCAACGTGCTCGTCAGCCACGAGCCCGGCGAGCCGGCGCCGGTGATCATCGCCACCGACCCGACGTACTACGACCTGTTCGGCCGCGTCGAGTACGAGACCGCCTTCGGCGCCGCGGTCACCGACCACCGGCACCTGCGCGCCGGCATCCTGCACCAGGTCTCGGGCGGGTTCCTCGTGCTCCAGGCCGCCGACGTCCTGTCGACCCCGTTCGCGTGGGCGCGGCTGAAGGACGTGCTGCGCACCGGGCGGCTGAAGATCGAGAACGTCGCCGTGCAGTACATGTTGTTCCCGGGCGTGACGCTCGACCCCGAGCCGGCGGAGATCGACGTCACGGTCGTGCTCGTCGCCCCGGCCGAGCTCTACGAGCTGCTGCACGAGCTCGACGACGACGTGCCGCGGCTGTTCAAGCTGCGCGCCGACTTCGACGACGAGATGCCGCGCGACGTCGCCGCGATCGCCGCCTACGCCGGCCTGCTCGCGCGCGTCGCCGCCGAGCGCGGCCTGCTGCCGTTCGACCGCGGCGCGATGGCGGCCGTCGTCGAGCACGGCAGCCGGCTGGTGGGCCATCGCGACCGGCTCTCGACGCGCACGCGCGACATCGGCGACCTCGCCACCGAGTCGGCGCAGATCGCCGTCGCCGAGCCGGCGACCGCCGTCGGCGCCCGCCACGTCGCGGCGGCGCTGCGCGCGCGGCGCCGGCGGGCCGACCTCGTGGAGGAGCGCCTGCGCCGCGCGACCCTCGAGGGCACGCGCGTCATCGAGGTCGACGGCGGCGTCATCGGGCAGGTCAACGGCCTCGCCGTGCTCCAGCTCGGCGACCACGAGTTCGGCCACCCGATCCGCATCACCGCGACGGTCGCGCCCGGCGAGGGCGAGGTCGTCGACATCGACCGCGAGGCGCGGCTGAGCGGCCCGGTGCACGCCAAGGGCGTGCTGATCCTCTCCGGCTTCCTCGCCGGGCGCTACTTCCCCGACCGCCCGATGACGCTGCGCGCGAGCATCGTCTTCGAGCAGTCCTACGGGCCGGTCGAGGGCGACTCCGCCTCGACCGCGGAGCTGCTCGCGCTGCTGTCGGCGCTCGCCGGCCTGCCCGCCGACCAGAGCATCGCGGTGACCGGCGCCGTCGACCAGCGCGGCGCCATCCACGCCGTCGGCGGGATCAACGAGAAGGTCGAGGGCTTCTTCGACCTCTGCGCTGCGCGGGGGCTGACCGGCCGCCAGGGCGTGATCGTGCCGCGGGCCAACCTCCCGCACCTGATGCTCGACCGGCGCGTCGTCGACGCCGTCCGCGACGGGCGCTTCACGGTCTGGCCGGTGTCGACGGTCGACGACGCGCTCGTGCTCATCACGGGCGACGCGCGCGCCGACGAGCGCGTCCGCGAGCGGCTCGAGCGGCTCTCGGAGGCCGCCCACGCCGCGCAGGCCGCGCGCCTGGGGACCGCCGACGGCCACGGCTAGGCGCGGCCGCCGCTCAGAGCTGCGCGTCGAGCCGGCTCTCCAGCTCGTCGGCGGCATCGCCGGGCGCGCGGTCTGCCCGCAGGACGACGTGGTCGCCCGCGGGCACGTCGTCGAGTGGCTCCCACGCGGCGGCCAGCCGGGCGGCGATCGCGCCGTCGGCGTCGGAGAGCGCGCCGCCCGCGGCGGCACGCGCGTCGGCGCGGGCCGCGGCCACCGCGGCCGGGGCGCGGCACTCGACCCACGCCAGCCGCGTGCCGCTCAGGTGCGCGCGGAGCGCCGCGCGGACATCCGCCGAGCGCATCGTGCCGTCGACGATCGCGCCGCCGCACGCCGTGCGGACCGCCGCGGCGCGCGCGCCGACGGCGTCATGGACGCGCGCGGTCATCGCCGCGTCGTAGGCCTCCGGCGGCGCCCGTCGCTCGGGCGCGACGCCGGCCAGCTCTTTGCGCACGGCGTCGGTGGCGACGACCGGCAGCCCGGTCCGCCGGCCGAGCTCGGCGGCGAGCGTCGACTTGCCGGTGCCCGGCGGTCCGCACACGACCAGCACGAGCGGGCCCCGGGCCCGCCACAGGAGCGTGCCGGCGAGCTCCATGCGCGTGTGAGCGCGCGCGAGCACGCTCGGGTCGCGGGTCTGGGTGGCCCAGAGGAACGCGACCTTGGCGGCGACCATCGCGCGGTAGGCGCCCCATAGCGCCAGCAGCGCGTCGTCGCCCGGGTCGCCGCCGGCGTCCCGGTAGGCGCCGAGCACCGCGCCGGCCGCCCAGCGCGCGCCGCGGGCCTCGAGGTCCATGAGCAGGAACGCGAGGTCGCCGCCGGCGTCGTCGGCGCGCAGGGCCGGGTCGAACTCGAGGCGGTCGACGATCCGCAGGCCGCCGGCGCCGAGGACGACGTGGTCGGCGCGCAGGTCGCCGTGCCCGTCGCGCCAGCGCCCGTCGTGCGCCCGCCGGTCCAGGTCGCCCGCGCGGCGCAGGATCCCGGCGCTCAGCCCGCGGGTGCACCGCCAGAGGTCGGAGGCGCGCAGCTCCGGCCCGAGCAGCTGCGCCAGCTCTTCGGCGTTGCGGTCGGCGCGCGCCAGCGCCGCGCCGGCGCCGCCGTCGACGCGGGCCGCCCCCGCGTGGAACGCGGCCAGCCGGCGCCCGAGCCGGTCCAGGTCCTCCGGCGCCGCCGTGCCGGCGGCCAGGCGCGCGGCCAGCGTGTCGGACTCCGCGAAGCGGCGCATCTCGACGGCCGGCTCGAGCTGGCCGTCGAGCGTGCGGACGTCGACGACGCCGAGGTACGTGTCCGGCGCGAGCTCCTGGTTGAGGCGCACCTCCTCGGCGGCCAGCGCGCGGCGCGCCGCCGCGCTCGCCTGGTCGACGAACGCGAACCGCACCGGCTTGCGCACCTTGTAGGCGCGGTCGCCGCGCAGCAGCACGCGCGAGCAGTGCGTCTCGCGTACCGCCTCGGCCTCCACCTCCGGCGGTCCGCCGGCCGGCCCGGCGGGGGCGGCCCCGCCGGGCGGCCGTGGGCTCATCCGTGCGGGCACACGACGGCCCGCCCGTCGATCTCCCCCCGCCGCAGCCGCGCGTAGACCTCGGGCGCCTGGTCCAGGCGGAAGCGCTGCACGTGCGCGTGGATGCGTCCGGCGCGCGCCAGCTCGAGCACCTCGTGCAGCTCGACGGCGCTGCCCCAGTAGGTCGTGGCCAGCGCGCACTCGTAGGGCTGGGCGAAGAACGAGAACGGGATCGTCCCGCCCGCCAGCCCGACCAGCGTCACATCGCCCTCCGGGCGGCCGCAGGCGACCGCCAGCGCCAGCGTGTCGTCGTTGCCGACGACGTCGAGGACCAGCTCGGCCCCGCGGCCCTTCGTCGCCTCGCGCACCGCCTCGGCGGCGCCCTCGCCGGCCGGGACGGTCACCTCGGCGCCGACCTCGCGGGCGAGCTCCAGCCGCGACGGCGACGTGTCGACGGCGACGATCCGGGCCGCCGACGTGGCGGCGAGGATCTGGACCGCCATGTGGCCGAGGCCGCCGACCCCGATCACCACGGCCGTCGAGCCGGGGACGAGCTTGTGCAGCGAGCGCTTGACCGCGTGGTAGGGGGTCAGCGCCGCGTCGCTCAGCGGGGCGGCGTCGCGCGGGTCGAGGTCGCCGAGCGGCAGCAGCAGCCGCGCCGACGGCACCAGCAGGTACTCCGCCATGCCGCCGTCGAGGCCCAGGCCGCCGCCCATGACGCCGATGTCGGCGGCGCGCTCGCAGTAGTTCTCGCTCCCGCGGCGGCAGGCCGGGCAGCGCCCGCAGCCCCACGGCCCGTACACCGCCACCGGCTCGCCGACCTTGAGGTCCTGCACGCCGGGGCCGAGCGCCTCGACCCAGCCGGCGTTCTCGTGGCCGAGCGTGAACGGCGGCTCGAACGGCAGCTGCCCGGCCGGCCACTCCATGAGGTGCAGGTCCGAGTGGCAGGCCCCGGCCCCGCCGACCTTGATCAGGACCTGGCCGGGGCCCGGCTCCGGGACCGGGACCTCCTCCAGCACCGGCTCGGCCTCCCACGCGGGGAGGCGGTACGCCGGCATCGTCCGCGGCGCGAGCCGCGCCGCGGTGGGGTACGGCTGCGCCTGAGTGCTCATGGCCGCGCTCCGCTCACGCCTTGTCGGGCGTGATCTCGATCTTCTGACCGGTGGGCTTCTCGGCGATCGGCACGGTGATCTCGACGACCCCGTTCTTCGTCGTCGCCGTGATGTGGTCGGCCTCGGCCCCGGCAGGGAGCGTCATGGAGCGGCGGAACGCGCCGTAGTGGCGCTCGCGCCGCAGGTAGCCCTCCGCCTCCTCCTCGCGCTGCTCCTCGTGCTCGCCGATGACGGTCAGGACGTTGTCCTCGACGGTGATCTTGATCTCGTCGGGCTCGATCCCGGGGACGTCGGCGCGCAGCGTCAGCGTGTCGCCGGTGCGCTGGACGTCCATCGCCATGCTCCAGCTGCCGTCCTCGCGGCGTCCGCCGGTGAGCTCCTCGAGGAAGCGGTCGAAGCGGCTGCGCATCTCGGCGAAGTCCATGAACGGGCGGCGTGAGAGCTCGGTGGCCATGGCGGCCTCCTTCCGGTCGGGTGTCAAGACCCGACGCTAGGCCCGGCCGCCGCCGCCTCCATCCGGACACGCTGCGGTGCCCGCTCCGTAGTCCCCCGCGCGGCGCCGGGCGACGCCGGCGCGCGTCAGAGCCCGAGCGGGTGCTGGGTCTCGGGCAGGAGCTCGAGCTCGCGCCGCAGCGCGCTGAGGTCGCGCCGGCGGCGGCGCGCGCCGCGCAGGACGCTGACGGCGGTCGGCAGCTCGAAGGCGGCCGCCATCGGCAGGCCGATGCAGACCGCGAGGATCATCGGCAGGGCGACCGGCGGCGCCGGGATCAGCACCGCGGCGCTGAGCAGCCCGGCGCACATGAACGCCGTCACGGCGACGAAGACGCAGGCGCGGACGGCGCGCCGCGAGGGATGCAGCGTGGAGGACTTCACGACGCGCACAAGCTACCCGTCGGCGGGCGCGCACTACCACCCGCCGGCGGCGCACACCACCCAGCTTCCAGAGCATCCCGGAGCCGTGGGTCCGCGGCCGCGCCGGCCCCCAGCCGCCGGACGGGGCCTCATCCCGATCGGGTGATGACGCGGCCCCGGCGATCGACTTCGCTCGGAGCCAGCCACGCCCATCGACCCGAAGCGAGGACGCCATGCCCACCAGCCACCAGAACGTCCGGCTCGCCCCCGGCCGCCACCGCTCGCCCGACGACGGCGTGTGCGTCATGGAGCTGGCCTCCATGCTGGCCGGCGAGCCCTTCACCGACCACCCGCTCTCGGTCTCCCCCACGCTGGCCTCCGCCCTGCGCGGCTACAACGACGGGCTCGACGACGGGCGCCGCCAGACGCTGAAGCGCTTCGCCGCCGCCGCGGTCGGCACGGTCGCCACCCGGCGGGCCGAGCGCGAGCGCCGGCGCCTGATCCAGGCCTGGCTGGCCAACGGGGCGATGGTCGGCGGCATCCGCGCCGCGCTGAACCGCTACCTCGAGGCCTCCGACCCCTACACCATGATCCGCAACATCGGCAAGCGCGTCGTGGCCCGGGAGGACGAGGGCCTGCACGCACGCACGCTGCAGCTGCTCGACGACCTCGTGGCCGTCGGCCAGCCCGCGCAGGATCGCCTCGCCGCCGCCGCGCCGCACGCCGAGCCGGCGCCCGCCCCCGCGGAGCCGAGGCGATGACGCCGGAACCGGGTGCTGCGCGCACCCCGCGCGGCTCCGTGCTCGCACCCTTGCCCAACCCCCACGCCGACGGGACGCTCGCCCCATGATCATCGCGGCCGACTACCCCTTCCTCGACATCCTCGGGACGATGTTGGTGTTCTTCTTCTGGGTGATGTGGTTCTGGTGCCTCATCGTCGTCCTGACCGACGTCTTCTCCCGCCAGGACCTCTCCGGCTGGTCGAAGGCCGGCTGGACCGTGCTGTGCATCGTGCTTCCGCTGCTCGGCGTCCTCGTGTACCTCGTGGCGCACGGCAGCGACATGGGCGAGCGCCGCGCCCAGGAGGTCGATCGCCAGCGCTCCGCGCTCGACGAGCACATCCGCAGCGTCGCGGCGTCCGGTGGCGCCGACGGCGGCGCCACCCAGATCGCGCAGGCCAAGGAGCTGCTCGACCGCGGAGCGATCGACCAGCAGGAGTACGACGAGCTCAAGCGCAAGGCGCTGGCCTGAGCCGCGCGAGCCAAGGGTCCCGCGATGCTCATCGAGGACTACGCGCTCGTCGGCGACCTGGAGTCCGCCGCGCTGGTCAGCCGGGCGGGCAGCGTCGACTGGCTCTGCCTGCCCCGGTTCGACTCGCCGGCCTGCCTCGCCGGGCTCCTCGGCGAGCCCGAGCACGGGTCGTGGGAGCTGGCGCCGGCCACGGCCGTCATCGGCTGCTCGCGCCGCTACCTCCCCGGGACGCTCGTGCTCGAGACCCGCCACGAGACGCCCCACGGGACGGTCCTGGTCCTCGACTTCATGCCGCGCCGCGGCGACGGCCCGCCGCGGCTGATGCGCATCGTGCAGGGCGTCACCGGCCGCGTGCCGATGCGCATGCGGCTGCGGCTGCGGCCCGACTACGGGGCGATCACGCCATGGGTCGAGCGCGCGCCCGACGGCGTGATGGCCGTCGCCGGCCCCGACGCGTTCCGGCTCAGCACCCCCGTGCCGCTCGACACCGAGGACGCGTCGATCACCGCCGAGTTCTCGGTGAGCGCGGGAGCCAGCACGCGCTTCGCCCTCGGCTGGTGGCCCTCGCACGAGCCGTCGCCGCCCGTGGAGGACGCCGACTCCGCGCTGGCGCGCACGCAGGCCTTCTGGCGGGCGTGGACCGAGCGCGGCACGTACCGCGGCGAGTACGCCGAGGCCGTGCAGACGTCGCTGATCGCCCTGAAGGCGATGATCTCCGAGACCACCGGCGCGCTGGTCGCCGCGCCCACCACGTCGCTGCCCGAGGACCTCGGCGGCGTGCGCAACTGGGACTACCGCTACTGCTGGCTGCGCGACTCGGTGCTGACGCTCGACGCGATGCTCGTCGGCGGGTACCTCGACGAGGCGCTGCGCTTCCGCGACTTCCTCCTGCGCGTCGCGACGGGCAACCCGACCGACATCCAGATCATGTACGGCATCGGCGGCGAGCGGCGCCTCACCGAGTTCGAGCTGCCGCACCTGCCCGGCTACGAGCAGTCGCCGCCGGTCCGCGTGGGCAACGCCGCCTCGGAGCAGTTCCAGCTCGACGTCTACGGCGAGGTGATGAGCCTCGCGCACACGGCGGCGACGGCGCTCGGGCACGTGAACGAGCGGATGTGGCCGCGCTGGCGGGCGGCCGTCGAGCACGTCGCGGCCATCTGGCGCGAGCCCGACGACGGCATCTGGGAGTCGCGCGGCCCGCGCCGGCACTACACCTACTCGAAGGTCATGGCGTGGGTCGTCTTCGACCGCGCGATCCGGCTGGCGCAGGCGTTCGACCTCGACGGCCCCGTCGAGCGCTGGACGGCGATCCGCAACGACATCCACCGGGAGGTCTGCCAGCGCGGGTTCGACGAGGGGCGCGGGACCTTCACCCAGTCCTACGAGTCGCGGGCGCTCGACGCCAGCGCGCTGACGATCCCGCTCGTCGGCTTCCTGCCCGGCGACGACGAGCGCGTGACCGGCACGATCGACGCCGTGCGCCGCGAGCTCGGCGCCGACGGCCTCGTCGCCCGGTACTCGACCCGGCCCGACGGCCACGCGGGGTCGGCCGACGGGCTGCCGGGCGGCGAGGGCCAGTTCCTGGCGTGCTCGTTCTGGCTCGTGAGCGCGCTCGCGCTCAACGGCCGGGTGGACGAGGCGCGCGAGCTGTTCGAGCGGCTGCTGTCGCTGCGCAACGACGTGGGCCTGCTGGCCGAGGAGTACGACGTCGGCCGCGGGCGCCAGGTCGGCAACTTCCCGCAGGCGTTCAGCCACCTGGCGCTGATCGAGGCGGCGCAGGCCATCACGGCCTCGGCCGGCACCGCCGGCGTCGCGCCGCTGCGCGCGGCGGACGCCGCCGGGATGGCGGCGCACCTCGCCGCCGCGGCGCAGAGCGGCCCGAGAGCGAGGAGCGATGCCGCACGTGCGGGTGCGCCGGCCGACGTCGCCCGCTGAGCCCGACGGCGCGCCGGCGCCGCTCGCTCCGCGCGACCTGACGGCGCTGTTCACCACGCCGGCATGGCTGCGCGACCTCGGCACGTCCGCGTGGCTGGTCGTCGGCGTCACGCTGCTGCTGGTCGGGATGGTGTGGCTGCTGTCGCTGACCAGCACGATCGTCCTCCCGGTCATCACCGCCGGGGTCGTCGCGTCCGTCGCGTCCCCGCTGGTCGGGTGGATGGAGCGCCACGGCATCCCGCGCGGCGCCGGCGCGGCGCTCGTGCTCGTCGCCGTGGCCGTCCTCGGCGTCGGCGTCGTGGTGCTCGTCGTCGCCGGGATCACCAGCCAGGCCGGCACGCTCGGCGACACGCTGTCCAGCGCCAGGGACACGGCGGGGACGTGGCTCACCGACCTCGGCGTCGACCAGGGCAGCGCCGACAAGGCCAAGCACGACCTGTCGTCGGCGGTCGGCGACGCGGTCCCGCAGCTCCTGCACGGCGTCGGGCACGCGCTGACGAGCCTCTCGTCGCTCGCCGTGTTCCTCGCGTTCACCGCGCTGAGCCTCTTCTTCCTGCTCAAGGACAGCCACCTGATCGGCGCCTGGGCCGAGCGCCACATGCGCGTCCCGCCGCCGGTGGCGCACAGGATGAGCGGCCGGCTGCTGCAGTCCATGCGCGGCTACTTCCTCGGCGTGACCGTCGTGGCGTGCTTCAACGGCGTGGTCGTGCTCGTCGGCGCGCTCATCCTCGGCGTGCCGCTGGCCGGGACGATCGCCGCCGTGACGTTCCTCGGCGCCTACATCCCCTACCTGGGGGCATGGGGCGCCGGCGCCTTCGCCGTGGCCGTCGCGCTCGGGGGCGCGGGCACGGATGCGGCGATCGGCATGGCGGTCCTGCAGCTGCTGGCCAACGGCATCCTGCAGCAGCTCGTCCAGCCGATCGCCTACGGCGCGGCGCTGGGCATCCACCCGCTCGCCGTCCTGATCGTGACGATCGCCGGCGGCAGCCTCTTCGGGGCGGTCGGCCTGATCCTGGCCGCACCGCTGACGTCGGCGGCGACGCGCATCGCCAGCGACCTCGCGGCCGGTGCCGCCGAGCCGGCGCCGGCCGCCGACACGCGGCCCCCGCCGCCGGTGCCGCACGCCGGTGCCGCCCTCTGAGCTCCCGGCGCTGCGGCTCAACGCCCGCCGGGCCGTGGCTGGCCGATGTTGCTGACCAGCATCGAGACGACCGTCACCAGGTAGATCTGGCCGAGCAGCGCCTCGAAGATGCTCAGCGTGTGGCCCAGCTGGGTCTGGGTCACCACGTCGCCGTAGCCGACGGTGGCCAGCGTGGTGAAGCTGTAGTAGATGCAGCGCGAGACGTCGGCGGGCAGGCCGCCGGCGAAGAGCGCGTGGTCGGTCAGGCGGTCGATGGCGCCGTAGACGAACGCGAACAGCAGGCCCAGCAGCAGGTAGAGCGACAGGACGCCGAGCACGGCGGCGAACCGGACGCGCCCGGTCGCGCGGAGGTCGCGCATGACGCCGACGGCCACGGCCGGCGGCCCGAAGGCCAGCAGCGCCGCGTTCATGGCGCGCGCCGCGCCGTCACCGACGCCGCCCCCGGCCGCCCGGACGGCGGCGACGGCCACCGCGACGACGGCGAGCGCCAGCGCCAGCCGCAGCAGCCGCGGCGCGAGCTGCGCCCCGCGCACGGCCAGCACGAGCGCCGCGCCGCTCAGCGCGGTGACGACCAGCTGCTGGACGCCGCTGGGCGACGCGATGCCCTGCACGCCGATCGACGCGGCCGCGGCGAGCAGCAGCAGGCCGTACCGCGGGCCGACCGTCGCGTCCTCGCGGCGCACCGCGGCCGCCGGCGGAGGGAGGTCCGCCACGGGCTCGGGCAGGGGCGACCACGGCATGCCCGCAGCGTCCCGCCGGCGTCGCGCCGGGGCCACGGGGCGCGCCGGTGTGGCGCCAGGTGCGCGCACGCCGGGCGGACACCGGCGCGCGCCATTGCGGCGCGGCGGCGGCCGACCGAGCCTGGTGCCATGACCGCCATCCATCGACGAGGAGCGCCGCCATGGGCGTGATCTGGGGCCTGATCGCCGTCCTGCTGGTGATCGTCGTGCTGATCAGCATCGCCGACGTGGTCCGCCGGCATCTCAGCGCCGGGCAGACCGCCGCCTGGATCCTGCTCGTCCTGATCCTGCCGTTCGTCGGGTCGCTGATCTACTGGGCGCTGCGGCGGCCATCGGAGGCCGAGGTGCAGCGCAGCCTGGACAGCGATCGCGAGCTGCGCACCGGCGGGACGACGCCCCAGCACGGCGGGCGCATCGGCCCCTGACCGCCGATGACCGCCGTCGGCCAGCCGGTCGCCGCGGAGCCCACGGCCGCGCGGTCCACGGGCTGGCTGCCGATCGCCGTGCTCGCCGCGGCGCAGTTCGTGATGGTGCTGGACAGCAGCGTCATGAACGTGTCGATCTCGCAGATCGTCGCCGACCTCGACACGACGATCCAGGGCGTGCAGGGCGCGATCACGGCGTACACGCTGGTGATGGCCTCGCTGATGCTGCTCGGCGCCAAGCTCGGCGACATCCTCGGGCGCGACCGCTGCTTCGCCATCGGCCTGGCCGTCTACGGCCTGGGCTCGCTGACCACGTCGGTGAGCCCGGGCCTGGGCGTGCTGCTGATCGGCTGGTCGCTGATCGAGGGCATCGGCGCCGCGCTGGTGATGCCGGCGATCGTGTCGCTCATCGCCGGGTTGTACGAGGGCCGCCAGCGCGCGCTGGCGTTCGGGATCGTCGGCGGCATCGCGGGCGCGGCGATCGCCGCCGGGCCGCTGATCGGCGGCTGGGTGACCACCGAGCTCAGCTGGCGCTACGTCTTCGCCGGCGAGACCGTCGTCGTGATCGGGATCCTGCTGCTGCGCGGGCAGCTCCGCGGCACGCCCGGCGCCGAGCGACGCCCGCAGCTCGACGTCGGCGGCGTGCTGCTGTCGGTCGCCGGCCTCGGGCTCGCCGTCTTCGGGATCCTCAAGAGCAGCACGTGGGGCTGGATCGAGCCGCGCGCCGCGCTGACCATCGGCGGCACGGAGATCACGCCGTTCGGCTTCTCGATCGTCCCGTTCCTGATCCTCGGCGGCCTGGCGCTGCTGGCGGGCTTCGCGATGTGGGAGGAGCGCCGCGAGCGCCTCGGCCAGGACACGCTGCTCGACCGCCGCCTGCTGCGGGTCGTGCCCCTGCGCGCCGGGCTCACGACGCTGCTCATGCAGCAGCTCATCCTGCTGGGCACCTTCTTCGTGCTGCCCGTGTACCTCCAGGTCGTGCTCGGCTTCGACGCCTTCGAGACGGGCAAGCGGCTGTTCCCCATGTCGGTGACCATGTTCGTCGCCGCCCTGGCGGGCCCGCGGCTGGCGGCCGGCCTGGCGCCCAGGCGCGTCGCGCAGGCCGGGCTGGTGGCGCTGGTCCTGGGCTCCCTGCTGCTGCTGCAGACCATCGACGTCGAGCTCCGGGGCACCGACTTCGCCGTCGCGCTGGCCTTCTTCGGGGTCGGCGCCGGGCTGCTGCTGTCGCAGCTGGGCAACGTCATCATGTCGTCGGTCGATCCGCGCCAGGCCAACGAGGCGGGCGGGCTGCAGGGCACGGCCCAGAACCTCGGCGCGTCGCTGGGGACGGCGTTCATCGGCTCGGTGCTCATCGCCGCGCTGGCGACCGGCTTCGTCACGCGCATCGAAGCCAACCCGGCGATCCCCGAGCCGGTGCGGCAGGAGCTCACCGCGGTGGCCCAGACGGGCATCCCGATCGCGCCGGTCGACGACGTCGAGCGGACGCTGCGCGACGCCGGCCTCCCGGCGTCCCAGGCGCAGGCGATCGCCAGCGACTACGGCGACGCCCAGCTCCAGGGCCTCAAGCGCGCCATGGGCGCGGTCACGCTCCTCGCCGTGATGTCGCTCTGGTTCACCCGGCGGCTGCCCGGCCGCCCGCTCGCGCCCCCGCCCGAGGCGCAGGCCGCCCGCGCGCCCTGAGCCCCGACACCGCGGCGCGGTGGTTCCGATCGGCGAACCAGGAGCTCGCCAAAGAGAACCACCCGCCCGGATCGCTGACGCCTGGGGCCCGGAAAGTGGACCGGGAGTCCGCACGCGCCGGGCACGGCGAACTACGGAAGTCTGGGCCCGAACCGCGATCTACGGTGGCAGCGGAATGGATGCCGCCCTCCCCATCTCCCGCCGGCTTCCACGGCCTCGCCGCGGGACCGGAGGGCTCGCCGCGGCCGGCGCGGTCGCGGGCGCCGCCGCCCTCACCGCGACCGCCGTCGTCCTCGGGGCCTCCGCCCACGAGGGCAACCCGGCCACGACGGCGATGCTGCGCGGCGCCATGGTCGCCGCCCCGCTGGGCGTCGGCCTCTACGCCACGCACGTGGCGCCGTACCAGCGCTTCGGCCGGCTGCTGCTGGCGGTCGGCCTTGTCAGCTTCGCCACCACGCTGGCCGAGTCGCCCGAGCCGGCGCTGTACAGCCTCGGGCGCACCGCCGGGTGGATCCTCGAGGCCCTGCTCGTCGTGGTCCTGCTCGCGTTCCCGACCGGGCGGCTGGCCACGCGGGTCGACCGCCGGCTGGCCGCCGCCATCGTGGCGGTCGTCGGCACGTTCTTCCTGCCGACGCTGCTGCTCTCGGAGCACTTCAGGCTCCCGAGCCCGTACACGAGCTGCTCGAGCGGCTGCCCCGCCAACGCGCTGCCGTTCGCCGAGGCCCACGACGCCGCCGCCCACACGATGCTCGCCGCCGGTGGGATCCTCGCCTTCGTCGTCATGCTGTCGGTCGCCGCCCGGCTCCAGCACCGGATCGCGGCCGCCCGCCCGGTCGAGCGCCAGGTGCTCGTGCCCGTCCTGGCCGTCGGCATCGTGCGCACCGCCATGGTCGGCAGCGCGATCGTCGGCCGCGACCTCGGAGGCACGCGGCAGGTGGCAGAGGTCAGCGCCGCGCTCATCGCCTGGCTGACGCCGCTGGTCGCGCTGGCCTTCCTGGCCGGCGTGGTGCGCTCCCGCCTCTTCGGCGAGCGCGCGCTGCGGCGCCTGGCGCTGTGCGTCCGCGCCCGGCCCGACGTGCCGGCGCTCCAGCGGGCGTTCGCCGACGCCCTCGAGGATCCGGGCGCCGAGATCGTCTTCCCGCGCGGCGGCGCGCCCGTGGCCGGCTGGATGGACGCGCGCGGCGCCCCGGTGGACCCGCCGGCCTCCGGCGCCGACCGGGCCCTGCACGTCGTCCGGGGCCGCGACGGCCGCCCGGTCGCCGCCCTGGCCTGCGACCGCGCCCTGGCCGACCGGCCCCAGCTGCTGGATCCGGCGGCCGACCTCGCCGCCGTGGCCCTGGAGAACCTCCGGCTGACCGCCGACGCCGATGCGGCGGTCCGCGACGCCAGCGCGTCGCGCGCCCGCCTCGCCGCGGCCGCCGACCGGGAGCGCCGCCGGATCGAGCGCGACCTCCATGACGGCGCGCAGCAGCGCCTGGTGGCGCTGCGCATCGAGCTCAGCCTCGTCGAGGACCTCGTGCGCCGCGACCCCGAGCGCTGCGTCAAGCGCCTGCGCGAGCTGGAGGACGACGTCGAGGAGGCGCTCGACGAGCTCCGCGCGCTGGCCCACGGCGTCTGCCCGCCGCTGCTGGCCGACCGCGGGCTGCCCGACGCGCTGCGCGCGGCGGCGAGCCGCTCGCCGGTGCCGGTGTCGCTGCGGATCACGCCGATGGGCCGGCAGGCGCCGGAGGTCGAGAGCGCCGTCTACTTCTGCGTGCTGGAGGCGCTGCAGAACGTGGCCAAGCACGCGCCCGGAGCGACGCGGGCCGTCGTCCTGCTCGACGGCGACGTCCGCGGCGAGCTGCGCTTCAGCGTGCGCGACGACGGCCCCGGCGTGGCCGCCGGCGCATCGCCGTCCGCGGGGACGGGCGCCGGGCTCGCCAACATGCGCGACCGGCTCGCGGCCCTCGGCGGCGAGGTGGAGATCGTCTCGCGGCCGGGCTGCGGCACCGAGGTCCGCGGCCGCGTCCCGGTCGCCCCCCGCGCATCCCGCTCGCTGGCGGCTCACGCGGGGTGATCGCGGTGCCCGTGCTCCTCCCACAGCTCTTGGAGCCGCTGCGGGGAGAGGTCCTGCTTGCGCACGTGGGCGACGGCGCCGACCGCCTCGGCCAGCGACGGCAGGTCGGCCGGCTCCTCCAGCGAGATCAGCACGACGACGGTGCGCGGACACGCGGTCGCCATCCGGCGCGCGGTCTCGATGCCGTCCATGCCCGGCATCCGGACGTCCAGCAGCACGAGGTCCGGGTCAAGGTCGGCGGTCAGCTGCAGCGCCTCCCGGCCCGAGCCCGCCTCGCCGACCTGCGCGAAGCCGTCGGTGGCGGCGATGAGGTCGCGTACGACCCGGCGGAACACGGGCCGGTCGTCGACGGCCAGGACCGTGACGGGCCGCCGCGGCGAGGCGCCGGCGGCGGCCTGCGCGTCCCCGTGCTCGAAGGTGCGGGAGCCCGGTGATGCCATCGCCGCCAGGGTGCTGCGCGAGCGCCCGTGCGCCAAGGGCACGCCCCGGCGGGTGGGCGGCGTGCCCGCACGACGGTCGCGGGGTTGACCGCTCCCGCGCGGGAGGCGGATAGTCGGCCCATGGGCACCTCCGCCGCCCATCCGCGGGACCGCCGCGTGGACGCGCGGCCGCTCCGCGTCGTCCTCGCCGACGACAGCTACCTGGTCCGCGAGGCCCTCGCCCACGTCCTCGAGGCCGAGGACGGCATCGAGGTCGTCGCCGCCTGCGCCGACCGCGACACGCTGCTGGCCGCCGTCGAGGCCGAGCATCCCGACGTCGTGGTCACCGACATCCGGATGCCCCCGACCGGGACCGACGAGGGCCTCCAGGTCGCCACCGCGCTGCGGGCAGAGCATCCGGAGATCGGCGTGGTGATCCTCAGCCAGTTCGCCGAGCCGCAGTACGGGCTGGCCCTGCTGGAGGGCGGGTCGGATCGCCGCGCGTACCTGCTCAAGGAGCGGATCCGCTACCGCGGGCAGCTGGTCGCCGCGATCGAGTCGGTGGCCCAGGGCGGGTCGGTGATCGACGCCAAGGTCGTCGAGGCCCTCGTCGCCGCCCGCTCGCGTGCCCAGCAGTCGCCGCTCAACGAGCTCACGCCGCGCGAGCTGGAGATCCTGACCTTCGTCGCGCGCGGCCACAGCAACCAGGCGATCGCCGACGAGCTCGTCCTCACCAAGCGCGCAGTCGAGAAGCACATCAACGCGATCTTCCTCAAGCTCGGCCTGACCGACGCCGCGGACGTCAGCCGCCGCGTCAAGGCGGCGCTGATCTACCTCTCCGAGCAGGACGAGACGCCCTGAGGCTGCCGCTGGAGCCGGTCGGCCCCGAGCCGCTGCGGCTGCTCGCCGCCAGCGTCCGGCGCTACATGGCCGACGGGATGCTGGAGCGGGCGCCCGGGATGGCCTACTACGGGATCCTCTCGATCTTCCCGACGCTCCTGATCGCGTTCTCGCTGCTGCGCCTGGTGGCGGGTTCCAGCGCTCCCGAGGACCTCGCCGCGTACGCGCGGGACGAGGGCGCCTCGGTGGCGCTGAGCAGCGCGCTGCGCTCGGCCGCCCGGACCGCGCAGCAGACCTCGACGTCCACCGCCGGCACGGCCGGGCTGCTCGGCGCGATGACCGCGCTCTACGGCGCGTCGCGCGCCTTCACCGCCGCCGGGCGCGCGCTCGACGTCGTCGCCGGGCTCGACTCGCGCCGGCGGTCGCCGCTGCGCCGCGCGCAGGACCTCGGCTGGACGCTGGTCGTGCTCGTGCTCGCCAGCATCGTCCTGGGCCTGTCGCTCATCAGCGGGGACCTGCTCACCGACGCCGCGCGCCTGGTCGGGATCGAGGGCCGGCTGCTGGGCCTGCTCGCCCGCGCCGCGGCGCTCGTCGTCACCGCCCTGCTCATCGTCGCCCTGGTCCGCTGGAGCGCGCCCACGGGATCGCGCCCGCCGTTCCGGGCGGTCACGCCCGGCGGGGCGCTGTCGGTCGCCACGCTGCTGATCGCCTCGCTGGGCTTCGACCTCTACGTGGCGACGCTCGCCGGCTACAACGAGACCTACGGGGCGTTCGCGGGCGCGATCGTGCTCATCCTCTGGCTGTGGATCGGCGCCAGCGCGTTCCTGCTCGGCGCCGAGCTCGACGCGGAGCTCGCCGCGCGCCGTCCACCCCCTGCGCCGCTGCGCTGAGCCTCCCGCCGGGGGCGTGCGCCCCACCACCGGAGGCCGGTGCACCGCCTTGCCGCGCCCGCGCGCGGGCGCGAACGTCGGGAGCGACCCCGCACCGAAGGAGGAGCACCCATGAGCACCGCCCCGTCCCCGCCCACCGGCCTCGGCCGGATGACCGTCGGGCCGCCCGAGGAGCTCGAGGCGCGGTACGAGATCTCGGGCCTGTGGTGGATGTGGCTCGTCGTCGGCATCGCCTGGGTCGCCGCGGCGCTGGTCATCCTGCAGTTCGACCAGGCGTCGGTCACGACGATCGGGATCATCGTCGGGATCATGTTCACGTTCGCGGGGCTCCAGCAGCTCGTGCTGGCGGCGATCGCCGATCACCTGCGCTGGCTGTGGGCCGCCTTCGGCGTCCTGTTCCTCGTGTGCGGGGCCATCTGCTACATCAACCCCAAGAACACCTTCGCGGGCCTGGCCGACATCCTCGGCTTCCTGTTCCTCACCGTCGGCGTCTGGTGGACGATCCGCGCGTTCCTGAGCAAGGAGATCGACCCGCTCTGGTGGCTGGGCCTCATCGCCGGCATCGCGATGGTCGTCCTGGCCTTCTGGACCAGCGGCCAGTTCTTCCTGACCAAGGCCTACACCCTGCTGGTCTTCGGCGGCGTGTGGGCGCTGATGCAGGGCATCATGGACATCGTTCGCGCCTTCCAGGTGCGCTCGTACCACCGCGCCCTCTGAGGGTGGCGTGCGCGCCGGCTCCGCGCACCGGGTCGGCGCGCACGCGACGCGGGGGGAGCCGCGCCCGCACGTCGGCGACCGGATCGAGGGCGCGCTCCAGCAGCACGCCGACGTCGAGGGCGCCATCAGCCGCGGCGAGCGCGAGCGCCCGCAGCGGCGCAGCGTCGTGCGGACCGTGGTGTGGCTGGCGATCACGGGCGTGTCGCTCTACCTCGTCGCGCCGACGCTGCTGGAGACGCTCGGCTCGTGGCGGGACGTCACGAGCCTGGCCGCCGGCTGGGCGCTCGCGATGCTCCCGCTCGAGGCCGCCGCGTTCGTGTGCCTGTGGTGGCTGCAGCGGATCGCGATGCGCGGCGCGGCGTGGTACGCGGTCGCGACCTCGCAGCTGCCCGCCAACGGCATGGCGGCGATCTCGCCCGGCGGCGGGGCCGTCGGCGCCGCGCTCCAGTACCGCCTGCTCGTCCAGGCCGGCGTCGACCGCGTCGTCGCCGTGTCCGGGCTCACGGCCGCCAACCTCACGACGCTGGCGATCGTGCTGGCCCTCCCCGTCCTGGCGCTGCCGTCGCTGATCCGCGGGCTGGTCAACCGGACGCTGGTCGAGGCGGCCGCCGGCGGCCTGGCGATCTTCGTCGTGCTCGGCTCGATCGGGGCGGTGATGCTGGCCATGGACGGGCCGCTGCGCTGGGTCGGGCGCGTCGCGCAGCGCACGCGCAACCGCCTGCGCCGCCGCGCCGAGCCGGTGCGCGACCTGCCGTCGCGCCTCGTCGACGAGCGCGACCTGATCCTCGCCGCCGTCGGCCCGCGCTGGCGCGCCGCGCTGACCGCGGGCGTCGGGCGCTGGGCCTTCGACTACGCGACGCTGCTCGCCGCGCTGGCCGCCGTCGGCTCGACGCCGCGGCCGACGCTCGTGCTGCTGGCCTACTGCACGGCGCAGCTGCTGGCGCAGGTGCCGTTCACCCCCGGCGGCCTCGGCTTCGTCGAGGCCGGCCTGACCGCGACGCTCGTGCTCGCGGGCGTGGCGGCCGACGACGCGGTGCTGGCGACCTTCGCCTACCGGCTGATGTCGTACTGGCTCCCGCTGCCGGCCGCGGTCGTCGGGATGCTCCTGCACCGCCGCCGCTACGCCGCTTCCCCGGGCCCTGCCCGGTCCTGAGGCGTCGGGCGGCCACCACCACGATCCGGGTGCCGATGACCTTGCCGAGGGCGCGCCGCGCTGGGACCGTGGCGACGCCATGGTCGCCGTGCGCACCGTGATCGACCCGCTGGGCCTGGGCCGCCGCGCCCTGGCGGCCGGCGAGCGCGTGAGCACGGCGTCGGCCGCGGCGTCGGCCCGCGTGCTCGGCGACGCGCTCCAGCGGATGCTGACCTCCCCGCGCACCGCCGAGGCGGTCGAGGCTGCGGCTCGCAGCCCGCTGGCCGCGCGCGCCGCGGCGGCGCTGATCTCCGGCCCGGTCGGGGACGCCGCGGCGAGCGCCGCGGTGCGCAGCGGGCTCGTCGAGCGCGTCGCCGACGAGCTCGTCGCCGCCGGGGTGGTCGAGCGGCTCGCGCGCCGCGCGCTGGCGAGCCCGTTCCCGGACGAGGCGGTCGACCAGCTGCTGGCCGCGGGGATCGCCACGCGGGTCGTCGACCGACTGCTGGACGACGGCATCACGGCGCGCTTCGTCGGCCGGATCCTGGACGACGACGTCCCCACCGAGGTCGTCGACCGGCTGCTGGCCGACGGGATCGTCGAGCGGATCGCCGGCGAGGCGCTCGCCGGCCTCGACCACGCGCTCGACAGCCCGGACGCCGAGCGCGTGGTGACCGCCGTCGTGCGCCGCCCGCTGGCCGAGCACGCCCTGCGGGTCGGGCTGGACTCGGGCCTCGTCGACCGGCTGGCCGACACCGTCGTCGACGCGGGCGTGGTCGACCGGATCGCCGAGCGCGCGCTCGCGACGGCGCTGCCCCGGCACGTCGTCGACCAGCTGCTGGCCGCCGGCGTCGCCGAGCAGGTGGCCGACCGCATGCTCGCCGAGGGCATCGCCGACCATCTCGTCGACCGCGTGCTCGAGGGCGACGAGCTGCCGCGCCTGTCGGCTGCCGTGCTGGACAGCCCCGCGGCCGAGCGGCTCATCGCCCAGGTCCTGGAGAGCCGGCTCTTCGACGCCGCCGTGGCCCGTGTGCTGGCCAGCGAGGAGCTGTGGCTCGTCGTCGACGAGGTCGCGCGCAGCCCGTCGGTGACCGAGGCGATCGGCCACCAGGGCGCCGGCTTCGCCGACCAGGTCGTGGGCGACGTGGGGCAGCGCTCGCGCCGGGCCGACGCGTGGCTGGAGCGGCGCGTCCGCCGTGCCCTGCACCGCCCGCCGGCGCCCGCCGGCGCCCGGCCCGGCGGCGGCCCGTGAGCGTCGCGCTGCGGCCCCGCTCGGGACGGCACGCGGCCGAGCGGGCGACGGCGCGGCGCGTGGACGCCGCCGCGCCGGCCGCCTCCCCGGTCGCCGCCGGCGGGCCGTACATCGGCCTCGTGACACGCGTCATCGCCTTCGCGATCGACGCGGCGGTGGTCAACGCCGTCGCGCTGGCCGTCGGCGCCGCGGTGACCCTCGCGCTGTCGGTGATCTCGGTGCCCGAGGAGGTGCGCGTCGCGGCCGCGGCGGTCGGCAGCGCCGTCTACCTGCTGTGGGTGATGGGCTACTTCGTCACGTTCTGGACCACCACGGGCCAGACGCCCGGCGACCGGCTGCTGCGCATCCGGGTCGTCCCTGCGGCCGGCGGCGGGCTGCCGCCGCGGCGCGCGCTCCTGCGCTTCGCGGCGCTGACGCTGGCGGCTCTGCCGCTCTTCGCCGGCTTCGCGCTGATCCTCGTCGACGACCGCCGCCGCGGGCTGCACGACATGATCGCGCGGACCGTCGTCGTCGACGCGCCGGGCGACGGCCCGGAGCCCCCGGGGCCCACGTGACGCTCCCGAGCGACGCCGGCCGCCGCGACGGCCTGACCTGGATCGGCCACTCCACCGTGACGCTGGACCTCGGCGGCACGCGGCTGATCACCGATCCCGTCCTGCGCCCCTGGCTGCTGCACCTGCGCCGCCATGGGCCGCTGCCCGCGCCCGCGGCGATCCGCGGCGTCGACGGCGTGCTCGTCTCCCACCTCCACCTCGACCACCTCGACGTGCCGTCGCTGCGGATGCTCGGGGCGCAGACGCCGATCGTCGCGCCCCGCGGCGCCGGCGCGTTCCTGCGCCGCCGCGGGTTCCGCGCGGTGCTCGAGGTCGCCGCCGGCGACGCGCTGCGGGTCGGCGGCGCGGAGGTCACGGCGGTCCCGGCCGTGCACGACGGGCACCGGCGCCCCGGCGGTCCGGTCGCCGCGCCGCTGGGGTACGTCGTGCGCGCCGGCGGGCTGGCGGTCTACTTCGCCGGCGACACCGCCCTGTTCCCGGAGATGGCCGGCATCGGGGCGCCCGGCCTCGACGTCGCGCTGCTGCCGGTGTGGGGCTGGGGCACGAAGCTGGGGCCCGGTCACCTCGACCCGCCGCAGGCCGCACGCGCGGCGGCGCTCCTGCACCCGGCCGTCGCCGTCCCCATCCACTGGGGCACCTTCTTCCCGCGCGGGCTCGCCGGCCGGCGCGGCGCGCTGCTCGTGGTGCCGCCCCGGCGCTTCGCCGCGGAGGTGGCGCGCGTCGCACCGGACGTCGCGGTGCGGGTCCTGGCTCCGGGCGGCCACCTGGCGCTCGCGCCGCTGGCGGCCGCCGGGCGCCTGCGCTGATCGGCGGCCGTGCGCTCAGGCGCCGACGACGAACAGCACGCCGGGGCGCAGCCGCGACCACGCCTCGGACAGGCGGTCGTCGGCCGGCGACGGCGTGCCGTTGAGGAAGAACACGGCCTCGGTCGGCGCCCCGCCCTCGTCGGGCGGCTCCATGCCGGGGGACTCGTGGGGGTCGGGCGGGGGCAGGCGGCTCATCAGGCGCTCGTCCTGCCCCCGCCGGCCGCCCCCTAACCCGAGCGGGCGGCCGTCCCCGGCCGCGCGCCGTCACGCGGCGGCACGGGGACCTCCTCCGGTGGTGGCGCGGCCGGGAACTCCTCCAGCGTCTGGCGGCGGAGCTCCCGGAGGCCGAGCGCGGACAGCGCGGCCATGATGAGCACCGGAAGGACCTTGCGCGTGGCGGGGATCGGCCCCCACGCGACGATGAGCAGCAGGATCGCGCCGAGGGCCAGGTACGCCGCGCCCTGGTGGTCGCGCAGCGCGGGCGCCAGCCGGCGCCGGGCCTCCACCGCCGGCCGGGCCGGCCCGGCGAGCCAGGCGGCGAGCACGAGCGGGATGCCGCCGATGATCGTCGCCTGCGCCGTGTCGCGCAGCATCCCCGTCCCCGTCGACCACGCCTCCTGGGCGGCCGGCTTGACCGCGTCGCTGGCCAGCGCGTTCACGACGTAGGTGCCCATGAGGTTGCGGGCGACGAGCACGACGGCGCCGGCGATGATCAGGTCGATCCCGGCCCACATGAGGATGGTCCGGCGCCGGCCGCGCGCGAGCGCCACCGCGGCGGCGAGCATCCCGAGGGCCAGGATGGGCAGCACCAGCGACAGCCCGCGCACCGCCGAGACGGCGTTCTGCAGCGTGCTGACCTGGTCGCTGTCCAGGATCTTGATCTTCCCCGCGGTCGGCGGCACCTTCGAGGCCAGCTTCCCGGGCAGCCCGAGGCGCTGGACGAGGTCGAGCACGAGCACGCGGAGGTCGAGCACCACCGCGTTGCCCTGCGCGGTGATCGCGCTGCTCTTGCCCTCGGCGACGTTGATGAACTGCTGCGCGGTGACCTGGTTGGCCGCCTTCCACGCGTCCTCGACCCGGGGCCGGCCGAGCAGGTTCTCGGTGACGCGGGTCGAGAGGGTGCGCAGGCCGCCGGCCGCGGGTCCGGCCAGCGGCTGCAGGCGGGGCGGCAGCGCGGTGCGGATCTCGCTGGTCACGTCGACGTTGGCGTACAGCTCGTCGACGAGGAAGGCGGCGACCTGGGTCTTGACCTCCGGCTGCTGGAGCACCGCCGTGCTCGTGTCGGCCCAGTTGTCGGCGTCCAGCGCCTGCCGGTTGGCCCACACCGCGAAGATCGCGAACACCGCCAGCACCGTGGCGATCGAGAGCAGCACGCGGA
Source organism: Baekduia sp. (assembly GCA_035765735.1). Taxonomy (GTDB): domain Bacteria; phylum Actinomycetota; class Thermoleophilia; order Solirubrobacterales; family Solirubrobacteraceae; genus Baekduia. The sequence goes on along the minus strand of DASTWY010000019.1, from coordinate 83,554 downwards.
CGACGATCGGGTGCGCGGCGGGCGGGTGGACGGCCATGCCCGCACGGTCCCAGCGCCGGCCCGGGGCGACCACCGGGCGGACCGGTGTCCGCCGGGCGGCGCGCACGAGCCCGGCCCGCGTGCCGCCCGCCGCCGCACGGACGCGGGCGGGCACGGCGAAGGGCCCTCCGCCGGAGGGCCCTTCGGAACGCGCGGGGGCTGCGGGTCAGGCCAGCTGCGCGCGGCGGCCGCCATGGGCGACCAGGCCGTAGACGATGAGGATGTCGACGGCGAACAGCGCGAGTGACAGGAACGGGTAGCTCGGCAGGAACAGGAGCTGGAAGATCGCGTTGCCGCCGGCGCTGATGATGCCGATCCAGCGGCCCCAGGTGACGTTGGCGAAGATCGCGAACGCCGCGCAGAACTGGATCGCGCCGATGCCGGTCATGATCCAGCCCCACGTGTTCAGGTCGCTGAACACGTAGCGGGCGTTGGCCACGTAGAAGTTCGCCGAGTCGATCGCCGCGATCCCGTAGACGACGTTCATCGTGCCCATGATCGCCAGCATGATCCCGGCGAACATGAGCCAGCCGCTGCCCTCCTCGGCGTACGGCTCGCCGGCCTCCGCCCGAGGGGCGGCAGCGGTCTCCGAGCCTGGCATGGTGCTCCTGGTGGACATGAAGGATCTCCTTGTGGTTGGCGTGGCTCGACGCTAGGACCGGAGGACCCCGATCGCATCGTCCGAACCGGGTGAAGCGGCGCCGCCGGCGTCGAGCAGCCCGAGCGCCCGCGCGCGCTCGACCGCCACGGAGCGCGAGGAGGCGCCGAGCTTGCGGTAGACCGCGTGCGCCTGGGACTTGATGGTGTTGGCCGACACGTGCAGGCACGCGCCGATCTCGCGGAACGACAGGTGGCTGGGCAGGAAGCCCAGGACCCGGAGCTCCGCGACGGTGAGCGCCTCCGAGACGGGGAGCGCGGACGTCGCCGGCCCGCGCGCTCCGGCGGACGCCTCGGCGAGCCACGCCGCCAGCGCCGGCGCGTCGGGCAGCCGGCGGGCCGCCCGCTCCGCGTCGGCGAGCTGTCGCCGCGCCGCGGCGACGTCGCTGAGCCGCAGCTCCGCCCGCGCGAGGGCGAGCGCGACCTGCGCGCCGTACCACGGCGGCAGCTCCTCCGCGCGCGCGAGCAGGCTCGTGGCCAGCTGGACGTCGGCGCGCGCCTCGGCGAACCGGCCGCGGTGGGCGCGGGCGAAGGCGGCCACCGCCACGACGAGCGCCAGAGCGCCGCGGTCGTCGAGGCCGATGGCGTCGGCACGCGACCGTGCGCGCTCCGCGAGCGTGGCGCCCTCGTCGAAGTCCGCGCCGACCAGGTGCAGCAGCGCCAGCTCGGCCTGGCACAGCGCGGCGATCCCCGGGGCGGCGATCGCGGAGCGCCGGACGCCGTCCTCGAGCGCCGCGACGGCGAGCCGCTCGTCGCCGGCCAGCGCCGCGCCCGCGCCTTCGAGCAGGGCGCTGAGCGCGCGCACGGGCTCGTCCTCGCCGGCGAGCGCGGCGGCCTGGCGCGCCGGCTCACGCAGCGCGCCGACGCCGTCCCGGGCGGTGGCGGCCGCCAGCGCCAGCCGTCCGGCCAGCAGCGAGCGCCGCAGGGCGGGCCCGCGCGCGGCGGGCTCGCCGGCGACGTGCGTCAGCCGGTGGTCGACGGCCGGGACGGCCAGCCGCGAGAGCTGCGCCATCGCGGCGGCGAGCGCGAGGGCGTCGTGCCGGGCGACCTCCCGCTCGGGCAGCCGCGCGAGCCACCCCTCGAGCGCCGCGCGGCGGCCGTCCCAGGCGGCGCTCTGCGCCAGGTGCCAGAGCAGCGCGCCCGCGCGCTCCAGGTCGCCGGCGGCCAGCGCGTGGCCGACCGCGGCGTCGGCGTCGTCGCGGGCGTCGAACCAGGCGCTGGCCCGGCGGTGCAGCTCGTCGGCCAGGTCGGGCTCCCGCCGGCGCAGCTCGTCGCGCAGGACGTCGCGCAGCAGCGGGTGGCAGCGCAGGCGCAGCGCGCCGCGCTCGACCCGGGCGACCGGCAGCCCCGAGCCCTCGACCGCGTGCAGGCGCGCGGTGGCGTCCGACGTGCCCAGCAGGGCGTCGCAGGCCTCGGGATCGAGGACGTCGAGCACCGAGCACCGGCGCAGGAACCGCCGCGTGCCGGGCGCCAGCTCCACCAGCAGCTCGTCGCGCACGTAGTCCGCCACGAACGGGTGGTCGCCGCCATAGCCGGCGACCGCACGGCGGCGGTCGGGCTCGCCTGCCAGCGACTGGGCGGCCAGCGACAGCAGCGCGGGCCAGCCCTCGGTGACGGTCGCGAGGCGCTCGGCGAGCGCGGGCGGCAGGCGCAGGCCATGGGCGTCCAGCAGCGCCGCCCCCTCCCCCGGCGTCATCGCCAGCTCGCGCGCGCCCAGCTCCAGGACGTCGTGCTCGGCGCGCAGGCGCCCGGCGGGGACCACGGCCGACGTCCGGGCCGCGACGGCGACCACCGTGCCGGCCGGGGCGGCCTCGGCGATGCCGGCCAGGTGGGCGCCGGCGCCGCGGTCGACGCCGGCGGCCAGGCCGTCGACGACGAGGACCGACGGCGACGGAAGGCGCTCGGGCGCCGCGGCGAGGGCGGCCAGCTCATGACGCCATCGGGCCCGGCCGCGCGGGCCGCGCCCGGGCGACAGCCAGCGGAACGGCCGCGGGTCGCTGGCGTCCCACGCGCGCAGCAGCGTGGTCTTGCCATAGCCGGCGGGCGCCGCGAGGACGACCAGCCGGATGCCCTCCGTCGCCAGCAGGCGGCGCACGAGGCGCTCGCGAAGGATCAGCCCCCTCCGAGCGGGCTGAGGGACCTCGCGCAGGAGGAGGGACTCGCGAGGGGGCTCGGAGGGGGCTGAGATCGTGACGGCGGCGGATCGACTCACGGGCGTGGGGCGTCGGCGCTACGCCCATCACGATCCGCTCCGGCCCGGGACCGGGCAAGGGCGCCCACCGGCGTGTCCGGCGTGGGGCGGGCATCACCGCCCCGGGGGCGCCGGTCAGGCCGTGCGGGCTGCGTCGCCCGCCGGTGCCGCGACCGCCGCCGGGCCCGCCACCGGAAGACGCTCCTGCTCCTCGACCGCGGGCTGGAGCGCCCGCCGCCAGCCGGTCAGGATCCGGTGCACCGCCTCGGCCCCGACGATCGGGGCGCCGTCGAGCGGCAGGCGGCCGGCGGGATGCAGCAGGAACGGCTGCGTCTGCGGACCGCCGAGCCCGCCGTGGAACGAGATCAGCTCCTCGAACGCGCAGCCCTCCTCGCGCTCGGGGTCGTAGAAGCTCCCGACCAGGAGGTCGGGGCAGTGGGCGAACCCGTCGGTGCGCCGCAGGTGCCGCTCGGCGCCGGGACCGAACGGGGCGAGCGGGTCCTCGCCCTCCACCGCGCCGTCGGCCAGGCGCCGCCGCCCGCGGGGCCCGAGCACGACCGCGCCGTGCGCGGCCGAGCGCACCAGCACCCAGCCGACGTGCTCGTGGGTGCGCAGCGTCTCCACCAGGCGAGGATGCCGCGCCTCGATCTCCTCGAGCGTCATCCGGGTCGCCGTCTCCATGAGGTACACGAGCCCGAGGTTGCCCGAGCCCAGCACGACCGCGGGGCGGCGCGACACGTCGCGCCCGTCGCCCGCGCGCGGCGGCGCCGGCGCCCCGGCCTCGCGCGCCGCCAGCGAGACCATCGCCTCCTGCTCGTCGCCGCCGGGGACCGCCTCGACCGCGCCGGGCGCCAGGCAGCGCTCGACGAGCTCGTCGAGCCCGTAGCCGTGGCGCTGGCGGAACGTCGCGCCCTGGGTCTGGCCGTGGTCGGAGAGCACGACGATCTCGTACGGACGCGGCGCGTGCGCGCGCATCGCCGCGACGCGGCCGAAGCGCTCGTCGAGCCGCCGCAGCGCCTCCAGCGTGTCCGGCCGCTCGAGCCCCGAGTGATGGGCCACCTCGTCGTAGCTGGCGAACGTCGCGTAGACGATCGGCCGGCCGCGGATCATGTCGGTGAGCACCCCGAAGACGACGAGGTCGCGCACGAGCGTCGTCATCGTCGCGCGCAGCAGCGGGTAGCGGCCGCCGCGGTGGCCGCGCGGGCGGACGTCGCGGCGGCGCTGGCGCGCGGCGGCGACCAGCTCGAGCGCCACGTCCCAGGCGAAGAGCACGAGCACGCGCGCGGCGTTGGATCCGTTGGCCAGGAAGGCGCGGTAGCCGGGGTTGGCCCGGCGCTCGACGTCCAGGCGGCTGACGGTGAGGATGACCTCGTCGGCCTCGCCGGACAGCAGGTTGCCGCGGCTGGCGCCGCCGTCTACCAGGAGGCCGCGCCCGGTGGCGTGGCGGCGCTCGATCTCGGCGCAGTCGCGGGGGTCCGAGCACGACAGCAGGCGGCCCGTCTCCTTCTCGACCCAGCGGAAGGCCGGGATGTCGTCGTTGGAGCCGAGCAGGATCCCGGCCTGGCTGGCGCCGGTCTGCGACGAGAGGTCTGGCTCCCAGGGCACCAGGCGGTAGCCGTCCTCCTCGACCCAGCGCTGGAGGTTCGGGGCGTGGCCGCTGCGCATCGCCCGCCGCAGCACGGGATCGGCAAGCCCGTCGATCTCGAGCACGACGAGCCCCGGCTCGGGCCCGCGGCCGACCACGCCCTGACGGCGTGCCACGCGGCGCAGCACGGCCAGCGCCACGACCTGGTCGTCGGCGCCGACGAGCATGCAGATGACGATCGACGCGGCGGCGATCAGCAGCGCGGCGAGGATCCCCGCCCAGACCGACGCGACGTGCACGTCGCCGGGCAGCACCTCGCCGGCGGCCCACAGCATCGCGCCGTCGAGGACGAGCACGAGCAGGAAGCCGAGCACGAACGTGTACGGCAGCGGCAGCGCCGCCAGCAGCGGCGGCAGGACGGCGTTCAGCACGCCGAAGACGACGGCGACGGCCAGCGCCGCCCCCGTCGCCTCCAGCCACACCCCCGGCGCCACCCACGTGCCGACGTACACCGCGGCCGTCGCGATGAGCAGGGCGGCAGCGAGGCGGAGGACGCGGGTCACGGGCGCGGGGGCCGGCGCTCACGTGCGGCTCAGGACCTTGGCCTTCTCGGCGGCGAACTCGGCGTCGGTCAGGACGCCCTGCTCGCGCAGCTGGCCGAGCTCCTTGAGGCGCTCGATCGGGTCGCCCTCCGCGGGGGGCGCGGCGTACTGCGGCTCGGCGTACTGCGGCTCCTGCGCCGGCTCCCCGTACGGGTTCTCGCCCTGCTGCGCCCAGCGGTTGGCCTGGCGGCGCGAGACGCGGTTGCTGACGGCGGTCGCCGTGCCCGCCACGACGGCGGTGCGGGCGACGCCGCGGATCAGACCTGGCATCGGTGGTCTCCTCTCTATCGGGCCGAGGCCTCGAGGGCGTCGAGCTGGGCGAGGAGCGCCTGCACCTGCACCCGGCCGCTGGCGACGAGCTGGCCGCCGGAGCGCCGGAGCGCGATGGCCAGCGGCGCGGCCCAGCGGTTCTCCCACATGAGCACCGCCGCGGAGGCGCCCGGCGTCATCGCGTCGGCGGCATCCTCGAGGTCGGCATGGTCGAGCAGGCCCGACGAGGCGCCCGCGAACGCGGCGAACGGGCTGTCGGACCCGAGGTGGTCGAGGTCCAGCACCGTGATCGCGCCGTCCTCGCCCTTCGCCACGAACCCGATGTCGAGCACGCGGATGATCCCGCGGTCGACCAGGTCGATGATCATCGGCGCGACCTCGCCGCCCGAGGGCCGGTCGCCGGTCCACTCGAGGATGACCCAGTCGACGGGTCCCATGTCCTCGAGCTCCTCCAGGTCCTCTGCGCTCATCGCGGCTCCTTGGTCGGATCGATCGACGGGCGTCGATCGGGGTCGGCCGACCGTAGGCGCCGCGGTGCGGCCCGGCATCGTCCGAAACGGGTGACGCGCCCGGACCACCGCGCCCCTACGGTGGCGGCCCCGTGACCGAGCCCCACACGACGGCGGGCGTCCCGCCCACGGCCGCCACCCACCGGAGCGTCGGCGTCGTGCTGGCGCTCGCGGCCGTCGTCGGGCTGGTGGCGTCGCTGGGGGCGTGGGCGCTGCTGGAGCTCATCCACCAGCTGCAGGTCGGCGCGTTCACGAAGCTGCCCGAGGCGCTCGGCTACGACCAGGCGCCGGACTGGTGGCCGCTGGTGATCCTCCCCGTGGGTGGGCTCGTCGTGGCCTTCGCCATCGCACGCCTGCCGGGCGCCGGCGGCCACGTGCCCGCCCACGGCCTGGCGACGACCGGGACGCGCCCGTTCGAGCTGCCCGGCGTGCTGCTCGCGGCGCTGGGGACGATCGGCCTCGGGCTCGTGCTCGGGCCGGAGGCGCCGCTGATCGCGCTGGGCGGCGGGCTGGGCGTGCTCGGCGTGCGCCTGCTGCGCCGCGACGAGCCCGAGGAGCTCTCGACGCTGCTGGGCGCGTGCGGCACCTTCGCGGCGCTGTCGCTGATCTTCGACTCCCCCATCATCTCCGCGGTGATCCTCATCGAGGCCACCGGCCTCGGCGGCGAGCGGCTCCCGCGCGTGCTCGTGCCGGGCCTGCTGGCCGCCGCCATCGGGTCGCTGATCTCGATCGGCATGGGCTCGTGGACCGGGCTCAGCGCGAGCGCCTACGCGATGAGCGCGCTGCCGGTGCCGGCGTTCCCCCGTCCGGCGATCGGCGACTTCGCGTGGTCGATCGCGCTCGCGGTGGCCATCGCGGTCGGCGTCTTCGCCGTGCTGCGCGCGGCGCGACGGGTCGAGAGCGTGGTGACGCCGCGCCCGTTCGTGGCGCTGCCGATCGCCGGCCTGATCGTGGCGGGGCTGGCCGTCGGCTTCGCGCAAGCCACCGACCATGGGACCGCCGACGTGCTGTTCTCGGGCCAGGACGCGCTGCCCGGCCTGATCGCCGGCGCCGGCACGTGGTCGATCGGCGCGCTGGCGCTCGTGATCGCGTGCAAGGGCATCGCCTGGTCGATCTGCCTGGCGGGGTTCCGCGGCGGCCCGACCTTCCCGGCGATGTTCCTCGGCGCCGCCGTGGCGATCATGGCCTCGCGCCTGCCCGGCTACAACCTGACGCCGGCCATCGCGGTGGGCATCGGCGCGGGCGTCGCATCGGTCCTGCGGCTGCCGCTGTCGGCGGCGCTGCTGGCCATCGTCCTGACCGCCGGCGGCGGGGCGGGCGCGATGCCGCTGGCGGTCATCGGCGCCGTGGCGGCGTACCTGGCGACGCTGGCGCTCGACGCGCGCGCCGTTCACCCCGAACGGGCGATGCCGGCGCCCGCGCCGGCACCGACGATGGCCGCATCGCAATCACCGGGAGGCCACCGATGACCACCACCGCAGGGCTCAGGCACCGCGACGACCCGGGCCGGCCGCGGCCCTCGTCCGCGTTCCTGGCCGAGGAGGAGCTGCTGTCGCTGCCGCGCGACGCGCTGCGCGAGCAGGGGGTCGGCAGCGAGGTCGCCTACGACCTCATCGCCAACGAGCTGCTGCTGGACGGCAGCGCGCGCCTGAACCTGGCGACCTTCGTCACGACGAAGATGCCGCCGTTCGCGGCCCGGCTGATGGCCGAGACCGCCGACAAGAACATGATCGACAAGGACGAGTATCCGCAGACGGCGGAGCTCGAGCGGCGCTGCGTGAACATGGTCGGGCGGCTGTGGCACGCGCCGGGGACCGGCGACCTGACCGGCACGTCGACGACGGGCTCGAGCGAGGCGGCGATGCTCGGCGGCCTGGCCCTGAAGTGGCGCTGGCGCGAGCGGGCGCGAGCGGCCGGCCGGCCCACCGACCGGCCGAACCTCGTCATGGGGATCAACGTCCAGGTCTGCTGGGACAAGTTCTGCCGCTACTGGGACGTGGAGCCGCGGCTGGTGCCGATGGCCGGCGAGCGCTTCCACCTCACCGCCGAGGAGGCGGTGGCGCGCTGCGACGAGAACACGATCGGCGTCGTGGCCATCCTCGGCTCGACGTTCGACGGCAGCTACGAGCCGGTGGCCGGGATCTGCGCCGCGCTCGACGCGCTGGCCGACAGCGGCGGCCCGGACGTCCCGGTGCACGTCGACGCCGCGTCGGGCGGGTTCGTCGCGCCGTTCACGCAGCCCGACCTGGTGTGGGACTTCCAGCTGCCGCGCGTGCAGTCGATCAACGCCTCGGGCCACAAGTACGGGCTGGTCTACCCCGGCGTCGGCTGGGCGCTGTGGCGCGACGAGGCGGCGCTGCCGCGCGACCTCGTGTTCGACGTCAACTACCTCGGCGGCTCGATGCCGACGTTCGCGCTGAACTTCTCGCGCCCGGGCAGCGAGGTGGTCGCGCAGTACTACATGCTCCTGAGCCTCGGCGCGGAGGGCTACCGCGTCGTGCAGCGCGCGTCGCGCGACGTGGCCCGGCGCATCGCCGAGCACGTCGCCGGGATCGGGCCCTACCGGCTGCTGACCGACGGCAGCGACCTGCCGGTCGTGGCATTCGCGCTGCGCGACGACGTCGAGCGCTACACCGTCTTCGACGTCTCGGCCCGGCTGCGCGAGGCCGGATGGCTGGTGCCGGCCTACACGTTCCCGGCCGACCGCGAGGACCTGTCGGTGCTGCGCGTCGTGGTGCGCGCCGGGATGACGCACGACATGGCCGACCTGTTCCTCGCCGAGCTCGACCGGCACACCGCCGAGCTGCAGGCGCTCACGGCGCCGCTGCCCGACGCGCTGACGCGCCGGCCGAGCTTCCGGCACTGAGGGCCCGCAGCGCGCGGGACCGGGTCATCCGTTGGGGTCGTACGGCGGGCGCAGCCGCTCGAACATCGGGTAGTGGCGCGTGTTGCCGGTCGCAAGCTCGGCCCCCAGCTCGAGCGCGGTCGCGGCGATCACGAGGTCCGGAGTCGACAGGCCGGTGTGGCTGCGACGGTACTGGCGGCCAAGCTCGCCGGCGCGACGGCTGACCCGCTCGTCGACGGGGATCCAGTGCAGGGCCGCGAGCAGGCGCTCGGTCGGCGCGCGCTCCGCCGACCGCACGCCGCGCAGCACCTCGGTGCGCGTGATCTCGGAGCACACCGGAACCTGCTCGAGCTCGCCGAGCCAGTCGACCGCCGCCTGTGACCCGCGCAGGACGTCGATCAGCACGGAGGTGTCGAGCACCTGCAGCGTCACGCGACGCGGCGCCGGTCCAGCGTTCGCTGGCGCTCGAGGTCCGCTGCGCGCAGCTCCTCGACGTACTCACCGCCCGGCGGGAGCGAGGGAGCGATGCCGGCCGCTCCCGCGACCGCCGCCCGCAGCCGCTGCAGATCGGAGCCACCGGCGGGCTCTCTCCCGAGGAACGCGTCGATCGCGTCGCGGATCACCGCTGACTTGGTGGTTCCGAGCGCCTTCGCGCGGATGCCGAGCAGGCGGTCCTGCTCGCCGTCGAGGTAGATCTGCGTGCGACGCATGATGTACGTACCATACATCGACGTGCCGCCGGCCCCGGCCGCTAGCGTTGCGGCGTGCTCGGCGGCCAGGAGGCGTTCGTCCGCGCGGTGCGCCTGAACCGCGACCGGGTGCCCGAGGGCGCCGCGGGCCACTATCCGTGGGCGCTGCCGGCGGTCGGCGCGCTGGACGCGCCGCTGACGCTGCACCCGCAGGTGACGTTCCTCGTGGGTGCCAACGGCTCGGGCAAGTCGACGCTGCTGGAGGCGATGGCCGGCGCCGCCGGCCTGAACCCCGAAGGGGGCTCGTCGAACTTCGCCTTCGCCACCCGCGAATCGCACTCGCCGCTGGCCGACGCGCTGACGCTCGTGCGCGGCGCGCGCCGCCCGCGGACCGACTTCTTCCTGCGCGCCGAGAGCGTCTTCACCGCGGCGACGTACCTCGAGAGCCTGCCGAAGGACACCGGCGATCCGCTGGCGCCCTACGGCGGCCGCTCGCTGCACGAGCAGTCCCACGGCGAGTCGTTCCTGGCCATCGCGCTGCACCGCCTCGGGCCGCAGGGGCTCTACTTCCTCGACGAGCCGGAGGCCGCCCTGTCGTTCGACGGCCAGCTGGCGCTGCTGCTGCGCATGCACGAGCTCGCGCAGCAGGGCGCGCAGTGGGTCGTGGCGACGCACTCCCCCGTGCTGGTCGCCCACCCGTCGGCGCGCATCCTGCTGTGCGACGACGATGGCCTGACGGAGATCGCCTACGACGACGTCCCCGCCGTGCGCGAGCTGCGTCGCTTCCTCGCCGACCCGCAGCGTCAGGTGTCGCTGCTGCTGGAGGACGAGCCGTGACCGTGTTGCGGGCCTGACCACGCCGTTCACGGCGCCCGGCCCAGCGGTCGAGATACCGGAGAGACGCCGTGCCCCGCCGCCGCCCCTCCGCACTCCGCCGCCTCGTCCTGCTGACGTGCGCGGCCGCGGTCGCCATCTACGTGGCCGGCCGCGCGCTGCCCGCGCTCGGCGAGGACGGCCATCTCGTCGTCCGCTGGTGGGGGGCGCTCGCGCTCTACGCCGTCGGCGGCCTCAGCTGCCTGGTGCGCGCCGCCGTCGCCGAGCCGCGGCAGCGGCTGCCGTGGGCGCTGCTGGGCGCCGGCATCCTGCTCTTCGGCGCCGGGTCCCTGGCCCACCTGCTCTCCGGCGACCGGGGCGCGCACGTGCCCGCGGCCGCGCTGGTCGGCTGGCTGGCGCTCTACCCGCTCGGCTACGCGGCGCTGCTGCTGCTCATGCGCGAGCGGCTGCGCCCGTTCACGCTGTCCCTGTCGCTCGACGGCCTGCTCGGCGGGCTGACGCTCGCGGCGGTCTGCGCCGCGATCGTGCGCGCCGACATCGACGGGATCCCGTTCAGCCACGTGCTGGCCGGGCTCGCGTACCCCGTCGCCGATGTCCTGCTGCTCGTCCTCGCGCTCTGGGGGCTGGCCGCCACCGGATGGCGCGACCGCTCGTGGCTGGTCATGTCCGCGGCGCTGGCGGCGCTGACGGCGGGCGACATCGCCGTGGGCGTGCAGGTCGCGCGCGACCACTACGAGGCCCTCTCCGCCGCGTCGGCCACCTACCCGATCGCGCTGGTGGGCCTCGGCGCCGCCGCGTGGTTCGCGGTGGCTCCCCGGCGCCCGCCGCGCCCCGACGCGCTGGCGGTGCTCGTGCTGCCGGCGGCCTGCGCGGCAGCGATCCTCGCCGTGCTCGCGCTCGACGGCAGCGCCGCGCTGCCCCGCTGGATCGGGCTCGTGGCGCTCGTCGTCATCGGCTGCCGGGCGGCCCTCGGCTTCCGCGAGCTCAGCGCGCTCCAGGTGAGCCGGCGCTTCGAGCGCGGCTTCGAGGAGGCGGCGATCGGCATGGCCATCATCTCCGAGGACCTCCGCTGGGTCCGCGTCAACGCCAAGCTCGCGCAGATGCTCGGCCGCGGCGCCGACGAGCTGCGGGGCGCGCCGATCCTCGCGAGCATCCATCCCGACGACCACCACCTGAGCCACCGGATCGCCGACCGGCTGCTGGCCGGCGCGCCGCCGCCACCGCCCGAGCGGCGGCTGGTGAGCGCCGACGGCACGGTCATCGACGTGGTCGTCAGCGCGGTGCTCATCGAGGGCGAGGACGGCGCGCCGCAGTTCTTCAGCCAGTTCAGCGACGTCACCGGGCGGCGGCGCTCCGAGCGCCACGCCGAGGCCCTGGCCGAGCTGAGCCGCGTGGCGCTCGACCTCCACGACGCCGACGAGCTCGCCGCCGCCGTGTGCGCCGGGGTCCGCGACGCGATGCCCGCCGACGCCTGCGTCTTGCTGCCGCCGGGCGCCGCGCCCGGCGCCGCCAGCGGCCCGATGCTGACCGCGCCGGTGCGCCGGCGGGCGACCGGGCCCGCCACGCTGACGGCGCACCGCCGGCTCCCGGCGACGGGCTTCCACGACCAGGACGTGCAGTTCCTCCAGGCGGCGGCCAACCTGCTGGGCACGGCGCTCGACCGCGCCAGCATCGAGGGCGAGCTGCGCGAGCAGGCGCTCACCGACCCGCTCACCGGCCTGGCCAACCGCTCCTTCCTCGCCGCGCACCTCGAGCACGCCACGGCGGCGGCCGCCCGCGGCGGCGAGGTCGCGCTCCTGCTCCTCGACCTCGACCGCTTCAAGGTGGTCAACGACACGCTCGGCCACCGGGCCGGCGACGAGCTGCTGCGCGTGGTGGCCGAGCGGCTGCGCGCCGCCGTGCGTCCCAGCGATGTCGTGGCGCGCCTCGGCGGCGACGAGTTCGTGGTGGCCTGGACGGCGGCCCAGCCCGAGGCCGAGGAGCTGCCCGCCCTGGCGCAGCGCGTGCTCGACGCGATCGCGGCGCCGTGCGTGGTCGACGGCCAGGAGCTGCACGTCACCGCCAGCGCCGGCCTGGCCGTCTCGGGCAGCGAACCCGCGACCGCGGAGACCCTGCTGCGCGACGCCGACGTGGCGATGTACCGCGCCAAGGAGCACGGCGGGGCGGGCTGCGAGGTCTTCGACGCCGGCCTGCGCGCTCGCGTCGTCCGCCGGATGGCGATCGAGGGCGAGCTGCGGCGCGCGATCGAGGCGGACGAGCTGCGCCTGCACCTCCAGCCGGTCGTCGACCTCGCGACGTTCGCGCTGACCGGCTTCGAGGCGCTCGTGCGCTGGGAGCACCCCGAGCGGGGGCTCATCGGACCCGACGAGTTCGTCGGCGTCGCCGAGGAGACCGGCCTGGTCGTGCCGTTGGGCCGCTGGGTCCTGCAGGAGGCGACGAGCGCGCTGGCGGAGCTGCAGGCGCGCACGTCCGAGCCTCTGCGCATGGCGGTCAACCTCTCGGCGCGGCAGCTCACGCCCGCGCTGGTCGCCGACGTGCGGGCGGCGGCTGCCGCGGCCGGCGTGCGGCCGCGCGACCTCACGCTCGAGGTGACCGAGACCCTGCTCGTCGACGGCGCGGCCGCCGTCGACGTCCTCACCGACCTGCGCGCCATGGGCGTCGCGATCGCGCTCGACGACTTCGGGACCGGGTGGTCGTCGCTGGGGGCGCTGCAGCGCCATCCCGTCGACGTGCTCAAGCTCGACCGCTCGCTCGTGGCCCCGGCTGCCGCGTCGCCGGCCGCCTCCGCGCTGGTCCGCGCCGCGGTCGAGATGGCCCGCGCCCTCGGGCTGCTGGTCGTCGCCGAGGGCATCGAGGACGCCGCCCAGCTGCAGGCCATGCAGGCGCTGGCGTGCCCGCGCGGCCAGGGGTTCCTGTTCTCCCGCCCGATGCCGCTCGCCGAGGCGCTCGAGATCGCCGTCGCGGGCGCGATCGTGCCCGCGGCACTCGCCTGAGGTCCGGCTCAGCCGCCCGCGGCGTCGAGGGCCGCGGCGATGCGCACCACGGCCCGCTCCTGCGCCGCGTACGCGGCCCGCAGCGCCGGCACCGCGTCCGGCCCGTCGCCGGCCAGCGGCAGCGGATGCTCGACGAGCAGCGCACGGACCTCGGTGCCGAGGGCGGTGCCACCGGCGGCGTCGGCGAGCGTGCCGAGCGCGTCGGCGCGCACCCGAGCGCCCTCGACGAACGAGCCGAGGATCGTCTGCGGCGCCAGCGGCGCGCCGCCGAAGACGCGGGCGTGCATGACGGCGGGGTTGACGGCGTGCGGGCGGATCAGGGTGCGCCGCTCGTCCGCCGAGAACCCGGCCGCCTCGGCGAGGTAGTCGATCGCCTCGGCGACGCCCTGCGCGTCGACCGGCAGGGCGTCGCGCACGTGGTCCGGCAGCTGCGGCAGCAGCGCGGCGTGGTCGGCGGCGGCCCGAGCGAGCATGTCCTGGACGCGGTCGCGATGCGTCACGGTCATCCCCGACCACGGTAGGCGCTGTCTCGCGTACGGTTCGCGCGTGCAGATCCACGCCCTGACCACCGGCACCGTGCGCGTGAAGGCGTCGTTCCTGCACGCGAGGACCGGGCCGCGCCGGCAGGTCAGCCTCTTCCTGCCGGACGCGTTCTCGGATCCGCTGCCGATCCACGTGTGGGTCGTCGAGCACGACGGGCAGCGGATCCTGGTCGACACCGGCGAGGTCGCGACCGCCCGCGACATCCCGTTCGCCCGCTTCGCCGTGCGGCCGTCCGACGAGCTGCCCGCGGCGCTCGCCGCCATCGGCCTGGTGCCGGGCGACCTCGACGCCGTCGTGCTGACGCACCTCCACGGCGACCACATGGACGGCGCCGTGCACCTCGGCGACCGGCCCGTGCTGGTCCACGACGCCGAGCTCGCCTACGCGCGCAGCCTGCCCTCGCGGCTGGCCCAGCGGCTGCTGCGCCAGCCGATCCCCGCCGGCGTGCGCTTCGCGCCGCTGACGCTCGACGGCGGGCCGTTCGGCGCGTTCGCCGCCAGCCGCGACCTGACGGGCGACGGGCGCGTCGTGGCCGTCGCCACGCCGGGCCACACCCCAGGGCACGTGTCGATCGTCTGCGTCGACGACGACGGGCGCCACGTCCTGCTGGCCGGTGACACCACCGACACGCTCGAGCAGCTCCACGCCCGCCGCCCGGACGCGGTCGCGCCGAAGCCCGCCGTGCACGTGGAGACGATCGACCGCATCCTCGCCCACGCCGCCGAGCACCCGACGGTGTACCTGCCGTCACACGACGCCGAGTCCGCGCGCCGGCTCGCCGAGCGCGCCACGCTCCGGCCCGGCCCGCAGCGCGCCGCGGCGTAGCAGCAGCAGCGGGGTCAGCAGCAGGAGCGCGCCGGCGAGCGCGATCGCGGCGCGCGGGCCGATGACGGCGGCGAGCAGGCCCCACGCCGCGGTCATGAGCGCGGTCGCGGCCTTCGTGCTCACCGACCACGCCGACAGCGTGCGGGCGACCCGGTCGGCCGGCGTCTGCGCCAGGCGGTAGGTCGCCATCACCGGGTTGAACACGCCCGAGCACGTGACGAGGCCGAGCTGGAGCACGAGCACCAGGACGAGGCCCCCGGCGCCGGCGCCGACCAGGGCGAGCCCGATCGGCCAGCAGGCGCGCAGCGTCCCGGCGGCGAGCAGCACGCGCCGCTGGCCGTGCCGCGCGACGAGCCGCGCCGACAGCCGCGAGCCGATCAGGCCGCCGACGCACGGCGCGCCGAACGCGAGCCCGTACTGCCAGGGCGCGAAGCCGAGGTCGCGCAGCATCAGGACGGCCATGAGCGGGGCGCTGACCATGATCAGGCTGTTGTTGGCGACCGCGTTCCAGAAGAGCGCGCGCAGCCCGGGGTGCGACAGGATCGTGCGCCAGCCCTCGAGGACGTCGCCGGGCCGCAGGCGGCGTGCGCCCGCGGCGGCCGGCGCCGGCTCGTCGCCGCCGATCGCGCGGATGCCGAGCGCGGAGAGCAGGTAGCTGGCCGCGTCGGCGACGACGGTCGTCACCGGCCCGAGCAGCCCGATCGCGGCGCCGCCGAGCGGCGGCCCGACCGCCGTGGCCGTCCACATCGTGGACTCCAGCCGCGCGTTGGCCACCAGCAGGGCGTCGGGCGGAACCAGCGCCTTCACGCAGGCGCCGCTGGCCGCGCGGAAGGCGATGTCGGCGGCGCCGACCACGATGGTGACCGCCAGCAGCTGGCCGAACGTCAGCCGGCCGAGGGCGGCCGCGGCGGGCACGCTCAGCAGCGCGCCGCAGCGGAGCAGATCCATCGCGACCATCACGGGCCGCTTGCGGCGCCGCTCGACCCACGGCCCGAGCGGCACGGCGAGCGCCGCGCCGACCGCCACGCCCGCGGAGGCCAGCAGCGCCACCTGCGCCGGCCCGGCGTGCAGGACGAGGATCGCGATCAGCGGGAACGCGTCGAAGGCGACCCACGTGCCGAAGGTGCTGACGGCGTAGGCGCCCCAGAGCCATCCGAACGGCCGCCCGGGCGACGGCCTAGCCGCCACGCGTGCGGCGAGCTCGTGGACGGCGTCGTGGCATCACCGACAGCTTGGCCGCCGGGCCGGACGAACCGCAGGGCCTTCGCGGGCTCAGCCGCCGCGCGGCGAAGGCGGTCGTCGCACCGGCGCGCAGTGCGTGCGGGGCGCCGCCATACCCTGCGGTCGTTGCGATGACCGCGCTGCTGCTCGCCCTCGCCAGCTCGCTGGCCTACGGCGCCTCCGACTTCCTCGGCGGCGTGGCCGCGCGCGGCGCCCACGTGCTGCGCGTGGTCGTCATCGCCGCGCCGGTGAGCCTGGTGGTCGAGCTGCTGCTGTGGCCGGCCGTCGGCGCGCGGTTCGCGGCCGGCGCCGTCGCCTGGGGCGCCGCGTCGGGACTGGCCTCGGCGGCGGCGTTCACGCTGCTGTACCGGACGCTCGCCCTCGGGCCCATGAGCGTGCTGTCGCCGGTCAGCGCGCTGGTGTCCGCGGCGCTGCCGGTGGCCGTCGGGCTCCTCGAGGGCGAGCGGCTCGGCGGCGCGGCGCTCGGCGGCATGACGCTCGCCCTCGTGGCCGTCATGGTCGTCAGCGGCGGAACGGAGTCGCGCCCCATGCGCCCGAGCCCCACCGCGCTCGCCCTGGCCGTCGGCGCCGGCGCGGCGATCGCGCTGCAGCTCGTGTGCCTCCACCAGGCCCCGGGCGACAGCGGCGTGGCGCCGCTGATCGTCGGCCGCGCCGCCTCCTCGGCGGTCGTCCTGGGCGGTGCCTTCCTGCTCCGGGCCCGCCTCGGAGCAGAGCGTCCCAGCCTGCCCGCCTCGGCGGCCGCCGGCGCCCTCGACTCGCTGGCCAACTTCGCGTTCCTGCTGGCCGTCCGCCACGGCGACCTGGCGCTCGTGGCGGTGATCACGGCCCTCTATCCCGCCGGCACCGTCCTGCTCGCGCGCGCCGTGCTGGCGGAGCGCCTCGGGCCGAGCCAGCTGGCCGGGCTGGCGTTCGCCGCCGTGGCGGTCAGCCTGCTGGCGGTGGGCTGACACGGCCCTTCGACGCGTGGGGCGCCGTCGCTCGGGCTCACCAGCAGACCTCTATGCCGTAGTCGTTGAGGCGCGAGTCGCTCGTGACGATGGGCAGGCGCTCGGCGAGCGCCTGAGCCACGAGCAGGCGGTCGAACGGGTCGCGGTGGTGCGCCGGGAGATCCCGCACCTGCCAGGCGTGCTCGGCGCTGACAGGCAGCCACGAGAACCCCGCCTGAGCGATGTGCTCGAGGAGATCGTCCGGCACGGTCAGCTTGCCGAGCGAGCGCTTGATGGCGATCTCCCAGAGGCTGGCCGTGCTGACGAGCGGTTCGTTCGCGGCGTCCGCAAGCGCCTCGCGCGCCGCCGGCGACAGCGCGGGATCGTCGTTCAGCCACCAGAGCAGCGCATGGGTGTCGACCAGCAACCGGCTCACGCCGTGTAGTCGGCGAAGTCGGCCGGCGTCTCGTCGAAGTCCTCGGCGATGACGATCTGCCCCTTCAGCGCCCCGGGACGGCGCGGCGTCGCCGGAGCGTGGTAGGCGACGATCTTCGCCACCGGGGTCGGGCCGCGGCGCACGATGATCTCCTCGCCCGCCTCGGCACGCGCGACGAGCCGCGAGAACTGCGTCTTGGCCTCGTGCATGGAAACGGCGTCCATGCAGCCCAGGCTACTGGACTTAGTCCGCTTAGTCCAGGGCGCCCGAGCCTCTCACCGCGCCGGCCGGTACGTGCAGATCAGCACGCCCGTCTTCGCCGTCGCCACCGACACCAGCTCCAGCGTCCGCGCCGCGCCGTCGGCCGGGAAGATCGACTTGCCGCCGCCGAGCAGGATCGGCTCGATCATCAGCCGGTACTCGTCGACGAGGCCGTGGGCGACGAGGTCGCGGGCCAGCGCCGAGCTGCCCCACACCTGGACGGCGCGGTCGCCCTCGTGCTCGCGCAGCGCGCCGATGGCGCCCATCGGGTCGTCGCGGCCGTCGATCAGCGTCGTGTTCGTCCACCGCGCCGCGGCCTCGTCGGCCGTCAGGCTGGACGACACCACGTACTTGGCGATCGCGTTCATCTGGTCGGCGAACGGGTCCCCCGCGCGCTCCGGCCAGGCGCCGGCCATGACCTCCCACGTCCGGCGGCCGAAGAGCAGCGCGTCGGTCTCGGCCATCGCCTCGCCGATGGCCGCGCCCATCGCCTCCTCGTCGAAGAACGGCATCGACCAGCCGCCATGGCGGAAGCCCCCGTCCGGGTCCTCGCCCTCCCCGCCCGGCGCCTGCACCACGCCGTCGAGGCTCATGAAGTCGCTGAGGATGATCCGCATGTGGGTGAGACCCTGCCGCGGCGCGGAAGTCATCGCAAGCCGCGCACGGCGCTCACGCCGCGGCCGGCACCCGCGGCGCGAACGGGCGGTGCTCGACCCCGCCGCCGCGTTCGACGACCAGCGCCGTGTCCTCCGGCACCTCGTGCCAGGCGCCCGGCAGGTCGGCCAGCGGCTCCGAGACCACGATCCGGTCGCCCTCGCGCAGCCGCTGCAGCCGCGGGTTGTCGGGGTGCAGGCGCCGCAGGCTGTCGACGTCGGCCGACGCGAACAGCGTCCGTGGCGTCGCCGCGCCGCTGGCGTACCGCACCGCCCACAGGCAGCGGCCGTCGCTGATGCCGATGCTCGCCTGGACCGCCGGCTCGAGGCCGTGACGGCGCGCCGTCTCCTCCACGATCCCGATCGCCGCCGCGACGCCCGCGATCGGGTCGTCCTCGAGCCCGTGCGAGAGCGCGAGCTGGAACAGCACCTCCGAGTCGGTCGACCCCTGGATCGCCGGGAAGCGGTCCGGCTCGACGGCGAGCACGAGGTCGCGGTGCAGCTCGGGGAAGCCGCCCACCAGCCCGTTGTGCACGAAGAGCCAGCGGCCCGCGCGGAACGGGTGGCAGTTGGTCTGCTGCACCGCCGTGCCGGAGGTGGCGCGCACGTGGGCGAGGAACAGCGGCGCGGCGATGTGCGCGGCGAGCTCGCGCAGGTTCGGATCGCCCCAGGCGGGCGAGACGCTGTGGTAGACGGCCGGGCCGGGGCCGCTGCCGTACCAGCCCACGCCGAACCCGTCGCCGTTGGTGGTCTCCGCGCCCATGCGCGCGTGCAGGCTCTGGTCGATGAGCCCGTGCTGCGTCTTGAACAGCAGCTCCTCGAGCGGCACGTCCTGGCCCAGCCACGCCATCCACCGGCACATGCGCGCAGCGTCGACGCGACGGGCGCGCCGCGCATCATGCGGTTCGGATGAAGCCGCCCCGCCGGCGGGCGATCACCCGCATCGGATGATGCGGCGCCCAGGGGCGCGCTCCTACGGTCGGCGGCACCCGACCCAAGGAGGCCATCAATGGCGGACCTGATCGCCATCGGCTACGACGACGAGACCACTGCGGCGCTCGCCGAGCAGGAGGTCCAGCGGCTGGCGGAGGATCTGGTCATCCAGCCCGACGCCGTCGCCGTGATCGTGCGCTCGCAGGACGGCAAGTACAAGGTGTCGACGAGCCACCACACCGTGGGTGCCGGCGCCACGTGGGGCATGTTCTGGGGGCTGCTGTTCGGCGTCCTGTTCTTCGTCCCCGTCTTCGGCATGGCCGTGGGCGCCGGCCTCGGGGCGCTCATGGGCAAGGTCGAGAAGACCGGCATCGACCGCCAGTTCCAGCAGCAGGTGCGGGACATGCTCAAGCCCGGCACCTCGGCGCTGTTCGTGATCGTCGAGAAGGTCACGCCGGACAAGGCGGTCGCCGCGCTGAGCCAGTACGGCGGCACCGTGCTGAAGTCCTCGCTCTCCTCCGACGCCGAGCACGAGCTCCAGGAGGCGCTCCACGGCCAGCAGGCCGTCGCCAGCTAGAGCACCGCTCACGCGGCCGGACGCGTCAGGCGCCGGCGAGGCCCAGCGGGCCGCGCTGCGCCGGCGCGGCCCGGCGGCGCTCCAGCAGCGCCCGGGCGAGCGCCATCGCCAGCGACAGCCACGGGTTGCCGGCCGCCGCGCCGGGGCCGCGCCCGCGGCGCGCCACCAGCAGCGCCAGGTCGAGGCCGAGCAGCAGCACCTCCGCCGCGGCGGCCACGCGCGAGCGGGGCGCCGGGCTCACCGCGGTGGCGCGGGAGCGGTCGAGCGCGAAGGCCGGCGGGCCGTCCGTCAGCGTGGCCAGCCGGGCCGCCAGCTCCTGCGGACCGGTGCGGGCAGGGTCGAACTCCACCAGCACGCTGCCGGTGTGGCGTCCGGCTCGAGCGCGCACCACGCCGGGTGTCCGCTCCAGCCCCGCCGCCGCGCGGGCGAGGCCGTCGCCGGCCAGCGCCGGCGCGCGGAGGCGCACCCGCCCGGGCAGCGCGTGGATGACGCGGACCGCGTCGCTGAGGTCGTCGAGCTGCTGCGCCACGATGATCGCCTCCTGCTTCCCACGAGCAGGATGGGGCAATCGCAGGACGGAGATGTCATCGAGCGGTTGTCAGCGGGTGACCGACCCGTGAAGGCGCGGCCTCGAGCCCGATGACGCGATCCCCGGGCCCGGCAGGCGGGTGCGCCCGGCGCGCGACGATCCGCACGTCGCCCGAGCGCGTCACCACGACGAGCGGCGTGACCCCGGCCCGGGTCCGCCCCGGCCCCCCGTCCTCCACCACCCGCGCCCCGCGCTCGAGGCGCCGACGCACCTCGGTCCAGGTCAGCGCGGTCGTGCCGAGGACGTCCGACTCGTCCTCGGGGCGCTCGAGGTCGCCGCGCGCCGGCTCGGGCGCCAGGCGGAAGACGTGCCCGCGCCCGAGCTCGTCGCGCAGCGCCGCCGCGGCCAGCGCGTTGACGTCGTCGTTGGCCGTGAGGACCAGCGCGTCGGTGACCTCCTCGAGCTCGGCCTCCCGCGTCAGCGCGCCGAGCATCAGGCCCCCGCGGCCGGCCGGCAGCCCGGCGTCGTGCGCGGCGCGCTGCTCCTCGGGGGTGCCGCACCAGACCTGCACCCGGACGCCCGCGGCGGCGAGCGCGGAGGCGACCGCTCGCGCCCACGCGTTCCCGCCGACGACGAGCACCAGCGCGCCGCCGCCCCCGGCCACCCCCAGCGCCCGCGCCAGCGGCGCCGCGCCCAGCCCGCTGACCAGGACGGTGCCGAGGATCGCCACGAACGCGATCGGCAGGACCCGGTCGGCGCCCGCCAGGCCCGCCGCCGAGAGCTGCAGGCCGAACGCCGAGGCGGTCGCGCCCGCGACGATGCCGCGCGGCGCCATCGCGGCGGCGAAGGCCCGCTCGCGCACCGTCGACGCCGTCCGCCACGTCGCCAGCGCGACCGCCAGCGGCCGGATCACCAGGACCATCAGGACGACGAGGATCGCCGCCTCGGGCAGGACGTCGCGCACGTCGGACGGCGACACGGACGCGGCGATCAGGACGAACAGGACCCCGATCAGCAGCTGCACGAGCGAGGCCTGGAACAGCATCGCCTGCGAGACGTCGACCCGTCGCTGGTTGGCGAGCACGCCGCCCAGGAGCGTCGTGGCGACGAAGCCGGCGTCGTCGCGGAGCAGGTCGGCGCCGACGAGCGCCCCGACCGCCACGGCGAGGACGACCGGCACGACCTGGCGGGGGGCGTTGGCCTGCACCCAGGGCAGCAGCAGGAGCAGCGCCAGCGCCGCGACCAGGCCGACCGCCGCGCCGACGGCGACGCTGGCGAGCATCGCGCCGGGGCGCCAGGAGCCGCCGCCGGCGAGCACGACCGAGAACACCGTCGCCCCCAGCAGCGCGCCGACGGGGTCGACGAGGATCCCCTCCCACATGAGCAGCGTCCGGATCCGGCGGGCCGGCCGCACGAACGCCAGCAGCGGCAGCACGACCGTCGGCCCCGAGACCACGAGGATCGCGCCGAGGACGAGCGCGACGCCGACGTCCATCCCGCCGAACAGCAGCGCGACCGCCGCCGTCACCGCCGCCCACGTCACCGCCACGCCGACGAGGACCAGCCGCGCGACGCCGCGGCGGGCGCGCCGGTCGACCTCGCGGACCGACAGCCGCAGCCCCGCCTCGAGCAGGATCACGCCGACGGCCACGGACACGAACGGCTGATAGAGCGCTCCGAGGAGGCGGTCGGGATGGACGTCGTCGGTGAGCACGCCCGCGACGAAGCCCAGGGGCAGCAGCACGACGATGCCCGGCAGCCGCACGGCGCGCGCGGCCACCTGGCCGCCGACGCCGAGGACGGTGACCAGGCCGATCCCGAGCAGGATGTCGTCGGACGACACCCGGCGGCCTCAGTCGCCGAGGCGGCGCACCAGGCTCCAGGTGATGATGTCGATGAGCACGCCGGCGGCCACGACGAGCCACTCGGCGCCGTGCACGCCGTTGGACGAGGCGCCCCACATGAGCGCGTAGGCGAGCGTGGTCGAGGGCGCGATCAGCCAGCCGGCGGCGGGGATCACCCACGACGAGAACGCGTCGCCGAGCTGGCTTCCGAAGATCCAGAAGCCGATGATGAACACGCGCGGCCAGAAGGCCAGGAAGGTGAACCAGAACCAGGCCCAGACCGTGCGGGCCTCGGGTCCGTGGTCGCGCTCCTGAGCGGTCGGGGTCGAGCGCATGGGCTGTGACGTCATGGGCTGCGGCATGACGCCGATGGTCCGGCGCGCGCCTCGCGCCGTCGTCACCCCGATGGGATGAGCGTGGACGATGGCGAGCGCCAGGCGGCTCGTTCACCCCGATCGGGTGATGTGACCGCACGCCGGCCGCAGCAGCATGCGCGCGGACCCAGCGACCCGGGCCTCC
This sequence comes from Baekduia sp., assembly GCA_035765735.1. Taxonomy (GTDB): domain Bacteria; phylum Actinomycetota; class Thermoleophilia; order Solirubrobacterales; family Solirubrobacteraceae; genus Baekduia. The sequence goes on along the minus strand of DASTWY010000019.1, from coordinate 61,052 downwards.
CAGCGCCCGGAGAGAGGAACGCACCGCATGGCGCTCGACGACTTCCTGGACTCCGAGGTCGGCATCGCGGCCGCGGCGACGGCGATCGCCCTGTCGCCCCGGGTGCGGCACACGATCCGGCGCGGCGCCGTGCTCGGCCTCGCCGGCGCGATGAAGGCCGCGGACGCCGTCGGCTCGGGCGCCCGCGCCGTCATCCCGCACCACGACGGCCACGAGCCCGCGGCAGCGCCGCCGCAGGCTGCGCCGCAGACACCGGAGGCGGCGCGGCCATGACCGAGCAGGCCCATCCCGGCGACGGCGGGCGCGACGAGGATCCGGACGTCGCCCGCGCCGAGGAGCTCGTCGACCGCGTCGCGGGCCAGGTCGCGGCCGCGGCCCGGCTGGCCTTCGAGCGCACGCGGGAGGAGGCCGAGGACCTCTGGGCCGAGGCCCGCGACCTGGCCCGCCGGTGACCCGGCGCCGCGCGATCGCCCTGGCGGTCCGTGGCGCGCTCCGGCTGCGCCGGGCGCTCGACGACGCGGCGACATGAGCGCCGCGTCGGTCGTGCACGCGACGCCCGGCCGCGTGCGCGTCCATCTCGCCGACTGGTCGGGGGAGGCGCCCGAACGGCTCCACGCGGCGCTCCGCGCGCTCCCCGGCGTCGTCGACGCCAGCGCCCGTCCGGCGACCGGCAACGTCGTGGTGCGGTACGACCCGGCGGTCACGGACGCGGCGGCGCTGCTCGACGCCGTGGGGCGCGTGGACCTGAGCGCACCGGCGCAGGTGCCGGAGGCCGAGACGGCGCCGGCACTCGCGACGGAGGACCCGCGGCTCGCGCAGATGCTGCGCGCCGCGGCGGGCAGCCGGCGTGCCCGCATCGCCGTCCGCGGGCTCGACCGCGACCCGCGGCTCGGGCGGCGGCTCATCGCGCGGCTGCAGGCCCGGCGGGACGTGCGCCGGGTGCAGGTGAGCGCCACGACCGGTCGCGCGCTCGTCGAGCTCGCCGACGACGTGGTCGACGTCGAGGGCGTCCTCGCCGACCTCACCGACCTCGAGCTCCCGGAGGAGCCCGGCGAGGACCTCCCGCGGCATCCGCTCGACGTCGTCCCGCTGCTGCAGTCGGCCTCCCGGACGGCCGGGGCCTCGGCCGGCCTGGCGATCCTCGGCGTCCGCGCGCTCCTGGGCCGCGAGGGCCCGCCGTCGGGCGCCGCGGTGGGCGCCGCGGCGGCCGTCGGCGTGGCCGAGGGGCTGCCCGCGGTCCAGCGCACGGTGCGGGCGGCGCTCGGCCGCGACCAGGCGGAGATGGTCCTCGGCCTGGCCGGCGCGGTCGCGCTCACCGCCTCGGCCGCGCCGCTCGGCCTGGCGCTCACGGCGGTCGGCGGCCTGCGCGTGCTCACGGAGGTGCTCGCCCGGCGGCGGGCGTGGCGCGCCTACGAGGAGCGCCTCGGCGACGAGCCGGCGCCGCTGCCGGGCGACACGATCCGGCTCGTCACCGGCGAGCGCGTGCCGCTGCGCGGCCGCGTCGTGGAGGGCGACGGCTCGACCGCCGGCAGCGACGGCCTCCCGCGCCGGCTCGGGCCCGGCGACGACGTCGACGCCGGCGCGCGGGTCGTCGCCGGCGCTCTGGTCGTGGAGCTGCTCGCCCACGACCCGTTCCCGCCGCCGGTGCGCCCGGTGCCGGCTCCGCTCCCACCGGTGCGGCGCTACGTCTCGCTGCTCGGCGTCGTCTCGCTCGGCCACGCCGCGCTGACGCTGCTGCTCACGCGCTCGCCGGCGCGGACGCTGACCGCCGTGCTGCTCGTCAACCCGCGCGCGGCCATGGTCGGGGGCGACCTCGCCGACGCCGGCGCGTCGGCGCGCGTGCTGCGAGCCGGCGTCACGATCGTCGGCACGCGCCCCGAGCGGGTCGTGCACCGGCCCGACGTGCTGGTGCTCGAGCGCCCGCGCGTGGCCAGCGACGGCTTCGAGCTGGCGCGCGTGGTGCCGCTGGCCGGCGAGAGCCGCGCTCCGCTGCCGGCGCTGGTCGACGCGGCGGTGCGCGCCTCCGGCGGCGGTCTCGGCGGCATCATGGTCGACGGCAGCCGCTACCGGCTCGAGAGCGCCGGCGCGCTGCGGGGCCATCCCGCCCACGCGGCGATGCACGAGCGGGGCGAGCACGGGCTGGTGCTGCGCCCCGAGGAGGGTGACCCCCTGGCGCTGGTCGGGCTGCGGCCGCGGCCGGCACCGGGGCTCGACGCGCTCGCCGGCGCGTGCCGGCGGCGTGGCACGCGGCTGGTCATGGTCGAGCACGGCGACCGGTTCGCCGCGCGCGCCGTCGCCCGGCGCGCCGGCGCCGAGCTCGTGCTCGAGGCCGACGTCCGCGACGTCGTGGCCGACCTCCAGCGGGAGGGCAGCCGGGTGGGGCTCGTGGCCGACAGCGCCGATGCCAGCGAGGCGCTCGCCGGCGCCGACCTCGGCATCGGCCTCAGCTCGGGGCGCAGCGGGCACTTCCCGGCGCGCGCCGACGTGCTGGCGCCCGACCTGTCGGCCGTCGCCGCGATCGTCGAAGCCGGCGCCCGGCGCGACCGCGCCGGCGTCGCAGCGGTCGCGGCCTCGCTGGCGGCCAACGGCGTCGGGCTCGCCGACGGGCTGCGCGGCGCGAGCGGGGTCGCGCGAGCGTCGCGGGCGACCTACATCGCGGCGCTGGCCGCGGCGGCCGCCGGGTGGCTGCTGCTCCGCGGCGGCGCTCGCGCGGCGTCGGTGGCGACTCGGCTGGCCGACCCGCACCCGGAGCGCTGGGGGCGCGAGGAGGCCGACCGCGTCCTCGCCCTGCTCGACAGCACGCCGGACGGCCTGACCGGCGAGGCCGCCGCCGCCCGGCGGGGGCGCCGCCGCGCACCCGCCGCCGCGACGCACCCGCTCGTGCACGGCGTCAGCGAGCAGCTGCGCTCGCCGCTGGCCGCGGTGCTGGCCGCCGGCGCCGCGATCTCGGTCGTGATGGGGTCGACGGCCGACGTGCCGATCATCGCGGCCGTCATCGCCGCCAACGCGATGATCGGCGCCTGGCAGGAGCACCAGACCGGCCGCGCCACCGACGAGCTGCAGCGACTCGCCGCGCCGACCGCGCAGGTGCTGCGGGACGGCGCCCCGGCCGTCGTGGCCGCCGAGGACGTCGTGGTCGGCGACGTGCTCCTGCTGTCCTCGGGCGACCGGCTGGTGGCGGACGCGCGCGTGCTCGAGACCGACGCGCTGGAGGTCGACGAGGCCGCCCTCACCGGCGAGTCGCTGCCCGTGGCCAAGCGGCGCGACGGCGGCCGGGCCGCGACGCGCGTCGTGCTGGAGGGCAGCGGCGTCACCGCCGGCACGGGGCGCGCGGTGGTGGTCGCCGTCGGCCGCGGGACCCGGCTCGGCGCGACGGCGGCGGCGCTGGCCGAGAACGGACCGCCCGACAGCCCGCTCAGCCGGCGGCTGGCGCGGCTGCTGCGCGAGAGCCTGCCCATCGTCCTCCTCGGCGGCGCCCTGGTGGCCGCAACGGGCCTGCTGCGGGGCGGCTCCCTCGCCGCGCAGCTGTCGCTGGGCGCCGGTGCCGCGATCGCGGCGGTTCCCGAGGGCCTGCCGTTGATGGCCGGGGTCGCGGAGGCCGGGGTGGCCACGCGGCTGGCCGCGCGCGGAGCGGTCGTGCGGCGCCCGGCGGCGGTCGAGACGCTCGGGCGCGTCGACGTCGCCTGCTTCGACAAGACCGGCACGCTCACCGAGGGCCGGCTCGCCGTGCGCCGCGTCTGCGCCGCGGCCCCGGCCGGCGGGGCCGCGCCGGTGCCCGGCCCGCTGCCCGAGCGCCTGCGCGCGGTGCTGGCCGCCGCGGCCGAGGCGAGCCCGCGCCCGGACGAGCACGGCGCGCTCGCCCACGCCACCGACGCGGCGGTGCTCCGGTCGGCGCGGGCGGCCGGCCTCGCCCCGGCGGGGCCGCGCGTCGGCGAGTCGCCGTTCGCCGCCTCGCGCGGCTTCCACGCGACCGCCGTCGACGGCGGGCTGGCGGTCAAGGGGGCGTTCGAGGTCGTCCTGCCGCGCTGCGTCGCGATCGCCGGCAGCGGCGGCCCGCGCCCGCTCGACGACGCCGCGCGCCGCCAGCTGGAGCGCACCGCCGAGCGGCTCGCCGACGAGGGGCTGCGCGTCCTGCTCGTCGCCCGCGGCCGCGGCACCGAGGTCGTCGACCCGCAGGGGCTGGAGGCCGTCGGCTTCCTCGGCCTCAGCGATCCGCTGCGCGCCGGGGTGGCGGACGCCGTCGACCGCTGCCACCGCGCGGGCGTGCGCCTGATCATGCTCACCGGCGACCACCCGGCGACCGCGCGCGCGATCGCCGCCGAGGCCGGCCTGGTCGTCAACGGCCAGCCGGTGCTCAGCGGCCAGGAGATCGCCGGCCTGGACGAGGCCCAGCTCGACGCGCGGCTGGCCGGCGTGGAGGTCGTGGCGCGAATCACGCCCGTCGACAAGCTCCGGATCGTCGAGAGCCTCCAGCGCCAGGGGCACACGGTCGCGATGACCGGCGACGGCGTCAACGACGCCCCCGCGCTGCGCCTGGCCGACGTGGGCGTCGCCATGGGCTCGGGCGCGACCGCGGTCGCGCGGGAGGCGGCCGACCTCGTGGTCGCCGGCGACGACCTCGACACCATGGTCGAGGCGCTCGTGGAGGGCCGCGGCTTCTGGCAGAACCTGCGCCGCGCGCTCGCGCTGCTGCTGGGCGGCAACCTCGGTGAGCTGGGCCTGATCGCCGGCGCTGCCGCGCTGGGCGGGCGCGGCGCGATGACGACGCGCCAGGTGCTGACCGTCAACCTCGTCACCGACGTGCTGCCGGCGCTGGCGGTGGCCGTCCAGCCGCCCGAGCACCGCGACCTCGCCGCGCTGTCGCGCGAGGGCGCCGCGGGCCTCGACGCGCCGCTGCGCGACGACCTCCTCCGCCGCGGCGCGGCGACGGCCGCCCCGGCGCTGGCCGCGTTCGCGACCGCGCCGCGCGTGGGCGCGGACGGCCCGACGGTCGCCTTCGGCTCCGTCGTCGCCGCGCAGCTGGCGCAGACGCTCGACCTCGGCTGGACCGAGGGCCGGCTGAGCCCGTCGGTCTCGGCGGCGATCGGCGCCTCCACGGCCGTGATGGCGGCGACGATGACGGTGGCGCCGCTGCGCGCCTTCCTGGGGCTCGCCGTGCCCACCCCTGCCGGGCTGGTGCTGATGGTGGCGGCGTCGGCAGGCGCGGTGGTCGTCGCCCGCGCCCTGGCGGCGCGGGCCGCGGACCCGCCGGCCCGCGCCCAGCTCGCCGCCGTCTGACGCCCGCCTCAGTGGTTGCGCAGCGCGTCGATCAGCTCGTCCTTGTCCATCTTCGAGCGGCCCTCGATGCCGATGTCGCGGGCCTCGTCGAGGAGCTCGTCCTTCGTGCGGTCCTCGTACTTGGAGGCCTTGCCGCCCTGCTCGGACGGGTGACCGCCGCCCGCCCTGGCGTTGGCGATGCGGGCCGCCTTCTCCTTGCTGGCGCCCTCGTCGCGCAGCGCCTCGTAGGTGCGGTCGTCCTTCACGCTCGAACCGTGGTCCTTGGCCATGTCGATCCTCCTTCGCGGGGGTTCTCCGTGGCTCTACCCAGCGGCGACCGGCGCCAACGCGCCCCGGCTCTCTGACCCCCCGTCAGGACCGTGACGTGCGCGGGTCAGGTTCCGGCCCGCGATGCCGACCACCGGGCGGACCGGTCGGCCGCCCCGGCCGGTGCCGCCACTCGAGAAGAACAGGATCGTCGTCGTGCCATCACTCCGCCTGCCCATCGCCGTCAAGGTCGCGGCGAGCACCGCGCTCGTGCTGCTGCTCAGCATCGGCGTCGGCGTGCTCGCCCTGGCCCGGCTGTCGCAGACCAACGGCGACGTGCGGGAGCTCGGCGCGAAGGTCGTCCCCGCGACCGAGCGCATGGGCGAGCTGACGACGATCACCGACAAGATCCGCAAGGACCAGATGCACTACGTGCTCGCCGACCCGGCCGAGCGCGCCGACGTCGTCGACGACCTCAAGGGCGACCACGACGACGTGGCCGCGCTGCGCCGGCAGTTCGCGCCGGGCTCGCTCGACGCCCGGTACGGCGGCCGGCTGCTGGAGGCGCTCGCGGCCTACGAGGCGGCGGCCAAGCCCCTGTTCGCGCTGTCCGACCGCGGCGACCGCCAGGCCGCCGCCGACATCCTCGCCGGCGGCGCCGCCGACAAGGCGTGGGACGGCGTCAAGACGGCGATGAGCGCCTGGCAGCAGGCGCAGATCCGCCACGCCCAGCAGGTCAACGACCAGGCCGAGGCCCGCTACGCCTCCGCCCGCAGGCTGATCATCATCCTGCTCGCCGGCGTCCTGCTGATCGGCGTCGTCTCGGTCGCCGTGCTGTCGCGCCAGATCGCCCGCCAGGTCGCGGTGATCCTGCACCGCCTCACGAGCCTGCGCGAGCGCTGCACGACCGACCTGCGCGTCGGCCTGGACCGCATGGCCGCCGGCGACCTGACCCACGAGATCACGCCGACCACCCGCCCGATCGAGCGCTGGTCCAACGACGAGCTGGGCGACATCGCGCAGGCCGTCAACGCGGTCCGCGACAACACCCACGCCTCGGTCGACGCCTACAACACGTCGCGGGACGCGCTGGCCGCGATGGTCGGCCAGGTCGCCGGCACCGCCGCGACCGTCTCGTCGGCCTCCCAGCAGATGGCGTCCACCTCCGACGAGGCGGGCCGCGCCGTCGGCGAGATCGCCAGCGCCGTCGGCGAGGTCGCCGCGGGCTCGCAGAAGCAGGTCGAGGGCATCGAGGACGCCCGCCGCCTGACCGACGAGGTCGCCGCCGCCACGTCGCGGTCGGCCGACGACGCCGCCCAGACCGCGCAAGCCGCCGAGCAGGCGCGCCGGATCGCCGCCGAGGGCGCCGCCGCCGTCGGCGAGGCGACCGCGGCGATGACGTCGGTGCGCACCGCCTCGACCGAGGCGACCGAGGCGATCCGCGCGCTCGGGCGCAAGTCTGAGGAGATCGGCGGCATCGTCGGCACCATCGGCGGGATCGCCGAGCAGACCAACCTGCTGGCGCTCAACGCCGCGATCGAGGCCGCGCGCGCCGGCGAGCAGGGCCGCGGCTTCGCCGTGGTCGCCGAGGAGGTCCGCAAGCTCGCCGAGGAGTCCCAGAGCGCGGCGCGGAGCATCGCGACGCTGATCGCCGAGATCCAGGACGAGACCGGCCGCGCGGTCGAGGTCGTCGAGGAGGGCGCCGGCCGCACCAGCCACGGTGCTTCGACCGTCGAGCAGGCGCGCGAGGCCTTCGAGCGGATCGGCAGCTCGGTCGACGACGTGACCGCGCGCGTGGCGCAGATCGCCGCGTCGGTCCAGCAGATCGCCAGCTCCGCCCAGCAGATGGGCGATCGCATGAGCGAGGTCGCCGCCGTGGCCGAGCAGTCGTCGGCCTCCACGGAGCAGGTCAGCGCCGGTACCGAGCAGACGTCGGCGTCCACGCAGGAGATCGCGGCCTCGGCCCAGGAGCTCGCGCGCACGGCCGCCGACCTCGAGACGCTCGTCGGCCGCTTCACCCTGAGCTGAGCCGCGCCAGGCGGCAGGCCCCGAGCGGGTCGCGGGCCGCGGGTGGGTACGGCGCGAGCATGCGCTCTCCCGCCCGCGGTCGCCGCTGAATGCACGAGGCCGAGCTCTTCGTCGGGCTGCTGATCGCGGTCGTGCTGGTCGCGCTGGCGGTCCGCCAGCTCGAAGCGGTGCCGGATGCCGTGGCGCTGGTCGCCGGCGGTCTGGTCGCGGGCCTGCTGCCGTTCACGCCCGACATCCGGCTGAACCCCGAGGTCATCTTCGTCGTCTTCCTGCCGCCGATCCTCTACCCGTCGGCGTTCGCCTTCTCGTTCGAGGACGTGCGCACCAACCTGCGTCCGATCGCCGGGCTGGCGTTCGGGCTGGTGCTGGCCACGGTCGGGGCCATCGCCGTGGCGGCGCACCTCGTCGGCGGGATCGCGTGGCCGACGGCGTTCATCCTCGGCGCGGTGCTCGCTCCGACCGACCCGGTCGCGGCCACGACCGTGATCCGCAGCGCCGGCGCGCCATCGGGCCTGGCGACCACGCTCGAGGGCGAGAGCCTCATCAACGACGGCACCTCGCTGACGGCGCTGAAGATCGCCATCGGGACCGTCGGTGCCTCCTTCTCGCTGTGGTCCTCGATCGGCCAGTTCGCGCTCGTCGCGCTGGGCGGCGCGGCGATCGGCGCGGGCCTCGCATGGCTGACGGCGCAGCTGCGCCGGCGCCTCGACGACTTCGAGCTCGAGTCGGCGATCGCGGTGCTGCTGGCCTACGGGGCCTACATCGCCGCCGAGCGCGCCGGGGTGTCCGGCGTGCTGGCCGTCGTGCTGGCGGGCTACGTGATGGGGCGCAGCGAGGACATCTCGTCGGCCGACACGCGGCTGGCCGGCGAGTCGTTCTGGACGGCGAGCCGCTTCCTGAGCGAGTCGATCCTCTTCCTGCTGGTGGGGATCGCGTTCGCCAACGTCGTCAGCGAGCCGGGCGTCGTGGGCGGCGGGACGATCGCGGGCCTCACCGCGCTGGTCGTGGCCACGGCGATCGGCATGCGGCTGCTGTGGATGTTCACCGTGCCGTACCTGGCCGGCGCGATCGAGTCGGGGCGCGACGGGCTGGCGGCGCTGGTCGGGCCCCGCGAGCGGATCGTCCTGTCGGCCGGCGGCCTCCGCGGCGCCGTGTCGGTCGCGGCGGCGTTGAGCATCCCGCTGAGCCACGCGGGCACCGACGTCGCCGACCGCGCCACGGTGATCGCCGTGGCGATCGCGGCGATCGTCGTGCTCCTGGTCGTCCCCGCGCTGGTGCTGCCGCTGGTCCTGCGCGCGGTCGGGCTCGCCGGCGCCGAGGACCACGCGGAGATCGCGCGCCAGGCCCGTGCCCAGCTGGCCGCGGCCGCCCTCGCCCGCACCGACGAGATCGCCGAGCAGGAGCACGTCCCCGGTCCGCTGCTGCAGTCGCTGCGCGAGCGCTACCTCAACGACCTGCGGATCGAGAACGCCGCGCCCGACGGCGACGACGCGCCCGACGACGGGACCGCGACGGCCGAGCACTTCCGCGCCCTGCGCCAGGCGGCGCTCCAGGCGCGCCGCGACCGCCTCGCGGAGCTGCGCGACGAGGGCACCGTCCACGGGTCGATCCTCCGCGACCTCGAGCGCGAGCTCGACGTCGAGGAGCTGCGCATCGGGTAGTCCGCGGCGCCGGCGGTCAGTCCGCCGCGGCCGCGGCCGCGGCCTGCGCGTCGGTCGCGTCGAGGAACACCTCCGTGACGTCGGGGACGGCTTCGCGGACGTGGTGGTCGAGCTCGGTGGCGATCCGCTCGACCGCGGCGCCGTCGAGCTCGTCGTCGAGGTCGAGCCGCGCAGCCACGAGCAGCGCGTTGGGCCCGAGCACCATCGTCAGCAGCTCGACGACCTCCACGACCGCCGGATGGTCCTCGAGCACGCGCTCGATCTCGGCGCGCTCGTCCGGGCGCGCCGAGGCGCCGGACAGCAGCTCCCCCGTGTCGTGCGCCATCCACGTCGCGACGCCGATGAGCATCAGGCCGATGGCGACCGACGCGGCCGGATCCCAGAAGCGCTGGCCCGTCAGCTGGCCGAGGGCGATGCCCGCGGCGGCGAAGGCGATGCCCACCAGCGCCGCGGTGTCCTCGAACAGCACCATCTTGACGCTCGGATCGCGCGTGGCGCGCACGTGGCGCAGCAGCGGCCGGCCCGCCTCCCGCGCCTCGGCGCGCGTCTGGCGCAGCGCGCGCACCCAGGAGGCGCCCTCGGTCAGCGCGGCGATCGCCAGCGCCGCCCAGGCGATCCCGTAGCCGCCGCCGCCCGACTCCTCGCCGGCCAGCAGCTCGTAGATCCCGTAGCCGACGGCGAACACGGCGCCCGCCACGAACATCGACACGGCCGCCACGAAGGCCCACAGGAACCGCTGGCGCCCGTGGCCGAACGGCTGCTCCTCGGTCGCCGGGCGGTCGGCGAGCGCGATCGACACGAGCAGGAAGCCCTGGTTGACCGTGTCGGCGAGCGAGTGCGCCGCCTCGGCCAGCAGCGCCGCCGAGCCGCTGATCAGCCCGCCGGCGAGCTTCGTGACGGCGATCACCGCGTTGGCGGCGAGCGCGACGAGGACCGTCTTGCGGCTGTCGCCTCCGCGCCCGCCCCTGCGGTCGCGGCTGCTGACCTGCCGGGCCCGCCCCCCCGCGTTCCGCTCGGCCATGCGCTGCTGGTGCCGCGCGGGGCGGCCGGTCAAACCGCCGCCGTCCGCCGGCCCGGCCGTCACCGCGACAGCCGCACGCCGGTCCGGCACTTCTTGGCGTGGCCGGTGCGCAGGTGGTCGAGGAAGACGGCCGAGTCGTAGATGCGGTCGCCCTGGTCGAAGATCGACAGGTACAGGCGTCGCCTGCCCGGCTTGACCGGGCTCGACGCGCGCAGGATCCGCGTCGCGCCGTCGTAGGTCGTGCCCTTCGCCTCGGCCGCCGACATGCCGGTCAGGCCGGTGGTGTTGATCCGGATCGGCGACCCGTGCGCGTCGGTGGCGAAGTTCAGCGGCGAGCTGACCGTCGGGTCCTGCTTGCTCGTGGCGCTCCAGTTGGAGCCGCCGAGCTCGGCGACGAACGCGTCGTTGAAGAGGTCGCCGACGAACTCCGGGTACTCCTCCGACAGGAAGCGGAAGTCGAAGCTCAGGCAGTTGTGGCCGCGCGGCACGCGCAGGTCGACGCGCATGATCGTCACGTCGCGGGCGCCGCGGATCGACGGTCCGCCGGAGGTGGTCCCCGTGTCGGGGCGGTCGTTGGGCGCGTCGGCGAACCTCGCGTTGCCGGTGCTGAGCATGGCGTAGCTCTTGCCCTCGGTCGGGAACCCGGCCAGCGGGGTCGTCGACACCGCCGCGGGCGTCGCGGCGGGCGGTACGGCGGAGAACACGGCGCGCCGGACGAGCTTGTGGTGGCGGGTCATCGCGCGCGCCAGCGGGGTCGCCCGTGCCTTCCTGGGATACGAGACGATCTTCGCCTCCGCCGCGCCGGCGCCGATCGCGCCGGCGCCCAGCACCCCGACGAGCGTCGCCACCGCGCCGCGCCTGCCCCGAGCCTGCATGCCGCCCCTCCTCCGTCGCCTTCAGAACCGGTGCGGCTGGCCGTTCCCGGGCCCCCGGCCGCGTGCACGCGGCCGTCATGCCCATGACAGCCCGGCCGGCGATGCGGCGGCGGCGTCGTCAGGCGGCGGTGCGCCGGCCGAGCGCCCTGGCGCGCGCGGCTCGCGGCGTCAGGCCGTAGTGCCGGCGGAAGGCGCGCGCGAAGTGCGACGGGTCGCGGAAGCCGTGCTCGCGGGCGATGTCGGCGATCGACCAGTGGGCGCGCAGCGGGTCGCCGAGATCGCGGCGCGCACGCTCCAGCCGGCGCACGAGCACCCAGCGGCCGAAGGACGGCCCGCGCTCGGAGAGCAGGCGGTGCAGGTAGCGCGTGGAGATCCCGACGCGCTCGGCCACCTGCGCCGGCGAGAGGTCCGGATCGCCGAGGCGGCGCTCGACCTCGTCGAGCACGGCCTGGAGGATCAGCGCGCGGCCGGCGCTCGGCGGCGGCGTGCGCACGCCGGCCAGCGCCAGCGCGACCAGGCCGGCCAGCCGCTCGGCGAGCGCCGCGGCGGCTCTGCCGTCGAGGGCTCCGCTGGAGCGCGCGAGCCCGGTGATCGCGCCGGCGGCGACCGCTCCCACGCCGGTGTCGCCGCGCACGCGCACGGCGGTGACCTCGGCCGGGGCGACGAGCAGCGGGGCGAGCGTCTCGTGCGGGATGGCGAGCGAGATCTGCTCGAAGGGCCGGTCGAAGGCGAGCTGGAACGGCCGCGTGCTGTCGACGACCACGAAGTCCCCGGCCGCCAGCTCCGCGGTGCGGCCGTCCTGCGTCGCGCTCGCCCCCGCCGTGAGCGGCAGGTTGAGGAAGAAGACGTCGCCCGCGCGTCGCTGGATGCCAGCCGGGGTGCGGTCGACGAGCTGGGCCTGGGACGCGATCTGCGAGACCGCCAGCGGCCCGACCTCGCGGGCGCGCACGGTGCTCATGAACGGGCCGTCCGCGGCGCGGGAGATCGCCACCGGCACGAACGCCTCCGAGGCCACCTCGCGCCAGACGGGCAGCTGCTCGTGCGCGGCCAGGCCGGCCGTCGTCCACGCGCGCTCGTCGGGCCGCTCCGGCGCGGCTGCTCGTCCCCCGCCCATCGCTCGAAAATCTAGCCCAAAGGGCGGATGCCCTGCGACGGTCGGTGTCCGGCCACGGGCGTCGAGCAGTTCGCTGCGAGGCCAGGATCCGTGCGCCCTGGAACCACACCGGGGTACGCATGGCGACCAGAATCAGCGCCATGCTGGCAGGTGTCGACGTGGCGAGCGCGTGCGCGCTGCTTCTCGGCCACCCGTGATCACGCTCGGGCGCGGCTTCGCCGCCGTCGCCGCCGCCGTGCTCCTGCTGCTCCCCGGCAATGGCGCTCGCGCCCAGGCCTCGTCCGGCGCCGCGCCCGTGCGCGGCGCGCGGTCCGGCCGCCCGGCGCGCGCACCGCAGCTCGTGACCCCCACCCCACGGGAGGAAGGACCATGGAATGGTCGACTCGCTGACCCGCAGCCGGCGTCGTGCCGCCTGCATCCCCGCGCTGGCCGCTGCCGCGGCGGCCGCGCTCGCGCTGCCCACCGCCGCCCCGGCGGCCTATCCCGGGCCCAACGGCCCGATCGTCTACCACGACAACCGCTCGATCTTCACCGTCTCGCCCGGCGAGGCGCCGCACGCCCTGCCGGAGGACGTGCCGGGCTTCGGCGGCCTGTCGGTCTCGGGCAACGGCCTGCGGATCGCCTACTCCGACGGCCACATCGTCTACACGATGAACATCGACGGCAGCGCCCAGCGGCGGGTGACGCCGGAGGGCGCGCCGAACTCCGATAACCCGTCGATCTCGGCCGACGGCACGAAGATCGCCTACGAGCGCGACCACGGCATCTGGGTCATGGACGCTGACGGGGGCGGCGCGCACAGCATCACGCCCGACGCCGGCTTCCAGAACGCCTACAGCGACCCGGCCTGGTCACCCGACGGCACGCGCCTCGCGTTCACGGTCAAGCAGCAGGTGGGCGTCATGAACGCCGACGGCAGCGGCCGGCGGATCCTCACCCCGCCGTTGAGGATGTGCGACAACATGACCCGCACCATGAGCGGCCAGGCGCCCGCGTGGACGCCGGACGGCGCGCGGATCGTGTTCACCGGCCCGGTGCTGTGCGCCGGGCGCCTCGGCACCGACATCTGGGCGATGGGCGCCGACGGCAGCGGCCAGACCGACCTGATCGGCGACGACGGCACCGACGACCACGCGCCGACCGTCTCGCCGGACGGGACGAAGATCGCGTTCCGGCGTGGGATCTCGGACTACGTGCTGGAGACCATCGGCGTCGGGGGCGGCGCGACGACGCAGGTCCCGCAGGTCGGCGACCGCGTCGACGGCCCGGACTGGGCGGTGGCCTACGAGCCGCCGAGCATCACCGCGACGGTCCCCCGCAAGGCGGTGCGCGCGCACGCGCGGGCGGCGATCACGGGTCGCGTGACCCCGGCGTCGTCCGGGCGCGTCCGCGTGGTGGTCAAGCGCGGCAAGAAAGTCGCCGCGAAGCGGACGGTGCGGCTCAAGCGGTCGCGCTTCCGCCTGCGGTGGGCGGCGAAGCGCCCCGGCCGCTATCGCGTCACGGCGACGCTGCTCGCCGACGCCACGCACGTTTCGGTCACGAGCCGCGCCCGGACGCTCCGGGTGCGGAGGTAGGAGGCGATGATGTTCAGGCCCATCACGATGGCGCTGACCGCGCTCGTGCTCGCCGTCGGGCTCGTCGCCCCCGCGGGCGCCGGGGCGGCGACGATCACCTACGTCGACGGCGTGGTGACCTACAGCGCGGAGGCGGGCGAGGCGCTCAACACCTCCATCTCGTACGCCGGTACCTGTGCCGGTGGGACGGACTGCGTCGGGTTCTACGGGGATGCGGTCTCAGCTGGAGACACCGCCGCCAGCAACAACTGCAATGCGGATAGCTACGGCGTGTGGTTCTGCAAGATGTCCGATGCGACGAGCGGCGTCCACGTCGTCGGCGGTCCGGACAAGGATGCGGTGAGCGTGTACGACGAGAGCCTCGGCGGCTTCCGCTCCAGCTCCCAGGAGCACATCGTCGTCGACGGCGGCGACGGCAACGACAACCTCCAGGGCGGAGATGCCGCGGACGTGCTCAACGGCGGCCCCGGCATGGACACCCTGGCCGGCAACGGCGGCAACGACACGCTCGACGGCGGCGACGGCAACGACACGCTGTGGGGCGATGTCGACCCGCAGCACAACGGCAACAGCTGGGGCGGCAGCGACGTGCTCCACGGCGGCGCGGGCGACGACCAGCTGACCGGCGACGGCGTGGCGACTGACGCGCCGATCGGCCACGACGTCCTCGACGGCGGGCCGGGCACCGACACGGTCTACAACGACTGGTACCGCTTCGACGGCCACGCCAACGACGCCGATCCCCCGCCGACGGTGACGTTCGACGGGCAGGCCAACGACGGCCGTCCGGGCGAAGGCGACAACGTCCTGAACGTCGAGCGGATCGACACCGCCTACCTGCCCGATCAGGCGACGCAGGCGTCGTTCACCGGCACCGACGCGTCCGAGACGTTCGTCCTGCTGGTCAACTCGGCCGTCATCGCCGGCGGCGGCGACGACACCGTCACCGCCAGCGACGCCACGGACACCATCGACGGTGGCGCCGGCAACGACAAGCTCAGCGGCGGCTTCGGCGACGACGTCATCACCGGCGGCCCCGGCCAGGACGACATCGGCGGCGACCGCACCGCGGCGTGCTTCTGGGGGCCGATCTACGGGACGTGCACGATCGGCACCGGCGACGACACCATCTACGCCCAGGACGGCGAGAAGGACACGATCGACTGCGGGCCGGGCGCCGACACGGCATACGTCGACGCGATCGACGTCGTGGTGGGCTGCGAGAGCGTGCAGACGTCCGGCGGCGGCGGTGGCGGCACCGGCGGCGGCGGTGGCACCGGCGGCGGCGGCGGCGGCGACCCGCTCCCACCGCCAGCCCCCGCCCTGACCACCGGCCACCAGTCGCTGCGCGCGATCGCCAAGCACCGCATGATCCGCGTGCGCTGCACCCTGGCGCAGGCGGGCCGGTGCTCGGTGCGGGTGGCGATCAGCGCCCGTGACGCCCGCCACCTGCACCTGCGCGTCAAGCGCAAGGCCAAGACGCTGACGATCGGCCGGGGAGCGGCGACGCTCGCCGCGCCGGGCAAGCGGGCCGTGAAGGTCCGCATCGGCAAGAAGGTGGCCCGGCGCCTGCGCCACGCGCGGTCGCTGCGGCTGCGGCTCGTGACGACGGCGACCTACGGCGACGTCAAGCGCACGGCGAAGCGGACGCTGACGGTCAAGCGCCGGTAGCGCCGGCGCCCGCGTGCGCGTCGATGACTTGGGGATGGCCCTCGACGCGCCCCGCGGGCGGCTTTGCGGTCCTCGCGACCGCAACCGCGCCCGCGAGGCGGGGCACGTGGCACCATCGCGGGATGGGCGAGCTGCTGCAGGAGCTCCTCGCTCTCCGCGCGCGGGCGCATTGGCGGTCGTGGTGACCGCAAACGCGCCCGCCACTCGCGTGGGGCCTGGAACGCCGGTGCGCCCCACGGCCGCGCGGGCGCATTGGCGGTCGTGGTGACCGCAAACGCGCCCGCCGCCCGCGTGGGGCCTGGAACGCTCTATGCGCCCGCACGGCCCCGCGGCCCCACGGCCGCGCGGGCGCGCTGGCGGTCGTGGTGACCGCAAACGCGCCCGCGGCACGCGTGGGCCGGTGGCCAGCATGGGCGGCGCGCGCTGGTCATCCGGCGTACCGCCACGCTGACGGCCGGCGGCCGGCCGGGCACGCTGGCCTGCCGTGACCGGCGGCCCTCATCTCGCCCCCTCGGGCGCCCAGCACCGGATCGTCCACGGTGACCACCAGGCGGTGATCACCGAGGTCGGGGCGACCGTCCGCCGCTACCGCCTCGGCGACTGGGACGTCCTCGACGGCTTCGGCGTCGACGAGATGTGCTCGGGGGCGCGCGGCCAGAGCCTCATCCCGTGGCCGAACCGCCTGCGCGACGGCCGCTACACCTTCGCCGGCGCCGAGCTGCAGCTGCCGCTGAGCGAGCCCGGCGCGCACAACGCCATCCACGGCCTCGTGCGCTGGGCGCCGTGGACGGCCGCCGACGGCGACGAGAGCTGGGTGCGGATGGAGCACGTCCTGCACCCGCAGGCCGGCTACCCCTTCACCCTGCAGCTGACGATCGAGCACCGCCTCGACCACGACGGCCTGACCGTCACGACCACGGCCCGCAACGCCGGCAGCGAGCCCTGCCCCTACGGCACGGGCGCCCACCCCTACATCTCGGTCGGCACCGACACCGTCGACCCCGCGGTCCTCACCGCGCCCGGGCGCCGGCGCCTGGTCACCGACGACCAGTCGATCCCGGTCGGCAGCGAGCCCGTCGACGGCACCGAGCACGACTTCCGCATCCCGCGGCCGATCGGCGACACGCAGCTGGACACCGCGTACTCCGACCTCGAGCGCGACGCCGACGGCTGGGCGCACGTGCGGCTCGAGGCGCCCGACGGGCGTCGCGCCGTGGACGTCGCGCTCGACCCGCGCCACCGTCACCTGATGCTGTTCACCGGCGACTCGCTGGCCGACGCCGATCGCCGGCGGCGCGGGCTCGGGGTCGAGCCGATGACCTGCCCGCCCAACGCGCTGCAGACCGGTGAGGACCTCGAGGTGCTCGCCCCCGGCGAGAGCTGCACGACCCGCTGGCGGATCACGCCGTCGACCGGCCGGCGCGGCCGCTGACGCGCCGACGGCGCATCGCGCCGTCAACGCGTCGAGGGCGCGGACGCGAGGGTCGCGGCGGCTGCCGGCGCGGCTGTGGCACCCTGGAAGGCCGTGACCTCCCGCCGTGCCCGCTTCGCCCAGCGTCACCCGTGCCGGTGACGATCGCTCGCGCCGAGGGCGCCGCCGCCCGCCGCCGCCGCTGGCTCTCCGGCCCGCAGGGCCTCATCTTCCTCGCCCTCGCCGTCGGGGTCGGCGCGGGCCTCGGCGCGATCGCCTTCCGCGAGCTGATCCAGGGCATCACCGAGGTCTTCTCGGGCCACAAGGACTACAGCGCCGCCGGTCACGTCGCCAACTCCCACGTCCCCGGCCTGGGGATCTGGTTCGTGGTGCTGGCCCCGATCGTCGGCGGCCTGCTCTACGGCCCGCTCGTCGCGCGCTTCGCCCCGGAGGCCCGCGGCCACGGCGTGCCGGAGGTGATGCTCGCCGTCGCCGAGTACGGCGGCCGCATCCGCATGCGCGTGCCGGTCGTCAAGGCGCTGGCGTCGGCGCTGACGATCGGCTCCGGCGGCTCGGTCGGCCGCGAGGGCCCGATCGTCCAGATCGGCTCCGCCATCGGCTCGGCGCTCGGCCAGGCCGCGCGCGTGCCGGAGCGGCGCCTGCGCCTGCTCGTCGCCTGCGGCGCGGCCGGCGGCATCGCCGCGACCTTCAACGCGCCGATCGCCGGCGTCTTCTTCGCGCTCGAGGTGATCCTCGGCGACTTCGAGACCAACGCGTTCGGCCTTGTGGTCCTCAGCTCGGTGACGGCCGCGGCGATCGCCCGCGCGGCGTTCGGCGACGCCAGCTTCCTGCACCTGCCGTCGTTCACGCTCGTCACCCCCGAGGAGCTGCTCCTCTACGCGCTGCTCGGCGCCGCGGCCGGCGTCGT
This sequence comes from Baekduia sp., assembly GCA_035765735.1. Taxonomy (GTDB): domain Bacteria; phylum Actinomycetota; class Thermoleophilia; order Solirubrobacterales; family Solirubrobacteraceae; genus Baekduia. Next base: position 43,246 of record DASTWY010000019.1, on the reverse strand, counting down.
CGGCATCGTCTTCGTCCGCGTCCTCTACGGCGCCGAGGACGTGGCCGACGCCGTCTGGCGCGGGCCGCAGTGGGCGCGACCGGCGGTCGGCGGCGTCCTGCTCGGGCTGCTGCTGCTCGCGCTGCCGCAGATGTACGGCGTCGGCTATCCGGTCCTCTCCGAGGCCGTGCAGGGCAAGGACGCCATCGCCTTCGTGCTCCTGCTGCTCGGGGCCAAGATCGTCGCCACGAGCCTGACGATCGCCATCGGCGGCTCCGGCGGGGTCTTCGCCCCCTCGCTGTTCCTCGGCGCGATGCTCGGCGCCGCCTTCGGGCAGACGGCGCACGCGCTGCTGCCCGGCATCACCGCGCCGGGCGGCGCCTACGCGCTGGTGGGCATGGGCGCCGTCTTCGCCGGCTCGGCCCGCGCGCCGATCACCGCCGTGCTGATCGTCTTCGAGCTCACCGGCGAGTACGCGATCATCCTGCCGCTGATGCTGGCCATCGTCCTGGCCACCGCGATCAGCAGCCGCCTGTCGCCCGACACGATCTACACGCTGAAGCTGCGCCGCCGCGGCATCCAGGTCGACAAGCCCCGCGTGATCAGCGTCATGCGCACGGTCACCGTCGCGGCGGCCATGGGTCCTCCCCCGCCCACGATCTCGGCCGACGCCACGCCCGCCGAGGTCGCGCAGCGGCTGGCGGCCACCCCGCTCGGCGGGCTGCCGGTCGTCGACGAGCATGGCGAGCTGGTCGGCATCGTCAGCGCGATGGACGTCGAGCAGCAGGCCATGGCCGAGCTGGCGCCCGAGGAGCCGGCCGGCCGGGTGGCGCACGTCGCGCCGGAGGTGCGCGCCGACGACACGCTCGAGGACGCCGTCCGCATCCTGTCGCGCACCGACGACCCGGGCCTCCCGGTGCTGGCGGCCGGCGCCAGCGACGTCGTCGGCTGGCTCACGCACCGCGACATCCTGTGCGCCTACCAGCGCGAGCGCGACCGCCTCACACCGCCCGAGACGGCCGACCACCGCCCCGCGCCGGCCGCCGCCACCTGACCGCGCCAACGCCGGCGCGCCAGGTCACGCCGATGACGCGGGACCCCTTGCGGCGCGCAGCAGGGGTATTCGCGGAGCATGAGCCAAAACGTCGCCCAGTTCATGCTCGAGCGCATCCACCAGCAATGGGGGATCGACAGGATCTACGGCTACCCGGGGGACGGCATCAACGGCCTGATAGGGGCGTTCCACCAGGTCGGCGACGAGATCGCGTTCACCCAGACCCGCCACGAGGAGATCGCGGCCTTCGCCGCGACCGCGCACGCGAAGTACACCGGCGAGGTCGGCGTCTGCATGGCGACCTCGGGTCCCGGAGCGATCCATCTCCTCAACGGCCTCTACGACGCCAAGCTCGACCACCAGCCGGTCGTGGCGATCATCGGCCAGCAGAAGCGGATGTCGCTCGGCGGCAACTTCCAGCAGGAGGTCGACCTCCAGGTCCTCTTCAAGGACGTCTGCGCCGAGTTCGTGCAGTACGTCATGGCCCCGGAGCAGACGCAGCTGGTCGTCGACCGCGCGTTCCGGGTCGCGCTGGCGAGCCGCTCGCCCACGTGCATCATCGTCCCGGCCGACGTCCAGGAGTCGCCGCACGAGGATCCGCCGCGGATGCACGGCGCGCTGTTCACGTCGGCCGGCGTCACGCGCCCGCACGTGGTCCCGCGCGACGAGGACATCCAGCGCGCCGCGGAGGTCCTGAACTCCGGCGAGAAGGTGGCGATCCTCATCGGCCAGGGCGCCAAGAACGCCGCTGAGGAGGTCACGCAGGTCGCCGACCTGCTCGGCGCCGGCGTCGCCAAGGCGCTCAACGGCAAGGACGCCCTGCCCGACACGCTGCCGTTCGTCACGGGCGGCATCGGCCTGCTCGGCACCAAGCCGTCGTACGAGATGATGGAGCAGTGCGACACGCTGCTGATGGTCGGCACCGGCTTCCCGTACGCCGAGTGGCTGCCGAAGCCCGGCCAGGCCCGCGCCGTGCAGATCGACCTCGACGGCCGCCTGCTGGGCAACCGCTATCCGACCGAGGTCAACCTCGTCGGCGACTCCCGCGACACGCTGCGCGCGCTCATCCCGCACCTCCAGCGCCAGGAGGACCGCTCCTTCCGCGAGATGCTCGAGGGCGAGATCGAGCGCTGGTGGCAGATCCTCTCCGACCGCGCGATGGACGACCCCAGCGAGGACGGGATGGTCAACCCGCTGCGCGTCTTCCACGAGCTGGACAAGCAGCTGCCGGCGAACCTCGTCACGGCGTCGGACTCCGGCTCGGCCACGAACTGGTGGGCGCGCCACCTCAAGGCGCGCGAGGGCGCGAAGTTCGCGTTGTCGGGCACGCTGGCGACGATGTGCCCCGGCCTCCCCTACGCGCTGGCCGGCAAGATCGCCTTCCCGGACCGGCCGGTGATCGCCTGCATGGGCGACGGCGCGTTCCAGATGCTCGGCGTCAACACGATGATCGACGTCAAGAAGTACCAGCACCTCTGGGCCGACCGGAACCCGACGTTCATCGTGCTGGTGCTCAACAACCACGACCTCAACCAGGTCACGTGGGAGCAGCGGGTGCTGGCCGGCGACCCGAAGGTCGAGGTCTCGCAGGTCCTCCCGGACTTCCCATACGCCGAGTACGCCGAGTCGCTCGGGTTCATGGGCATCCGCGTGACGTCCGGCGACGAGGTCGAGGACGCGTGGAAGCGCGCGCTGGCCTCCGACCGCCCCGTGCTGTTCGAGGCGGTGACCGACCCCGAGTATCCGCCGCTGCCGCCCCACATCCGGTTCGACCAGGTCAAGTCGATGGCCAGCGCGCTGGTCAAGGGCGACGAGGACCGCGGCCGGATCATCAAGGAAGCGGTCAAGGGCAAGCTCCACGAGTTCGTCGATCGATGAGCGGCACGGCGACCGAGGTGGCGGTCGCCGGGCTGGAGGTCTCCGCCTACGAGATCCCCACGGATGGCCCGGACGGGCGCGAGGCGGACGGGACCATGGTGTGGGACTCGACGACCTGCGTGGTCGTCGAGGCCCACGCCGGCGACCAGACCGGCCTCGGCTACACCTACGGACCGGCGGCCGTCGGGTCCTTCATCGACGAGAAGCTCAGCTCCGTGGCGGTCGGCGCCGACGCGCTGAAGCCCGCGCAGACGTGGTCGGCGATGGAGGCCGCGATCCGCAACGCCGGGCGCCCCGGCGTCGGGGCGATGGCCGTCTCGGCGGTCGACAACGCCCTGTGGGACCTCGCGGCGCGGCTCATCGGCGTGCCGCTGGTCACGCTGCTCGGGCAGGTCCGCGACCACGCGAACATCTACGGCTCCGGCGGCTTCTGCAACTACGACCGCGACCGGCTCCAGGACCAGCTGGCCGGCTGGGCCGGCCAGGGCATCGACCGCGTGAAGATGAAGGTCGGCCGCGACCCCGAGCGCGACCGCGACCGCGTGCGCTGGGCTCGCGAGGCGATCGGGCCCGACGTGGCGCTGATGGTCGACGCCAACGGCGCCTACCGCCTCAAGGAGGCGGCGGCGTGGGCGGCGTGGTACGCCGACCAGGGCGTCGACTGGCTCGAGGAGCCCGTCTCCAGCGACGACCTGGAGGGCCTCGCGCTGCTGCGGCGGGAGGGGCCGCCCGGGCTGTCGATCACCGCCGGCGAGTACGGCTGGGACCTCTTCGCCCTGCACCGCATGCTCGAGGCCGGCGCCGTCGACGTCATCCAGCCGGACGTCACCCGCTGCGGCGGGTACACGACCTTCCTGCGCGTCGACGGCCTCTGCCGCGCGCGCAACCTCGCGCTGTCGGCGCACTGCGCGCCGGCCCAGAGCGCCCACGCCGTCTGCGCGTGCGAGACGGCCCTGCACATTGAGTACTTCCACGACCACGCCCGCATCGAGTCGCTGCTGTTCGACGGCACGCTCGACCCGCAGGACGGGCGCCTGACCCCCGACCTCTCGCGCGCCGGCAACGGCCTGGCGCTCAAGCGGTCCGATGCGAAGGAGTTCGCACTGTGAGCACGATCGAGCGCATCCCCGCCACCGTCTCCTCCGGGGTGGGCGGCACGAAGCCCGACCAGGAGTCCGTCGATGTCGGGCACCTCAAGCGCCAGCTCGAGAAGACGGTCAAGGGCGAGGTGCGCTTCGACGCCGGCACCCGCGCGATCTACGCCAACGACTCGTCGAACTTCCGCCAGATCCCGCTCGGCGTCGTGATCCCGAAGACCGTCGAGGACGTCGAGGCCGCGCATCGGGCGTGCGCGGAGTTCGGCGCGCCGATCGTCAACCGCGGCGGGGGCACCAGCCTCTCGGGCGAGACGGTCAACCGCGCGGTCGTCATCGACTGCTCGAAGTACCTGCGCTGGATCGGCGACGTCGATGCCGAGCGCAAGACCGTGCGCTGCCAGCCCGGCGCGATCAACGAGCACGTGAACATGAAGACGGGCTCGCAGGCCAACCTGATCTTCGGCCCGGACCCGTCGACCCACGACCGCTGCACGATCGGCGGCAACCTTGGCAACAACTCCTGCGGCATCCACTCGGTGCAGGCCCAGCTCTACGGGCCCGGGCCGCGGTTCTCCGACTGCGTGCGCGAGCTGGAGGTCGTCACCTACGACGGCGAGCGCTTCCGCGTGGGCGTCGGCGAGGAGGACCAGCTCGACGAGATCATCGCCGCCGGCGGGCGCAAGGGCGAGATCTACGCCCAGCTGCGCGACCTGCGCGACCGCTACGCCGACCTGATCCGCCAGCGCATGAAGCCGGTCACCGAGCTTCCGCGCCGCGTCTCGGGCTTCAACCTCGACGAGCTGCTGCCCGAGCGCGGCTTCAACGTCGCCCGCGCGCTGATCGGCACCGAGAGCACGTGCGCGACCTTCACCGAGGTCGAGATCGAGCTGATGCCCGCGATGCTCGACCGCGTCCTGGTCATCGTCGAGTACGAGGACCTCCCGACCGCGGGCGACGACGTCGAGGAGATCATCGAGCGCTTCAAGCCGATCGGCCTCGAGGGACTCGACAAGCTGCTCATCGAGGAGGAAGAGGAGCAGCACAAGCACGTCCAGGCGGTCAAGGAGCTGCCGCGCGCCGACCACGGCGAGGCGTGGCTGCTCGTGCAGTTCGGCGCCGACAGCGTCCAGGAGGCCGAGGAGCGCGCCCACGCCTTCCGCGACTGGTGCATCGAGGAGAGGGGCTACGCGGAGGACCGGATCGAGCTGCAGTACAGCGACCAGCTCGGCGGCCAGGCCTCCGAGCTGTGGGAGGTCCGCGAGGGCGGCCTCGGCGCCACGGCGTTCCCGCCCGGCAAGGGCGACGCGTGGCCGGGCTGGGAGGACTCCGCGGTGCCGCCGACGCTGATCGGCCCGTACCTGCGCGACCTGCGCAAGCTCTTCGACAAGTACGGGCTCGAGGCCGCGACCTACGGCCACTTCGGCCAGGGCTGCGTGCACTGCCGCATCCCGTTCGACCTGCGCCACGCCGACGGCATCGCGCACTACCGCCGCTTCCTCGACGAGGCCAGCGACCTCGTCATCGCCTACGGCGGCTCGCTGTCGGGCGAGCACGGCGACGGCCAGCAGCGCGCCGCGTTCCTCGAGAAGCAGTACGGGCCCGAGCTCGTCGAGGCCTTCCGGGAGTTCAAGCGCATCTGGGACCCCGAGGCCAAGATGAACCCGGGCAAGGTCGTCGACCCGTTCCCGCCCGACTCCAACATGAAGCTGGGCGTCACCTACAACCCGCCGCGCCCGGACGTGAAGTTCGCCTACCAGCACGACGGCGGGGACTTCGCCCACGCGACGATGCGCTGCGTCGGCGTCGGCAAGTGCCGCGTGCGCGGCGACGACGTCGAGCAGGTGATGTGCCCCAGCTACCAGGTCACCAACGAGGAGCAGCACTCCACGCGCGGGCGCGCCCGGATGCTGTGGGAGATGCTCCAGGGCGAGGTCATCACCGACGGCTGGCAGAGCAAGGAGGTCTACGACGCGCTCGACCTCTGCCTGTCGTGCAAGGGCTGCACGAACGACTGCCCGGTCAACGTGGACATGCCCACGTACAAGTCGGAGTTCCTGTACCACCACTACAAGAGCGCGAAGCGCTGGCGGCCGCGGTACGCGTACGCCTTCGGGCTCATCGACCAGGCCGCGCGCGTGGCGTCGAAGATGCCCGGGCTGGTCAACTTCGTCACGCAGACGCCGCCGCTGTCACGGCTGGCCAAGCTCGCCGCGGGGATGGACGCGCAGCGTGAGATCCCGACGTTCGCGCCGATCACGCTGCAGGAGTGGTTCCGGCGCCGGGCCCCCGTGAACCCCGAGGGCCCGCGGGTGATCCTCTTTCCCGACACCTTCAACAACCACTTCCACACCGATGTCGGCGTCGCCTGCGTCGAGGCGCTGGAGGCGGCGGGCTGGCAGGTCGTCATGCCCGAGGGCCACATCTGCTGCGGGCGGCCGCTGTACGACTACGGCTTCCTCGACCTCGCCGAGCGCTACCTGCACCACGTGCTCGACACCTTCCGCGAGGACGTGCGGGCCGGCACGCCGATCGTCGGCATGGAGCCGAGCTGCCTGGCCGTGTTCAAGGACGAGTTGAAGAACATGCTCCCCAACGACGACGACGCCGACCGCCTGCAGCGTTGCGCCTACCACTGGAGCGAGTTCTTCATCGAGCACGACGTCGAGCTGCCGCAGGTCGCCCGCCAGGCGCTGCTGTGGGGCCACTGCCACCACAAGGCGACCGGCGGCATGGACCCCGAGCAGCAGCTGCTGGAGCAGATGGGGCTCGACGTCGACCAGGCGCAGGGCGGCTGCTGCGGGCTGGCCGGCTCGTGGGGCTTCGAGACCGGCAAGCACGACATCTCGATGGCGTGCGGCGAGCAGGGCTTCCTGCCCGCCGTGCGCGACGCCAGCGACGAGACCGTCGTGGTGGCCAACGGGTTCTCGTGCAAGACCCAGCTGCAGCAGAGCGGCCTCGGCCGCCGGGCGCTGCACGCCGCCCAGGTCATGAAGCTCGCCCGCGAGCACGGGCCGGACGGCTGGACGCCGGGCAAGCCCGAGGAGCCCTACTACGAGGTGCGCCCGCCGGCGCCGGCCGACCTCAAGCGCACCCGCGCGCTGGCCGCCGGCGGCGCCGTCGCGCTGGCCGCGGGCGCCGTCGCGGGCGCCACGCGGGCCCTGCGCCGGGGCTGACGGGCGGGCGGCTCGGGGCGCGGTGTCCGCACGGTGGCGCGCCCGTCATCGGCGCGACACCGCCCCCGGCGGCGGCCCACGGCGGCGGGCACGCCGAGGGTGAGGCGTTCTACGACCCAAGGAGGTGTGCCTCCCATGGCAACCAACACGCGCGCCGACGAACGGCGCTTCACCCGGACCGCCCCCACCGCCGACCTCGCCCCCGAGATGGACGAGCGGACGCGGATCTTCCTGCAGCCGATCGCCGCGCCGTCGATCCTCGGCCTGTTCGGGTTCGCGGCCGCAACCTTCATGGTCGCCGCGCACCTGGCCGGCTGGTACGGGACCGAGAGCTCCGGCATCTACCTGTTCCCGTTCGCCGCGATGTTCGGCGGCCTGGCCCAGTTCCTGGCCGGCATGTGGGCCTACCGCGCTCGGGACGGCGTCGCAACCGCGATGCACGGCATGTGGGGCGCGTTCTGGCTGGCCTACGGGATCCTGAACCTGCTGGCCGCCACCAAGACCATCACCCTGCCGACGGGCACGTTCACCGAGCTGGGCTACTGGTTCGTCTGCCTCGCGGCCATCACCGCGATGGGCGCCATCGCGGCGATGTTCGAGAACCCGGGCGTCAGCCTGGTCCTGTGGCCGCTGGCCGTGGGCTCCGCGCTGATCGCGCTCTTCTACTGGACCGGCGGCACCGGCTGGGAGCACGCCGGCGGCTGGGTCCTGATCGCGTCGTCGTGGATCGCGTTCTACACCGCGAGCGCGATGATGATGGAGGGCGCGGCGGGTCGCGTCATCCTGCCGCTGTTCAAGCCGAGCAAGGCGGCCAACACGCCCGGCGCGCGGATCACGCGCCCGCAGGAGTTCCCCGAGGGCCAGCCGGGCGTGCGCCAGGGGCAGTGACATGACGCCTGTGACCCACCAGACGGTCAAGCTCGGGCTCGGCCGCCACAGCAGCCCCGAGCAGGGCGCCTGCGTCATGGAGCTGGCCTCCATGCTCGCGGGCGAGCCGTTCGGCGACCACCCCAAGGCCGTCTGCCCCGTGATCGGCGAGTACCTGCGGACACTCAACGACGGCTGCGGCAGCGAGCTCCGCGACCGGCTGTACCCGCTGGCCGCGAAGGTCGTCGGCAGCAGCGGCAGCGCGCGGGTCTCGCGGGCCCGCCGCCACCGCTGCCAGGAGCGGCTGCTCGAGGTGCGCGGCACCTCGCGCAGCCGCCTCGAGCGGCTCTTCGCGCGCTCGTCGCGGACGCTGTCGGCCGGGACGTGCGCGGCGGCCTTCCTGGAGGCCGGCCGCTTCGACGACGCCGTCGCGTTCGTCGACGAGCTGCTGGCGGTGGCGCCGCGGGACGAGACCGCGGCCCCGGACGCGCCGCCGGCGGTGGCACCGCCCCGGCCCGGCGCCGGCGCGCCGCGCCGCAGCACGGCGCCCCGATGAGGGCCCGGTCCGGCCGGGGTGCTCTCCCCCGGCCGGACCGCCGGCCTCAGGTCCGGTGGTGGACCCGCGTCGCCGGCCCGCGGTACCAGTGGCCGCTCGGCGCCTTCCAGCGCACGCGGTAGCGGCGGCCCTTGATGCGGGACGTCGACGACCGCCACGCGCCGTAGGCGTTCGTGCGCTTGCGCTTGAGGACGTGCCAGCGCCGCGAGCCGCGCGCCTTGAACTCGATCGTCACCGTCGTGCGGCGGCGCGCCGGGCGCACCATGCCCCACAGCTTCACGCGGTGGCCGTGCTTCAGCGCCACGAGCGGCAGCCGGAACGCCGCGTAGGACTTCTTGCGGCCCCCGCGCGCGCCGCGCAGGCCGGTCTGGAAGCCGCTGTAGCGCTGCATCCGCGTGGCGGCGCCGGCGACCGGGTCGTCGTCGCGCATCAGATACTGCGAGAACATCACGACGCGCTTGTTGGCGTACGCCATGTGCTCGCCGATCGCGCGCCACTCGGCCTGGGTCCTCTGCTTGACGCCGAAGACGCGGTCCGGCCAGGACTGGATGCCGAACTCCGTGAGCCAGATGCGCATGCCGCGGCGGATGGCGCCGGCGCGGCCGGCCTTGGCCAGCACGTGGTTGAGCCGGTGCAGGACGCGGATCGTGATGTCACCGTGCTTGGGCGGCTTGTAGTACGGGCCGCCACGCGAGGTGTAGGCGTGGTGCGCGTAGCCGTCGGCCGGCAGCCGGTGGCAGGAGCGATGCTTCTTGTGCCAGTGCTTGTTCAGGCACGAGGCCACGCGCAGGAACGTGGTCGGCCCGACGACCTGGCTCGTGCCGCGCGAGGCGGTCTCGCCCATGAGCACCGGCGTGCTCCCGGCGCCGCCGGCGGCGAGGCCGCGGGCGCCGCGGATGAACAGCCTGCGGTACAGCTTGGCCGAGGTCGGCCGGTGGTGGTGGCGACCCGTCCACTGCGGCTTGAGGAAGTCGGGGTGGTTGGGCTCGTTCCAGATCGAGTAGGCGTCGACGAGGCCGCCGAAGTGGCGCGCCACCGCCTCGGTGAAGCGCCCGTAGCGCTTGGCGCTCGGCCGCGTCACCTGATCGCGCTTGGAGCGCGTCGCCCAGCGCGGGACGGGGCCCGAGATCGAGACGAGGAGGTGCAGGCCCTTGTCGTGGGCCTCGCGCATCATGCGGTCGTAGACGGCCCAGTTGTAGGCGTTGGGATCGCGCTCGGGGAAGCTGGGCCGCGTCCGCGAGTCGGCGGCCGGGGCGACGTCCCTCCAGTACAGGACCACCCGCAGCCAGTCGGCGCCGAGGTCGTGGATCTCGTCCAGCGTGCGCGACCGGAGCGCCGAGTCCTCGCCGCGCAGCTCGCGCGGCGCCTGGAAGATCGTGTGCATGCCGGGTCGGGCCGCGGCGCCGGCCGGGAGGGCGAGCGCCACGACGAGGGGAAGCAGGAGTAGGAGACGTCTCATCCCTCTTGGGACCACGCGCCGGCGCGCAGAGGTGCGGCCGAGCCGCCGGGCACGTCTTCCCGCGTACGAGATCGTGGCAAACGGTCATCCTGCTGACAGTCGCGGCCGGTCTGCGGACCGGGCCGGGGTACCCGCGCGGGCATGAGTCTCGGATGGGCGCGCGTCGGCATCGTGGCGGCGGTGGTGGTGGCCGCCGCGGGCGCGTCCGGCTGCAGCACCGGGGTCGACGCCGGCGACGAGTCCCATGCGCGGAGCGCCGCGCGGGTCTTCCTGGACCTGTGCGCCGAGGGCCATGGCAGCGACCTCTCGCATCTGCTCAACGGCCCCGCGCTCGAGACGATGCTCGACGCCGGCGACCTGACGGACGGCTGCGCCGCGGTCCTGCGGCTCTCCGACCGCGTCCCCGCGGCGGCGTTCGCAGCCGCGCAGGTCACGGACGTGAAGACCAACGGCGGCGAGGCGGAGATCACCGTCGACGTCCCTGGCGCCACCGCCCCCGGATCGCTCGAGGCCGAGCGCGAGGGCGACCGCTGGGAGCTCACCAACTCCGCGTTCGGAGGGTGACCGGCTGAGCGCGCCGCTCCGTCGCCGAGCCGTCGCGCCCCGCCGGGACCGCTTCGTCCCGCTCTTCTGGCGGCTGCTGGTTCCCAACGTCACGATCCTGGCCGTCGCCTGCGTGATCCTCATCCTGGAGCCGGCCAACGGCCGGGCGCCGGCGCTGGCCGGTGGCATGGCCGTGATGGCGGCGGCCAACGCCATCATCATCGGGCGGGCGACCACGCCCCTGGCGCGGCTGACCCGGCTGATGGACGAGATCGACCCGATGCACCCGGGCCAGCGGATCCCCGTCGCACGCCAGGAGTCGGAGGTCACGCTGCTGGCGGCCGCGTTCAACGACATGCTCGACCGCCTCGAGGCCGAGCGGCGGGAGTCGGCGATGCGCGCGCTGACGGAGCGCGAGGGCGAGCGCCGCCGCGTGGCAGCCGAGCTGCACGACCAGATCGGCCAGACGCTGACGGCCATCGGCCTGCAGGTCGACCGGCTCGCGGGCCACGCGCCCGAGGCGCTGGCCGACGAGGTCCGCGACGTCCGCGACGGGGTGCTCGCCTGCGTGGAGGACGTGCGGCGACTCGCGCGCGAGCTGCGGCCCGAGGCCCTCGACGCCCTCGGCCTCGTGCCCGCCCTGACGAACCTCTCGGAGCGGATGACGCGCCGGACGGGCATCCAGATCGTCCGCCGCCTGGAGCGCGACCTGCCCGCAGTCGGCGAGGATGCGGAGGTCGTGATCTACCGCATCGCCCAGGAGAGCCTGACCAACGCCGTCCGCCACGCGCAGGCGCGGGTGATCGAGCTGTCGCTGCGCCACGAGGACCGCCGGGTGGTCCTCGCCGTCTGCGACGACGGCATCGGGGTCGACCGCGACGGCCGTCGTGCCGCCGGCGGCGGCATCCTCGGCATGCGCGAGCGCGCCCTGTCGATCGGGGCCGAGCTGCGCATCGAGCCGCGGGCCGGCGGCCCGGGCACGATGGTGCTGCTGGAGGTGCCGGCGTGACCGACCGCCCGCCGCCGGCGCGCGTCCTGCTCGCCGACGACCACGCCGTGGTGCGCCACGGCCTGCGCCTGATCCTCGACGCCGAGGAGGACTTCGCCGTCGTGGCGGAGGCCGGCGACGGCGCCGAGGCGGTCGAGACCGCGCTGCGTGAGCCGGTCGACCTCGCCGTGCTCGACGTGGCGATGCCGAAGCTGACCGGCGTCCAGGCCGCGCGCCAGCTCACCGAGCAGCGGCCCGACCTGCGCGTGCTGATGCTGTCGATGCACGACAACGAGCAGTTCTTCTTCGAGGCGCTGCGCGCGGGCGCGTCGGGCTACGTCCTGAAGTCCGCCGCCCATGAGGACCTCGTCAACGCCTGCCGTGCCGCGATGCGCGGTGAGCCGTTCCTCTCCCCTCGCGGCGTCGCGGCGCTGATCGACGACTTCCTGTCGCGCGACGGCGACGAGCTGAGCGCCGACCCCCTCTCGCCGCGCGAGTCCGAGGTCGTCAAGCTCATCGCCGAGGGCTACACGAGCCGCGAGATCGCCGACGTGCTGCACATCGCCGACAAGACGGTCGAGCGCCACCGCAGCAACATCCTGGAGAAGCTCGGCCTCCGCGACCGCGTCGCGCTGACGCGCTACGCGATCCGCCGCGGGCTGGTCGAGCCGTAGGCCGTCGCGCCTACGCGGCCGGGACGAGGTCGCGATCGGGCGAGCGGATGATGCGCCGCTCGCGGTCCTGCTCGCGCGCGGCGGCGCGGGCGCGCCACGCGGGCGTGCCGCCCTCGCAGTCGGCCGGCGGCTCGCCGTGGAGCATCCAGCCGCCGCCGCCGGGGACGCGCGTCAGCTCGCCGGCCTCGGCGAGCCGGCTGAGCGCCCCGCTGACGGTGGGGCGCTGGAGGCAGGTGAGCTGCGCGAGCAGCTGGTGGGTCAGCGGCGCGGGGACGAGCACGCCGTCGGGCGTCACGCGGCCCCAGCGGTCGGCCAGCTGCCAGAGCAGCAGCAGGATCCGCGTCTCGGCGTGGCGGACGTGGGCGATCGTGGCCTGGTAGACGAGCGAGCGGGCGCGCCGCGTGCTGCGGCGCAGCAGCGCGGCGTTGATGCCCGGCCAGCGCGCGATGCGGGCGGCGAACGCCGCGTCGAGGTTGGCGCAGACCGCCGGCTGCAGCACGCGCCACTGGCTGACGCACTCCACCGAGCCCCCGTCGTCGCTGTCCCACGGGCGGATGAGGTCGCCCGGCCCGACGACCTCCGAGCACTCGCGCCCCGCGAGGCGCATCGTGCGGACCAGCAGCCCGTCGAGGACCAGCAGGCCGAGATGGCTGCGGCATTCGCGCTCGTCGAACCGGGGCTCCCACGTGCCGCGCTCGAGCCACAGCCGCCGGGCCACCATCCGGTGGCGCAGGTGCGTGGCGGTCTGGGAATCCAGGTCGTCGACCAGCTCGGGGTCGAGGTCGAAGACCCGGACGAGGTCAGGGTTGACGGCGTCCATGCCTTCGGAGTGCCCTGGCATGCGCATGACCATGTCCCGCCGCTCCCCCATCCCCCGGTGGGGGTCGACCCCCATCAGCTGGTCCCGCGGATCCCCAGGTACCGGCCGCGGAACAGCCGCAGCGCGTCGAGAGCCACCGGCGACGCCCGCCCGCAGCGCAGCCGGCGCCGGGCGGAGGACACCAGCAGCGCCGCGGCGCGGCCGTCGCGCGGCGCGAGCACGGTGCCCTCCGGCACCCGGTCGCGCAGCAGGCGCAGCTCGTCGACGACCCGGAGCGGCAGGTCGCGCCGGTACTCGATGACGATGAGGCCGCCGCCCAGCGCGGTCTGGCGCTCGGCGCTGGTGAGCGCGCGGTCGTGGGCGGTCGCGCGGGGCACCGGCGCGGAGGGCGCAGGGCGGGGCCGCTGCCGCCGCGCGGCGAGCGAGCAGTGCGCGCGGCGCACGGCCGTGCGGAGGCTCGTCTCGCGCAGCGGCGGCACGGGCGTCGCCAGGCCGCCGGGACGAGGGGACGCGCGGCCGTGGATCACCGCGACGGCGGCGACGATGACGGCGCCGGCGAGCAGCCAGGCCAGGAGGTAGCGGCCGAGTCCCGACCGGCCTCCTGCTCGCTGCTGGTCCGTCGCGCCCCCGCGCATAGGGTCAGCCTCTGCCCGCCGGCCGCCCGCGTGTGCACGCCCTGTAACGGTGATGACAGCCGTCGCCCGGCCCGGGCCGGGCGTGGCGCGGGGAGCGCCCCCGCGCCACGTCCGGATGGCGTCCCGGGCCCGTCAGCCGGTGGTCGCGGTCGTCGGCCGCTCGCCGAGCGTCACGGTCAGCGACCGCTGGTCGCCGTCGCGCAGCACCTGGAGGTCGAGCCGGTCGCCGGGCCGGTGCTTGGCCATGACGCTGTAGAGGTCCTCGAGCGCGTCGAGGCGCTGGCCGGCGGCGGTCAGCAGCACGTCGCCACCCTGCAGGCCGGCGTCGTCGGCCGGGCTGCCGGGCTCCACCTGCAGCACCACGAGGCCGTGGTCGCTGGAGACGCCGAGCTGCTGCGCCTCGCCGGGCGTCAGCGGGACGCTGCGGATCCCGAGGTACGGGTTGGCGGCGTGGCCGTCGTCGAGCAGGTCCGGCACCACGGTGCGCACGGTCGGCGACGGGATCGCGAAGCCCAGCGACACGGCCCCGCCCTGCGGCGGGATGTACGCCACGTTGATGCCGACGACGCGGCCGTCGGCGTCGACGAGCGCGCCGCCGGAGTTGCCGGGCGAGATCGCGGCGTCGGTCTGCAGCAGCCCGACCAGCGCCGGGGTGCGTCCGCCGGACGGAATCGCGCGGTCGACGCCCGAGATGATGCCCGCGGTCACCGACTGCTCGAACCCCAGCGGGCTGCCGATCGCCACCGCCAGCGAGCCGACGTCCGGGACCTGGCCGGCGAACGTGGCCGGCGGCAGGTCGGCGCCGTCCACCTCCACGAGCGCGAGGTCGCGCCGCGGGTCGGTCGCCCGCACCTTCGCGTCGACGCGGCGGCCGCCGGCCAGCACGACGCGCACGCTGGTGGCGTTCTCGACGACGTGGTTGTTGGTGACCACGACGTGCGGCGACCACGCCACGCCGGCGCCCTCGCCCTGCCCCTGGGGCAGGGTGCTGATGACCGTCACCACCGACGGCTGGACCTTCTTGACGATGCCGGGGACCTGCGCCAGCGTCCCGCCGGTCGCGGTGGTCGCGGTCTGCGCGGTCGCCGTCCCGTTGCCGCCGCCGTCGTCGCCGCCGCAGCCGATCGCGCCGCCGGCCGCCGCGACGGCCAGCGCGCATGCCGCCAGGCGCCTCATCCCATCGCTCCCGCGACCGGAACCGCGACGTCGTCGGCGCGGACCTGCCAGACGCCGCCGGTGCGGCGGAGCCCGATGTCGAAGCTGGCACGGCGCTCGTGCTGGCCGAGCGCCGGATGCAGCGCGACGTCGACCGTCGCTCGGGCGCGCGCGCCGTGGACGTCCACGTGCCGCAGCGCCCAGCCGTCGAGCCGCGCGACCCACAGCCGGTCGCGCAGGTCCGACGCCGTCATCGGGTCGGCCGGCGTCGGCGTCGTCCACAGCCGCAGGCGGCTCCACGCGCGCTGGTGCCAGGCGCTCAGCCACTCGGCGGCCGCGCGAGCGGGCGTGCCCACCGGCTGGCGCTCCGGGTCGGGAAGGCCCAGCTGGACCTTGCGCGCCTCCTGGAGGTGGGTGCCCGGCGGCTGGGGCCGTGCCGGCAGCACGACCGGCGCGTCCGGGGCGAGGACGGGATGGCCGTCCGCGCCGGCGGCGCGCGCCCCGGCGGGCCGCAGGACCGCGGCGACCGCGACGAGCAGCAGGGCGCCGGCGGCGGCGAGCCCGGCGAGCAGGATGGCCCGCATCCTCACCGCTCCTCGGCGGGGTCGACGGGCGCCGGCTCGCTCGCGCTCGCGCTCACGAGCGCGAAGACGGCGACCAGGCCACCGGCCACGGCGTCGTTCCACATCGCCGTCGCACCGCGGTCCGCCCAGAACGCCCAGGTGAAGAGCCACAGGCCGAGCAGGGTGGCGACCCAGCTGAGCTCGGGCGAGCGCGCCGGGCGCGCGAGCCGCCCGACGGCGAGCACGGCCACGAGGGCGCCCACGATCACGTCGTCCCACGTGGCGGCGGTCCAGCCGTAGCCGAGGACGAAGGGCGCCGCGACGAGCCAGCCGCCGACCAGGAGCTCGAGCGCGCTGGCCACGACGACGTCCGACCGCCAGCCTCGCGGCCGATCCCGGGTCGGGCGCTCCTCGGCGGGCGGCCGCGAGAACCGCGGCTCGGTGACCGCCCGCGCGGTCGTCGCACGGGACGAAAAGCGGGCGGCGCGCGGCGGCGCGGGGGGTCTCCGGCGTTCGGTCGTCGGCATGGACGGTGCCTCCTCGGTCGTCGATCGCATCTCCTGCATGCGGGCGTGCCCAGCGAGACCGGCGGCGCGCCGCGGCCGTCACCTCGGCGACAGGATTGGGCGCCGCGCGGACGCGCGCGCGTCAGCGGGCCGCGGGGACGGGCTCGGATGCCGGGCCGTGCAGGCGCCGGCCCGGCCAGCCGCTGGCGCGCCCGAACACGGTCACCAGCGCGGGCACGAGCACGGTCCGGATCACCAGCGCGTCGAGCAGCAGCCCGATGGCCATGATCACCGCGAGCTCGGTGAACGCCCGCACCGGGATCAGGGCGATGAGCGCGAACGACCCAGCGAGGACGAGGCCCGCGACGGTGATCGCCTTGGCGGCGCGCGCGGAGGCCACGGGCACCGCCTCGTGCAGCGGCCGGACCGCCGCCTCCTGCCAGATGCGGCCGATGAGGAAGACGTTGTAGTCCGACCCGAGCGAGACGAGCAGCACCGCCGACGCGAAGGGCACGTAGTAGGTCAGCTCGCCGAAGATCAGCGCGCCGATGCCCAGCGCGGCGGCGAACGTGAGCGCGCTGGCGGCCACGAGGTACAGCGGCGCCACGAGCGCGCGCAGGAAGATCGCCAGCACGAGGAAGATCGCCGCCAGCGTCAGCGGGGCGATGCGCCCGAGGTCGGCGATCGTCTTGTCGATGGTCTCGGCCGTCAGGGCGGTGTCGCCCGCGAACATCGCGTCGACGCCGGCGATCCCGGCGCGCTCGAGCAGCCGCGGCAGCCGTGAGCGCATCCGGCGCAGGTCCTCGATCGCCCGCGCGCCCAGGGGGTCCTCGCGGAGCACGACGAAATAGCGGGCGGCGTCGCCGGTCCCCGAGAGGGTGGCTCCGAAGCGCACGCCGGGCACCGGCTGCTGGCCGGGGCCGAGCACGAGGGCGACGCCGCGCTGGCGGGCGAGCAGCCGCTGGAGCCGGGCGAGCGCGCCGCGACGGCTCGTGATCCCGGGCGCGGAGACCACCAGGACGGTCGGCGAGAGGATCCCCGGGGCGAAGCCGCGCGCGGCGGCCTCGTAGGCCTGGCGCGGCTCGCTGCCGGACGGCAGCCCGCGGATCGCCGGGTTGGCCAGGTGGAGGCGCAGGAGGCCGGCGCAGCAGGCGGCCAGCAGCAGCCCGCAGGCGGCGATCGTGACCCAGGGCCGCCGGCAGGCGAAGCGGACCGCCCGCGAGCGGCGCGGCCGGCCGACGCGCTCGGTCGGCGTCTCCTCGGCGGCCTCCTGCGCGCTGAGCTCGACCGCCGGCCGGCGCGGCCAGTACAGGGCGCGGCCGAAGATGGCCAGGCACGCCGGGACGAACGTCAGCGCCACCACGAGCCCCACGAGCACGGCGAACGCCAGCCCCGGCCCGAAGACGCGGAGGAACTGCAGGTGCGCGGCCAGCAGCGTGACGGTGGCGGCGATGACGGTGATGCCGGCCGCGGCCACGATCGGCGTCAGCTGCGCCGTCGCGGCCACGGCGGCCTGCCGCCGGTCGGCGCCCTCGGCCAGCAGGGCGCGGAACCGCTCGAGGTAGAAGATCGAGTAGTCGGTGACGACGCCGAACAGCAGCACGACGAGGATCGGCTCGACCTCCTGCGGCACGGCGACGTCGAGCTTCTCGCCGACCAGGGCGACGACGCGGCTCGACACGAGGTAGGCGATCGCGACGGCGCCGAGCGTCAGCGCGGGCGCGCCGAGCGCCTGGAAGCGCAGCCCGACGGCCAGGGCGACGAGGAGCACCGTGGCCAGCTCGATCAACGGCAGCCGCCCGATGATGAGCTGCTGCTGGGCGCGCAGGGCCGGCACCTGCCCCGTGACGCCGACGACGGCGGGCTCGCGGACGTGGACATGGTGCTCGGCAAGTCCCTGCGCCGCCTCGACGCGGCGCGAGATCCCCACGTCCGGGCGGAAGAACAGGTACGTGACCACCGTGGTCGAGCGCTGGCGGGCGAACGGCGCCCCGCCCACCGCGTTGGACACGGGCAGCGCGGCGGCGACATCGCGGAACCCCGGCACGGCGTGACGGGTCAGCGCCGCGGCCAGCCGCACCGCGCCGGCCTGCTCCTCCAGCGACAGCCCGTCGGCGCGGTGCTCGACCAGCAGCGTGCGCGACAGCAGCGGAAAGCCGAACTGCGTCTTGGAGATCTTCTCCGCCTTGATGGCGTCGGCGTCCTGCGGCACCATCGCGCCGACCGCGCCGGTGTTGGCCTGCTCGATCGTCGGCAGGCACGTGGTCGCGAGCACCGCGCCCGCGACCCACGCCGCGAGGACCAGCCACCGGAGGCGGCACAGCCCTCGCGCGATGAGCGTCACCGCGCGGCTCCGGCGGAGCGCCGGTGGCTGCGCTCCGGCCGGCGCACGCCCATGCGCACCAGCTCGGCGTCGGCGAGCTCATCGGTGCGCTCGGCGCCGGCGTCGTCGACCAGGTCGGGACGCAGCCGCACCAGCTGGTGGTAGGGCATCGACAGCAGGGCCCGCTGGGCCAGCACCCGCCGCAGCAGCGCGTCGTCGCCGGCGTGGCGGGCGACGACGGCCTGCAGCGCACGCCGCTCGCGCTCGAACCCGATCCGCACCGGCAGGTACAGGCCGAGCAGCGGCAGCGTCGGGATCACGGCCATGAACAGGCCGAGCATCCACGACAGGTTGTGGATCGAGGCGCGGCTCTGCCGGCCGCTGGCGATGGTGCTGCGGCCCGCCTCCTGGATGGAGGCGGCCGTTTTGCCGACCTGGTCGCCGACCAGCGGAACCCCGCCCAGCGCGTCGAGCGCCTGCCCCGTCTGCTGCGTGGCGACGCCCACCTTCACCACGGTGCCGCTGAGCTGGTGCAGGCCACGGACCTCGCCGGCGATCGCCAGCCCGAGAGCGATCCAGATGATCGTCCAGGCCAGGACCACGGCGTCCAGCAGCCAGAGCGCCCGGCCGGAAGGCAGCAGCGTGCGAAGGACCGACATCTCAGCCGGCGGCGCCCTCTGCGGCGCGTCTCGCCAGCGCGCCCGGGGTCACGCCCCGAGCGCCTTCAGGGCGTCGTCGATCTTCTGCCGGGCGTCGGCCGGGACCTTGCCGCGAAGCTGGTTGTAGGTGTCGCTCGCCGTCGAGCGCAGGTCGTCGACGGCGGTCTGGAGGTCGCCGTCGCCGGCCGAGCCCTGGATGTTGTCGCCCAGCGTCTGGGTCGTCTGCTGGATCTGCTGGGTGAGCTCGGTCAGCCGGCTCTTGGCCTTGTCGGTCGCGGGCAGCGACTGAGCCTGGTCGGCGAGGTCGGCCGCGCGTTGCTGGTAGTCGCCGAGCTTGGCCTGGGCCTCGTCGCTGGTGACGTCCTGCGACGCATAGCCCTTGGCGGTCGTGGCGACGTCGCCGGCCAGCGCCTGCGACTGCTGGAGCACGCGCTGGGCCTGCGGCGAGAGGTCCTGCCGCTGCTGCTGGACCTTGTCCTTGGCCTTGCCGGCCTGTTGCTGCGCGGCATCGGTGGCGTCCTGCGCGCCGCAACCGGTCAGGGCGGCCAGCCCGGTGGCGGCGATGGCGAGGGTGGTCCTGACGGTCATGTGCGGGCGGTACCCAGGCGGTCCCGGCTACCCACCCCCGGGTCACGCCGATGACGGGTCGGCGCGCAGCCGCTGGTGGGTGCGCCGCGCCGCCACCTCGCCGCCGAGCAGCAGCAGCGCGGCCGACACGTACAGGAAGATCAGGAACGCGGTCACCGCCGCGAGGGAGTCGTACACGGCGCTGTAGCGCGCGAAGTGCTGCAGGTAGACCGAGAACCCCCACTTGAGGCCCTCGAAGGCCACCGCGGTCACCAGCGCTCCCGGCCAGACGTCGCTCCAGCTGACCCGCTGGTAGGGCAGCAGGCGGTACAGACCGGCGACCACGACGAACCCCAGCGCGGTGGCGCCCGCCGCCGGCAGCGCCGTCGACCCCGGCACCTGCGCGAGCAGCCCGGAGGTCACGCCGATGACCACGGTGACGCCCACCGAGGCGACGATCGTCAGCCCCGTCACCACGACGAGGCCGAGGTCCATGAGCTTGCCGACCACCGGCGAGCGCCCCTCCTCGACGTCCCACACGGCGTTGAGCCCCTGCCGCACCGCGCCCATCGCGCCGCTGGCCGACACGACGAGCCCCACCACGCCGAAGACGCCGAACCCGGCGGCGCCCGACGTCACCTGCTCGAGGACCTGGCGCAGCTCGCGCCGGCCGCGGTCCTCGCGCAGCGGGACGACGGAGAGGATCGCGTCGATCACACGGCTGCGGGCGTCATCGTCGCTCACCACCACGCCGAAGACGGCGACCGTGAGGATCGCCAGCGGGAAGAGCGACAGGAAGGCGTAGAACGAGATCGCCGCGCTGCGCTGCAGGCACCCGTCGTCGAAGAACTCGAAGAGCGGGCCGGCCCAGCCGCGGCGCAGGTCGGTCCGGGCCCGCCTCCATGCCGGTGCCATCGGTCTGCTCGCTCCTCGGTCTCGCGGGTTGCCGGGGTCGGGGGTCCCCGTACCCAGGAGGCCGCTTCCCGCCACCGGTCCACCCTCCGCCCATCGCGTCATGCCTCTGACGTGGTGGCCCCGCGGCGGGCCCGGACGGGTAGCGCCCGCACGGCACATGAGCTCCACCGAGACCGACGACGCCCGGGCGTCCGACCACGACGGCGGCGACGCGCAGGACCCCGGCGGCCCGGACCGGACCATCAGCGGCGGCGAGTGGCGGAAGCTCGCGCTGCTCGGCGTGCCGAGCCTCGCGCTCGCGCTGGCCACCACGGTGGTCACCACCTACCTGCCCGTGCACCTCCAGGCGGGCAAGGCGTCGCCGACGATGATCGGCCTGCTGATCGGCACCGAGGGCCTGATGGCCATGATCGTGCCGTTGATCGCGGGCACGTGGTCGGACCGCCTGCGCACGCCGCTCGGCGGCCGCCTGCCCTTCCTGATCGCCGCGCTGCCGCCGCTGGTCCTCGCGCTGGTGCTCCTGGGGCTCGTGTCGGGCCTGGGCCTGGCCGCCGCTCTGCTCTTCCTCTTCTTCGCCGCCTACTTCACCGCGTACGAGCCGTATCGCGCGCTCTATCCGGACCTCGTCGACGACGACATCGCCGGCCGCGCGCAGAGCAGCCAGGCGATCGCGCGCGGGCTCGGCACGTTCTTCGCGCTCGTCGGCGGCGGCCTGCTCATCGCGCTCGCCGACCCCGCGCCGTTCATCGCGGCCGCCGTCGTGTCGGGCGGCGGCCTCGTCGCCTTCGTCGTCGTCGTGGCCCGCCGGGGGGCCGACCAGCAGGACACGCCGCCGGAGGGCGGCGTGCGCGCGGCGGCGGAGCACCTCGTCGGGATGCTCCGCCAGCGGCGCGAGCTGCGGCTCTACCTGTACGCGAACGCGCTGTGGGAGCTGGCGCTCGGCGCGCTGAAGACCTTCGTCGTCCTGTACCTCACCATCGGGCTCGGCTACGCCTTGTCGACGTCGTCGCTCATCATCGGCGGCGTCGCCGTCTTCCTGCTGGCGGCCTCGCCCATCAGCGGCAAGCTCGGCGACCGCTACGGGCGCATGGTCGTCCTGCAGTGGTCGCTGGTGGTCTACGGGCTCGGCCTGCTCGTGCCCTTGCTCATCACGCAGAAGGCGATCGTGGCCGTCGCCGTGCCGTTCATCGCGCTGGGCGGCGGCGTGGTGATGACGCTCCCGTACGCGGTGCTCATACCCCTGATGGAGGACGAGGAGCACGGCGCGCTCACGGGCTTCTACAGCCTCAGCCGCGGCGTCGGCACGGCACTCGGGCCGCTGCTGGCGGGCGCCGCGATCGGCGTCTCCGACGGGCTGTTCCCGGCGACGAAGGGCTACCAGGCCACCTGGGGCGTCTGCGCGGCCGCGCTGCTGCTCAGCATCCTCCCGCTGCGCGCGCTGCGCCGGGCGGTCGGCGACGAGGCCGAGCGCGACGGCAGCTCCTGAGCCGTCGCCCCCGCCCCCAAAGCCGTCGGCCCAGCCCCCAAAGCCGTCGAGGGACGAATCTTCCACCGCTGCGGTGGAAGATTCGTCCCTCGACGGGCGTGCGGGGGGGGTGGCGGGTGGGACGCGGTGGTCCCCGGCGGGCTGAGCAGGAGGAGAGGAACCGCCGGGGACCGGTGCGTCCGTCCGGGCGCTGAGGGCCCGGTCAGGTTCGGGTCAGCTGTGCGACGGGTGGCCCTGCCCGCGGTGGCGCGCCGCCTGGGCGCCGCCGCCCATGACGGCCCACAGCAGCAGCGCGCCGCCGGCGGCGACGAGCGAGACCCACAGCGTCACGCCGAGGATCACGAACAGCACGACGAAGACGATGCCGGCGATGACGAGGCCGGTGGCGGAGAGGGCTGATGCGAGCATGTCGCGGTGCCTCCTTGGGGTCGGGGTCGGTCGTGACCCTGCAGTGCCCGACCACGATCGTCGCCGAGGCGGCGCCGTCAACCGCATGACGGGCGCCGGCAAGGCGCGGACGCCCTGGGCCGATCGCGGCGCAGCGCCGTCATCCGGCTGCCAGCGCGCCCCAGATCCGGGCCCCTCGGGGCAATCCTCCTGGTGGTACGGCGCCCCGCGGCGCCCAGCGCATGACAGGAAGGAGCGGCGATGAGCGCGCAAGAGGGATTCCACCACCCGGCCCTGCGCTCGCCTCACGAGGCGAGCCTCCATCGGATCGAGTACGCGCTCGCGACCTACGGGGCGCTGAGCGAGCGGCGCCTGCTGGAGCTGCTGGCCGGGCACGGGAGCTCGCTGAGCTGCCGGGCCGCGCTGCGCGCCGCCGTCCGGTCGGGCGCCGTCCGCCGCGTCGGCGACCTCTACGCCCTGCCGCACCGCTGATGGCGGCCGCCGCGCCAGTGCGCACGCGCGCCCTCGACCGCCACCGGCACCGGGAGCCCGGGCACGAAGGCACCGAGCTCCGCGACCGGCTGCTGCTGCGCCGCTACGCGCAGACCCGCGACCCCGAGCTGCGCGCGACGCTGGCCGAGCGCTTCCTGCCGATGGCCCGCCACCTCGCGCTCCGGGTCGCCCGCGGCCCGGAGCCGCTCGACGACCTCGTCCAGGTCGCGAGCATCGGCCTGCTCAAGGCCCTGGACCGCTACGACCCGTCGCGCGGGACCGCGTTCAGCAGCTTCGCCGTGCCGACGATCCACGGCGAGCTCCAGCGCTACTTCCGCGACCGCACCTGGGCGGTGCGCCCGCCCCGCGACCTCCAGGAGCTGACGCTGCGGATGCAGCGCGTCAGCGCCGAGCTGGCGGCCCGGCTCGACCGCTCGCCCACCGTCGCCGAGCTGGCGGACGCGCTCGGCGTCCAGGAGGCCGACGTCCTCGAGGCCATGCAGGCCGCGGGCTCGCGCTCGCTGCCCTCGCTCGACGCTCCCGTCGCCGGCAGCGACCAGCAGGTCGCGCTCCAGGACTGCATCGGCCGGACCGACCCCGCCCTCGCGGTGGCCGAGCACCGCGCCGAGCTGTCGCGGATCCAGTCCGTGCTGACCGAGCGCGAGCGCCGGATCGTGCGCATGCGCTTCCAGCTCGACCTCACCCAGCGCCAGATCGCCGAGCGCGTCGGCCTGTCGCAGATGCACGTCTCGCGCCTGCTGCGCCAGGCGCTGGAGAAGCTCCGCCAGCGCTCGCTCGCGGGCGCCGGCCCGCCCGAGGAGGAGGCGGCGCCCGCCTCAGGCTGACCCGCCGTCGAGCGCCACCGCGGCGCCGAGGTGCGCCAGGTGCGTCAGCGCCTGCGGGAAGTTGCCGAGCATCCGGCCCGCCGCAGCGTCGTACTCCTCGGCGAACAGCCCGAGGTCGTTGGCCGTCGCGGCCGCGCGCGCGAAGGCGCCCTCGGCCTCGGCGCGGCGGCCCTGCCGGGCCAGGCACTCGGCCAGCCAGAACGTGCAGGCGACGAACGCGCCCTCCGGCTCGCCGTGGCCGTGCTCGCGGCGGTAGCGCAGGAGCAGGCCGTCGGCGTCGAGCTCCGCGCGGATCGCGTCGACGGTCCGCACCATCCGCTCGTCGTCGTAGTCGACGAAGCCGACCCCGGGGAGCAGCAGCAGCGCCGCGTCGAGTGCGTCGCGGTCGAAGGCCTGCACGAAGACCCCGCGGCGCTCGTCGTAGCCGCGCGACTCGACGGCGGCGCGGACCTCGTCGCGCGCGGCGCGCCAGCGCTCCACCGGCGCGTCCCGCCCCAGGTGCTCGGCGATGCGCAGCCCGCGGTCGAGCGCCGCCCAGCACATGACCTTGGAGTGCACGAAGTGGCGCGGATCGCCGCGCATCTCCCACAGCCCCTGGTCGGGCTCGGACCAGCGGCGCGCCGCGGTGTCGACGAGGTCGACGAGGAAGGCCCAGTAGTCGTCGTCGGCCACGTGGCCGTGCTGGAGCCAGCGCCAGCTCAGCTCCACCAGCTCGCCGAAGCTGTCGAGCTGGAGCTGCTTGGCGGCGGCGTTGCCGATCCGCACGGGCGCCGCGCCCTGATAGCCGGGCAGGTGATCGAGCTCACGCTCGGTCAGGGTCCGCTCGCCGCCCATCCCGAACATGATCTGCAGCTGGTCGGCGCTGCCGGCGGCGCTGCGCTCGATGAAGCGGCGGAAGGCGTCGGCCTCGTCGCCGTAGCCGGCCTCGCGCAGCGAGCGGACGCTGAAGACCGAGTCGCGGATCCAGCTGAAGCGGTAGTCCCAGTTGAGCGTGCCGCCGGCGCTCTCGGGCAGCGACGTCGTCGCCGCGGCGGCGATCGCGCCGGTCGCCCGGTTGGCCAGGCCCTTGAGGACCATCGCCGAGCGCAGCGCGCCGCCGGCGCGCGGGCCGTCGAGCGTGGCCCGGTCGCTCCAGTCGCGCCACCACGCCTCCGTGGCGTCCGCCCGGCGCCAGAGCTCGTCGATGGCCGGCGGCTGGTCGTCCTCGCCGTCGAGGCGATGCGGCGGCAGGGCGCGCAGCACCCAGCCGAGCCGGTCGCCCTCGCGCACGGTGATCCGCGCGGCGAGGTCGTGGCGCCCGTCGGGCTCCAGCGGCGCTGTCCCGGCCAGCCGCAGGCCGTCGTCGCCGCCGATGAGGTCGAAGACGCAGTCCCGGCGCCGTCGGCGCCACGGGCGCAGCGCGCCGAAGTCGAAGCGGACGCGCAGCGCCACGTCGAGGTCGACCTGGCCGCTGACGCCCTCGACGAGCCGCACCAGCTGCGAGCCCGACGTCGCGTCGCCGTGCTCGGCGTCGATCGTCATCAGGTCGACGAGGCGGACCTCGCCGTCGCTGGTCGCGAACGTCGTCTCGAGCAGCAGGCTGCCGTCGACGTAGCGCCGGCGCACGTCGGCATGCCCGGCCGGCGCGATGCGCCAGAACCCGCCCTGCTCCCACCCCAGCAGGCGCGCGAAGCACGCGCCGCGGTCCACGCGCGGCACGCAGCACCAGTCGACCGATCCGGCGCGGGAGACGAGCGCGACGCTCGCGCCGTCCGAGAGGAAGCCGTAGTCCTCGATCGGCGGGGCATGCTCGGAGCTCACGGGGCTCGCCCTTCCCCGCAGAGCGGGCCGGCCCGACGGGGATGCCAGCCCGCTGACATCGATGTGGGTCGGAGCGCCGGGCGTGGTAGTCCCAGGCCATGACTTCGACGTGCGTGGTGGAGGCCTAGCGATGTCCTGGTACGTCTGGCTCGCGATCATCCTGGCGGCAGCGTTCCTCGTCGCCCTCATGCTCGCGGGCGCCGCCGGCTGGTGGACCGCCGGGCGGCCGCGCCGGGACGGTGACGGCCGATGATCCTCGGGTTCGCGGGCGTCAGCATCTTCCTCCTGCTCGTCGTGATCGTCGTGGTGGCGGTCCTCGCGGCGTTCCTCCTCGGCGCAGCCGGCGGCGAGGAGGCCCGTCGCGGACGGCGCGGCGGCGGCGGGCGCCGCCCGGCACACACGCGCGTCGAGGACGACCCCGAGGGCACGGCCGAGCCCGAGGGCTGAGGCCCAGGGGCTGAGCGACCCGACCCCGCTATGCCGGTGCCGGCGCGGCCCGCCGCCAGCGACGCGTGACCAGCAGCGCCAGCGCGATGCCGTACGTCGCGCTGGCCACCCACCAGCCCCACGACGGCATCGCCCCGTAGAGGTCGTTGCGGTCCTGGATCGCGTTGACGACGAGGTTGACGAGCACGATCTGCAGAACGAACCCGTAGGCGAGCCCGACCGTGACGGCGGCCGCCGCCCCGGCCACCGGCCCGATCGTCTCGTGCACGATCGCCGCCCCCACCGCGCCGAGCACGCCACCCAGGACGAGCAGCAGGCCGATCCCGAACGCGATCGAGAGCACGTGGAACGAGCCGTGGACGGCGTCGCTGCCGAAGATCACGCCGGTCACCGCCGTCACGCCCGTCCACGTGCTGGAGCGCACCCCGGGCACGGGCGTCGGGGCGTTGGCCACTTCGCCGCAGAACAGGATCCAGCCGATGGCGGCCGACATCGCCAGCACGCCGGCGCCCACGCCGGCCCGCACGACCTCGCGCAGCGCGGGTTCGGCCCGGGTCGGCAGGGACGTGGGCGACGGCGCGGCGGCGAAGGTGCTCACGCCGGCGCCCTACCCCGCCGCGGCGGGCGCCCCGTCCGGAACCGTCACGTCGCTGACCGCGCCGGCGACCGGCCGCGGCCGACCGACGGCGACGAGCTCGTGGGCGAAGGCGATGGCCTCGTCGTGCCGTCCGGCGCGCAGGAACGTGCGCGCGCACTCGGCGGCCAGCCACGACCACGAGCACAGCGTCCAGCGCCGCGGCGGGCGCTCCGCGCCGCGCAGCGCCGCCAGGCGCACGCGGCAGAGGCCGGCGCGGATGCGGCGCAGCTCGCGATCGCCGGCGGTGCCGACGATGGCCGCCGCCACCGGCAGCAGGTCCTGGCGGCGATCGTCGGGCGCGCCGTCGTTGTACCGGCGGAGGTAGCTGCCGATCACCGGGCAGACCGCTCGCGGATGGTCGCTGAAGCGCTCGCCGGCGAGCATCGAGGCGAGCTCCATGACGCACGCGCCCTGATCCGGGGACGCGTGCTGCCCGCGCGCGAGGCGGACGTTCTGATGCGTGGTGGCGTCGGCCATGGCCCGACCCTTTCTCCGAGGCTGGCAGGGCGTCTCCGGCTCGCGCAGCGCCGTCGAGCTCTCAGCGACCCGGCGTCCGGAGCCGCGGTCGCTGCGGCGTCGGAGACCACAGGTCTGCCCGTTCAGGCGACCCGAGGCGACATGAGGTCAGGGGCGTGACGCGCCGTCAGCGCGGCGGTCCGAAGCTCGACCGCGAGAAGCGCTCGGCGCGCCCCTCGTCGACCGCCTCGCGCAGCGCGGCGCGGAAGCGCCCGGGACCCCAGAAGCGGCCGCCGACGACGCGCTCGAGGTCGCGGCGCTCCATGCTGCCGCGCTCCTCCAGGGCGCGCGCGATGATGTCGATCTCGCGGTCGAGCAGCTCGTCCTCGCGCCCGTTGCGGGGCACCGCCAGCATCCCGCCGCCGTACTGGCCGCTCCCCGGGCCGGGGCGGAAGCGGTGCAGCCCCTGGCGGTCGCGCGCCTGGCGGCGGGCCAGCCGCTCGCGGATCCGCCGCTCGGCCTCCTCGGCGCGGCGCCGGCGCTCGGCCTCCTCGCGCTCGGCGCGCTCCTGGTCGGAGGTCGCCTCGGCGCGCTCGCCCAGCTCGCCGGCCTCGGCGCGCAGCTCGGCGACCCGGGCGCGCTCCTCGGCCGCCGCCGCCCGCTCGGACGCGGCATCGGCCAGCTGCCGGTGCAGCTGGGCCTCCTGCTCGTCCTCGGCGGCCAGCGCGGCCGCCTGCTCGTCGAGGGCGTCGGCCCGGTCGTGGGCGGCGCGGCAGCGCTCGGCGGCGGCCGCGTCGTCCTCGCCCGCCTCCGCACGCAGCTCCAGGCCGTCGGCGCGCTCGTGCAGCGCGCGGGCGCGGAGCTCGGCCATCTGCGCGAGCACCTCCTCGGCCTCGCGGCGCTCCTGCGTGTCGGCGTCCTGGGAGGCCTGGAGCTCGTGGAGCTTGGCGCGATGCTCGGCGGCGCGAGCCCGCGCCTCCTGGGCGTCGCGGCGCAGGGTCAGGACGCGCGCGGGCACGTCCTCGCCGGCCTCCTCCTCCTCCGCCTCGGGCCCGCCCTCCTCGGCCTCTTCGGCGGTGAGCGGCTTGGCGATGTCCTCGAGGTTCCTCCCCTCGGCCTTGACGCCGAGGAAGATCTCGGCGATGCCGCCGATGGCCATCACGGCGGCGCCGATGAAGAAGGCGATCGCCACATGGCCACGGTCGCCCGAGCCGATCAGGTGGCCGAACAGCAGCGGGCCGGTGATGCCGCCGACGGCGGTGCCGACGGCGTAGAAGAACGCGATCGCCAGCGCCCGGGTCTCCATCGGGAAGATCTCGCTCACCGTCAGGTACGCGGCGCTGGCCCCGGCCGAGGCGAAGAAGAACGAGGCGACGACGAAGGCCTCGAACGACCACTTCGTCAGCGAGCCGTTGATGAACAGGATGCCCATCACCACCGCGATCGCCGCCGACATGAGGTAGCAGCCGCTGATCATCGGCTTGCGCCCGATCGTGTCGAACAGCCGGCCGAGCGTCAGCGGCCCCAGGAAGTTGAAGACGGCGTAGATGACGATGAACACCGGGACCGTCGCCGACGCGACGCCGAAGAAGGTCGAGAACAGCGTGCCCAGGTTGAACGTGACGCCGTTGTAGATGAACGCCTGGCCGACGAACAGCGCGAACCCCAGCCACGCGCGCTTCGGGTAGACCTTGAACGCGGTGCGGGCGATCACCGTGAACGGGATGCGCTCGCGCTGGCGCACCTCGATCGACTTCTCGGGCTGCTCGAGCTCCTCGCCGGTCTCCTCCTCGATGCCGTGCTCGATGCTGGAGACGATCTGCTCGGCCTCCTCCTCGCGCCCGTGGATGAACAGCCACCGCGGGCTCTCGGGGACGTGGCGGCGGACCAGCATGATCGTGAACCCGAGGACGGCGCCGATGCCGAAGGCCAGGCGCCAGCCGAAGTCCGCGGCGAAGATGCTGGTGTCGAGCAGGACGAGCGCCGCGGCCGAGCCGATCGCCGAGCCGACCCAGTACGAGCCGTTGATCATGAGGTCGACGCGGCCGCGGACGCGCGCGGGGATCAGCTCGTCGATCGCGGAGTTGATCGCGGCGTACTCGCCGCCGATGCCGGCGCCGGTGAAGAAGCGGCAGAGGAAGAAGAACCAGGGCGTCCACGCGAAGGCGGTGGCGGTCGTCGCGGTGATGTAGACGGCCAGCGTGAGGATGAAGAGCTTCTTGCGGCCGAACCGGTCGGTCAGCTGGCCGAAGAACAGCGCGCCCAGGCAGGCGCCCGCCACGTAGATGGCCGCGGCCATGCCGATCTGGCCGGCGGACATGGAGATGCCGCTGCCGTCCTCGGTCAGCCGCGACGCGACCGACCCCACCATCGTGACCTCGAGGCCGTCGAGGATCCAGACGGTCCCCAGACCGATGATGACCATCCAATGGAACTTCGCCCACGGAAGCCGATCCAGGCGCGCGGGGATCCGCGTCTCGATGGTGCCGGTCGTCACGTCGCTCATCCGCCCTCCTCCCGTTCGCTGCCCGTCGCGCCTCAGCGACCGCCGACCGGCAGCATGTCCTTGACCTTGGTGAACCTGCCGGCGCGGTGGCCGTCGCGCGAGGCGCCGCGGCGCACCGCGGCAGCCACCCCGGCCGCGCCGGCCAGCGCGCCGATCTTGGCGCGGTGCTTGGTGAGCATCAGCTGGATGCTGTGCTCGTGCGCCATGTCGTCGAAGGGGCCGTGGGCGCCCTGGTCGGTGCTCGGCGCCGACTCGAGGTTGCCCGGCCGGACGTCCTGGCCGAGGTCCTGGTCGGTCTGCTGGCTCTTGATGCCCGTCTTGGCCAGGTAGCGCTCGACGAGGCCCGGCGCGATCTTGTTGCCGACGATCGTGTAGACGGTGGGCAGGCCGACGTAGATCTCGCGCCGCTTGTGGTGGGCGGCGTAGTGGACGGCGTCGGCGGCGACCTCCGGCTGGTAGACCGGCGGCACCGGCATCGGCACCTTCGGCATCTTGGCGCGCGCGTGCTCGAACTGGGGCGTGTTGACGCCCGGCAGCTGGACCATGGTCAGGTGGACCTTGCTGCCCTTCGCGCGCAGCTCGGTGCGCAGCGACTCCTGGAAGTTCTTGATGGCCGCCTTCGCGCCGCAGTACGGCGACTGGAGCGGGATGCCGCGGTACGCCATGGCCGATCCGACCTGCACGATCGTGCCGCGGTCGCGGGGCATCATGTGCTGCAGCGCGGCGCGCGTGCCCCAGACGTAGCCGTGGTACGTGACGTCGGTCGAGCGCTGGAACTCCTCCGGCTCGATCTCCCAGAACCAGGAGAAGACGGTCGCCATCGCGTCGTTGATCCAGATGTCGATCGGGCCGAAGGCCTCCTCGACCGACTTCGCGGCCGCCTCCATGGCGGCGTGGTCGGAGACGTCGATCGGCAGCACCATCGCCCGCCCGCCCGCGGCCTCGACCTCCTTGCGGGCGGCGTCCAGGCCCTCGCGATCACGCGCGATCAGGGCGATCGACGCCTTGTCCTTGGCGAACCGGCGGACGATGGCCCGGCCGACCCCCGACGTGGCTCCGGTGATGACGACGACTTCGCTCATGCCTGGCGAGTACCGTCGGGCCGCGATTCCCGATCCACCCTGGTCATCCGGCTGTCAAGCGGCGAACACGCGCGCCGGCAGGGGGAACCTGCCGTCGACATGGAGTGGAACGCCGAGAGCCTCCGCCGCGACGGGTTCGCGCCGATCGGGTCGTACGCCGCCATCGGGGACGGGCGCACCGCCGCGCTCGTCGCCGCCGACGGCACGATCGACTGGATGAGCGCGCCGCGCTTCGACAGCGAGCCGGTCTTCGGCGCGCTGCTGGACCCCGGCCGCGCGGGGCGCTTCGTGCTGCGGCCGGAGGGCCCGTTCACCGCGACGCGCGCCTACGTGCCGGACACCAACGTGCTGGAGACCACCTTCCGGACCGCCACGGGCGCCGTGCGGGTCCGCGACGCGCTGACGCTCACCGCGCGCATGTCGCCCTGGACCGAGCTCGCGCGCGTGGTCGAGGGCGTCGAGGGCGAGGTCCCGATGCGCTGGGAGGTCGTCCCCCGCATCGGCTGGGCGGCCCGGCCGCCGCTGTGGACGCGCCACCAGGACGTGCCCGTGGCCGAGTGCGGCGGCGCGCTGGCGCTCACCGTCCACGCCTGGGACGCCGGCGAGCCCTCGCTGTCCGACGACGCGCTGCGCGGCGCGTTCACGGCGCGCGCCGGCGAGCGCGCCGTCCTCGCCATGGGCGCCTTCGCCAACCAGCCCCTGCTGCTCGCCCGGCGCGAGGACGTCGAGGCGCGCATCGAGGAGACCGTCGCGTTCTGGAAGACCTGGATCGAGCCGCTCGACTACGACGGCCCGTACCGCGAGGCGGTCTGCCGCAGCGCGCTGGCGCTCGGCCTCTGCCTGCACCGCGAGACCGGCGCGCTGGTCGCCGCCCCCACGACGTCGCTGCCGGAGCAGATCGGCGGCCCGCGCAACTGGGACTACCGCTACTGCTGGCTGCGCGACACGGGGCTCGCCCTGGATGCCTTCGTCCGCCTCGGCCTGCGGCAGCTGGACCACACGACGCTGTCGTGGGTGCTGGAGGCGACGCGCCGCACCCACCCGCGGCTGGCCCCCTGCTACACGCTGGACGCGGCGCCGCTCGGCCGGCAGCAGTCGGTCGACGTCCCCGGCTGGCGGCACAGCACGCCGGTCTACGACGGCAACCAGGCCGGCGGCCAGCTGCAGCTCGGCTCCTGGGGCGACCTGATGGAGACGATCTGGCACTACGTGCGCGTGGGCAACGCGCTCGACCACGCGACCGGCGTCCGCGTGGCCGAGCTGGCCGATCACCTCACCCTGATCTGGCGCAACGCCGACGCCGGGATCTGGGAGACCGGCGACGACCAGCGCGACTACACGCGCAGCAAGGTCAGCGCGTGGATGACGCTCGAGCGCACCATCGCCCTTCACGAGCTGGGCGAGGTGCCGACCGGCGACCCGCGGCGCTGGGCGGCGGTGCGGGACGAGATCCGCGCCTTCGTGGAGGACCGCTGCTGGTCGGGCGAACGCCGGACCTGGCTGCGCGACGGCGACGGCAGCGGCGAGCTCGACGCCTCCACGCTGCTGCTGGGCCGCGTCGGGTTCTCCGACGAGCGCCGTCTGTCGAGCACCATCGACGCGATCCGCGACGAGCTGGGCGCGGGTGGGCCGCTCCTCTTCCGCGCCACCAAGATGATGGGCAAGGAGGGCGCGTTCATCGCGTGCTCGTTCTGGCTCGTCGACGCGCTGGCGCGCTGCGGCCGGCTCGACGAGGCCCACGAGGTCTTCGACGGCATGCTCGCGGTTCGCAACGACGTCGGCCTGCTGTCCGAGGAGGTCGACCCGTCGACCGGCGAGCTGCTGGGCAACATCCCGCAGGGGCTCAGCCACCTGTCGCTGATCAGCGCCGCGACGGCGCTCGATGAGGCTGAGCGCGCGCAGCGCGAGGGGCGCACCACGTCGCGATCGGCGCAGGCCGCCGGCTGACCTCTCCGGATCGGGCACAATCGGGGGCGTGCGGGTCGAGCGTGTCCGCGAGAACGTCTTCACCGTCACGGCGACGGGCGACGAGCTGTCGGCGCTGGTCGCCGGCGCGCGGATGGCCCTCGACGTGCTGCGCGCCTCACCCGACGCGCCGGACGAGGCCGCCGGAGCACTCGCGCGCGTGCTCGAGGACTTCGACCGCGCGCGCGAGCGGCTCTCCGGAGAGCGCTAGGCCGGAGCGCCCGCGGCCATCTGGTTGCGGACATGGGCGGCGATCTGGTCGAACTCCGCCGTGAACGCGTCGTAGTCGAACTGCATCGCGTTCAGGTACGTGCTCCAGCCCATCGTGTTCTTGGCGATCAGCGACGCCTCGGTGATCTCGTCGTCGGTGGCGCCGAACAGCCGGGCGGCCTCGGTGTGGAAGTAGCAGCAGTAGCGGCAGCGCGTCGCGCCGGAGACCGCGAGCCCGATCAGCTCCTTGTACTTGTTCGGGATCGCCGTCTGGTCGGACAGCTGCAGGCTCTTGAAGCTCATCCACTCGCTGGGCGCCAGGTAGTCGGGCACCCGCTTCATGAACTCCGGGACGACGCCCAGCGTCGCCTCGATGTCGCGGTCGACGTCCGCGCGGGACTCGAGGATCATGGATCCCTCCACGCTCGTGGGGATGACGGTTCCGCTGCGCCGGGCGGCTGCATCACCTCCCTCGCCTCGGGGCGGCGCAGGTGGGTTCGGCGGTCACCGCGATTGCACTCCGCGGCGCCGCCGAAGTCAACCCGTGCGGTGGGTGGTCAACCGTGGCTCTCGTACGTCCCCACGAGCCGTGCCTGCTCGATGACGTGGTCCTCGATGCGCTCCAGCAGCGCGCGCCGGTCGAGACCGGGCTCGAGGTCCAGCGGCTCGTCGAGGGCGTAGAGCCAGAAGAAGTAGTGGTGCGGCCCGTGCCCGGGCGGCGGCGCGGGGCCCCCGTAGCCGCTGGTGCCGAACGAGTTGGTGCCCGAGACGACGTCGCCGCCGCCCTCCGGCAGGCCGGGCGCCTCGCCGGGAATGCCATAGGCCACCCAGTGGGTGAAGCCGTCGACCAGTGGGGCGTCGGGGTCGTGGACCACGAGCGCGAAGGCGCGCGTGCCCTCCGGGGCGCCCGACCACTCAAGCGCCGGGGCGACGTTCTCCCCGTCCGACGCGTGGCGCCTCGGGATCGGGGCGTGGTCGCCGAAGGCGGGGCTGCGCACCGCGAGGTCGCCGACGTTGAGCTTCTGTGCCATGGCCATCGGCTACCCGCCGCGCGGCCCGTCCATCGCTCCCGGGTCCGTCGTGTCGGCGCCCCGGCGCCACGAGGTCGTGCGCGCGGCCGCCGCGCCCGGCATGATCGGCCGATGGCCAGCCCGGACGGGATCGAGCGCGTCGTCGTCGGCTACGACGCATCCGACGGCGCGAACGCGGCGGCGGCCTTCGGCCTGTGGCTGACCGCCAAGGCCGGCGTCCGGACGACGATCGTCCACGCCTCCCCCACGCCCGAGTCCGCGCCCTCGGCCGGCGCGCTGCCGGCGGCCGCCATGGACGTCGTCGCCGACGAGGCGGCATGGCAGCGCCGGCTCGACGCCCTGCGCGAGTACGCGCCCGACCCGGGGCCCATCGAGACGCGGGTGGTGCGCGGCGGCCCGGCCGGCGCGTTGATCGCCACGGCGCTGGAAGCGCGCGCCGACGTGATCCTCGTGGGATCCCACGGCACCGGAGCGATCCGCGAGGCCTTCCTCGGCAGCGTCTCGGCCCAGCTGCTCTCGCACGCGCCCTGCTCGGCGATGGTCTTCCGCGAGGGCGCGCTCGGCGTCCCGGCCACGCGGGCGCGCGCCGTGGTCGTCGGCGTCGACGGCTCGCCCGGCGCGCGCCTGGCGCTGCACGTCGCCCAGGGGCTCGCCGTCCCCCTCGGCGCCGCCCTGGTCCTGGTCCACGCGCACGACCTGCACGTGCCGTTCGTGTCGCAGCCGCCGGCGGCCCTGCGGGACGAGCTGCGCGCCGACGCCGAGGACGTCCTGCGCCGCGCCCGCGCCACGATCGCCGCGCCGATCGACAGCGTCGTCGAGGAGATCCACGACGGCCGCGCGCGCGAGGCGCTGGTCTCCGCCTGCGAGCAGCACGCGCCGGCGCTGCTGGTCGTCGGCTGCCGTGGCCGCGGGGGCTTCGAGGGGCTGATGCTCGGCAGCACGTCGCGGTGGGTCGCCGGCCACGCGCCGTGCCCCGTCGTCGTGGCGCGCCCGCGCCGCGGCTGAGACCTCAGGGCCGGCCGCCGGACGGCGCCCCGGCCGGTGCGGCGCCGGCGCGCTCGCGGGGCAGCCCGGCGGCGGCGTACGCGTCGGGCTCGTCGAGCGTCTCGTGCTCGAGCAGCGCGTGGACGAGCGACTCGAGCTGCTCGCGGTGGTCGGCCAGCAGCTCGGCGACCGCCACCTCGGCCGCGTCCAGCGCGCGCCGCACCTCCGCGTCGAGCAGCCGCTGGGTCTCGGCCGAGCGCTCCGGCGCCCAGGGCACCGCCGCAGGCCGGTCGGGGTCGGGAAGGACGGTCATCGGGCCGATCGCCTCGCTCATCCCCCACACGCCCGCCATGTGGGCGGCCAGCTCGGTGGCCTCGCGCAGGTCGGACTCGGCGCCGGTGGTGACCGTCCCGAAGACCAGCCGCTCGGCGACGCGGCCGGCGAGCAGCACCTGCAGCTTGCCCCGGAGATAGAGCTCGTCGTAGCTGAAGCGGTCGGCCTCCGGCGCCGAGAGCGTCACGCCCAGCGCCTGGCCGCGCGGGATGATCGACACCTTGCGCACCGGGTCGGCGCCGGGCGTGAGCATCCCCACGAGCGCGTGGCCGGCCTCGTGGTAGGCCGTGCGCCGGCGCTCCGCCGGGCTCAGCATGATCCGGCGCTCGGAGCCGAGGATCAGCTTCTCCAGCGCGTCGAGGAAGTCGGCCATCGTCACGGCGTCGTGGCCGCGGCGGGCCGCGAGCAGCGCCCCCTCGTTGACGATGTTGGCCAGGTCGGCGCCCACCATCCCCGGGGTCGTCGCGGCCAGCCGGTCGAGGTCGGCGTCGGGGGCGAGCGGCACCGAGCGCGTGTGGACGTCGAGGATCTTGCGGCGCCCGACGGTGTCGGGCGGCTGCACCGCGACACGGCGGTCGAAGCGCCCCGGCCGCAGCAGCGCGCGGTCGATGATCTCGGGCCGGTTGGTGGCGCTGAGGACGATGACGCCGATCGACGGGTCGAAGCCGTCCATCTCCGTGAGGATCTGGTTCAGCGTCTGCTCGCGCTCCTCGTGCCCGCCGCTGTAGCCCGCCGCCGGCCCGCGGGTGCGGCCGATGGCGTCGAGCTCGTCGATGAAGATGATCGCGGGCGCCGCCTCCTTGGCCTGGGCGAACAGGTCGCGCACGCGCGAGGCCCCGACCCCGACGAACATCTCGATGAACTCCGACGCCGAGATCGTGAAGAACGGCACGCCCGCCTCGCCGGCCAGCGCGCGCGCCAGCAGCGTCTTGCCCGTGCCGGGCGGCCCCGTGAGCAGCACCCCGCGCGGGATCCGCCCGCCGAGGCGCCGGTACTTGTCGGGGTCGCGCAGGAAGTCGACGATCTCGGCCAGCTGCTCCTTGGCCTCGTCGATGCCGGCGACGTCCCGGAAGGTGACCCGCTGGGCGGTGGGCTCGATCCGGCGCGCGCGGGCCCGCCCGAACGCGGCGGCGCCGCCGATCCCCCCGCCCGCGCGGCGCAGCAGCAGGACGATGATCCCGACGATCAGCACGATCGGCAGCACGCCGACGAGCAGGTCGACCCACCAGCCGCGCGACGTGCTCGTGGGCTTGGCGGTGACCGCGACGCCCTTGCGCTCCAGCAGCGCGCTGAGCCGGCTGCCGTCGACGAACGCGGGCACCTCCGTCTTGAACGCCGTGGCCGGTTGCGCGGTGCGGTCGCTGGGCGGGTAGCGCACCGCGCGCCGGAAGTCGCCCTCGATCGCGGTCCCGGTCGCGGAGATCGAGCTGACGTTGCCGGCCCGGACCTGCTGCAGGAACGTCGGGCTGTACGGGACGGTCACGCGCGCGACCGGCGGGGTCGTCGAGCTCGAGACCAGCAGCAGCGTGACCTCGAGGACCACGAAGGCGAGCAGGATCCAGCCCAGGCCGCGCCAGCGGCGCGGCGCGGGCGGCGTCCCGCGGCCGTCCGGCGCCGGGTTCACGCGCCACCCGTGCTCGGGGTGGCGCTCGTCCTGGTCGTGGTCGGTGCGCGGCGGGCCGGGCCGGTCCTCTGCCACCGTGTCGGCTCCTCGTCGCGCTCGCCGCTCGCCTACCGCGCGAGCGCGGGCGCGGGCTCCTCGATCGGCTCCCACCGCTCGGTCATCCGCTCCGCGACCGTCGGCATTGTCGTGTACTCCATGTCCTCGGCGGGCAGCCGGGCGGGCTCGAACGGCCCCATCCGGCGCATGTGGTCGGCCATGTCGAGCGCCATGCGCCGCGCGCGGTCGAACGACACGTCGCCGAGCATGTCGCGCGGCCCGACGAGCATCCCGTCGGCCAGCTGGAAGCCCATGCCGACCACCCGCGGCGGGCCGTCGAAGCGCGCCGGGTGGCTCTCGGCCAGCGACACCGGCATGAGCGGCCCGTTGTGCGAGCCGCGCATCCAGCCGGCCACGTAGTGCGGGCTGGCGAACGGCTCGAGCACCTCGCCGACGGCGGGCAGGCCGCTCTGGGCGCGCACGATCATGATCGGGTCGTCCTTGCCCACGTAGCGCCCGGCGATCAGCGACAGCCGCGACGTCGAGGTCGACGCCACCGGCTGCTCGAGGTCGTCGCGACGGAAGGCGTGCTTGATGACGAAGCGGCCCGGCGTCCCGATGTGGACGAGCAGGTCGTAGAGCTCCTCGGGGCAGTGGAAGATCGCGCGCCGGTGCTCGATGAGGTCATGGACCTCGAGCGCGAACCCGCCGTGCATCTTGGTGTCGATGACGAGACCCGCCGTGTTGAACGGGTCGCAGAACATCTTGTAGAGCGGCAGGTTCCACGCGCCCGGCGCGCACTTGTCGGCGGCGAAGACCACGAACGGCTCCGAGGGGCGCTCGACGATCTCCATCTCGGCCACGCCGGGACCCGCTCCGCGGATGTTGCCGGAGAACGCGTCGGCCAGCAGGTCCTGGCCGGCGCCGTACAGGTGCAGGCGCTGCGCGACCTCCGAGAGCGCGACGAAGGTGTCCCAGGCGAAGCGGTGGACGCGCTCGGCGTCGACGCCCCAGCGGTGGGTCATGAGGAGGTTGACGTCGTCGCCGCAGGAGCCGACGTGCCCGTCCAGGAGCAGCCCCTCGGAGATCGCATGCCGGATGTGCCGGCGCGCCTCGGTGAGCATCTCGGGATGGACGTCGCTGTGGCCGACGAAGCCGCCGACGTCCGCCTTGATCGCGCTGATGGTGACGGTGCTCATGGGCCTTCCTCCGGCGTGGGCGTCCTGGACGGGTCCATCGTCCGCCGGGAAAGGGCATCGCGCCATCGGGGAAGCGAGCGGACCGCCTGCGGGAAACCCCCGGTCGACCACCGGGCGCCCTGCGGATGGCGCGCCCGCGGGCAGCGGCGACGATCGGCGCCGGATGCTGCTGCGCCCGAACATGCCGTCCTACGACGAGGCCCGCGCGGCCTTCTCGTGGGCCGCCGCGCGCGCGGAGCTCGACGGCCTGCCCGGCGGCGGCCTGAACATCGCCCACGAGGCCCTGGACCGCCACGCCGACGGGCCGCGCGCCGAGCACGTCGCGCTGCGCTGGCTCGGCCGCGACGGCGACCGGCGCGAGCTGACCTACGCGCAGCTGCGCGACTTCGCCGCCCGCTTCGCCGGCGTCCTGGGCGGGCTCGGCGTGCAGCGCGGCGACCGCGTCTTCGCGCTCTGCCCGCGGATCCCCGAGCTCTACGCCGCCGGGCTCGGCACGCTGCGCCACGGCGCCGTCTTCTGCCCGCTGTTCTCCGCCTTCGGCCCCGAGCCGGTGCGCCAGCGGCTGGCCCGCGGCGGCGGCAGCGTGCTGGTGACCACGCGCGCGCTGCACGACCGCAAGGTCGCGCCGGTGGCCGATCAGCTGCCGGACCTGCGGCACGTCCTGCTGGTCGACGAGGACCTGCCCGGCCGCCTGGCCGCCGCCGCGCCCGGCCCGATGGCGGCCATGGCCGACGACGACCCCGCGCTGCTGCACTTCACCAGCGGCACCACCGGCGCGCCGAAGGGCGCCGTGCACGCGCACCGCGCCGTCGTCGCCCACCGGGCGACGGCGCGCATGGTCCTCGACCTGCACGACGACGACGTCTACTGGTGCACCGCCGACCCCGGCTGGGTCACCGGCACGTCGTACGGGATGATCGCGCCGCTGGCCTGCGGCGTGACGATGGTCGTCGACGAGGCCGAGCTCGACGCCGACCGCTGGTACGCGACGCTCGAGCGCGAGGCCGTCAGCGTCTGGTACACGGCGCCCACGGCGATCCGCATGCTCATGCGCGCCGGCGAGGAGCCGCTGCAGGGGCGCGACCTGTCGGCCCTGCGGCTGGCATTCAGCGTCGGCGAGCCGCTGGCCGCCGACGCGGTGCGCTGGGGCGAGCGGATGCTCGGGCGGCCGTTCCACGACACGTGGTGGCAGACCGAGACCGGGGCCATCATGGTGGCCAACGTCCCGGCCGAGCCGCCGCGGGCGGGATCGATGGGCCGCCCGGTGCCCGGCGTCGAGGCCGCGGTCGCGCGCCGCAGCGCCGACGGCGAGGTCGTGCGGCGGCCGGATGGCGGCCCCGAGCTGATCGAGGAGCCGGGCGTCGACGGCGAGCTCGTGCTGCGCGCCGGGTGGCCGTCGATGTTCACCGGCTACCTCGGCGACGACGAGCGCTACCGCCGCTCGTTCGCCGGCGGCTGGTACCTCAGCGGCGACCTCGTGCGCCGCGACGCCGAGGGCTTCCTGTGGTTCGTCGGACGCGGCGACGACGTCATCAAGACGGCCGGCCACCTGGTCGGCCCGTTCGAGATCGAGAGCGCGCTGGTCGAGCACCCGGCGGTGGCCGAGGCCGCGGCGATCGGCATCCCCGACCCGGTCGCCGGCGAGGTCGTCCACGCGAAGGTCGTGCTGGCCCGCGGGCACGAGGAGAGCCCCGCGCTGCTGCGCGAGCTGCGCGGCTTCGCCCGCACGCGGCTGGGGCCCGCGATCGCGCCGCGCCGCATCGACGTGGTCGACGACATCCCCTACACCAAGAGCGGCAAGAAGCTGCGGCGCCTGCTGCGCGCGCGGGAGCTGGGCCTGCCGGAGGGCGACCTCTCGACGCTGGAGACGGCGCGGTGAGCGGCGACGGCCAGATCTCCGCCGAGGCCGCCCACGGCCTGCACCTGCTGCGCGAGATGGTGCGCATCCGGCGGCTGGAGGAGCGCTGCATCGAGCTCTACAGCGCCGCCGAGATCCGCGGCTTCCTGCACGTCTACATCGGCGAGGAGGCGGTCGCCGTCGGCGCGATGCAGGCGCTGACCGCCGAGGACAACGTCGTCGGCACCTACCGCGAGCACGGCCACGCGCTGGCGCGCGGGATCCCGGCGCGGCGGATCCTGGCCGAGATGCTGGGACGCGTCGAGGGCTGCAGCCGCGGGCGCGGCGGCTCCATGCACCTCTTCGACGCCGCCGCCCGCTTCTACGGCGGCAACGGGATCGTCGCGGCGCTGCTGCCGCTGGCCGCCGGCCTCGGGCTGGCCGAGCGGATGCAGGGCGGCTCGCGCGTGACCGCGTGCTTCTTCGGCGAGGGCGCCGTGGCCGAGGGCGAGTTCCACGAGACGATGAACCTCGCGGCGCTCTGGCGGCTGCCGGTGGTGTTCCTGTGCGAGAACAACCGCTACGCGATGGGCACCGCGCTGGAGCGCTCGGAGTCCCAGACCGACCTCGCGCTCAAGGCGGCGAGCTACGCGATGCCGGCGTGGGCGGTCGACGGGATGGACGTCGAGGCCGTCGAGGCCGCCGTGCGCGAGCAGGTCGCGATCGTCCGGGGCGGCGGCGGGCCGTGCTTCCTGGAGGCGCGCACGTACCGCTTCCGCGCGCACTCGATGTACGACCCGGACCTCTACCGGACCAAGGAGGAGATCGCGCGCTGGCGCGAGCGCGATCCGATCGACGCCCAGGCGGCGCGGCTGCGCGAGCGCGGCGCCCTGGACGACGCGGCGCTGGCCGCGCTGGAGGCCGAGGTGGCCGCGGAGCTCGACGACGCGGTGGCCTTCGCCCGCGCGGCGCCGCTGGAGCCGGTCGAGGACCTCGAGCGCTTCGTCGTCACCGAGGCGGCGGCGCGATGACCGAGACCGCGCCGGCCGCGACCGCGACCATGAGCTTCCGCGCGGCGCTCCGGGAGGCGCTGCGCGACGCGCTGCGCGCCGACGAGCGCGTCTTCCTGCTCGGCGAGGACGTCGGCCGCTACGGCGGCTCCTTCGGCGTCAGCCGCGGGCTGCTCGACGAGTTCGGGCCGGAGCGCATCCGCGACACGCCGCTCTCCGAGTCGGGGTTCGTCGGCGCGGGCATCGGCGCGGCGCTCGGCGGGATGCGCCCGATCGTCGAGGTGATGACCGTCAACTTCTCGATGCTGGCGTTCGACCAGATCGTCAACACCGCCGCGTCGCTGTCGCACATGTCGGGGGGCCAGTTCCACGTGCCGCTGGTGGTCCGGATGACCACGGGCGGGGGCCGGCAGCTCGCGGCGCAGCACTCGCACTCCTTCGAGGGCTGGTACGCCCACGTGCCCGGGCTGCGGGTGCTGGCGCCCGCCACGATCGACGACGCGCGCTGGATGCTCGCGCCGGCGCTGGCCGACCCCGACCCGGTCGTGATCTTCGAGCACGGCTCGCTCTACGGCTGGGAGGCCGCCGAACCCGGGCCCGGACCGGTCGACCTCGAGCGCGCGGCGATCCGCCGGGCGGGCACCGACGTGACGCTGATCGGCTCGTCGCAGAGCGTCCATGTCGCGCTCGCCGCCGCGGAGGCGCTCGCCGCCGACGGCATCTCGGCCGAGGTCGTGGACCTGCGCGTGCTGCGGCCGCTGGACACGGCGACGATCCTCGGGTCGGTGGCCCGAACCCATCGCGCCGTCGTCGTCGACGAGGGCTGGCGGAGCGTCGGGCTG
Source organism: Baekduia sp. (assembly GCA_035765735.1). GTDB lineage: Bacteria > Actinomycetota > Thermoleophilia > Solirubrobacterales > Solirubrobacteraceae > Baekduia. The sequence continues at coordinate 1,626 of DASTWY010000019.1, read as the reverse complement.
AGCGCCGAGGTCGCGGCGCGGATCGCCGAGGAGGCCTTCTACGAGCTCGACGCTCCCGTGGCGCGCGTCTGCACCGCGGAGGTCCCGCTGCCCTACGCCAAGCACCTCGAGGACGCGGCGCTGCCGCAGCCCGAGCGCGTCGTCGCCGCGGTGCGCGCGATGGAGGCCGGCGCCTAGATGCCCGAGCTGCGGATGCCGTCGCTGGGGGCCGACATGACCTCGGGCCGGCTGCTCGAATGGCACGTCGAGCCGGGCGACACCGTCCACCGCGGCGACATCGTCGCCACCGTCGACACCGACAAGGCCGAGATCGAGATCGAGACCTTCGAGGACGGCGTCGTCGACGAGCTGGTGGTCGCGCCGGGCACCAAGGTCCCGGTGGGCGAGGTGCTGGCCACGCTGCGAGCCGAGGGCGCCGCGCCCGCGGCCGTCGCGGCGGCACCCGCCGCGGCCGAGGCCGAGGCCGGCGGCGTCGCCGCCCCGCCGGCGCCGCCGCCCGCCTTCGCGCCGCCTCCCCCACCGCCGCCGCCCGCGCCGCTCGCCCCGCCGCCGTGGACCTGGCCCTCGACGATCATGGGGTTGATCATCGGCCCGCAGTCGTGGACCACGCAGTAGCGCAGGATCCGGATGTCGGCCGTCACCGGGTCGGTCTCGACGACCGCCGCGTGCATGCCGTTGGCGAAGGTCGCCTGGGTGGGGGAGTAGAAGTCCCGACCCTCGAGGCCCGGCTCGTCGTCGTCCGCCACGGGCGGCTTGTCCGGGTCGTTCGTCCCCGCGAACTGGGTGGCGGCGTTGGCCGCCTCGTCGAAGGCGTAGCGCAACGGGTTGGACATCACCGAGACCGTGCCGAGCGCCATGTGCGTGTCGGGTGCGCCCTTGACCCGGACGTCACCGTCGACGATCTCGAGGTCCTCCGCCGCGACCTCGAGGGCGTCGGCCGCGATGCGCAGCGCCTTGGCGCGCACCTGCCGAGCGGCCAGGGCGACGGCGTTGCCGCTCATCACGGCGGTGCGCGAGGCGAACGTGCCCACGGCGTAGGGCATCCGGCGGGTGTCGCCGGTGGTGACGAACACGTCGTCGACGGGCACCCCCAGCTCGTGGGCCACCACCTGGGCGAGCATCGTCTGGTGGCCCTGCCCCTGGGAGGTCAGCCCGGTGGCGACGTTGACCCGGCCGCTGGTCTCGACCTGGATGTGGCCACCCTCGTAGGGGCCGACCCCGGTGCCCTCGACGTAGCAGCCGATGCCCAGGCCAACCCGTCGACCCTGCGCCTGGGCTTCCTTGCGGTAGGCCGCGAAGTCGTCCCAGCCGACCAGCGCCTTGAGCTTCGCGAGCGTGGCAGGGAAGTCGCCGGAGTCGTACTTCAGCGGGCGCCCGTCCTGGAAGAGCAGCCCGTGGTCGAAGGGCATCTCCTCGGGCAGGATGAAGTTGCGCGACCGCACCTCGGCGCGGTCGATGCCGAGCCGGTCGGCGATCGCGTCCATGGTGCGCTCCATCGCGAAGCAGCCCTGCGGGCGGCCGGCGCCGCGGTACGGCGTGACGATCACCGTGTTGGTGTAGAGCGACCAGAACTCGCAGCGGTACGCGCCCGGCTTGTACGGCCCGAGCAGCTGGGTGGAGGTGATG
>DASTWY010000018.1:0-58104 GCA_035765735.1 Baekduia sp. | reverse complement strand
GAATCTTCCATCGTGACGGTGGAAGATTCGTCCCTCGACGCTCCGTGGGGTGGAGCGGCGGGTGTGTCAGGGCCACAGCGGCTCGGCGGGCGCGGGCGGCACGTCGGCGTCCGGCGGCGGCGGCGCGGGCAGCGTCGGGCGCAGGCCGACGGCGAGCAGCGCCGCTGCCACGACGAGCAGCACCAGCGGCCAGCCGACGAAGCCGCCGTCGGCGGCCAAGAGGACGAAGATCGCCAGCGACAGCAGCCCCAGCCACGCCGGTCCGCGCTCGCGGTCCACGCCGCTGTAGGCGATCAGGCCGAAGCCGGCCCCGAGCAGCAGCAGCTGCCACCCCCACGCCGCGCTCGCCGGGTCGCCGCCGTCGGTGAGTCCCGCGACGAGGATCGCGCCGAACGCCTCCGCGACCAGCGTGAGCCCGATCAGCACCACCGCCACGCCCGCCGCGTCGACGAGGGCGACGCCGTGGCGCGGGTGCCGGTCGCGCTGGCCGAGCGCCCCGATGGTGAAGCCGACCATCTCGGCCAGCAGCACCCAGCGGGTCGTCCCGGCGCCATGGGCGTCGAACGCCCACTGCACGAAGGACAGCAGCGCCAGCCCGGCGGCCAGCGCGCCCAGCAAGGTCGAGACCGCGCTGTTGCGCTGCGTGGCGAACCACAGCGACAGCGCCGCCAGCAGGGCGAACGTCCACGTGCGCGCCCCCGCGCCGCCGATGCCGTCGGCGCCCAGCGCGTCGGCGAGGTTCGCCAGCGCCGCCAGCCCCAGCGCGAAGCTCGCCACGTAGAGCACGGACTGGTAGGCGCGCGGCTCCTCGCGCTCCATCGGCGCAAGCACCGCGATCGCCGCCGTGAACAGCGCCGCGGGCGCCGCGTAGAGCAGGTGGACGCCCGTGGCCCAGTCGTCGCCGAAGCGCGCCTCGAGCAGCCAGATCAGCGTGACGAGGACGACCACCCCGGCCGCGATCACGTCGCCGCGGAAGGGCTTGGGACGCAGGGACTCGAGCATCGCGGGTGCCGCCACGCCGCGCATTCTGCCGCGTGGCGCGGCGGAGCCCGCCGGTTGCCGGTGCGTCAGCTCAGCGAGCGAGGCCCGGGTTCTCGACCGGCTCGTCGCCCGAGTAGTCGTAGAAGCCCATGCCGGTCTTGCGGCCGTACCAGCCGGCCGACAGCATCTTGCGCAGGATCGGCGGCTTGGCGAAGCGCTTCTCGCGGAACTCGTCGAAGAGCACCTCGCAGATGGCGCCGGTGGTGTCGTTGCCGACGAGGTCGGCGAGCGTCAGCGGGCCCATGGGGTGGCCGGCGCCGGCCTTCATCGCGGCGTCGATCTCCGAGATCGAGCCGACGCCCTCCTCGTAGGCGCGCATCGCGTCGAGCATGTAGGGCACGAGCAGGCGGTTGACGATGAAGCCGGCCTTGTCCTTGGTCGGGATCGCGATCTTGCCCGGCAGCGACTGGGCCCACGACTGGACGGCCTGGAAGGTCTCGTCGCTGGTGGTGACGCCGCGGACGACCTCGACGAGCTTCATGACCTGCGCCGGGTTGAAGAAGTGCAGGCCGGCGAACTGCGCCGGGCGCGACGTCGAGGCGGCCTGGTCGATGACGGCCAGCGACGAGGTGTTGGTCGCGAAGATCGCCTCGGGCTTGACGATGCGGTCGAGCTCCTTCCACATCTCGAGCTTCATGCCGAGGTTCTCGGTGATCGCCTCGACGACGAGGTCGCAGTCGGCCAGGTCGCCGTAGTCGGTGGTCGGCTGGAGACGGCCGCGGATCGCGTCGGCGTCCTCCTGCGAGCTCTTGCCCTTCTCGACGGCGCGGGCGAGCTGCTTCTCGATCTTCCCGATGCCCTTCTGCAGGGTCGCGTCGTCCACCTCGCGGACGACGACGTCGAAGCCGGCGGTCGCGGCGACCTGTGCGATGCCATGTCCCATGAGCCCGCACCCGACGATTCCAACCTTCTTGATCTCGGCCATGGCGCGGCACCCTAGATGAACGCTCGCGTTGCCGTGCGGCGGCGTAGGCTGCCGCGCATGCCGATCGTCGAGAGCGAGGACCGCGGCCGCGTCCGCCATCTTATCCTCAACCGCCCGGAGAAGCGCAACGCGTTCAACGACGAGCTGGTGCTCGGGCTGCGCGAGGCCGTGGAGGCTGCCGCCGGCGACGACGCCGTCCATTGCGTGGTGGTGCGCGGCGCCGGGCCGATGTTCTCGTCGGGCATGGACGTCAACTTCCTCGGCGGCCTGGCGGCTGACCCCGGGCGGCTGCGCGCGTCGCGCCGGCCGATCATCGAGACCTGGAACCTGCTCGAGGAGATGCCCAAGCCGACGATCGCCCAGATCCACGGGGGCTGCATCGGCGGGGCGATGGAGCTGGCGCTGGCCTGCGACCTGCGGGTGATGGCCAGCGACGCGGTGATCGGCCTCGTCGAGACGCGCGTGGGGCTGGTGCCGGACGTCGGCGGCTCGACGCGGCTGCCGTCGGTGATCGGCCTCGGCCGGGCCAAGGAGATGATCATGGCGTCGAAGGTCATCGACGGCACCGAGGCCGAGCGCATCGGCCTGGTCAACCGCGTGGCGCCGTCAGACGAGCTCGACGCGGCGACCGACCAGCTGGTCAACGAGCTGCTGGCCTGCGCGCCGCGCGCCGTGGCGCACGCCAAGCGCCTGCTCGACGCCGTCGCCAAGCCGACGCTCGCGGCGTCCCTCGAGGCCGAAGTCACCGCGCAGGAGCTCTGCGCCCGCTCCGAGGACTTCGCCGAGGGCACGCGGGCGTTCGCCGAGAAGCGCCAGCCCGAGTTCCAGGGCCGCTGACGATCGGCTCGCCCAGGGGGCTCGCGATCGTTGTCGCGAGCTCGCCCAGGGGCTCGCTCGCAAGGCCCACGGCGGCCACGAGGTCGTCGAGGGACGACTCAACCACCGCAGGGATGGTTCAGTCGTCCCTCGACGCCTCCCCGTGCGTCAGGGGCGTGCGCCGTGCCAGTCGACCGGGCCCGCCACCAGCGTGTGGGAGCCCAGCGGCCGGCCGAGGACGTCGCGCGCCATGCGCGCCGCATCGAGCAGCTGCGCCAGGTCGATGCCGGTCGCGATGCCCATCTCGTGCAGCATCGAGACGAGGTCCTCGGTGGCGATGTTGCCGGTCGCGCCCGCCGGCACCGGGCAGCCGCCCAGCTCGCCGAAGCTCGACTCGAACGACTGACAGCCGCCCTCGATCGCCGCGAGCACGTTCGCCAGCCCCTGCCCGCGCGTGTTGTGGAAGTGCGCGGTCAGCTCCACGGTGGAGCCAAGGGCCTCGCGGGCCGCGACGAAGAACTCGCGCACCTGCCGCGGGTTGGCCATGCCGGTGGTGTCGCCGAACCCGATCTCGCTGGCGCCCGCCTCCACCAGCCGCCGCGCGATGGCGAACACGCGCTCCGGCGGCACGTGGCCCTCGTAGGGGCAGCCGAAGCTCACGCTGATGACGCCCTCGGCGCGCAGGCCCTCGCCCACCGCCCGGCCGATCACGCGCTCCAACCCGCTCAGCGACTCCTCGACCGACCGGTTCACGTTGGCGCGGTTGTGCGACTCGCTGGCGCTGAGGAAGCAGTTGATCTCCGAGAACCGCTCCCGGTGGGCCAGCGCGTTCTCGAACCCGCGCTCGTTCGGGATCAGCACGGTGACGGCGACGTCGTCGGGCACGCTCATGCGCTCGAGGACCTCGGGGCCGTCGGCCAGCTGCGGGATCACGTCGGCGCGCACGAACGAGGTGACCTCCAGGCGCTCGAGCCCCGTCCGCGCCAGCGCATCGACGAGCCGCACCTTGTCGTCGGTGGCGATGACCTCCGGCTCGTTCTGGAAGCCGTCGCGCGGCCCGACCTCGCGGATCCGGACCGCGTCCGGATACCCGCCCTGACGGCCCTGCTGGTCGAACTCGCTCGGCACGCCGGCCACAGTATCGTCCGGCGGCGCATGGACCCCAACGCGCCCGCACCCGTGGTCGTCCTCGCGGGTGGCACCGGCGGCGCCAAGCTCGCCCGCGGCCTCCTCGACGTCGCCGGCGACGACCTCGTCGTCATCGCCAACACCGGCGACGACGTCGAGATGTACGGCGCGCACGTCTCGCCGGATCCCGACCTCTGCACGTTCTGGCTGGCCGACCGCATCGACGCGCGCGGCTGGGGGCTGGACGGCGACACCTTCCACGTCATGGACGGCCTCCGCGAGCTGGGCGTCGACGTGTGGTTCAACCTCGGCGACCGCGACCTCGCCTATGGCGTCCGGCGCGCGGAGCTGCTGGCCGGCGGCGCGCGCCTGACCGAGGCGCTGGCCGAGCTCACCGCCGCGCTGGGCCTGGACGGACGGGCCAGCGTCCTGCCGATGGCCGACGCGCCCGTGCGCACCGCCGTGCGCTCCGGCCAGCGATGGATCCCGTTCCAGGAGTTCATGATCCGTGAGCGCGCCGCCGTGCCGATCGACGACGTCCGCTTCGACGGCATCGACGCCGCCGCGCCGCCGCCCGAGGCGCTGGAGGCCATCGCCCGCGCACGGGCGATCGTCATCGGCCCGTCCAACCCCATCATCTCGATCCGGCCGATCCTCGAGGTCCCCGGCATGCGCGACGCCCTCCGCGCCGCGGCCGCGCCGGTGGTCGCCGTCTCCCCCTTCGTCGGCGGGCAGGTCGTCAAGGGGCCGACCGAGCCGTTCCTGGCCTGGGCGGGCGCCGCGCCGACCGCCGCCGGCGTCGCGGCGCTCTACGGCGAGCTGCTCGACGGGCTCGTCGCCGACGAGCCGGCGCCCGACGCGGGCGTCCCCGTGCGCGAGGTCGACACGCTGATGGGCGACGCCGACGCGCGCCGGCGGGTCGCCGCCGAGGTCCTGCGCTTCGCCGAGGAGCTGCGATGAGGACCGTCGCGATCCTTCCCGTCAAGCGCTTCCGCGCCGCGAAGCAGCGGCTCGGCACCGGCCTGGCGGACGGCACCCGCCGCGCTCTGGCGGAGGCGATGGTCACCGACGTGCTCATCGCCCTGCGCCGTGCCAAGCGGGTCGACGAGGTGCTGGTCGTCAGCGGCGAGCCCGCCGCGGTCGCGCTGGCGGCGGGCTACGACGCGGCCGCCGTCATCGACGACCCCGACGACGCCGGCCACAGCGCCGCCGCCCTGCGCGGCGTCGCCGCCGCGGTCGAGCGGGGTGCCGACCGCGTGCTGCTGGTCCCCGGCGACTGCCCCGCGCTGGACCCGGTCGAGGTCGATGCCCTGCTCGCCCGCGACGGCGGCCCGCGCCACGTCGTGGTCGTCCCCGACCGCCACGGCGAGGGCACCAACGCGCTCGTGCTCACGCCGCCCGCGGTCATGGAGCCGTCGTTCGGGCCCGGCAGCCGGCGTCGCCACGAGGAGCTGGCGCGCGCCACGGGCGCCACGGTCGAGGCGCTCGACGTGCCGTCGCTCGGGCTCGACGTCGACACGCTCGACGACCTGGAGGCGCTCCGCGACGCGCTCGAGCGCGTCCGCGGCGGGGCCTCGCACACCCGCGGCATGCTGGCCCGGGTGAGCCGCCGATGATCCGCGCGTGGGCGCTGCCGGGGATCCCCGAGGTCCGGGCCGGCGACGACCTCGCGTCGATCCTGGCCGCCGCCCGTGGCGAGCCGTTCGCCGCCGGCGAGGTGCTCGTCGTCGCGCACAAGGTCGTCTCGAAGGCCGAGGGCCGCGTCGTGGCGCTGGACGGCGTCGAGCCGTCGCCGCGGGCGCTGGAGCTGGCGGCGCGCCTGGGCAAGGACGACCCGCGCCACGTCGAGGTCGTGCTCCGGGAGGCCGCCGAGGTGGTCCGCGCCGAGCGCGGCGTGCTGATCTCGCGCACGCACCACGGCTTCGTCTGCGCCAACGCGGGGGTCGACGCGTCCAACGCGGCGGCCGGCGAGCTCGTGCTGCTGCCGGCCGATCCCGACGCCTCCGCCCGCGCGATCCGCGCGGCGCTCCCCGGCCATCCGGCCGTGGTGATCGCCGACTCGTTCGGCCGCGCCTGGCGCCACGGCCAGTGCGACGTCGCGGTCGGCGTCGCCGGGCTCGCGCCGCTGGACGACTGGCGCGGGCGCACCGACTCCCACGGGCGCGAGCTGCGCGCCACGTGGATCGCCGTCGCCGACCAGGCCGCCGCGGCGGCCGACCTGGCGCGCGCCGGCAAGGACGCCGCCGAGCCGGCGGTCGTCGTCAGCGGGCTGGACCGCCACGTGCTGCCGGCGGGCGAGGATGGCCCGGGCGCGGCCGCGCTGGTGCGCAGCCGCGACGAGGACCTCTTCGGCTAGCGCCCTACTTCAGGCCCTCGACCCGCAGGTCGCGCGTCCCGCTCGGCGTCGAGACCTTCACGGTGTCGCCCGGGGCCGTGCCGATCAGCGCCTTGGCCACCGGCGACTCGGCCGAGAGCCGGCCCGCCTTGAGGTCGGCCTCGGTCGCGCCCACGATCGTGTACGTGGTGGTCCGGCCGGCCGTGACGTCGGTGACCTCGACGGTGGCGCCGAAGGTCACGACGGTCGCGTCCTCCTCCGCCTCGACGACGGTCGCGTTGCGCAGGCGCTCGGTCAGGCGGGCGATCTTGGTCTCGAGGTGCGCCTGGTCCTCCTTCGCGGCGTGGTACTCGGCGTTCTCGGAGAGGTCGCCGAGCTCGCGCGCCACGAGGATGCGCTGCGCGATGGCGCGCCGTCCCTCGCCCTCGAGCTCATCGAGCTCCGCCTTGAGCTGCGCCAGTCCGTCGCGGGTGATCGCTTCAGCCATGCCCGGAACGCTAGCGAGCGGGCGGCTCAGGTCGCGGTCAGGACGACCGCCGCGACGGCGGCGAACACCAGCACGATGACCAGCAGCCCGGTGGCGAGCGTCTGCATGACGCGGTCCTCGTCGCTGAGCGGCAGGTCCGCCATCCGGCCGTGCGCCCAGCGGTAGAGCCCGAACGACGCCGCCGCGTCGACCGCGAGCACGAGCCACGGAGCCCATGCGGGCGCGAGCGCCACGGTGGCCACCAGGACGACGACCGCGAGCGCCAGCGCACCGGCCAGGTATGCGCCCAGCGAGCGCCGCAGCGCCGTCGGCGTGACGGTCGCGGCCCTCGCGGCCTTGCGGTCGGCGGCGCGCGGCGGCCTCGCGGACCCTGCGGCGGCGTCGCCCGCCGCGCGCGCCCGGCGTCGTGACCGTCCCATGCGACCGGCCTACGCCGCCGCCTCGCGCGGCCGGTCCAGGGGATGCTCGCGCAAGATGGTGTACAACGTGCTGCGCTCCGCGGCGGGCCGCTCCGCGGCGTGCGCGGCGGCGATCAGCTCTGGCGGGTCGAGCTTGACGCCGTGGTAGCTGCCGGCCAGGCGCGAGATCGACTCCTCCATGAGGGTGCCGCCGAGGTCGTTGACGCCCCAGCGCAGCGCCTCGGTGGCGGCCTCCAGGCCCATCTTCACCCACGAGGCCTGCACGTTGGCGATCGTCGGGCCGAGCGCCAGCCGGAAGACCGCCGTGTGCTTGAGGTTCTCCTCGCGCGAGATCTCCTCGACCCCGTGCGTGCGCCCCAGCAGCGTCATGAAGGGGATGAACGAGAGCGGCACGAACTCGGTGATGCCGCCGGTCCGCTCCTGCAGCTCGCGGATCACCGTCATGTGCTCGGCCAGCTCCCACGGCTCCTCGATGTGGCCGAACATCACCGTCGAGGTCGAGCGCAGGCCGGCGCGGTGCGAGGCCTCGATGATCTCGACCCAGCGCGCGACGGGGAGCTTGTTGGGGCTGATGCGCTCGCGGACGCCGTCGTGGAGCACCTCGGCGGCGGTGCCCGGCGTGGAGCCCAGCCCGGCGTCGCGCAGCCGCGCGAACACCTCGGACGGCGGCTGCCCCGAGATGTCGCACATGTGCGCGATCTCCATGGGCGAATAGGCGTGCAGGTGCAGGTCGCTGCCCTGCAGCGCGGCCTCGTCCTTGGCCACCCGCAGCCAGTGGAGGTAGTCGTCGAGCGCCCAGTCGGGGTGGATGCCCGACTGCATGCACAACTCGGTGGCGCCGTAGTCGATGGCCTCGCGGACGCGCCGGCGGAACTCCTCCTCGGAGTGCTGGTAGGCGTCCGGCGAGCGCTTGCCCTGGCCGAAGCCGCAGAACGCGCAGCCGACGACGCAGACGTTGCTGACGTTGATGTTGCGGTTGACGACGAAGGTGACCGCGTCGCCGGCCAGCTCGGCGCGCAGCTCGTCGGCGGCGATCCGCATCGCCTCGATCGCCTCGGGCCGCGTCTCGGCGAACATCGCCGTCAGCTCGTCGATCCCGAGCGCCTGGCCGTGGCGGGCCTTCTCGGTGCCCGGTCCGACCAGGTCCCGGTTGATGCCGAACGGCGGGTCCGTCCGGCCGGACCCGCGCCGCGGGATGAAGGACCAGTACTTGGTCTTGACGACGTCGAGCACGTGCTGCTCGACCCACTCGGGGTCGAGGTACTTGCCGTACACGCACAGCCGCTCGGTCAGCGCGACGCCGTCCGCGGCGAGGCGCTTGCGCACCTGATGGGGCGACGGGAACGGGTGCTCGGGAGAGATGTGGTCGCCGTTGGCGCTCAGCCCGCCGAGGTCGGTGGCGCCCGCCGCCACGAGCTCGGGCCAGTGCTCGGAGAGGTTCGGCGGCACCTGGATGCCGACGTCGGGCAGCAGCTCGCGCGCGGCGCCGATGAGCGCGACCAGCTCGCCGAGCGAGATCGGCGAGGCCCACGCTGGGATGCCTTCGACGGGAACGTCGCGCAGCCCGGTGCGCCAGAACCGCTCCGCCGCCTCGCCGGCGATGTCGGCCGGCTCCTCGCCGTAGTAGCGCCGGTGCGGGACGAAGTTCTGCAGGATGATCTCCTGCAGGTGCCCGTGCTCGGCGTGCACGTCGGCCAGCGCGCGGAGCGCGTCGAGGCGGTCCTCGGGCGTCTCGCCGATCCCGAGCAGGATCCCGCTGGTGAACGGGATCTTCAGCTCGCCGGCCCAGCGGATCGTCTGCAGGCGCAGCGCCGGGTCCTTGGTCGGCGAGCCCTGGTGGGCGACGAGGTCGTCGCGGGTCGACTCCAGCATCAGGCCCTGCGACGCGGTCACCTCGCGCAGCCGCGCCAGCTCCTCGCGCGACAGCGCGCCGAGGTTGGTGTGCGGCAGCAGCCCGCGCTCGAGCGCCCGCTCGCAGCACCACGCGACATAGCCGACGAAGTCGTCGAACCCGAGCTCGGCCAGCCGCGCCCGGACGCCCGGGTGATGCGCCGGGTCGTCGCCCGTGAGGATCAGCAGCTCCTTGACGTTGTGCCGCGCGGCCCGGTCGAGCAGCGCCTCGACCTCGTCGGGCAGGTGGAGGTGCGGCTGGTGCGTCTGGAAGGCGCAGTACTTGCAGTGCGAGACGCAGGTCCGCGACAGCGACAGCGTCAGGTTGCGCGAGAAGGTCACACGGCGGCGCACCTCCCTGATCCTACGCGCTCCTATCCTGCGGCCCGATGCCTCGCCCCCGCCTCCTCGCACTCGCCCTGACGGCGCTGCTGTGCGCCGCGCTCGCCGGCTGCGGCGGCACGTCCGCGCCCAGCGACAGCCGTCCCGACCAGGAGGCGACGCTGCTGCTCGACTTCGCGCCCAACGCCGTCCACGCCGGGATCTACCTGGCGCTGCAGCGCGGCTACGACGACGCCGAGGGCGTCCACCTCCAGGTCCATCCGCCCGCCGCCTCCACCGACGGCATCAAGGCGCTGCTGGGCGGCCAGGCCGACCTGGCGATCGTCGACATCCACGACCTGGCGATCGCCCGCGAGAAGGGCCGTGACGTGGTGGGCGTCATGGCGCTGGTGCAGACCCCGCTGGCCGCCGTCCTCGCCCAGCCGACCATCGGCCGCCCGCGCGACCTCGAGGGCCACCGCGTCGGCGTGACCGGCCTGCCGAGCGACGACGCGGTGCTCGACTCGATCGTCAAGGGCGACGGCGGCGACCCGTCCAAGGTCGACAAGGTCACTATCGGCTTCAACGCGGTGCAGTCGCTGCTGGCCCGCCGCGTCGCGGGCGCGACGGCGTTCTGGAACGCCGAGGGCGTGGCCCTGAAGGCCAAGCGGCCCGGCGTCCGCGAGTTCCGCGTCGACGAGTTCGGCGCGCCGTCGTACCCCGAGCTGGTGCTCGCCACGTCGCGCGAGACGCTCGAGACCGAGGGCCCGGTCGTCCGCGCGACCGTCCGCGCGCTGCGGCGCGGGTACGAGGCGGCGATCGAGGACCCGGACTCGGCGGTCAGCGCGCTCACCGATGCCGACGGCTCGCTCGACCGGCAGCTGACGTCGGACCAGCTCCACGCGGTCAGCCCGTCGTTCACCGCCGGCGCGACGCACTATGGCGAGCTGGACCCCCAGGTCCTGCGGCGGTGGGCGAGCTGGGAGCAGCGCTTCGGGATCGTGGCGCAGCGCCCCGACGTGGCCCGGGCGTTCGACCCGGCCACCTCGCGGACCGGGCTGGCCACCGACCCCAACGCCTAGCGGCGGCCGAGCTCAGGCGGCGATGGTGGCGGGCGGGGCGACGCGCACCCGGTCGCGCCCGGCCCGCTTGGCGTCGTAGAGCGCGCGATCGGCGTCGCGCAGCAGCGTCACGAGGTCGTCGTGCCCGGCCGCGGCGCTGACCCCCACGCTCATCGACACCTCGAGGCCGCCGGGCTCGCGCTCGGCCACCGCGACGCGCAGCCGCTCGGCCACCTCGGCGGCCGACGTGAGGTCGGCGCCCGACAGCAGGACGAGGAACTCCTCGCCGCCGATCCGGTACAGGCGGTCGAAGCTGCGCATGACGCCCTGCATCGCGTCCGCCGCGTCGCGCAGGACCTCGTCGCCGCGGTCGTGGCCGAAGCGGTCGTTGATGGCCTTGAAGTGGTCGAGGTCGCCGACGAGGACGCCGACGGGCAGGCCGGCGCGCCGAGCGCGGGCCAGCAGCTCCGGGGCGTCGCGCTCCAGCGCGGCGCGGTTGGCCAGGCCGGTCAGCGCGTCGGTCGTCGCGCCCGCGCGATGCTCGAGGTCGGAGCGCTGCAGCGGGCGCGACAGCGCCGCCAGGCCGAACAGCGCGGAGAGCGGCGCGATGATGCGGTACGGCTCGTGCGCGGCGGCCGCGGGGTCGGTGATGACGATCGTGCCGACGATCAGCGCGCCCGTGAGCGCGATGCCGGCCCAGAGCCCCGCGTTGCTGAAGCGCGCGGCCAGCGTGACGGTCGGCACGCTGAGCCAGAAGACGTAGACGCTGTTGGCCTCCCCGGACGTCACGGCGGCCACGGCGATCATCAGCTGGCAGAACGCCCACCCGGCGAACATCCAGTACTCGGGCCGCGGGCTGTCGGCCAGCCGGCTGTCGGTGATCCGGAACACCACCGCCGCGCACGCGTACGGCACCAGCGTCACGAAGCCGATCCACGGGGCCGTGGCCAGCGCGGTGATGGCCATGGCCACGAACGCCAGCACGCGCGCGTTGCGCAGCCGCCCGGCCATGTCCAGCAGCCGCCGGCGATCCTGCTCGTTGGCGCACAGCCAGCTCGACGTGCTCGCGCTGGCGCTCTCCGGTCCCCCTGGTACGACCGCGTCCACGCCCCCTTCATCGGACGCGGGCCGCCGTCTTGGAGCGCGAACGCTCGATCAGAGACTGCGCAGGCGGCGGAACTCCTGCCGCACGGACTCCGGCCGGCCCCACATCGAGACGACCTCCGCCCGGCCGCTGCGCACCTCGCGCACCGCCAGCTCGCCCTCGAGGCCCGCGTCGTCGAGGAGCTTGAGCGCCCCGTGGACCGCCGGCGCCGCCGAGGCGTGGCCGAAGCGATGGGCGACCAGGATCTTCCAGTGCCAGTCGTGCTTGGAGTACGGCTGCGCGTTGACCGTGGCGAGATACACCGCCCCGTCGACGTAGCGCGACTCGTCGAAGATGCGGACGTCGAGCTCGAGATCGGTCCAGTCGTCGGGCAGCGCGTCGAGGACTTCCTGGAAGGTGTCAGCGAGGGCCATCGCCTGGAATGTACCTCGGGGCGGCTCAGACCAGCCCGAACGTGTCGGCGAGCAGGAAGGCGTTGAGCGCGCTGATGATCACCGCGACGATCGTCGCCACGGCGGTGGTGAGCCGCCGGTTGACCAGCGCCCCCATGACGTCGGCGCGCCGGGTGAGCAGCACCAGCGGCACGAGCGCGAACGGGATGCCGAACGACAGCACGACCTGGCTGATGACCAGGGCCCGCGTCGGATCGACGCCGACGGCCAGGACGACGAGCGCGGGCGTCATGGTCAGCGCGCGCCGGACCCCCAGCCGGATCGTGCGCGACAGGAAGCCCTGCATGACGACCTGCCCCGCGTAGGTGCCGACCGACGAGGACGCGAAGCCGGACGCCAGCAGCGCCAGCCCGAAGGCGACCGCGGCCTCGTTGCCGACCTTCGACCGGAAGCCCGCGTAGGCGCCCTCGATCGTGTCGACGACGCCGCCGGAGTGGAACAGCGACGCGGCGATGACGAGCATCGACATGTTGATCAGCCCGGCGAGGCCCATCGCGATCGTCACGTCGACCCGGTTGAAGCGCAGCAGCGCGCGCCGCTCGCCGTCGTCCTCGGCGCTGACCCGGTCCTGCGTGAGCGCCGAGTGCAGGTAGATGACGTGGGGCATCACCGTCGCGCCGAGGATGCCGGTGGCCAGCAGCACCGAGTCGCTGCCGTCGAAGTGCGGGACGAATCCCGCCGCGGCGTCGCCGGCGTCGAAGCCGATCCGCAGCGTGTCGTAGAGGAACCCGACCAGGATCACGCCGAGGAACCCGATGATGGCCAGCTCGAAGCGGCGGTAGCCGCGCGTCTGCAGCCCCAGGACGGCGAACGCCATCACGGCGGTGATCAGGCCCGACGGCAGCAGCGGGATGCCGAACAGCAGGTTGAGGGCCAGCGCCGCGCCGACGAACTCCGCGAGGTCGGTGGCCATGGCGATCAGCTCGGCCTGGGCCCACAGGCCCCATGTCACCGGCCGCGGGAAGTGCTCCCGGCACAGCTCCGGCAGGTTGCGCCCGGTGGCGATGCCGATCTTCGCCGACAGGTTCTGGATCAGCATCGCCATGAGGTTGGCGGCGAGCAGGACCCACAGCAGCAGGTACCCGTACTTCGAGCCGCCGGCGATGTTCGTGGCGAAGTTGCCCGGGTCGACGTAGGCGATGCAGGCCACGAACGCCGGGCCCAGCATCGCCAGCCGCGCGCGCAGCGACCGGCTGCCCCGCGCGCGCTGGAGCGCGGTCGGCGGCGGCAGCACGGCGGCGTCCGCGCCGCCGTCGGGCGGCGGAGCGGGCGGCGTCACGCGCCCATCTCCACGCGCATCGCCGCGGCGAGGCGCCCGCCGAGCGGATGGACCTGCTCGGCCCCGCCGAAGCGGGCGAACAGCGGCCCGCCGAAGGGCTGCTTGTCGAGGACCTCGAAGGCGGCGCCGGGAGCGATCCCGCGATCGCCGAGGTAGCGCAGCATCTCGGGGTCGCTGTCGGAGATCCGCACGAAGCGCCCGGTGTCCCCGGGCTCGAGCGTCTCCATGCTCACCGTGTCACCCTCGACGATGCGCAGGTCCGCCGTCGGGATCGGGTCGCCGTGCGGGTCGATGGTCGGATGGCCGAGCTTGGCGGCGATGAGCTCCTCGAGCTCCTCGCTCAGGACGTGCTCGAGCACCTCGGCCTCGTCGTGCACCCGATCCCACGGGACGCCGAGCTCCTCGGCCAGGAACCGCTCGAGCAGGCGGTGATGGCGCAGCACCTCCAGCGCCACGCGCGCGCCGGCCTCGGTGAGCACGACGCCCTTGTAGGGCACGTGCTCGACGAGGCCGAGGCCGTCGAGCTTCTTGACCATCGTGGACGCCGACGCGGCCGACACGCCGACCCGCGCGGCGAGCGCGTTGGTCGTCACCGGCGCGCCGTCGCCGCGGTGCTGGAGCGAGTAGATCGACTTCGCGTAGTCCTGGACCGCGGACGAGACTTCGAGCGCCATCGAGTTGTAGTTTAGCCACAACGAAACCTTGGTTGATGCGCCCCGTGACCCACCGGGACGCGGCGTATGCTCGGACCCATGGCCTCCGTCGACGCGCTGTCCCCCGCCTACGCGGCCTGCACCGAGGGCTGCGGCCTGGTCGACCGCTCCGAGATCGGCAAGCTGCTGCTGACCGGCGACGAGGCCGCGGCGTTCCTCGACGGGCAGGTCAGCAACGCCATCGAGGGCCTGGAGGCCGGCCACGGGCGCTACGCCGCGCTGCTGACCACCAAGGGCCGCATGCTCGGCGACCTGCGCGTGCTCGCCACCGACGAGGGCCTGCTGCTGCTGACCGAGCGCGTCGCGCTCCAGGCGCTGTTCGACCAGCTGCGCCGCGGGCTGATCGGCTGGCGGGCCGAGCTGCACAAGCGCACGCTGCAGCTCGGGCTGCTCTCGCTCGTCGGCCCGCGTGCCGAGGAGGTCGCCCGCGCCGCCGGCCTGCCGGTCCCCGGCCCCGAGGAGCACGACGTGGCCGGCGAGGTGGTCCGCACGGATCTGGGGCTCGACGTCCTGCCGGCGGCCGAGCGCACCGGCGACGTGCGTGCCGCGCTGCTGGCGGCGGGCGCCGTCGAGGCGCCGGAGGCCACCGCCGAGGTCGTGCGCGTCGAGCGCGGCCGCCCGCGCTACGGCGTCGACCTCGACGACGGCGTGATGCCGGAGGAGGCGGGCATCGTCGACCGCGCCGTGAGCTTCACGAAGGGCTGCTACGTCGGACAGGAGACCGTCGCGCGCCTGCACTGGAAGGGCAAGCCCAACCGCCACCTTCGGGGCCTGCGGCTCAGCGGCGCCGCGGCCACGGGCGACGCGGTCGTCGCCGGTGACCGCGAGGTCGGGCGGCTCGGCAGCGTCGCGGCCTCCCCGCGCCTCGGCCCCGTGGCGCTGGCGATCCTGCGGCGCGAGGTGTCGCCCGGCGACCGCGTCGCGGTCGGCGACGCGGGCACGACGGCCGAGGTCGTCGCGCTGCCGTTCGCGCAGGGCTGATCGCCGGGCGGCGCGCTCGGCTCCTCAGCCGGCGCCGAGCGCGCGCCCCAATGGCGAAGCCCGGTGCCCGGTCTGCGAGCCGGGCGCTCCGGGATGGGCTGGTCCTTCTCGTCCGTGCGGCGTCCGTGCCGCGCACCCCCCGCGAGCGTCACCGTCGGCCTCGCCCGCAGCTGGTCTCCGACGCAGACGATCTTGCACAAGTTCGCCCCCCGAGTCGCTCGAACATGTGCCGAAGCGGCGGCCATTTCTGGGGACCTCAGGGATCCGTCGCGCCTGGCACGGCCCCGTCACGCCGCGGCCAGCGCCCGCGCGGCGAACCGCTCGACGCGGGCGCGGGTCGGCGCGGGGCTCAGCGGCAGCTCGAGCGAGGGGTGCGACGCCAGCCAGGTCGTCGCCGTGCGCAGGTCGCGAACCTCGTCGGGCGTCGCCGAGGCCGTCGCGCCGCGGCCGTCGCCGCCGCGCAGCACCGCCTCGGTGCGCGCCCACGCCGCGGCCGGCTCGGTCAGCGGCTCCCAGGCCGCCACGCGCCCGCCGACGAGCCAGATCGCGTCGTAGCGCGGCCGCTCCGGATGGGCGGCGAGCACGAGCCGCGGCCGCGCATGCGTGGCGGTCGCCGTCCCGCCCAGGCGCTCGAGCAGGACGGCCAGGCGCTCGCGCCGGCGCCGCAGCCACCCGGCCCGCTCGTAGCGCTGCTCGGCGGCGGCCGCTCGCACCTCGCCGTCGAGGTGCGCCAGCAGCGCCCGCGCGCCGTCGCCGCCGGTGAACAGCGCCAGCGCCTGGTCCAGGCGCCGCCGGTAGGCGTTGGGGTCCAGGTCGCCGAGGCACGGCGACAGGCAGCGGCCCATCTGGCCGTAGGCCGACGGGTGGTGGCGGCGCTGGAGCGCGCGGCCGCAGTGACGCAGCGCGAACAGCGACGTCAGCTGCTCGACGAGCTCGGCGGCCGCGTGGCGGCCCAGCAGCGGCCCGACGTTGACGGCCAGGCCGGGCGCCGGCTCGGGCGCGACCTCGAGGATCGGGTACGGGATGTCGAGCCGGCAGCGCAGGTACACCCAGCGGTCCTCGTGCTTGGAGCGCACGTTGCCGGGCGGGCGCAGCTGCCGGATCAGCCGCTGCTCGAGCAGCAGCGCGCCCAGCTCGCTGTGGGTCTCGGTGTGCTCGACGAGCTCCGCCTGCGCCACCCAGCCCGAGTCCGGGGACGACGGCCGGAAGTGCGCCTTGGCGCGCGAGCGCAGCCGCACCGACTTGCCGACGTACAGCGGCTGGCCCTCGGCGTTGCGGAACACGTAGACGCCGGGCTCCTCGGGCAGCGCGGAGCAGTCGACCTTCCGCCGCCGCGTGCCCCGCAGCGAGATCCCGCCGTCCGTCCGCCCCGCCCGCGCCGCGCGCCGGCGCGCGGGCCGCAGCAGCGCCAGGGCCTCGCCCACGGTGCCGGCGTTGGCGCACAGCCGCGGGAAGAGCGCGCACAGCACCCGCGCGCAGGTCTCGGCGTCGGCGAGCGCGCGGTGGGAGACCTCGACGTCGATCCCCAGCGACTCGGCCAGCGGCCGCAGCTTGCGCTGGCGCGCCAGCGGGTGCAGCTTGCGGGCGAGCGACACCGTGCACAGCGTCGGCGGGTCCGGCCACGCCACGCCGGCGCGGGTGAAGGCCTGGGCGAGCACCCGCCGGTCGAACGACGCGTTGTGGGCGACGAGCACGCGTCCGTGCAGCTGCTCGGCCAGCTCGGGCAGCGTCGCCTCCGCGGGCGGCGCCTCGTCGACCATCGCCTGCGTGATGCCGGTGAAGCGCTGGATGCCGCGCGAGAGCGGCGCGCGCACCGGCACGAGCGTCTCCCAGCGGTCGTGCAGCTCGCCGCCGCCGACGAGCACGGCGCCGATCTCCGTCAGCTCGCACCGATCGCCGGCCAGGCCGTTGGTCTCCGTGTCGACGACGAGCAGCTCGGCGGTGGCCAGCGGCGCGTCGAGCAGCGAGGGCGGCGGCGGGACGAGGGTCGGGGACGACGGCATGCGGCACTGGGTACCGCCGGCGCCGGACAGCGTGGGCGCGCCCTTGCGCGGCCGCCCGCGGTTGACGACCGCGACGCCGGGTAGCTTCTCCGGACGGACCCCTGCCGGATCGGAGGACCCCCATGACCACGTTCGTCCCCCACGAGAGCTCGCTCGACGAGCGCATCCGCGAGGCCTGGACCGCGTACCGCGACGACCTCGCCGACCTCGACGGCCGCGAGTACGACGAGGCCGAGGAAGAGTCCTGGGACCGCCTCCAGGAGGCGCTCCGCGGCATCGAGGCGGAGCGCGCGCCCGGTGAGCGGGACGCCGGCGCCGACGCCTGACCGGCGACGCACCGTCCGATGGCGCGCCGCCCCGCGCTCGGCTAGGGTTGCGGCCGGGTCGCCCGCGCCTCGGCGCGATCGGGCCCAGGGTTGAGGATGAGGCGCGCACTTCTCGCACCGCACGGCCGGCTGCTGCGGACCACGATCGTGGTCGGCGCGATCGCCGGTTCCGTCGCCGGCTGCGGCAGCTCCGACCACCAGTACCGCAACGGCGAGCGCCCGCCGGCGCCGATCGTCGTCAGCGCGTCGATCTCCGACCACGAGATCTCGGTCTCCCCCAAGCGGCTGGGCGCCGGGCCCATCACGCTGGTGATCAGCAACCAGTCGACGGCCGCGCAGCAGATCACGCTCGAGACCAGCGACGCGCCCGGCGGAGGCCCCGGCGTCACGGCCGTCCGCACCGGGCCGATCAACCCGCGCGAGACGGCGTCGGTCAAGGCCGACGTCGCGCCCGGCAGCTACGACCTCGGCGCCCGCGGCAGCGACGTCCGCGCGGCGCACCTCGTGGTCGGCCACGAGCGCCCGTCGTCGCAGAACGACCTCCTCCAGCCCTAGCGCCGGTCCGTCCTGCCGCACCGCCAGCATGGCGGGTGTGGAGGTCCTGACCTCGCTCGACGACCCGCGACTGCCCGACCTCCTGGCCTCAGGGGAGTTCTTCTGGCTGGACCTGTCCTCGCCGACCCCGGACGAGATCGCCGACCTCGGCGGGCGGTTCGGCCTGCATCCGCTCGCGGTGGAGGACACGCGCGAGCTCGGCCAGCGGCCGAAGATGGACGACTACGAGGACACGGCGCTGATCGTCTTCTACGGCGTCCACCCCGACGGGCGCCCCGCCGAGGTCCACCTGCACGTCAGCGGCCGCTGGATGGTCACCGTCCACCGCAACGGGCGGTCCCTGCTCGGCCCCGCGGCCGAGCGCGTCCTGCACCATCCGCCGCGCACCGAGGAGGAGGCGATCTACCGCGTCCTCGACCACCTGACCGACAGCTTCTTCCCCGTCCTGGAGGCGATGGACGACGAGATCGACCACCTCACCGACGCGATCGTCGAGCACCCGCACGTGCGGCAGCGCCAGGAGCTCTTCGACCTCCGCCGCCGGCTGATCGAGCTGCGCCGCATCGCCGCGCCGCAGCGCGACATGCTCGCGCGCGGCAGCGATCTCCTGGAGCGGATCCCAGGCCTGGAGGGCGACGCCGCACGCGACTGGTTCCGCGACGTCTACGACCACCTGCTGCGGATCTCGGAGCTGATCGACTCCTACCGCGACCTGCTCTCCGGCGCGCTGGACATCTACCTCTCGACGGTCTCCAACCGGCTCAACCAGATCTCCAAGCAGCTGACCGTCGTCGCGACGATCTTCCTGCCGCTGACCTTCGTGACCGGGTTCTTCGGCCAGAACTTCGGCACGCTCGTGCGGCACATCAACACGCCGGCGGCCTTCTGGGGCTACGGGATCGGCAGCATGGTGCTCTCCGGCGTGCTCCTCCGGGCGTGGTTTCGCCGGTCGGGCTTCCTGGAGCCCTGATCTCCCGTATCGTTCGCGCCCCACCGGGTACCGACACCGACTTCAGAGGGTCTTCACGAACAGATGGCCGTTGATTTGACGCAGGTCTCCAAGGTCGACACCGAGCCGGGCGAGCTCCCGGAGACGATGGCCGCGTGGGTCATCCGCGAGGAGCGCTTCGGCGACCCCGTGGACGCCTTCCAGGTCGAGGAGATCGAGGTACCCGAGCCGGGTGCCTTCGAGGTCATCGTGCGGGTCATGGCCGCGGGCGTGAACTACAACAACGTCTGGGCGGCGCTCGGCAAGCCGGTCTCGGTCATGAAGTACGGCGACCACCCCGAGTACGGCCACCACATCGGCGGCTCGGACGCCTCCGGCATCGTCTGGAAGGTCGGCCCCGGCGTCACGCGCTGGAAGGTCGGCGACGAGGTCGTCATCCACTGCAACCAGGCCTCCTACGAGGACCCGGAGGTCCACGGCCTCGACCCGATGGCCGCGCCGTCGCAGCGCATCTGGGGCTACGAGACGACGTGGGGCTCCTTCGCGCAGTTCACGAAGGTCCAGGCCCAGCAGCTGCTGCCCAAGCCGCAGTCGCTGACCTGGGAGGAGGCCGCGTCCTACGGCCTCGTGTACTTCACCGCGTGGCGCATGCTCATGACGCGCTGCAACCTCCAGGCGGGCCAGAAGGTCCTGATCTGGGGCGCCGCCGGCGGCCTGGGCGTCTTCGCCGTCCAGATCTGCAAGGCGGCCGGCGCCGACTGCGTCGGCGTCGTGAACTCCGACGAGAAGGGCGAGCTGGTCAAGCAGCTGGGCGCCGTCGGGTACATCAACCGCTCCGAGTTCGCCGGGATGATGCGCAAGGGCGGCGAGACGCCCGAGGAGGAGAAGGCGCGCTTCAAGGAGTCGCGCCGCTTCGGCAAGCGCGTCGAGGAGCTCCTGGGCGCGGCCCCCGACATCGTCTTCGAGCACGTCGGCGCCGCCACCTTCCCGACCTCCGTGCTGACGGTCAAGCCGTTCGGCAAGGTGGTCATCTGCGCCGGCACGACCGGCTTCAACCTCGACTTCGACGTCCGCTACCTGTGGATGAAGCAGAAGGAGATCATCGGGTCGCACTTCGCGAACGCCTACGAGTGCCTGAAGGCCAACGAGCTCATCGAGTCCGGCGCGATCCGCCCGGTCCTGTGGCGCACGCTGGGCTTCGACGGCGTCGCTGAGGCCCACCAGCTCATGAAGGACAACAAGCACGCAGGCAAGATCTCCATCCTCGTGGGGGCGGAGAAGGAAGGGCTCGGCAAGACCGCCGACGGCCCCGGCGCGATCTACGCCGAGGTCGGCTGATGGCCGGCGTCGTGCACATCCCGTGGTACGCCACGGTCTTCCGCGGTGACAAGCTCGAGGCGGCGCTGGCCGAGCTCGCGCCGATCGCGCTGCGGTACGGCGCCAGCGCCTACACGCTGCAGCGCAACCGCGACGATCGCTACAAGTTCCTCCAGACCGCCACGTTCGAGGACAAGGCGGACTGGGAGCGCTACTGGATGGGCCCGGAGATGAACTTCTTCCGCGCGGCCAACCAGAGCTACTACCAGGTGCCGATCCTCTACTCGTGGAACGACATGGTCGTGGAGGGCTTCGTGGCCGAGGAGCGCGAGCGCGAGAACCTCCGCGCCGGCGCCGACATGGCCGGCGACACGATCTGACCCGGCGGCGCGCGCGACCGCGCGCCGGACCGTCGCACCGCGGCCGCGGCGCCCCAGGGCGCCGCGGCCGTTGTCGTGAGTGGGCCGTGCCGAGGACCCCGTCGACGCGTCCGGTTCAGGGGTTGTCCTGGAACCCCTCGGTCGCACGCGTCCGTGAAGGAGCCGCCCGAGCCGCCCGGACGGGTGGGGCCCGGCGGCGGGGCTCAGGCGCCGGGCGCCCGCTCGATCTCCAGCCGCAGCTTGGCGATCGACTGGCGGATGATCCGCGAGATCTGCATCTGCGAGACGCCGATCCGCTCGGAGATCTCGGTCTGGGTCAGGTCCTCCTCGAAGCGCAGGCGCAGGACCTCGCGGTCGCGCTCGCTGAGGACGTCCATCGCGTCGTCGAGCAGCACGCGCATCTCGGAGCGCTCGAGCTCGACGTCGCGGCCGCCGATCGAGTCGGCGAGCGTCATGTCCTCCCCCGTCGGCTCGTCGAGCGAGCGCGTGCGGCGGGCGCCGGCGCTCTGGATCGTCGCCAGCACCTCCTCGAACGGCGCGTCGACGGCCTCGGCCAGCTCCTGCACGGTCGGGGAGCGGCCGAGCTCGCCGGTCAGCTCGTCGCGCTTCTTGGCCACCTGCAGCTGGAGCTCCTGCATGCCGCGCGGCACGCGCATGGCCCACGTGCGATCGCGGAAGTGCCGCTTGATCTCGCCCAGCACCGTCGGCGTCGCGTAGGACGAGAAGCGCACCTCGCGCGAGAGGTCGAACCCCTCGATCGCCTTCATGATGCCGACGCAGGCGACCTGGACGAGGTCGTCCATCGGCTCGCCGCGGCCGGCGTAGCGGCCGGCCAGCGCCCGCGCGAGGGGCAGCATCTCCTCGGCGAGCTGGTCGCGGGCGCGCGCGTCGCCGTCCACGTGGTAGCGCCGCAGCAGCTCCTGCTCGCGAGCGGCGCGCCCAGCGGTCTCGATGTGCCCCCCGGCATCGGCCATCACCAGTCAGCCTACCGGCCGGGCGACCGCGCCCGGGACAGTCGCGGCGGGGTGGCGCCCGGGCGTCAGGCCTGCTCGAGCGGGGCCATCGTCAGGCCCGCGTCGCGCAGCTGCTGCCAGTAGTGCTCGGCCAGCTCCTTGTGGCCGGTCCAGACGATCGCCAGCCCCGCGGCGTGGATGCGGTCGGCGATGTCGTAGCCGCGCGCCAGCGTGATGCCGGGGATGAACCGGGCCAGGCAGCTGGCCACGTGGTCGAACGTGTTGTGGTCGTCGTTGCGGACGATCACCCGCCACGCGCCCCCGAGGGCGCTGTCGGGTCCTGCGGTGGTCGGTAGCTCGATGGTCTGGCTCATGTCGTCTCCGCAGTATCGCGATTTCGCCAGTAGCGGGCCAGCCCGCCGTAGAGCGTGTCCGGGGGCATCGCGGCGAGGTAGGCGTCCTCCTCGGCCAGGCCGGACAGCGTGCTGCGGATCGCCCGTTCGAACGCCGCCTCGTCGCCCACCTGGGCCAGCGTTGCGAGCCGCTTGAGCTCGGACGCGAGCAGGCCGAGATGCGTCTTGACGTCGCGGTGCGTGCCGAAGTGGGTGATCGCCAGCGCCGCGGGGTCCCAGTCCGCGAGCAGCTGAATCGAGTCCAGCCACGCCTCGACGTCGATGTCCGGCGGCGGCGTGGGCGGCAGCACCGGCCCGTCGCCGACCTTGACCCCCGCGACGTCGCCGGTGAACGCCACGCCGCTGCCCTCGTGGAGGTAGCTGACGTGGTGGACGGCGTGGCCGGGGGTGTACGCCCAGCGGAAGCCCTCGGGGGCCTCGGCCGAGCCGTCGTCGTCCAGCACGCGCACGTTGGCCTCGGGCACCGGCACGATCCGGCCCCAGAGGCGCTCCATCGCGTCGCCGTAGATGCGCGTCGCGCTGGCCACGAGCCTGGAGGGGTCGACGACGTGCCGCGCGCCGCGCGCGTGCACCCAGACGGGCAGGTCGGGCCAGCGCGCGACGAGCGAGCCGGTCGCGCCCGCGTGGTCGAGGTGGATGTGGGTCAGCAGGACGCCGCGCGGCGTCTCGTCGCCGAGGGCGTCCAGCAGCACGGCGACCGAGGACTCCGGTCCGGGGTCGACGAGGTAGCCGTCGATCTGGTGGCAGCAGACGGCGTGCGGCCGCCCCTGGAAGTGGACGTCGATCTCGCGATGCTCCGGCACCCCCCTGACCCTACCCACGTCGGCGCCGGCGCCCCGGCGCGGGCGCTCCCGGCGGACCGCCTACGCGCGCGCGCACGTAAGATCCCGGCCATGGAGCATCGCCTGCCCGAGCGCGACCGTCCGTGGATGATGCGGACCTACGCCGGCCATTCGACCGCGAAGAAGTCCAACGAGCTCTACCGGAGCAACCTGGCCAAGGGCCAGACGGGCCTCTCTATCGCCTTCGACCTGCCGACGCAGACCGGCTACGACCCCGACCACGAGCTCGCGCGCGGCGAGGTGGGCAAGGTCGGCGTGCCGGTCGCCCACAAGGGCGACATGCACCAGCTCCTCGACGGCATCCCGCTCGACGCGATGAACACGTCGATGACGATCAACGCCACCGCGGCATGGCTGCTGGCGCTGTACATCTCCGTCGCCGAGGAGAACGGCGTCGACCAGAAGCTCCTCCAGGGCACCACGCAGAACGACATCATCAAGGAGTTCCTGGCCCGCGGGACCTACGCGTTCCCGCCTGGGCCCTCCATGCGGCTGATCGCCGACATGGTGGCCTACACGGTCACCGAGGTCCCGAAGTGGAACCCGATCAACATCTGCTCGTACCACCTCCAGGAGGCCGGCGCGACGCCGGTGCAGGAGATCGCGTACTCGATGTCCAACGCGATCGCGGTGCTCGACGCGGTGCGCGAGCGGGTGGACCACGACCTCATGGGCAAGGTCTTCGGGCGCATCTCGTTCTTCGTCAACGCCGGCGTCCGCTTCGTGGAGGAGCACGCCAAGCTGCGGGCGATGTCGATCCTCTGGGAGGAGCTCGGCCGCGAGCGCTACGGCGTCCAGGACCCCAAGCACCTGCGCTTCCGCTACGGCGTGCAGGTCAACTCGCTCGGGCTGACCGAGAACCAGCCGGAGAACAACGTCCAGCGCATCGTGCTCGAGGCGCTCGCCGTCACGCTCGGGCGCGACGCCCGTGCCCGCGCGATCCAGCTGCCGGCGTGGAACGAGGCGCTCGGCCTGCCGCGGCCCTGGGACCAGCAGTGGTCGCTGCGCATCCAGCAGGTGCTGGCCTACGAGACCGACCTGCTCGAGTACCCCGACATCTTCGAGGGCTCGAAGGTCATGGAGGGGCTCGTCGGCGAGCTGCTCGAGGGCGCCCGCGCCGAGATGGCCGTCGTCGAGGAGCACGGCGGCGCCGTGAAGGCCGTCGACTACATGAAGTCCTCGCTGGTCGACAGCCACCGCGACCGCATCCGCCGCATCGAGCACGGCGAGCAGATCGTCGTCGGCCTCAACAAGTACCAGGAGGGCGAGCCCTCGCCGCTGGTCGAGGGCGAGGGCGGCGGGATCCTCACCGTCGACCCCGAGGTCGAGATCCAGCAGCGCGAGGCCGTCCAGCGCTGGCGCGCCGAGCGCGATCAGGCCGCGGTCGACGGCGCCCTGCAGGAGCTGCGCCGCGTCGCGCAGAGCGACGAGAACATCATGCCGGCGACGATCGCCGCGGCGAAGGCGGGCGCGACGACCGGCGAGTGGAGCCAGGCTCTGCGTGACGCGTTCGGCGAGTTCCGCGCGCCGACCGGCGTCGGCGAGGCGGCCGCCGGCGGCAGCGACGAGGACGACCTCGCCGCGCTGCGCGACGAGGTCGAGCGCCTCGCCGAGGCCCTCGGCCGCCGCCCGAAGATCCTCGTCGGCAAGCCGGGCCTCGACGGCCACTCCAACGGCGCCGAGCAGATCGCCGTGCGCGCCCGCGACATCGGGTTCGACGTCGTCTACGAGGGCATCCGGCTGACGCCGTCGCAGATCGCCGCCTCCGCCGAGCAGGAGGGCGTGCACGTCATCGGCCTCTCGATCCTCTCCGGATCGCACCGCGAGCTGATCCCCAGCGTCGTGACGGCCCTGCGCGAGCGCGGCGTCGACGCCCCGGTGGTCGTCGGCGGGATCATCCCGGCGGCCGACGTGCAGCCGCTCAAAGATGCCGGTGTGTCGGCGGTCTACACGCCGAAGGACTTCGACCTCGGCGCGATCATGCGCGACATCGTGTCGCTGGTCTCCTCACGGCACGGAGCCACGGCGGGCGCCTGACGCATGGGCCGCGGTGACGACCTCGGCGCGCGCCTGCGCGACGGGGACCTGAGCGCGGCCGCCGCGGTGCTGAACCTCGTCGAGAGCCGCACGCCGGCCGATCGCGCCGAGACGGCGGCGCTCCTGCACGCCGTCTCCCCCGCCGCGCTCGGCGGCGAGGCGCGCGGGCACGTCGTCGGCGTCACGGGGCCGCCCGGCGCGGGCAAGTCGTCGCTGCTGTCCGAGCTCGTCAAGGGGTGGCGCGCGCGCGGTCGCAGCGTCGCCGTGCTGGCCGTCGACCCCTCGTCGAAGCGCTCGGGCGGCTCGCTGCTGGGCGACCGGGCGCGCATCGTCTTCGACCCCGAGGACCGCGGGGTGTTCATCCGCTCCACCGCCGCCGGCGACCGGCTCGGCGGCCTGGCGCCCGCGACGCGGGCCGCGGCGCAGGCGCTGTCAGCGGCGTTCGACGTCGTGGTCATCGAGACCGTCGGCGTCGGCCAGTCCGAAACCGAGGTCGCCGAGATCGCCGACACCGTGGCGGTGATCGTGCAGCCCGGCTCCGGCGACGTCCTGCAGTTCCTGAAGGCGGGGATCATGGAGATCCCGGACGTGCTCGTGGTGACCAAGGCCGACCTCGGCGAGATCGCGCTGCGGGCGCGGCGCGACCTGTCGGCGGCACTGCGGTCGGCCGGGTCGCGCGACACGCGGGTGATCGCCGTCTCGTCGGTCTCGCCGGTGTCGGGCATCGACGACCTCGTCGACGCGCTCGACGCGCACCGGGCGTCGCTGGACCTCGGCACGCGCCGTACGGCGACGCGCCGCGCCGGCGCCCTGGCCGACTTCGTCGTCGAGCACGGCGAGCGGGGCCTGCGCGCCGTCGGCGGCCGCCGCGCCGCCGTCAAGCTGCTGGCCGAGCAGGATCCGCGCGCCGACGAGCCGGCGCTCCTGCGGGCGCTGGAGGCCCGGCTGTGATCCGCGACCTGCTCACGCTGCTCGCGGTCCTCGTCGTGGTGACGGCGATCGCCGCGCTGCTGGGCGCCGCCAACTTCGGCACCGCGCTGACGTTCGGCACGATCGCGTTCGCCGCGACGCTGCTGTGGATCATCCTCAAGCGCCCGTAGCGGGCGGTCAGGCCGCCAGGCGCTCGCGGCGCTCGTCGTGCAGCGCGCGCAGCGCCGCCGGGGCGTCGAGGCCATCGGGTGAGGACCAGCCGGCGGGCACCTCGTCGGGCCAGCACCCGTAGCGGTCGAGGAACAGCCGCCGGGCCTCCTCGACGTCGCGCTCCTCCGCGCCCTCGCCCCCCATCCGCAGCAACGCGTTGATCAGGTAGATCGCGCCCCCGGCGCCGAACAGGGCGCTCAGCGCGTCGGGGCCGTAGCCGCGGCCGCCGGTCGCCACGACGATGACGATGCCCGCCGCGCACACGACCGCCGGGACGACGTAGCGGAGGAGGTGGATCGGACGCACGTCTCGAGGGTCGCACCGGCCGCCGGTGCACCGGTGCGGGGTTTCCCGCAGTCCTCCTGCGGAAGACCCGCAGCGCGACGCGCCGGGTACCGTCCGCGGCGATGCCGTCCCGCGCCATCTTCGTCGCCCCCTTCGACGAGCTCGCCGACCCGCGGGTGCTGACCGGCCTGGCCGCACGCGCCGAGGAGCGCGGGTGGGACGGCTTCTTCCTGTGGGACCACATCGTCTACTCGCCGCCGACGCGGGCGCTGCTCGACCCGTGGGTCGTGCTCGGCGCGATCGCGACGGCCACCGAGCGGTTGCGCCTGGGGCCGATGGTGACGCCGCTGTCGCGCCGCCGCATCCACAAGCTCGCGCGCGAGACGCTGACGCTGGACCACCTCAGCGGCGGCCGGCTGACGTTCGGCGTCGGCCTCGGCAGCGACATCCACGGCGAGCTGGCGCCGTTCGGCGAGGTCCACGACCCGCGCGAGCAGGCCCGGCTGCTCGACGCCGGCCTGGAGCAGCTGCAGGACTACTGGGCCGGTGAGTTCGAGCCGCGCCCGCTGCAGCGCCCGCGCATCCCGATCTGGGCGGCGGCGCGCTGGCCCAACCGCCGGCCCCTGCGCCGGGCCGCGCGGCTGGACGGCCTGTTCCCGGTGGAGGTCCCCGAGCCCGACGCGCTGCGCGAGACGATCGAGGCGACGCTGGAGCAGCGGCCGGCGGACGCGGGCCCCTTCGACATCGCGGTCATGGTGGCGCCCGGCGGCGACCCGGCGCCGTGGGAGGCGGCTGGCGCGACGTGGACGCTGACCGGGTTCGGCGCGTCGCCGGCGCTGGCCGAGGTCCGCGCCGTGATCGACGCGGGGCCGTGACCGGCTCGGGCCGCCCGGCCTTCGCCGACGCCCGCTGGTACGCGATCCGCCGGGCGCAGAGCACCAAGCCGGCGACCTACCGCTGCCCGATCTGCGGCGGCTTCCTGCCCGCGCTGACCGAGCACGTCCTGGTGCTGCCCGAGGGCGACGCCGGTCGCCGCCGCCACGCCCACACCGCCTGCGTGGCCCGGCGACGCGCCACGGGGCGGCTCCCGAGCCGCGACGAGTGGCGGCGGACGCAGCCGCGGCCGCCGAGCGCGGTCTCACGGCTGCTGAGCCGCCTGCGCGGCGGGTAGCCGGAGGCGCGTGAGCGCCGGCCCGGCGCGTGGTGGGTCGCTGGGTGGAGGTCGCCGAGCGCTTCGGCTCCCGCTCCGCCGACGACGAGCTGCGCGAGGTGCAGGAGCGAGCGGACGGCCTGGCCGAGGACGCCGGTACGGTTCGCGTGATGTTCAACAACAACCGGGGTGCCGACGCGCCGCAGGCGGCCCAGCGCTTCCGCGAGCTGCTCGGCCAGACCGCCGAGACCGCGACCTCGTGAGCAGCGCCGACGAGCGGCTCGCCGCCCTGGCCGACGAGATCCGCGCCCACAAGGCCGTCGCCTGCGGCTTCGAGCCGTGCGAGACGTGCACGCAGCTCGTGCCCGGCGAGGGGCCCGCGAGCGCGTCGATCGTCATCGTCGGCGAGGCGCCGGGCGCCAAGGAGGACCAGCAGGGCCGGCCGTTCGTGGGCAACGCCGGCCGGCTGCTCGACGGCCTGCTGGCCGAGGCAGGGCTGCAGCGCGGCGACGTCTTCATCACCAACGTCGTCAAGGCGCGGCCGCCGGGCAACCGCGACCCGAAGGCGGCCGAGGTGGCCCACCACTGGCCGTGGCTGGAGGCGCAACTGGCGCTCATCGAGCCGGCGCTGCTCGTGCCGCTCGGGCGGCATGCACTGGCGCGGTTCGCGCCGGACGCCAAGATCTCCGAGGCGCACGGCCACGTGCTGGAGGTCCACGGCCGCCGGCTGTTCCCGCTGTACCACCCGGCCGCCGCGCTGCACAACCCGCGCCTGCGCGAGACGCTGGTCGAGGACGCGCGGGCGCTGGGGCGCGCGCTGACCTCCGCGCGGTAGGCGCTCAGCCGCCGTGGCGGCGCTTGGCGTGCCGCTGCTCGCGCTCGCCGTCGTGCTTGGCGTGATGGCCGGGCGTCGTCGCGGTCGCGCTCGGCGCCTCGGCGGTGGTCGACGCCGGCGACGTCGACGTCCCCGGATCCCCCGCCGAGGCCAGCGACGCGATGTGCCACTCGCCGTCCTCGCGCACGAGCTGGATCGCGTCGTCCGAGGGCGGCTGACCGGCGGCCGTGGAGTGCACGCTGACCAGGGCGCGGGCGCCGCTCACGGCGACGTCGCGGACCTCGAGGTGCGGGTCGGACACGTCGGCCAGGCCCTTCTGCAGCGCCGTCTCGCAGGGCAGGCCGATCGCCTCGAGCTTCTGGCGCAGGCTGTCGGCCAGCAGCTGGTCGCAGATCGTCTGGTAGTCCCTCGTGCGCGTCGCGTCGCCGAACCGCGTCACGACGTCTCGCACCGCCCGGGCGTCGTCGCCGCCCTCGGTGTCGGCGCCGCATCCGGCGGCCGCCGCGGCGAGCGCCAGGGCGAGGGCGGCGGCGAGCGCGGGAAGCCTGTGTGGGCGAAGCACCGCGCGAGGGTAGCCTGACCGGGATGCCGCGCGACCCGCTCCACGACGGCCACGGCCGCCGGATCTCAGACCTGCGGGTCTCCGTCACCGATCGGTGCAACTTCCGCTGCCAGTACTGCATGCCGGCCGAGGGCCTGCCGTGGCTGGAGCGCGACGAGGTCCTGCGCTTCGAGGAGATCGAGCGGCTCGTGGCGCTGCTGGCCGAGATGGGCGTCGGCGACCTGCGCCTGACCGGCGGCGAGCCGCTGGTCCGCCGCGACTTCCCCGCGCTCGTCGCGCGCCTGGCCGCCGTCGACGGCCTGCGCGAGCTGAGCGTCACCACCAACGGCTACCTGCTCGAGCGCGACGCCGAGGCGCTCGTGCGCGCCGGAGTCGACCGCTTCAACGTGTCGATCGACTCGCTGCAGCGCGACCGCTTCTACGCGCAGACCCGCCGGGACGCGCTGCCCCGCGTCCTCGCCGGCCTGCGGCACCTCGCCACGTTCCCCGAGGCGCACCCGATCAAGGTCAACGCCGTGGCCCTGCGCGGCTTCACCGAGGACGAGGCGCTGCCGTTCGCGGCGTTCGCGCGCGAGCACCCGTACGAGGTGCGCTTCATCGAGTTCATGCCGCTCGACGCCGACCGCACGTGGCGCCCGGACCAGGTGCTGACCGGCGAGGAGATCCGCGCCGCCATCCACGCCCGCTTCCCGCTCGAGCCCGAGCCCCGCGAGCCGCACGCCACCGCGCGGGTGTACCGCTTCGCCGACGGCCGCGGCCGCATCGGCTTCATCAACCCGGTCTCCGAGCCCTTCTGCGGCGACTGCAACCGCATCCGCCTGACCGCCGACGGCCGCCTGCGCACGTGCCTGTTCTCGCTGCACGAGACCGACCTGCGCGGACCGCTGCGCGCCGGCGCGACCGACGACGACCTCGAGGCCATCATCCGCGAGGCGGTGTGGGCCAAGGAGCTCAAGCACCACGTCAACGAGCCGGGCTTCGTACAGCCCGCGCGGACGATGTCGGCGATCGGCGGCTGAGCCCCGCCGCTACGCGGCGACCGGCAGCGCGGCCGGCGACCACGCGCTGACCGCCAGCAGCACGAGCACGCAGCCGCAGTCGCACAGGGCGTCGTCGATCCCGGCGAGGTCGCCGGCGACCAGCTCGACCTCCTCGGCGCAGGCCTCGTCGGAGCAGATCAGGGTGGCGAGGAACATCGCCACGCAGGGTGGCGGCCGTCCCGGACGGACTGCAGGGGCCGTTGCACCGGCTCAAGATCCGCCGCCGCCGGCCGATCACCCGGCGGTGGAGCTGGTGCTGGCGCCCGAGCAGCCCGTCGACCTCGTCCTCGACGGAGGGTGGCGGCTGACGGCGCGCGTCGCGGCGGTCACGGCCGGGCACGTCGACCTCGCGTCCACCGGCGGCCCGCTGCGGCTGCCCGGCGAGCTGGCGTCCTGCCCGGCGACGATGACGTGGCGCACGCGCCTCGGCGGCGCCGAGCGGCGCGGCACGCTGGTCCCGGCCGCCGACGGGCGGCTGCGGCTGCGCACGGCCGGCGAGGCCCTGCAGGTTCAGCGGCGCCAGTTCGTCCGGGTGCCGGCCGAGCTGCCCGCGGCGATCATCGGCGGCGGCGGGCGGCTCACCGCGCGCACCGTCGACCTCAGCCTCGGCGGGATGCTGCTCGCCTCCCCGGCGGCCGACGCGCTGGACGTCGACCAGGCGGTGCGCTTCGCGCTGGACCTCGGGGACCTCAGCATCCGCGGCGACGGCGTCGTCGTGCGCGGCACCGCGGACGGCGCCCGCGCGATCCACTTCCACGAGCTCCAGGGACGCGTCGAGCGCGCGCTCTCGCGCTACGTCGCGCGGCGCCAGCGGGAGCTCATCGCGCGCTGAGGCCCTGCACCAGCGCCGCGGCCTGCAGCAGGTCCTCGGGCCGGTTGACGTTCAGGAACGCCACCGGGTCGGGCGGCTCGACGACCAGCGCGCCGAGCGCCTCCACGACGTCCGTCGCCCGCGCGTCGGGCAGGAGCGCGTCGAGCCCCGCCTGCGCAGAAGGCCGGTACAGCGCGCACAGCGGCTGCAGGCGGCCGTGGACCCGCGGCACGACGACCGCCGCCGGGCGCGCCGGGTCGGGGTCCTCGGCGTCGCGCAGCAGCCGCAGCGTGGCCGCGTCCATCAGCGGCAGGTCGACCGCGACGGCCAGCACCGCCCGGCCCGCGGCGAGCTGCAGCGCGTGCGCCACCCCCGCCAGCGGGTGGCGCGGCTGGTCGGGCTCGATCCACAGCGCCGCCTGCCCCTGCAGCGACGGGAGCATCGTGTCGCGCTTGGCGGCGACCACCACGTCGTCGCAGACCTCGTGCAGCGTCTCGAGCACGTACCGGATCAGCGGCCGCCCCTCGAGCTCGACGACGGCCTTGTCGCCGCCGATCCGGCGGCCGAGCCCACCCGCGAGCACGACACCGACCGGAGGGGCGGGCTGATCGCGCGCGGCCATGGCGCGCAGCGTAGTCGGCGGGGCGGCGCGCGCCGACCTTTTATCCTGAACGGCATGGACCATCCCATGGGCGCCCACCCCTGGCTGCGGTGCTACCGCTGCTGGTCGCAGGACCTGGAGGTCCAGGTCCACTACGAGGGCATCCACCGCATCGACCCGGAGACGGGCGAGCGCGCGGAGGTCGTCGACGAGCTGCAGGAGGCCGTCGTGCAGTGCCTGGAGTGCATGCACGACCAGCCGCATCTCACGTTCGCCAACGGCCGCGTCGAGGCGGTGCCCGACCGCTGGGAGCGCATGATCGCCGGCACGCCGTGGGTCGCGTCGTGCACGGTCACCGTCGACGCCGACGACGTCGAGACGTGCTCGGGGCCCGAGGCCGGCGACGCCCTGTCGTTCGCCGCCTTCGGCGACCACGGCACGCGCGAGTTCTTCACGCACGTCCGCTTCCACAAGCACGAGGACGAGAGCCGCATCGTCGTCCACCTGCTCGTCGAGCTCTACGCCCGCTCGCCCGAGGAGGCCACGGAGGTGCTCGCGGACGCCGCCCGCGGCCATCTCGCCATCACCTCGCTCGCCGAGGAGTCCCGGCCGCCCGCCGCGACCGAGGACCGCCACTGAGGCGAGCCGGCCCTTGCGGGGCTAAGTAACGGGCGCGCCCTGCCGACGATCCGGGGCGTATGGGCCATCCCGAGCGGATCCTCGTCGCGGAGGACTCGGCGCTGCTGCGCCGGATGCTCGGCGACGTCCTCCGCGCGCAGGGCTGGACCGTCATCGAGGCGGCCGACGGCGCCGCCGCCCTGGCCATCGCCCGCGAGCAGGCGCCCCACGTGCTGCTCATGGCGCGCGAGATGGAGGGCCTCGACGGCATGGCGGTGCTCGACGCCCTGCGCGACGACCCGCGCACCACGACGATGCCGGTCGTGTTCGTCACCGGCCACACCGACGCACGCGAGCTGGCCGAGGGCCTCGAGCGGGGCGCCCACGACTACGTCCGCAAGCCGGTCGACCCCGTGGAGCTCGTGGCCCGGATCCGCACCGCCCTGCGCCTGCGCGCGCTGCGCGACGAGCTCGCCGAGCGCAACGCCGCGCTCGAGCAGCTGGCCCGCACCGACGTCCTGACCGAGCTGGCCAACCGCCGCCACGCCGACGACGTGCTGCGCGCGTCCGTGGCGCACGCCCGCCGCCACCAGCGCGACCTCTGCGCGGTGCTCGTCGACATCGACCACTTCAAGGCCGTCAACGACGGCCACGGCCACGCCGCCGGCGACGCCGTGCTGCGCGAGGTCGCCCGCCGCCTGAAGGCCGGCCTGCGCGAGGAGGACCTGGCCGCGCGCTGGGGCGGCGAGGAGTTCCTGCTGCTGCTGCCCGAGACCATCGACGCCACCACCGTCTGCGAGCGCCTGCGCGCCGCGATCGCCGGCGACCTCGTCGCGCTCGACGACGGCCGGCGCATCCCGGTCACGGCGAGCTTCGGCTGGGCCTGCTGGACCGGCGAGGAATCCGGCGAGGCGCTCGTCGCCCGCGCCGACGCGGCGATGTACGGCGCCAAGGACGGCGGGCGCGACCGCGTCGTCGGCGCGCGCCCCGAGCCGGTCCGCGACCGCAACGCGGCCTAGGGGCTAGCCCCCCAGCCCGCGCAGGTGCCGGACGGCGAGGGTCAGCCCCGCCAGCTCGCCGTCGCCCTCGACGCGCAGCGCGCGCGCCACCGCGCCCAGGCGCCGGCGCGGCGCCTCCCGCTCGGCCAGGAACGCCTCGACCGCCTCCGCCGGCTCGGCGCCGGGCGACTCCTCCAGCGCGCGCTGGGCCAGGACGCGGCGCGCCTCGAGCACGTCGTCGAGCAGCGCCTGCTGCGCCCAGCGCTGCACCCGGTTGGCGCCGGGCAGCTCGAGGACCTCCTGCTCGAGCCATTCGAGGCCCAGCCGCTCGCCGAGGTCGAAGAACGTCAGCGCCACGGAGCGCTCGTCGCGGCCGGTGGCCTCGGCGACGGCGATGATGTCGGGCGCGTGCAGCAGGGCCGGCTGGTAGGCGTGCGTGCGCGCCAGCGACTCCGGCACGCCGGAGCGCACCAGGTCGGCCGCGACCGCCTCGTGCTCCTCGCGCCAGCGCTCCGAGCGGAGGCCCGGCATCGCCTCGGCGAGGCGCACGAACGCAGCGCCGTGGGCCGCCATCGTGGCCTCCAGGTCCTCGCCCGGCGGGTGCAGCAGGTACCAGCGGGTGATGCCGCCGACGAGGTCGTCGACCCCGCCCATGATCTGCCAGGCGACGTCCTGCTCGAGCTCCGCGGCGTGGCCCTCGATCTCCAGCCACCGCTGCGTGCCGCCGGAGACCTCGCGCGCGACGCGGAACGCGCGGACGACCTCCGCGGGCTCCGCGCCCAGCTCGCGCGCCATGCCGCTGACGAAGGTCGGGCCGAGCGCGTCGACCACGTCGTTGGCGGCCAGCGTCGCGACCAGCTCGCGGCGCAGCGGGTGCTCGTCGACGAGGTGGTCGAAGCGCTCGAGCACGCGCCGCGGGAAGTAGGTGCGCAGGTCGCGGGCGAACGCCGGGTCCTCCGGCAGGTCGGAGGCCAGCAGGGAGTCGGTCAGCAGGCGCTTGGCGTAGGCCATCAGGACCGCGAGCTCCGGGCGCGTCAGGCCGTCGCCCTGCCGCCGCCGGTCGGCCATCTCCTCCGGCGAGGGCAGCGCCTCGTCGGCGCGGCGCAGGATCTCCGCGTCCTCGAGCGCCTCCATGAGGTCCTCGTAGGCGAACATCCGCGTCGCCGAGCCCCGGACCTCCTGCGCCAGCATCTGCGCCTGCAGGAACGAGTCGTAGAGGACGTGATGCGTGACGTCGTCGGTCACCTCGCGCAGCAGGGCGTTGCGCCCGTCCTCGTCCAGCTCGCCGCGGGCGACGGCCAGGTCGAGCAGGATCTTGAGGTTGACCTCGTGGTCGGAGCAGTCGACGCCGGCCGAGTTGTCGATGAAGTCGGCGTTGACGAGCCCGCCGCGCCGCGCGTACTCGATGCGGGCGCGCTGCGTGAAGCCGAGGTTGCCGCCCTCCCCCACGACGCGGCAGCGCAGGTCCGCGGCGTTCACGCGGATGGCGTCGCTGGCGCGGTCGCGCGCGTCGGCGTCGCTCTCGTCGCTGGCCTTGACCACCGTCCCGATCCCGCCGTTCCACAGCAGGTCGACCGGCGCGCGCAGGATCGCCCGGATCACGTCGGTCGGCGCCAGCGCCTCCTCCTCGATCCCCAGCGCCTCGCGGATCTGCGGGGTGAGCGCGATCCGCTTGGCCGTGCGCGGGAAGACGCCCCCGCCCTCGGAGACCAGCTCGCGGTCGTAGTCGTCCCAGGACGAGCCGGGCAGCTCGAACAGCCGCTGGCGCTCGGCGTACGCGCGCTCCGGGTCGGGAGCGGGATCGAGGAAGATGTGGCGGTGGTCGTAGGCGGCCACGAGCCGCAGCGAGCGGCTCAGCAGCATGCCGTTGCCGAACACGTCGCCCGACATGTCGCCGATGCCCACCGCCGTGACCGGATCGGACTCGGGATCGAGGCCCAGCTCGCGGAAGTGGCGCTTGACCGACTCCCAGGCGCCCTTGGCGGTGATGCCGAGGCCCTTGTGGTCGTAGCCGGTGGAGCCGCCGGAGGCGAACGCGTCGCCGAGCCAGAAGCCCCGCCGCACGGCGATCTCGTTGGCGGTGTCCGAGAAGGCGGCGGTGCCCTTGTCGGCGGCCACCACGAGGTAGGTGTCGTCCTCGTCGTGGACGCGGACGCCGTCGGGCCGCACGACGCCGCCGTGCTCGTCGCGGTCGTCGGTGACGTCGAGCAGCGCCTCGATGTACCGGATGTACTGGCGGCGCACCGCGTCGCGCAGCTCGGCCGGGTCCGTGGGGCGCTCCTTGAGGAAGAAGCCGCCCTTGGCGCCCGCCGGGACGATCACCGCGTTCTTGGTCATCTGGGCCCGCATCAGCCCGAAGACCTCGGTGCGGTAGTCCATGCGGTCGCTCCAGCGGATTCCGCCGCGCGCGATCCGCCCGCCACGGAGGTGGATGCCCTCCATGTCGGCCGCGTGGACGTAGATCTCGAACATCGGCGCCGGCTGCGGCATCGCCGGGACCTGGGCGGAGAGGACCTTGAAGGCCAGCGCGTCGTGGCCGGGGCGATACGCGTTCGTCCGCACCGTGGCGAGCACGAGGCCGAGCTGGTTGCGCAGGATCCGGTCGTGGTCGAGGAGCTCGACGTCGTCGAGGTCGGCCCGGATCTCGCTCGCGAGGGCCGCCTCGGCCTCGGCGTCGCCGCCGCGCTCGTCCAGCGCGAAGCGCAGCTCGAAGAGCCGCATGAGCTTCGCGGTGATCTGCGGGTTGGCGGCGATGACGTCGTTCTGGAAGCTCTCCGTGTACCGGGACCCGAGGCGCTGGCGGTAGCGGCGGTACGCCCGCAGGATCGCGACCTGCTCCCAGCGCATCCCGGCGCTCACGACCAGGCGGTTCAGCGAGTCGGACTCGGTCTCGCCGCGCCAGACCGCCTCGATCGTCTCCGCGACCCGGCCGGAGACCTCCCGCAGGTCCAGCGGCCGCTCGTCGGCCCCCAGCACGCCGAAAGCCTGGATCCAGAGCTCCCCCTCGCCGTGCAGCCGCGCCGGGATCTCCTCGATGACGCGCAGGCCGAGGTGCTCGAGCATCGGCGTCGCGCGTGACAGCTCGACCTTCGGCCCGCGCTTGTACAGCGTGACCCGCGTGGAGCGCCCGCCGTCGGTGCCGCGCTCGTCCTGGAGGCCGACGAGCAGGTCGCCGGCGCCGGTGCTCAGCGCCTCGAGCCGGGCGACGTCCTCGGCGGCGACCGCCGGCTCCACGGCGGCGCGGTAGGTCTCGGGCAGGCGCTTGAGCCAGCGCGCCGCGAGCATGCGTCCGCGCTCGGCGCCCTGGCGGACCACCAGCGCGTCGGCGACCCGGTCGCGCCACGTCCGCGAGGCGACGATCAGGCGGTGCTCGAGGTCGGCGAGGTCGACGTCGGCCACCCCGCCGGTCCCGCGGACGGCGAGGTGCAGCAGGACGCGGTCGTCCTCGCCCAGCACCTCGTGGACCTCCACGTGCGCGCCGCCGAACGCCTGGCCGACGATGCCGCGCAGCCGCTCGCGCAGGGCGGTCGTGAAGCGCTCGCGCGGCATGACGGCGATCAGCGCCGCACCGCGCCCGTCGCGGTCGCGGCGCCCGAGCAGGCGCACAGCGTGGGTCGGCGTGGCCAGCAGCTCGGCGATCTCGCGGCGAAGGTCGTCGACGGGCGCGGCGAACAGCTCCGCCTTGGGGAAGTCGTCGAAGAGCGCGACCGCGGCCTTCGCGTCGTGCGATCCGGCCACGAAGTCCTCGGCGTCGAGGATCCGGCGCAGCTTGCCGCGCAGCAGCGGCGTGGCGCTGGCGGCCTGGGCGTAGGCGCGCTGGGTGAGCTGGCCGAGCAGCCGCGCCTCGCCGACGACCGTCCCGTCGTCGGCGAAGCGACGCAGGACGATGGCGTCCATCGCCTCGCGGCGGTGCACCGGGGAGACCGTGTGCGTCCGCGTGATCAGCAGCGCCTCGCCGTCCCCGGCGGCCAGCGTCGTGTCGGGGTCGTGGGCGGGGACGCGCAGCTCGTCGCCGCGCCGCTGGTCGCGGAGCAGCCCGAGCCCCGAGCCGGCGACCGGGCGGAGCCCGCCGCCGTCGCGCTCGTCCTCGCGGTAGCCGAGGAAGACGAAGTGGTCCTCGCGCAGCCAGTCCAGGAAGGCCTCGACCTCCGCCAGGTCGGTGCCGTCCGCCAGGCGGTCGGCGCTCTCGCGCGCCAGCTCCTCGAGCCGCCCGACGCGGTCCACCAGCGCGCCGAAGTCGTGGACGACGGCGCGCACCGTGGCCAGCACGTGGCGGGCGGCGTCCTCGAGGTCGGCGAGCTCCTCCGGGGGGAGGCGCCGATCGACCTCGAAGTGCATGATCGACTCCCGCGGCGCGGCGCGGGGATGCTCGATGGCGACGATGCGGCCGCCGGCGTCGCGGCGCACGCCGACGATCGGGTGCACCACGCGCGTGACCTCGAGCGCCCGCGCCTGGAGCTCGGCGGTGATCGAGTCCACCAGGAACGGCAGGTCGTCGGTGCTGGTCTCCAGCACCGAGCCGGGCGTCTCGTAGCCGTGCTCGTCGCGCCGCGGCGTGAACGCGCGCACGGCGAGGCCGGCGCCGCCGCGGGCGTCGGCCAGCTCCAGCGCGCCGCGGGCCTCGGCCAGCAGCGCCTGCGGGTCGGCGCCGCGCAGGTCGTCCACGCCCGCCGGACGGCGCAGGTAGGCGGCGGCGAAGCGGGCGAGCAGCTCGCCGTGCTGCTCCTCGGCCAGCCGGGCGACCGTGTCGGCGACGCTGGCGGGATCGTCCGCCGTCTGCTCCTCGACGCTCACGGGCCGAGACTACCCGCGTGAGCGGGCAACCCTCGTCTTTGGGCCACGACGGCGAAGGGGCACCCGCGAGGGGGTGCCCCTTCGTCCTACGGAGGTGTCGGCGCGCCCTAGGCGCCGAGGCGCTGCTCGAGGCGCTCGAGGTGCGCGCGCACCGGCGCCGGCAGGCTGTCGCCGAAGCGCGCGAGGTGCTCCTTGACCTGCGGGAGCTCGTCGCGGAGCTTGGCCTCGTCGACCGACAGCAGCTCCTCGAGCGCGCCGGGCGCCAGGTCGAGGCCGTCGGTGTCGAGGTCCTCGGCGCGCGGCACGAGGCCGATCGGGGTCTCCTCGGCCTCGACCTTGCCCTCGCAGCGGCGGAAGACCCACTCCAGCACGCGCGAGTTGTCGCCGAAGCCCGGCCAGAGGAACTTGCCGTCGTCGCTCTTGCGGAACCAGTTGACGTAGAAGATCCGCGGGAGCTGCGCGCCGTCCTTCTGGCCGATCTTCAGCCAGTGGGCGAAGTACTCGGCCATGTTGTAGCCGCAGAACGGCAGCATGGCGAACGGGTCGAAGCGCAGCTGGCCGACGGTGCCGAAGGCGGCGGCGGTCTGCTCGGAGCTCATCGTCGCGCCGAGGAAGACGCCGTGCTCCCAGTCGAAGGCCTCGCGGACGAGCGGCACCACCGACGCGCGGCGGCCGCCGAACAGGAAGGCGTCGATCGGCACGCCGGCCGGGTCCTCCCACTCGGCCGCCATCGACGGCACCTGCTTGGCCGAGACGGTGAAGCGCGAGTTCGGATGGGCGGCCGGGTGGTCGGCGTCCGGCGTCCAGTCGTTGCCGTGCCAGTCGATGAGGTGCGACGGCTTGTCGCTCGTCATGCCCTCCCACCACGTGTCGCCGTCGTCGGTGAGCGCGGTGTTCGTGAAGAGCGCGTCGTGCTCGAGCGCCTTCATGGCGTTCGGCGTGTTCGCGTAGCCGGTGCCCGGGGCGACGCCGAAGAAGCCGGCCTCCGGGTTGATCGCGTACAGGCGGCCGTCCTCGCCGAACTTCATCCAGGCGATGTCGTCGCCGATCGTCTCGACCTTCCAACCCTCGATGGTCGGGACCATCAGCGCGAGGTTCGTCTTGCCGCACGCCGACGGGAACGCGCCGGTCACGTACTTGACCGTGCCCTCCGGCGAGGTGAGCTTGAGGATGAGCATGTGCTCGGCCATCCAGCCCTCGTCGCGGGCCATGACCGAGGCGATGCGCAGCGCGAAGCACTTCTTGCCGAGCAGGGCGTTGCCACCGTAGCCCGAGCCGTACGACCAGATCTCGCGCGTCTCGGGGTAGTGGACGATGTACTTGACCTCGGCGTTGGTCGGCCACGGGATGTCGGCCTCACCCTCGTGCAGCGGGGCGCCGATCGAGTGGACGCAGGGGACGAACTCGCCGTCCTCGCCGAGGACGTCGAGCGCGGCGGCGCCCATGCGGGTCATGATCCGCATCGAGACCACGACGTACGGCGAGTCGGTGAGCTCGACGCCGACGTGGGACTTGTCGGAGCCCAGCGGGCCCATCGAGAACGGCACCACGTACATCGTGCGGCCGCGCATCGCGCCCGTGAAGAGCTCGTTCATCGTGCCCCGCATCTCGGCGGGGTCGCGCCAGTTGTTCGTCGGGCCGGCGTCCTCCTCGCGCTCGGCGCAGATGAAGGTGCGGTCCTCCACGCGGGCGACGTCGGAGGGGTCCGACCAGGCCAGGTAGGAGTTCGGGCGCTTGGCGTCGGCCAGGCGCTTGAAGGTGCCGGCGTCGACGAGCTGCTGGCAGAGGCGGTCGTACTCCTCCGCCGAGCCGTCGCACCAGTGGATTTCGTCCGGCTGCGTGAGGGCGGCGATCTGCTCCACCCACGCCACCAGCTTGGCGTTCTTCGTCGGGACAGTGATGCTCATGTTCCTCGTGCTCGTGCTCAGGGTTCAAGCGGGGCGAACGAGGGAATGCCGCGGCCCGCCCCGTAGTGCGTGCGCGTGAACGGGACACTACCCGTTGGGCGCCGGGGAGACGTCTCGCGACGTCTCCCCATTGGTCCATCGGGGGGGTCTAGTCGCCGGAGGCGGTGTGGCCGGCCTCGGTGGGGCCGTCGCCGGGGGTGCGCTTCGGGACGAGGACGAGCCGCTTGAACTCGGCCACGAGCGTGCCGTCCTGGTTGAAGACGCGCGTGTGGACCTTGACGGTGCCGCGGTCGGGCTTGGAGCGCGAGGCGCGCTTCTCGAGGACCTCGGACTCGACGAACAGCGTGTCGCCGTGGAACACCGGCGCCGGGTGGCTGAGCTCCTCGGTGGCGAGGTTGGCGATCGCCTTGCCCGAGACGTCGGACACGCTCATGCCGAGGGCGAGGCTGTAGACCAGCGGGCCGACGACGACGTTCTTGCCCTGCTGGCTCTTGCCCGCGTACACGTCGTTGATGTGCAGCGGGTGGTGGTTCATGGTGATGAGGCAGAAGAGGTGGTCGTCGGCCTCGGTGACGGTCTTGGCGGGCCAGTGCTTGTAGACCGCCCCCTCCTCGAACTCCTCGAAGTAGCGGCCGTACGCGTGCGCGCCGCTGGCCTCGCGCTCGCGCTGCTCGGTGGTGAAGCCGGTGTCTGCCATCTCGGTGGTCTCCTTCGCGGTCTGACGAGGCGCCGAAGCATGCCACCGCGCGCGTTTCGTTGACTCGCGAGTCAACGTGGCCGTCCGTCCCCCCTCCCCCGCCCGCAGCGTCGAGGGACGACTCCTTCAGCCCCGCGATGGATCTTTCGTCCCCCGACGGCTCGGTCGGCGTGCGGGGGCCGAGAAGCGGTTGCTGCCGACCTCTGTCGGTCATGAGCGTCCGCCAGCCTGCCCCCCACCCCACCCCAAGCGTCGAGGGACGAATCGTTCCCCGGGGCGATGAAGCATTCGTCCCTCGACGCGTCGCGCAGGTGGCGACGCAGCAACGCGGAGTCATCTCGTGGCGCCAGCTCCAAGATCTCGGGATCGCTCGGGGCGAGATCGACTCCTGGCGCCAGCGCGGACGGCTCCATCCCCTGCACGTCGGCGTCTACGCCGTGGGCCATCGCGCGCTCCCGCCCGGGGCGCACTTCCTGGCCGCCGTGCTCGCCGCCGGGCCGGGCGCGGCGTTGTCGCACGCATCGGCCGCGGCGCACCTCGGGCTGCGCCCGTCCCGCGCGCGGCTCGTCGATGTGATGGTTCCGCGCAGCGGCGAGCGGGCGCGAGATGGCATCCGCTTTCACCGTCCGAAGATCTTCGGCCCCGAGGACGTCCGCGTCTTCGACAGCATCCCGACCACCACGGTGGCTCGCACGCTTGTCGACCTCGCCGGCGTCGTGCGCTTCGAGCCGCTCGAACTCGCGGTCGAGCAGGCGGAGCGGCTCCGGATGCTCGACGTCAAGGCGATCGCCGACGTCCTCGCGCGCATCAGCCGTCCGCGCGGGGTGCGCAACCTCCGTCGATGCCTGGGCCCCGAACGGCTCGACGCCACGCTGACGAAGAGCCGGCTGGAGCGGCGGTTCCTCCAGCTGTGCCGAATCGCAGGGCTCCCGCGCCCGCTGGTGAACCAGCGCG
Source organism: Baekduia sp. (assembly GCA_035765735.1). GTDB lineage: Bacteria > Actinomycetota > Thermoleophilia > Solirubrobacterales > Solirubrobacteraceae > Baekduia. Next base: position 16,984 of record DASTWY010000018.1, on the reverse strand, counting down.
TCGAGGTGAGCCCGGGACTTTGGCCCGAGGTGGACTTCCTCTGGCCGGCGGAGCGTCTGGTCGTCGAGACCGACAGCTGGCGGTACCACGGCACCCCGACCGAGGCGCGTCGCGACCGCCGCCGCGACCGTCAGCTCCGCGCCGCCGGCTACCGCGTCGAGCGCTTCATGTGGGACGACGTCCTCGAAGATCCCACCGGCGTCGCCGCGGCCCTCCGCCCCCTCCTCCAGCCGTCGAGGGACGAATGATCCAGCGACGGGATGAACGATTCGTCCCTCGACGTGCTGTGGTGGGCCCATGGGCGCATGGGCCCATGGGCGCATGGGCCCATGGGTAGGTGGGGAAGGCCGCGGGGGCGAGGACGCGTGCCGGCAGGGCGTTCGCGCAGGCGCTCACTTATCGTTCGGCCCCATGCGCAGCCCTCGAGACTTCTTCCAGCCGCTCGCCGTCGGCGCCCCCGAGCCCCTTCGCGAGATCCCGTTCCCGCCGTCGCGGATGATCCACTTCTTCGACGCCAGCAACGAGAAGATGGTGGCCAAGCTGCCCGACACCATCGCCAAGGCCGACATCGTGCTCGGCAACCTCGAGGACGCCGTGCCCGTCGACCGCAAGGAGGCCGCGCGCGAGGGCCTGGTCAAGGTCGGCAAGAGCGTCGACATGGGCGAGACGCAGCTGTGGACCCGCGTCAACGCGCTCGACAGCCCCTGGGTCCTGGACGACCTCACGACGCTCGTCACCGAGATCGGCGACAAGCTCGACGTGATCATGGTCCCGAAGGTCGAGGGCCCGTGGGACATCCACTACGTCGACCGCATCCTCGCCCAGCTCGAGGCGCGCGCCGGGCTGGACCGCCCGATTCTCGTCCACGCGATCCTCGAGACCGCCCAGGGCGTCGCGCACCTCGAGGAGATCGCCGCCGCCAGCCCGCGCATGCAGGGCATGAGCTTCGGCCCCGCGGACCTCGCCGCCAGCCGCCGGATGAAGACCACCCGCGTCGGCGGCGGCCACCCCGGCTACGTCACGATCTCCGATCCCGACCCGGCCAACCCGGACGCCCCGCGCATCACCGCGCAGCAGGACCCGTGGCACTACTCGATCGCGCGCATGGTCGACGCCTGCACGATGCACGGGATCCTCCCCTTCTACGGCCCCTTCGGCGACATCAAGGACACCGTCGCCTGCGAGGCGCAGTTCCGCGCCGCCTTCCTGCTCGGCTGCGTCGGCGCCTGGTCGCTGCACCCGGTGCAGATCGACATCGCCAAGAAGGTCTTCTCGCCCGACCCCGACGAGGTCAAGTTCGCCAAGAAGGTCATCGAGGCGATCCCGGACGGCCGCGGCGTCCACATGATCGACGGCAAGATGCAGGACGACGCGACCTGGAAGCAGTGCAAGGTCATGGTCGACCTCGCCGAGCAGCTCGCGCAGAAGGACCCGGAGCTGGCCGAGGCCTACGGCTTCGAGCCCACCGCCGCATAGCGCCGCATCCCCATCCGCCGCGCTTCGACGTCGAGGGACGACACCACCACCGCAGGGGTGGTTGAGTCGTCCCTCGACGCGTTCTGGGGTGCGAGTCGCGCCCGCGCCCGCCGGACCGGCGCACCCTCGCGGCCCCCGCAGCGCCACTGCGTATAGGCTCCGGCGCCGCCGCCCACCTCCCCCGACCGGAGGCGCATCAGCCTTGAGATTCTTCGAATATGAGGCCCGCGAGATCGTCAAGCGGGCCGGCATCCCCGTCACCGACTACGGCTTCACCACCGACGCGCAGGAGGCGAAGGAGATCGCCGCCCGCATCGGCGGGCCGACCGTCATCAAGTCGCAGGTCCTCTCCGGAGGCCGCATGAAGGCCGGCGGCGTCAAGTTCGCCGACACGCCGGAGGAGGCCGAGGCCCACGCCAAGGCCATCCTCGACCTCGAGATCAACGGGCACATGCCGCGCGGCGTGCTCGTCGACCCGAAGGCCGAGGTCGAGCAGGAGTACTACGCCGGGGTCGTCTGGGACGGCATCCGCAAGCAGCCGGTGATGATCTTCTCGCCCGTCGGCGGGATCGACATCGAGCAGGTCGCCGAGGAGCAGCCCGACAAGGTCGGCCGCCGGCACTTCAGCAACATCCTGCCGTTCGGCGACTTCGAGGCCAAGGAGGTCATCGCCTCCACCGGCGTGACCGGCTCGGCGCTCAACAAGCTCACGCCGATCCTCACCAGGCTCGCCAAGCTCTTCGTCGAGAAGGACATGACGCTCGCGGAGATCAACCCGCTGGCGCGCATGAAGGACGGCTCGTTCATCGCGCTCGACGCGCACATGGACATGGAGAACGAGGCCCGCGGCCGCCACAAGGCGCTGCTGAAGGACCTCGGCGTCGGAGACGAGGAGACCCGCGAGGCCCGCGAGCCCACGCAGTTCGAGCTCGAGGGCGAGGCCGTCGACGCCCAGGACCACCGCGGCGTGGCCGGCAACGTCACCGAGTTCGACGGCAACCTCGGCCTCGTCATCGGCGCCGGCGGCGGCTCGCTGACGCTGTTCGACGCGGTCCGCAAGTACGGCGGCAAGCCGGCCAACTACTGCGAGATCGGCGGCAACCCGTCGGTCTCGAAGGCCAAGGGCCTCGCCAAGCTCGTGCTGCAGAAGCCCGGCGTCGACAAGATCGCCGTGATGATGTCGATCGTCTCCAACACCCGCGTCGACATCGTCGCCCGCGGCGTGATCGCCGCGTGCCTCGAGCTCGGGATGGACCCGGCCGAGAAGATCGCCATCTTCCGCATCCCGGGCGCCTGGGAGGAGGAGGGCTTCAAGATCCTCGAGAAGTACGGCGTCGAGTACGCCGACCGCACGGTGTCCATGCACGAGGCCGCCAAGCGCGCGGTCGAGAAGATCCAAGGGGCGGCTGCCTGATGTCGATCCTCATCGACGGCAACACGACGTTCATCGTCCAGGGCATCACCGGGCGCGAGGCCGTCAACCTCACGCGCGAGTGCCTGGACTACGGCGAGGGCGCCAAGATCGTCGGCGGCGTCACCCCCGGCCGCCTCGGCCGTGAGGTCCACGGCGTGCCGGTCTTCGACACCGTCGAGCAGGCCGTCGCCCACCACGGGCAGCCGATCGACGGCTCGGTCGTCACGGTGCCCCCGGCGTTCACCAAGGACGCCGTCTTCGAGGCCATCGAGAACGGCATCAAGACGATCGTCATCGTCACCGAGCGCATCCCGCGCCGCGACGTCGCGCAGATGGTCGAGCTCGCCAACCTCCGGGGCGCGCGCATCATCGGCCCCAACTGCCTTGGGATCATCGTCCCCGACGTCATCAAGATGGGCGGCATCGGCGGCCCGGCCAAGGACGCGGCGAAGGCGTACCGCAAGGGCTCGATCGGCGTCATCTCTCGCTCCGGCGGCATGACGACCGAGATGTCCTCGACGCTTTCGGCTGCCGGCCTGGGGATCTCGACCGCCGTCTCGATCGGCGGCGACGCGATCATCGGCTCGACCTACGCGGAGCTGATGCCGCTGTTCGAGGCCGACGAGGAGACCAAGGGCATCGTGATCTACACCGAGCCGGGCGGCCGCATGGAGGCCGAGCTGGCGCGGTGGGTCACCGAGAACGACTCCCGCCTGCCGATCGTCGCGTTCATGGCCGGCCGGTTCATGGACGAGATGCCGGGCATGAGCTTCGGCCATGCCGGCACGATCGTCGAGGGCAAGGAGGACACCGCGTCCGAGAAGATCGCCCGCCTCGCCGAGGCCGGCATCACGGTCGCGGAGGAGATCTCCGAGATCCCGAACATCATGAAGGCCAAGCTCGCCGAGCGCGGCGTCGCGGCGTAGGAGGAGGACGAGGAATGCGTACCGACGCGACGTTCATCGGGATCGAGGTCGCCGACGAGCACGTCGACGACCCCGCGATCGCGGCCAAGCTGGCCGAGGTCTGCCCCGTCGACATCTACGGCGACAACGGCGGCAAGGTGCAGATCGTCCAGGGCAACGTGGACGAGTGCGTGCTCTGCCGCCTGTGCATCGACGCCACGCCCGAGGGCGCGGTGAAGGTCATCAAGCTGTACGACAACGAGGCCACGCTGGCCTAGGTCGTGACGCGGACTAGCCTCGGGGGGCGATGCCCGAGCTCCCCGAGGCCGAGTCCGCCCGCGCGCTGATCGAGCAGCGCGCCCTGGCTCGCGAGATCGTCGAGGTCGACGACTCCGACACCTACGTCTGCCGCCCGCACGCGCCGGGCGAGATCGCCGACGCGCTCGTCGGCCGGACCCTGGCCTCAGCGCACCGGCAGGGCAAGTCGCTGTGGGTCGAGACCGATGACGGCCCGGTGCTCGGCCTACATCTCGGCATGGCCGGGCGGATCGTCGTCGACGACCACGCCGCCGGCGACTACGTGCGCGACGGCGGCGCCAAGCACCGGCCGGTGTGGGACCGCTTCACCGTGCGCTTCACCGACGGCGGCTGGATGGCGCTGCGCGACAAGCGGCGTCTGGGCCGCGCCGTGCTCGACCCCGACCTCAGCCGGCTCGGGCCCGACGCCGCCGAGGTCTCGCGCGACGCGTTCCGTGAGCGGGTCGGCACCGGCGAGGCCCCGCTGAAGGCGCGCATCATGGACCAGTCGGTGATCGCGGGCGTCGGGAACCTGCTGGCCGACGAGGCCCTGTGGCGCGCGCGGCTCGACCCGCGCCGCCCGGCCGGCGCGCTGGACTACGACGACCTCGACCGCCTGCGGCGCGAGATCCGCGCCACGACCCGCCGGGCGATCGAGCGCGGCGGCGTCCACACCGGCGACGTCATCCCCCATCGCCGCCGCGACGGCTCCTGCCCGCGGTGCGGCGCCCCGATGGCGCGCGCGACCATCGGCGGGCGCACGACCTACTGGTGCTCCGCCGAGCAGGGCGGCTGACGCCGTGTGGGGCCAGGCGCGGTCGCCTTCACCCGCGGCCGCCCGGCCCGGGCGCGTTTGCGGTCGCTCTGACCGCAAACGCGCCCGCCGCAACTCGGGGCGGCGGTGTCCATTGGTTCGCCGAGGCGCTCCCTCCCCGCGGCCGGACGCCGCTGGATGCGCCGGCACCCGCGCGGCCCAGCGCGCCTGCGCGTGACCGCGCGTCCCGCCGCCTCCACGGCCGCGCGCACGGTGACGCAGGTCGTCCGCCTGCACCTGCGGCGTTGACCGCCGCCCCGATCACACCGGATAGAACCGCCGCATCAGCGGCAGGAGCACCGAGCGCGGCGTGTGGTGACCCGCGATCGTCATCACCTTGATCGGGGCGCCGGGAACGACGACGCGGCGGCCGCGGGCCAGGCCCTCGATGCCGGCGCGGGCGCAGTCCTCCGACGAGACGCGCGCGAACCGCGGCACCTGCGCGAAGGCCTCCGACAGGCCGGCGCGCGCGGCGAACTCGGTGTTGACCGGGCCCGGGCACAGCGCCGTCACGGCGACCCCGCGCGGGCCGAGCTCGGTGTGCAGCGCCTCGCTGAAGCTCAGCGCGAAGGCATTGCTCGCCGCGTACGTCGCCTGCCCCGGGATCGGCTGCATCCCCGCCGAGGAGGCGACGATGAGGATCGCGCCGCGGCCGCGCTGCGCCATCTGCGGCGCGTAGGCCCCCGACAGCGCGACGACCGCCTCGCAGTTGAGCCGCACCATGTCGGTCTCCGCAGCCACGTCGAGGTCGACGAACTGCCCCGCCGACCCGTACCCGGCGTTGTTGACGAGGACGTCGACGGTGAGCCCCAGCGCCTCGACGCGCCCGGGCAGCGCGTCGCGTGCCTCCGGGTCGGCGAGGTCGCAGGCCAGCGCCTCGGCTCGAACCCCGTGCTGGGCGCGCAGCTCCTCGGCCAGCGCCTCGAGGCGGTCCGCCCGCCGCGCCACGAGCACGACGCCGTGACCGCGCGCCGCCAGCTGGCGGGCGAGGTCGGCCCCGATCCCCGACGAGGCGCCGGTGACCAGCGCGGTGGACTCGGGCGACGGTGCGGGCAGCGACATGCGCCGACCCTACCCGCGGACGAGCGCGCGGCGGTAGCGGCGCATCACCGGCGCCGGGAAGTCGCCGTGCGTCTGCGTGCGCAGCCGCGGCACGCGCTCGTGGTGGTACGGGCTCGACAGCGACTCGGCGTGGCCGATGACGTCGCGCCGCCGGATCCCGAACCGCGCCTGCAGCCAGCGGGTGAGCCGCAGCGACGCCCGGCGCTGCCGCCGGTCGCCGAGCACCCCGTCCTCGCTCATCCCGACGTGCTCGATGCCGATCGCCGTCCAGTTGAGCCCGACGGTGTGCCGGCACATCCACTTCAGGCGCACGAGCTGGTGGATCGTGCCGTCGGCATCCACGACGAAGTGCGCGCACGTCCCGGGCCGCTCGTGCAGCTCGGGGTCGGGGGCGTCGGAGGCGAAGGTGTTGAACGCGGCGCTGAACGTGCTCGTCACCGTCAGGTGCTCGACGATCACCTTCGGGTCCAGCAGCCGCGCGTGGTGCAGCCCGTAGTGGCGCACCGCGTAGGCGCGCGTCTCGTCGACGCGCTGCCGCGGGAACGGGATCGGATCCCACACGATCCGCGGCCTCCGGGCACGCGCGGCCGCGGCGCGGGGCGCGGCAGCCCGGCGCAGCGCCGGAGGCGCGGGCGCGGGCGGCGTCGGGGGCGCGGCGGCGAGCACTCAGCCGAGCAGGTAGCGGCGGCCCATGGCGACCTCGGCGACGGGCTCGATCCCGACCCGCTCGCCGTCGACGCGCACCTCGGCGCCGTCGGGGCTGACCTCGACGTTCGCGAGCCGGTCGTTGCGCACCATGTCGGTCGCGCGGATCTCGCGGCAGCCCCGCACGATCGAGCGCTCGCGCAGCGTCGGCAGCTCGGCGTCGGCCGCCGCGGCCGCCGTGAAGGCGAGCGACAGCCGCGCCGCCGCCGTCCCGTGCGCGCCGATCTGACGGCGCACCACCACCGGCTCGCAGAGCATCGTCGTGGCGTTCGGGTCGCCGCTGGCGCCCCACGCCGACACACCGCGCTTGACCACCAGCTCCGGCCGCACGCCGAACAGCTCCGGCCGCCACAGCACGCAGTCGGCGATCCGCCCGGGCGTCAGGGCCCCGACGTCGTGGGAGAGGCCGTGGACGATCGCCGGGTTGATCGTGACCTTGGCCAGGTGGCGCAGGACGCGCTCGTTGTCGGCCGCCCCGCCGTAGCCGGCGCTGCCGCGCGCGCGCTTCATCACGTCGGCGTTCTGGAACGCGCGCCGCAGCACCTCGCCGGCGCGCCCCATCCCCTGGCTGTCGCTGGAGAGCATGTGGACGATGCCGAGGTCGTGCAGCACGCCCTCGGCGGCGATCGTCGCCGGCCGCACGCGGTTGCGCGCCGCCGTCAGGTCGCCGGGCACGCGCCCCGGCTCGAGCACGTGGACGGCAGCGACCATCGCGACGTGCTCGGCCGCGGTGTCGACCCCGTAGGGAACGGTCGGCGTCGTCGACGACGTCAGGATCGTCGGGCGGCCGGCGAGCCGCATCAGGTCGGGCGCATGCCCGCCGCCGGCGCCCTCGATGTGGAAGGCGTGCACGGCGCGGTCGCCGAAGGCGTCGAGCGTCCCCTCCACCGACAGCACCTCGTTGAGGCCGTCGGTGTGGATGGCCAGCTGCACGTCGTGGCGCTCGCAGACGTCCAGCGCCGTGCGGATCTGCACCGGGCCGGCCGAGACGTCCTCGTGGATCTTCAGCCCCGCCCCGCCGGCGCGCAGGCCGGCCTCGACCGGCTCCGGCCGCGACGACGAGCCGCGCACGAGCAGCGCGACGTTGATCGGCGCGTCCTCCAGCGCGGCGTAGGCGGCGGTGATGCCGGCCACCGGGTTGGTGCCGAGGTTCCAGACCGGGCCGTAGTCCTGGCTGACCATCGTGGTCACCCCGCCGGCCAGCAGCGCGTCGGTCACCTGCGGCGACAGCCAGTGCACGTGCGTGTCGATGGCGCCCGGCGTGACGATCATGCCGGTGGCGTCGAGCACCGCCGTGGTGACGTCGAGCACGACGTCGACGCCGTCCATCGTGTCGGGGTTGCCGGCGCGGCCGACCGACACGACGCGGCCGTCCGTGACGCCGATGCTCGCGTAGCGGACGCCGAGGATCGGGTCGAGCACCAGGCCGCCGGTGATGGCGATGTCGACGCCGCCGCGCTCGGCGCGGACCCCGAGGCCGTCGCGCATCGTGTTCCCGAAGCCGGGGACGAGCTGGTCGGGGCCGTGGACGTCGTCGCGCTCGGCGACGACCTCCAGCGCGGTGTCGGCCAGGCGCACGGGCTGCTGCAGCGGGTCAGGCACCGGCGTACCCCCGCTCGCGGGCGCGCTCGAGGGCCGCCTCGCGGGCCCCCGGCGCGTCGAGATGGCCGTCGACCAGCTCGCCGTGGCCGCGCACGACGCGGTCGCCGCCGATCGGCAGCAGCGCGACCTCGCGCGGCTCGCCCGGCGCGAAGAAGACCTTCGTGCGCGCCGGCACGGCCAGGCGCATCCCCCAGGCCGCGGCGCGGTCGAAGCGCAGCGCCCGGTTGGCCTCGAACAGGTGCAGGTGGCTGGTGACGCCGACCGGGACCGCGCCCTCGTTGACGACCTCGATCCGCGCGACCGCCTCGTCCAGCCAGGGGATCTCGGGCTCGGCGACCGCCTCGGCACCCGGCGCGGGCCCGATCGGGTCCTCGACGACGACGAGGTGGCGGCCGTCCTCGAACAGCGCCTCCACCTCGATCCGCGGCACGAGCGCGCGGACGCCGTCCAGGACGTCCTCCTCGCCGAGCACCTCGTAGGCGGCGGCGTGGACCTCCGCGTAGCGGCGCCCGTCGCGGGCGGCCTCGCAGACGGCGTCGGCGATGATGGCCGTGGCCTCGGCCTGGTTGAGCCGCAGGCCGCGCGCGCGGCGGGCGCGCGCCAGCTCGGCGGCGAGGAAGAGGAGCAGCCGATCCTGCTCCTGGGGCAGGAGCCTCATCGAGCCTCAGCCTAGTGCGTGCCTGCGCGTGCGGTCGCGTGGCGGGGCCGCGGCGGTCAGGCCGGCGGGAAGCGCTCGCGGACGACCGCCAGCAGCCGCCGCAGGTCCGACGTCACGAGGTCGGCGCCCCATCCGCGGGCGGCCTCCGCCACCGCCTCGGTGTACAGCGTCCCGCCCGCGACGAGGAACGGCCGCGGGTGCAGCGCGGCGAGCCGGCCGAGCGTCTCCTGGACCCCCGGCAGCCGGCCGGCCGTCGACGTCGACAGCGCGACGAGGTCCGGGCACTCGGCCTCCGCCAGCTCCACGAGGTCGTCCGGCGGCGTGTCGCCGCCCAGCGCGAGCACCTCCCATCCGGCCCGCTGCAGGAGGTCGGCGACCATCCGCGGTCCCAGGACGTGCTGCTCGGCGGGCGTGCCGGAGACGATCGCCAGCCGCCCCTGCGTCGGCGGGACGCGCCGGTCCGGCGCCAGGGCGCCGAGCAGCTGGGCCGTGACCTCGGTGGCGAAGTGCTCCTGGGCGATGCTGATCTGGTCCAGCGACCAGAGGTGGCCGATCTCGGTCATCGCCGGCGCCAGCACCTCGACGTGGACGTCGAGCACCTCGGCGCCGGCGGCGAGCGCCTCCTCGATCACGGCGTGGGCCCGTGGGGCGTCGCGCGCGAGAAGCGCGGCGCGGTAGGCGTCGGCGCACGCGGCGAGGTCCGGCATCCGGCCGCGGTCCGGCCCCCGTCCGTCCCCGTGGGCGTCGGCCGCGTGCAGGAACCGCGCGACCGCGGCGTTGACGACGCGCGAGACGTCCTCCCCCGTCGCCTCGGAGCGGCGGTCGAGCTCCTCCAGCAGCTCAGGGTCGAACCGGATCGCCCGCTCGGTGGTCATCCGTCCGGATCGTAGCCATGCCATGCTGCCGAGAGCCATGCCGATGACCCCTGCTGCCGCCGGACTGTCCATGCCGCCCGAGTGGGCGCCCCACGAGCGCACGCTCATGGCGTGGCCGTGCCGGCGCGAGCTGTGGGGCGGCCAGCTCGGGGCGGCGAAGGTCGAGAGCGCCGCCGTGGCCAACGCGATCGCCGCGTTCGAGCCCGTGACGATGGTGGCCGGCTCGCCCGCCGACGCCGCGGAGGCGCGCGCCGCGTGCAGCGCCGCGGTCGACGTCGTCGAGCTGCCGATCGACGACTCGTGGCTGCGCGACAGCGGCCCGATCTTCGTCGTCGACGACCACGAGCGGCCGACCCGTCGCGCCGGCGTGCACTTCGGCTTCAACGCCTGGGGCGAGAAGTTCACCGGCTTCGACCGCGACGCCGCCATCGGCGGCCTGCTGGCCGAGCGCTTCGGCGAGGTCTTCACGGCGCCGCTGATCCTCGAGGGCGGCTCGATCGCCGTCGACGGCGCCGGCACGCTGCTGACCACCGAGGAGTGCCTGCTGAACCCCAACCGCAACCCGTCGCTGGGGCGCGAGGAGATCGAGCAGCACCTCAAGGACCACCTGGGCGTCGAGCGCGTCGTCTGGCTCGGCCGCGGCCTCGTCGAGGACCGCGACACCGACGGCCACGTCGACCTGATCGCGACCTTCACGGGGCCCGGCAAGGTGCTGCTGCAGACGGTGGCGCCCGACAACCCGAACCACGACAACATGGTCGAGAACCGCGAGCGCGCGATCGCCGCCGGCCTCGAGGTCGTCGAGTTCCCGCCGCTGGCCTACGCCACGGTCGAGGGCGAGGAGGTCGTCGCCTCCTACCTGAACCTCTACCTCGGCGATCGCTTCGCCGTGGTGCCGACCGCCGGGCAGCCGGTGCGCGACGAGGAGGCGCTGGAGCGCATCCGCGCCGCGTTCGGCGACAAGGAGGTCGTGGGCGTGCCCGGCGTGGTCCACGCCTTCGGCGGCGGCGGCCCACACTGCATCACGCAGCAGGTCCCAGCGCTGCGCCCGGACGCCGGCTGAACCCGGGCTCGCGGCCGCCAGGCCGCTGCTAGCGTCGGGCCATGCGCCTGCGCCTGGCCCGGTCCCTGACGATCCCCGCGGCCGCGCTCGCGGCGCTGGGGCTGCTGGCCTGCGGCTCCTCGGGCAGCTCCGCCGAGAGCACGCCCGACGCGCCCACCACGGTCAGCGCCCCGGACGCGGGAACTCCCCCGGCGCGCGCGGCCAAGCGGCTGACCGACTGGCCGATGTTCGGCCTCACCCCGTCCCGGCCGAGCGCCACGAACGCCTCGCCGGGCATCGGCGCCGGCACGCTGAAGCGGCTGCAGCGCACGCGCGTGACGACGCCGGGCACCGTCGACAGCACGCCGATCATCCTCGGCGACACGGCCTTCGCCACGACGACCTACGGCAAGACCGTCGCCGTCGACCTCGCCAGCGGCAAGATCCGCTGGACGTTCACGCCCAAGGAGTTCCAGCGGGTCGCCGGGAGCCCGCAGATCACCAACGCCAGCCCCGCGGCCGACCCGTCGAGGCGCTTCGTCTTCACGGCGTCGCCCGGCGGCTTCATCCACAAGCTGTCGGTCGCCGACGGCGCGGAGCAGCACGGCTGGCCGGTCTCGATCACGCGCGACGCCACGCACGAGAAGCTCACCTCGTCGCTGAACGTCAGCGGCCGCCGCGTGATCGCCACGACGGGCGGCTACATCGGCGACGAGCCGCCGTACCAGGGCAAGGTGGTGACGCTGGACCGCCGCAGCGGCCGCGTCATCGGCGTCTGGAACTCGCTGTGCGCGAACCGCCACCGCGTCATCGTGCCGTCGAGCTGCTCGTCGACCGAGTCGGCGATCTGGGGCCGCGCCGGCGCCGTCGTGCTGCCGGGCTCCCGCGACCTGCTGGTGGCCACGAGCAACGGCCCGTTCGACGGCGCCACCGACTGGGGCGACAGCGTGCTGCGCCTCTCTCCCGACGCCCGCCGGCTGCTGCGCCACTGGACGCCGACCGAGCAGGCCCGCTACGAGGCGCAGGACATCGACGTCGGCTCCACCTCGCCGGCCTTCCTGGGCCACGACCTCGTGCTGCAGGGCGGCAAGGACGCCAAGCTGCACCTGATCGCGCTCAGCCGCATGGCGGGCGTCACGGGCGCCGCGGGCCGCAGGCTGGGCGGCGACCTGCAGGTCCTCCCCACCCCGGGCGGCCAGATGATGTTCACCGCGCCCGCCGTCTGGCACCACCGCGGCGGCACGACGGTCTTCGTGACGACCGGCGGCGGCACCACCGCCTACCGCGTCCTGAAGCGCCGCATCAAGCCGCTGTGGGCCAACGGCCACGCGGGCACCAGCCCGATCGTCGCCGGCGGCCTGCTGTACGTCTATGACCCGAGCGGCGGCGGGCTGCGCGTCTACCACGCGGGAACCGGCCGGCTGGCCGCGACGCTGCCGGCCGGCTCCGGCCACTGGAACAGCCCCGTGGCCGCGGGCGGCCGGATCGTCCTGGGCGAGGGCAACGCCAACGACCACGACAGCGACCACGGCGTGCTGGACATCTGGTCGGAGCGGTGACCGGCGGCGAGCCGCCGCTGCTAGCCCCGCGGCGGGCGGCCGGCCGTCGCGCCGAGCGCGACCGCCGCCAGCACCGCCACCGCCGCGCCGGAGACCAGCAGCGGCACGTGGCCGTCCTCGCCCCACGCGAGCCCCGCCCACAGGCTGGCCACGAGCGTGCAGCCGCCGGTGACGGCCTGGAAGTAGCCCAGGCCGCGGCCGAGCGCCGCGCGCGGCACCAGGTCGGACACCCAGGCCTTGCCGACGCCGTCGGTCAGGGCCGTGTAGCCGCCATAGACCGGCAACAGGACCCAGACCCACCCGCCGGACTGCGCGAGCCCCAGCCCGAGGTAGGCGACGGCGAAGAGCCCGAGCCCGGTCCCGTACACCGCGTGCCGCGGCACGCGGTCCGACACCGCGCCGGCCGGATAGCTGAGCGCGGCGTAGCTGACGTTGTAGAGCGTGTAGGCGAGGATCACCGCGACGAAGTCCAGTCCCAGCGCCTTGGCCCGCAGGATGATGAGCGCGTCGCTGAAGTTGGCGAGGGCGAAGACGGCCAGCAGGGCGACCAGCCGCCAGTAGGCGCGCGGCAGCGGCGGGCCGGCCGCCGGCGCGGCGACCGCGTCGGCGCGCGCCGCCGCCGGCACCGGCGCGTCGCGGTGCTCGTGGACGGCGAAGACGAGCGCGACGCTGACGGCGGCCGGGATCGCCGCCAGGAAGAACAGCGGCCGCAGCCGGTGGTCGAGCAGCTCGTAGAGCGCCAGGCCGAGCAGCGGCCCGACGACCGCGCCCGCGGTGTCCGCGGCGCGGTGGAACCCGAAGGCGCGCCCGCGCTGGGACGGATCCACCTCGGCGGCGAGCAGGGCGTCACGCGGCGACGTCCGGATCCCCTTGCCGACGCGATCGGTGAAGCGGGCGACGAGCACCAGCGGCCACCCGCCGGCGAGGCCGATGATCGGCTTGGCCACCGACGAGATGCCGTAGCCGAGCGCCACCAGCGGCCGGCGCGCGAAGCGGTCGGCGAGCCGCCCGCTCACCGCCTTGCCGATCGAGGCCGTCGCCTCGGCCACGCCCTCCACGAGCCCGACGACCGACGCGGGCGCCCCGAGCGTCGTCGTCAGGAACAGCGGGACGATCGGATACAGCAGCTCCGACGCCGCGTCCTGGAAGAAGCTGACGAGCGAGAGCACGCGGACGTTGCGCGGAAGCGGAAGACGGGCCACCGGCGCAGCGTGACGGACGCGGCGGGCGGACGGCGCCAGGCCGACCGATGAGTTCGACCCGCAGCAGCCGTCTCTCCTGCAGCACCGTCACGCGACCTTGCAGGAGGAACCCCATGCCCGCCCAGCCACGACTGCTCTTCGTCAACCTCCCCGTCCGCGACGTCTCGACCTCGATGGCGTTCTTCCGGGCGCTCGGGTTCGACTTCGACGCGAAGTTCACCACCGACGAGTGCGCCTGCATGCGGATCAGCGATCAGGCGTACGTGATGCTGCTGCACGAGTCGCGCTTCGGCGACTTCTCGCCGCACCCGATCACCGACGCGCGCACGGTCACAGAGGTGCTGCTATGCGTGTCGGCCGACAGCCGCGAGGCCGTCGACGCGCTGGCCGACGCGGCGCTCACCCACGGCGGCTCCCCCGCCTCCGAGCCCCAGGACCACGGGTTCATGTACGGCCGGAGCTTCGCCGACCCCGACGGCCACGTCTGGGAGGTCATGTGGATGAGCCCGGAGGCCGTCGAGGCCGGGCCGTCGGAGATGGCGCAGACCGCGTAGGCGGCGAGCCGCTCAGTAGCGCCCGGTGAGGTAGTCCCACGCCCGGCGCAGCTTGGCGCCGAGGTCGGCGGAGTCGCCCACGACATCGTCCGGCCCGGTCGTCAGCTGCGCCGGGTTCTCGCTCGGCTCGGGCAGCCGCTCGGCGGGCGGGGCCTCGCCGGTGAGCAGGGCGGCGCGCTCGTAGAGCCCGTCGATCAGCGGCGCGTCGACGAAGCGGCAGCCGAACGGCGTGTCGACGATCAGCCCGTCGAAGATGTCGGCCTCCTCGGCGGCGAGCACGTGGCGCACCGTCCCGATCTCGTGGCCGGCGGCGTCGAGCACCGGCGTGCCCTCGCGCAGGGTCAGGAACGACTGGGGTGCGCCGAGGTCGGTCATGCCGTGACGAGTACCCGGCGGTCGTCAGCCGTGCGCGCGACGCAGGCGAGCGCGCTCCTGCTGCTTCTCCACGACCCGCTGGATCAGCTGCAGGTACTGCTGGACGCCCGTGGCCTTCGCGCGGCCCTCGTGGAAGGCCTGCTGCCAGTCGGCGACCTTCGCGCCGTGCTCGACCATCAGGTTGAAGAAGTCGCGGCGCAGCTCGACGCGGACCTTCGCGTCGGCGGCGATGTCCTTGGTGACCTTCACCTCGGGCAGCTCCAGCCGGAACTGCTGCACGTCGCCGCGGCCGTGGAGGTCGATGCCGACCACGAGCGTCATCGGCCTCAGCGCGGGGACCTCGTCGAGGACCACGCGCACAGCCGTCTCGATCAACTGCGGTGCGTCGCTGCTCACCGACACCACACTACCGCGGGCCGCATCAGCGGCCCGCGGTAGACCGACAACCGCGAGATCGCCCCCTGGGCGATTGCTCGCCGAGCCTGACCTCGCCCCCTGGGCGAGCGTCAGGCCAGCTTGTGGCGCTGGAGCAGCTTCTTGCCGATGACCATCCGCTGGATCTCCGACGTGCCCTCGCCGATCAGCAGCAGCGGCGCGTCGCGGTAGATCCGCTCGATCTCGTACTCCTTGGAGTAGCCGTAGCCGCCGTGGATGCGCAGGCACTCCTCGGCGCAGAAGCGCGCGGCCTCCGAGGCGAACAGCTTGGCCATGCCGGCCTCCATGTCGGAGCGCTCGCCGGCGTCCTTCATCATCGCCGCGCGGCGGGTGAGCAGGCGGGCGGCGTCGAGCTGCGTCGCCATGTCGGCGAGCTTGAACTGGATCGCCTGGTGCTCGGCGATCGGCTTGCCGAACGTCTTGCGCTCCTGCGAGTACCGCAGGGCGAGCTCGAGCGCGCGCTGCGCCAGGCCGACGCCACGGGCGGCGACGTTGGCGCGGCCGACCTCCAGCGCGTCCATCATCTGCGCGAAGCCCTTGTTGAGGCCCGCGTCCTCGCCGCCGAGGATCTGCGTCGCCGGGCACCTGTAGCCGTCGTAGACCAGCTCGGTCGACTCGACGCCCTTGTAGCCCATCTTCTTGATCTTGGGCGGGACCGTCAGGCCGGCGTAGTCGCCGGTGTTCTCGCTGACGCCCGGCTCCTTCTCGGTGATGAAGCAGGTGAAGCCCTTGTGGCGCGGCTGCGCGTCCGGGTCGGTCTTGACGAGCACGAAGACCAGCGACGACATGAGGCCGTTGGTGACCCACATCTTCTGGCCGTTGATCTCGTACGTGCCGTCGTCGATCTTCTTGGCCGCCGTCTTGATCGCCTGCACGTCGGAGCCGAGCTCCGGCTCGCTCAGCGAGAAGGCGGCGCGGATCTCGCCGGTGGCCATCCGCGGCAGGTACTTCTGCTTCTGCTCGTCGTTGCCGTACTTCATGAGCAGGTAGGACCCGATGAAGTGCGTGTTGATCACGCCGCTGATCGAGATCCAGCCGCGCGACAGCTCCTCGACGACCATGACGTAGGTCGTCAGGTCGAGGCCCAGCCCGCCGTACTCCTCGGGGATCGTGATGCCGAAGAGGCCCAGCTCCTTGAGCTGCTCGACGATCGGCTCGGGGTACTCGTCCTTGCCGTCGTAGTGCTCGGCGTTCGGGATGATCTGCTCGTCGACGAACTGCCGGACCATCTCGATGATGGCCTTCTGCTCGTCGGTCTGCTCGCTGTAGGCGCTCGGTGCGACGGCCATGTCTGCTCCAGGGTTCCGCGTTCTGAGGGGCCGCGGAGGATACCTGTGCGGAGCCGTACGTTCGTCCGCGGCGGTGTGCGCACGCGCCCAGAGACCGACACCTGAGGACGATGAGGACCAGGAGTCACGGATGACCGACGGATCCACCACGGGCCAGGGAGCGGCGCAGCGGCTCGGCCCGCTCGCCGACGCGCTGCCGCAGGCCGCGCTGCCCGCGTGCGTCCGCGACGCCGGCGGCCGCTACGTCGCGGTCAACCCCGCCTTCGCCGACCTCGTCGGCCTGGAGGCGTCGCGGCTGGTCGGCAAGACCGACAACGCCCTGCAGCCCGCCGACGTGGCCCACCGCGTCGCCGAGCTCGACGCGCTGGTCCTCGACGCCCATGGCCACCTCGACGCCCGCGAGACCGTCCTGGCCCGCGACGGCCGCCGCGCCATGCGCGCCTGCCGCTTCCCGGTCTACGACGGCGACGAGCCGTGGGCCATCTGCGTCGTCATGGCGCCGGGCGACGACCCCGCGGCCGGCCGCCGCGAGCGCGAGCGCCTGCAGGCCGCGGTCGGCCAGCACGGGACTGCCGGCGTCGCCGCCCCGCCCGAGGAGCTGCTCGCCGAGCGCGAGGCCCGCGCCGCCGCCGACGCCGAAGCCCTGGCCGCCCGCGAGGCGCTGGCCGTCGAGCGCGAGGCGCGGCTGGAGGCCGAGCTCCAGGCGCGGACCGCCGCAGA
>DASTWY010000017.1:0-5766 GCA_035765735.1 Baekduia sp. | reverse complement strand
GGCGGTGGCTGAGTCGTCCCTCGACGCTCGGTCGGGGGCGAGCCGCCCCGGCGCGCCGCTTGACCGCAAGGTGTGAACGGTGGTTCACTTCTTGCCGTGCCGTACCGGCCCACCGAGCGCACCGAGGCCCGCAGGACGCAGACGCGCGACCGGATCGTGCGCGCGGCGCTGAAGCTCGTGGCCGGCGGCGGCTACCGCGAGGCGCAGGTCGCCGCGGTCGCCCGCGAGGCCGGCGTGGCCACCGGGACCGTCTACCGCCACTTCCCGTCCAAGGCCGAGCTGCTGACCGAGGTCTTCCGCGTCGCGTCGCAGCGCGAGGTCGACGCCGTCGCCCGCGCCACGAGCACCGACGAGCCCGCCGCGCAGCGCATCGCCGCCGCCGTCGACACCTTCGCGCGCCGCGCGCTGCGCGGCCGGCGCCTGGCCTGGGCGCTGCTGGCCGAGCCGGTGGATCCCGCCGTCGAGGCGCAGCGCCTGCAGTTCCGGCGCGCCTACGCGGCGGTCTTCGCCGCCGCCGTCGAGGACGGGATCACCGCCGGCGAGCTGCCGGGGCAGGATGCGCGCCTGACCGCCGCCGCGCTCGTCGGCGCCATCGGAGAGGCCCTGCTCGGCCCGCTCTCCCCCACCGCCCGCCGCGACGACGCCGAGGCGCTCGTCGCGGGGCTCATCACCTTCTGCCTGCGTTCCATCACCGATCAGGAGCTGACCCACGATGTCCACCGTCGCGCGGCCTGACGCCACGGCGTTCGCCACCCACGAGGTCCGCAACCAGGTCCCGCCGCTGGAGGGCCGCAACCTCTTCCTCGACCACGCCGCGCTGGTCGAGGGACTGCACCGCGAGGGCGGGGGCTGGGCCCACGACCGCGCGGTGGAGGTCGGCGCCTTCTGGGGCGGCGAGCCGATGCAGGTCTGGGGGTTCCAGGCCAACGAGCACCCGCCCGTGCTGCACACCCACGACCGCTACGGGAACCGCCTCGACGCGGTCGAGTTCCACCCCGCCTGGCATCAGCTGATGGCACGCGGCGTCCACGACGAGATGCACGCGCTGCCGTGGAACGACCCCCAGCCGGGCGCGCAGGTCGCGCGCGCCGCCATCTACATGAGCGGCACCCAGGCGGAGGCGGGCTTCGGCTGCCCCATCACCATGACGTTCGCCGCCGTGCCGGCGCTGCGCGTGACCCCCGAGGTCGCCGACGAGTGGGTGCCGCGCCTCACCGCGCGCGGCTACGACGGCGCGCTGAAGCCGGCCACGGAGAAGCCGGGCGCGATCTGCGGCATGGCCATGACCGAGAAGCAGGGCGGCTCGGACGTGCGCGCCAACAGCACCGTGGCCACGCCGCTGAACGGCGGAGGGCCGGGGGCCGAGTACCGGATCGTCGGCCACAAGTGGTTCTGCAGCGCGCCGATGAGCGACCTGTTCCTCGTGCTCGCCTACACCGACGAAGGCCTCTCCTGCTTCGCCGTGCCGCGCTTCCTGCCCGACGGGACCAAGAACGACGGCTTCCAGCTCCAGCGCCTCAAGGACAAGCTGGGCAACAAGTCCAACGCGTCGTCGGAGATCGAGTTCAAGGGCGCGTGGGGCCGCATGGTCGGCGAGCCCGGCCGCGGGGTGCCGACGATCATCGAGATGGTCAACCACACGCGGTTGGACTGCGTGCTCGGCGGCGCCGGCGGCATGCGCCACGCGGTCGCGCTGGCCACCTGGCACACGATGCACCGCAGCGCGTTCGGCAAGCTGCTCGTCGAGCAGCCGCTGATGCGCAGCGTGCTCGCCGACCTCGCCGTCGAGAGCGAGGCGGCCACGGCCCTGGCGCTGCGGCTGTGCCGCGCCTACGACGAGGCGGCCGCCGGCGACCAGCGCTCCGACCTGTTCAAGCGCCTGGCCACCGCGGTCGCCAAGTACCACGTCTGCAAGCGCGTCCCCAACCACGCGTTCGAGGCGCTGGAGTGCTTCGGCGGCAACGGCTACGTCGAGGCCAGCGGCATGCCGCGCCTCTACCGCGAGGCCCCGCTGTGCTCCATCTGGGAGGGGTCGGGCAACGTCATGGCGCTCGACGTGCTCCGCGCGCTGGCGCGCAGCCCCGAGTCGCTGGACGTCTTCCTCGCCGAGCTCGACGAGGCCACCGGCGCCGACACCCGGTACGACGCCTACGTGCAGACGGTGCGCTCGGAGTTCACGCGTCCCGAGGAGCTCGAGGGCCGGGCGCGGATCGTCGTCGAGCGGATGGCGCTCGCGCTGCAGGCGTCGCTGCTGCTCCGCCACGCCCCCGCTGCGGTCGCCGACGCGTTCGTCGCCACGCGGCTGACGCACGAGGGCGGCCTGCACTACGGGACGCTGCCGGCCGGCACCGACCTCGGCGCCATCATCGAGCGGCACGCGCCGCAGGCGGGGTGAGCGCCGTGCATCCGTTCCGGGCGGCCGTCGAGGCCGGCGACATCGACGCCGCGGTGGCGCTGCTGGCACCCGGCGTCGTGTTCCACAGCCCGGCGGTCTTCCATGCCTACGAGGGCCAGGAGACCGTCGGGGCGCTGCTGCGGCTCGTCGCCGAGACCTTCGAGGACTTCCGCTACACCGACGAGCTCGCCGGTGGCGACGTCCACGCCCTCATCTTCCGCGCGCGCGTCGGCGAGCGGGAGCTCGAGGGGATGGACCTCGTCCGCATGGGCCCCGACGGGACGATCGCCGACTTCACGGTGATGATCCGCCCGCTGTCGGGGCTGATCGCGCTGGCCCAGGCGCTGGGGCCGAAGGTGGAGGCGGCGGGCTTGCAGGCCTCCCACTAGGTCAGCGCGCGCCGCAGCCGCGCCTCGTACTCCGCGCGCGGGATCTGGACCGCGCCGAGGCGCAGCGTGTGCGGCGTGGCGGTCTGGATGTCGCACAGCTCGCAGCCCGCGCCGGCGAGCGCGTCCAGCGTGAGCGCGACGAGCACGTTGCCGGCGTGCGGGACGCGGTGGAACATCGACTCCAGCATCGCCGCGCGGCCGATGGTGACGGCGATCAGGCCCGCGGCCAGCTCGCCGCCCGCCCACACCTCGAACGTGTGGGCGTGGCCGGCGGCGTTCAGCGCCCGGTACAGGGCGTGCATCCGCGGTGTCAGCCAGACCCCGTCGTGGGCGTCGCGCGGGCGGGCGCACGCCGCGATCACCTCGTCGAACGCGGTGTCCAGCCGCAGCTGCCAGTCGTCGCGGGCCCGCAGCGAGCGGCGCACCCGGCGCCGCAGGGCGGCGCGCGACCCCTCGTCGAGGTCGAAGACGGTCCGCGGGTCGGCCACCCACCAGGGCAGCTCGCCGCCTGCGCGCGGGCCCGCGCGGCCCTCGGGATCGTCCATCGGGAACAGGCCCTGGGCGTAGAGGCCGAGGATCGTCGGGACGTCCACGCCGCACACTGTGCCCGACATGCCCGCGGCGCGGCACAATGTCGGGGTGCTCGGCGGACGCGGAGGATCAGTGCAGCTCGGGCGGGTGTTCGGCATCCGCATCGGCGCGAGCCCGAGCTGGTTCGTCTTCCTCTTCCTGATGATCTGGTGGCTGTCGGGGCTGTTCGGCGACGCGCTGCCCGACATGTCGGACACCGGCACGTACGCCGTCGCGGTCGCCGGCACCACGCTGTTCTTCCTCTCGATCGTGCTGCACGAGCTCGGGCACGCCGTGGTCGCGCGCCGCAACGGGGTCGGGGTCGTGGGCATCGACCTGTGGGTCTTCGGGGGGCTGGCCAAGCTCTCGCGTGACGCCGACTCGCCCGGCGAGGAGTTCCGGATCGCCGCCGCCGGGCCGTTCGTGACCGCGGTGATCGCCGGCCTCGCGCTCCTCGGCGTGACGATCGCCTCGCACGACGACGGCGCGTTCCAGCTCGTCGGCGGCGACGCGACGACCACGCCGGTGCTCGCGCTGCTGGCCTGGCTGACGCTGGTCAACGCCGGGCTGCTGGCCTTCAACCTCGTCCCCGGGTTCCCGCTCGACGGCGGCCGGATCGCGCGCGCGATCGCCTGGAAGGTCACCGGCGACCGCAACCGCGCCACGCGGCTGGCCGGACGCCTGGGCCAGGGGTTCGCGTACGTGCTGATCGGCGTCGGGCTGTGGCTGGCCTTCGCCGGCAGCGCGACCGACGGCGTCTGGCTGATGCTGCTCGGATGGTTCCTGAGCTCGGGCGCGCGCGGCGCCGTCGTGTCGAGCGCGTTCTCCGAGCGCATCGAGGGCGTGACCGCCGCCGACCTCATGGACGCCGAGCCGGTCGCGGTGCCCGGGACGACCACGGCGCTGGCGGCGCAGGACGAGTTCTTCGCGCGCTACCGGCTGCCGTGGTTCCCGGTGGTCGACGCCGACGGCCGGGCCGTGGGCGTGCTGCGCGCCGACCGCATCGACGGCGCGCTGGCCGACGGGCAGCCGACGCTGACCGCCTCCGAGCTCGCCGACGCCGGCACCGACGCGCGCGTCGGCCGCGACACGTCGCTCGAGGCGCTGCTGGGCTCCGAGCCGCTGCGCCGGCTCGGCGCGCTGGTCGTCACCGACGCCGACGGGCGCCTGTGCGGCCTGATCACGCTCGACAGCGTGCGCCGCGCGCTGGCGGCGAACGTCTAGGCGCCGGCGCCGCCGCCCTTCGCTGCCGCGAGGCCGGTGACGGCCGCCGACGGGGCGACCCCGGGCCGCAGGCGGTCGTCGGGCTCCAGCGCGCCGGCACGCAGCGCGAGCGGCAGCACGCCGGCCCAGACGTCGAGCGCGTAGTCCTCGTCGTCGTCGACCGGGCCGCCGGTGCGCACCTTCGCCGACGCCTCGTCGATCGGCAGCGCGAGGATCTGCGTGCCCTTGAGCTCCTGGTCGCTGGGCGGGCGCGCCTCGGCCCACCGGCCGGGGATGAGCCCCTCGGTGAACGCCTCCAGGGCGCGCAGCTTCTCCTCGCGGTCGTCGACGGCGCGCGCCTCGCCGAGCACCACGACCGACCGGTAGTTCATCGAGTGGTGGAAGACCGACCGGGCCAGCACCAGGCCGTCGACGAGCGTCACCGTCAGGCACATCGGCGCCCCGCCGCGCAGCGTGCGCAGCGCGCGGCTGGCCGACGAGCCATGCACGTAGACGAGGTCGCCGACGCGGGCGTGCAGGGTCGGGATGACGTAGGGCTGGCCGTCGACGGCGAAGCCGAGATGGGCGACCTGCGCCTCGTCGAGGATCGCCTCGACCGCCTCGCGGTCGTAGACGGCGCGGGCGGGGGCGCGGCGGACGCGGGTGCGCTCGGACGGTGCGGCGGACATGGGCAGCAATGTATGGCCGGCTTGGCCCTCGGAACAGGGCCAAGCGCCTGCAAGAATCCGGGGCCAAGTCCCTCCGCCACCCGCACCCCCGCGAACGTCGAGGGACGACTGAACCACCGTGGCGGGGGTTCAGTCGTCCCTCGACGCTCGGCGGGCGGGGGTGGTGGCAGAGGCATGCGCCGCCATGGACCTCCACCTCGACCTCGACACCGCCCCGGGGCGCTCGCTGCGCGCCCGTGCCGAGCACGCGCTGCGGGAGGCGGTGGTCAGCGGCCGGCTGGCGCCCGGCACGCGGCTGCCGCCGACGCGGGCGCTGGCCGTCGAGCTCGGCGTCTCCCGCGGCGTCGTCGTCGACGCCTACGCCCAGCTCGCCGCCGAGGGCTACCTCGAGACCCGCCGCGGCGGCGGCACGACCGTCGCCCCCACCGCCGCGCCCGAGCTCGACCGCTCCGCCACCCCCGCCCGCGGCGTCGAGGGACGACTTACCCACCGCCACGGTGGTTCAGTCGTCCCTCGACGG
>DASTWY010000016.1:0-3461 GCA_035765735.1 Baekduia sp. | reverse complement strand
GCCGAGGCGTCCGCGTCGCGCAGCAGCGCCAGCACGGCTTCACCGGCGTCCTCGATCGGCATCGGGTCCGCATCGAGACGCGCCAGGCCCGGCGCGGGGTCGTCGACGGCGAAGACGACCACGGCCCGCCGCAGCCGCCGGCCGCGCAGCGAGAGGCCGTCGACCGCGGCGTGCGGGTCGGGCAGGCCGGCGTCGACGAGCGCGACCTCGAAGCGCCGCCGCGCGCAGAGCCGCGCGGCCTCCAGCGGCGTGGTCGCCCACTCGTGGTCGATCGCGAGCTCCTCGAGCGCCTCGCGGAGGTTGCCGCGGATGCCCGGGCGCCCGACCGCCAGGACCCGGACGCGCCCCGCCATGACCGCGGCGCCGAGCGCGTCGGCGAGCTCGTCGGCGTCGATCGGCTTGCTGACGACCCACTCGCCCGACAGCGCCTCGCGGCCGCTGAACACCGACACCACGACGACCGGCAGGTCGGCGAGCCGCGGGTCGGCGCGCAGCTCGCGCAGCACCTCGAAGCCGCTGACGCCCGGCATCAGGACGTCGAGGGTCATCGCGTCGTAGGACTGCGTGCGCAGCAGCTCCAGCGCGGCGCCGCCCTCGGTCACGACGTCGCACTCGACGCCGAACGGCTCGAGGCGCTCGGCGATCAGCCGCGCCGTCTCGGGCTCGTCGTCCATGACCAGGACCCGCCGGCCCTGCAGCGCGTCGCGGGGCCGCGAGACCACGCCGGGCAGCGGCGCCCGCGGCAGCGTGATGGCGAACGTCGTGCCCTCGCCCGGCGTGCTCGCCACGTCGATCGTGCCGCCGTGGAGGTCGACCAGCGACTTGACGATCGACAGCCCGAGGCCGGTCCCCGGCGTGCCGGTGCTGCCCGAGCCGCGCGAGAAGCGCTCGAAGACGTGCTCGAGCTCGGCGCTGGTCATCCCGCGGCCGGTGTCGGAGACCTCGATCCGGACGCCGCCCGGCGAGCCGCAGGCGTGCAGCCGCAGCATGCCGCCCTCGTCGGTGTAGAGGTGGGCGTTGGTCACGAGGTTCATGAGCATCTGCCGCAGCCGCGTCGGGTCGGCGAGCACCCGCGGCGTGCCGGTCTCCACCTCGACCTCGAGCCGCTGGCCCTTGGCGTCGATGCGGCCGCGCAGCAGCGTCGAGACCTCCTCGACGACCTCGCCGACGTCGATCGCGCGGCGGTGCACCTCGACGCGGCCGGCCTCCAGGCGGGCGACGTCGAGCAGGTCGTTGACGAGGTCGACGAGGCGGTTGGCGCTGACGAGCACGATGTCGAGGAACTCGCGCTGGCGGTCGTCGAGCCCCTCGCCGGCGCGCAGCAGCTCGACGAAGCCCTTGATGGACGTCAGCGGCGAGCGCAGCTCGTGCGACGCGGTGGCGACGAACTCGCTCTTGAGGCGCTCCAGCCGGGCGCGCTCGGTGGCGTCGCGGAGGGTCCACACCACGCCGCCGCCGGTGTCGCGCTCGTCGAGGCGCGAGGCGGTCACCGCGAGGGTGCGCCCCTCGTGCTCGATCAGGATCTCGACGCCGTGCGCCTCCTCGGCGCTGGGCAGCGGCAGCCGCGCCTGCTCGGGCGGGTGGCCGAGCGTGAGCCCCGGCACGAGCTGGTGCGCGCGCGGGTTGGCAGTCGCCACGAGGCCCTCCTCGTCGACGAGGATCAGGCCGTCGCCGAGGCTGCGGACCGTGACCTCCAGCCGCCGCCGCTGCGCCTCCAGGTGCTCGTTGGCCTGCTCGAGGTCGGCGGCCATCGCGTTGAAGGAGCGGCCGAGGAGCCGGAGCTCGTCGGGGCCGCGGGTCTCGTCCACGCGGGCGCCCAGGTCGCCCTCGGCGAGCCGGGCCGAGGCGCCGACGAGATCCTCGAGCGGCCGGCGCACGCCTGCCAGCAGCAGCGCGACGAGCGCGATCGCGCCGGCGAGCGCCAGGCCGCCGGCGGCGATGATCGACGCCAGCGCCTTGCGCGAGTCGTCGCGCGCGGCGCCGTCGGCGTCCTGCAGCCGCTGGTCCTGGCGCCGCGTGAGCGCCGTGATGGGCGCGCGCGCGGCCAGCGCGGCGCTCGGCGACGCCTTCGGCTGCCGCAGACGCGCCTGAGCGGCGGCGGCCTGGTCGAGGAGCTGGAGGCTGCGCGGGTCGCCCTGGGCGCGCCGGCGCGCGTCGGCCAGCGCCGCGGTGTAGGCGGCGCGGGCGCGCCCGACCTTGGTCGTGCCCCGGTCGGCCTTCGCCGCGCGCAGGGTCGCCTCCTCGACGACCGACGCGGCCAGCAGGCGCCCGGCCGCGGCCTTGACCTCCAACGCCCGGGCCAGCGAGCTCTCGTAGTCCTGCCGCGACGAGTACAGCGACGCCACCGCGAGGCCGGCGATCGCCGTGAGGGCGATCGTCAGACCGAGGAGCGCGAGCTGGACGGAGCGCGCGATGGAGAGTCGGCGCACGGTGAGACGGTATCGGGAGACAAGGGGACACAGCCGGGGTTCGCGCGGGTGCTCCCGCCTCCTGCCCGCACCGGAACCTGGAGCGCCCCCGGTGGCGAGGCCGTTCGGAGCGGGCCCTGCCAGGATCCGGCGTGCATGGCCGTCGTTTTCGCGCTCGCTGCATCCCTCGCCTGGGGCACCTCCGACTTCCTCGCGGGCATGGCGAGCCGCCGTGTGCCGGTGGTCTGGGTGCTGCTGCTCGGCGAGCTCGGTGGGCTGGCGGTCATCGGCCTCGTCGCGGCGATCGCCCGGCCGGCGTTCTTCGCATCGGCGTCGGACGTGCTGCTCGCGATGGGGGCGGGGGCCTCGGGTGTCGTGGCGCTCGGGTGCTTCTACCGCGCGCTGGCGATCGGCACCATGAGCGTCGTCGCCCCGATCTCCGCGACGGGCGCGGCGCTCCCCGTCCTGGCCGGGATCGTGATGGGCGATCGGCTCTCTGCGGTGGTGGTGATCGGGCTGGTGGTGACCGTCGCGGGGGTCGCGCTGGCCTCACGTGAGGTGCACGACGACGAGGAGAGCGCGCGGGCCGGCCGGTCGGGGATCGCCCTGGCGGCGGTGGCGGCGGTCGGCTTCGGAGGGTTCTTCGTGCTCTCGCACCACCCTGCCGAGGCGTCGGTCGTGTGGACGCTCGTGCTGGTCCGGGCGGCGCCGCTGCCCGTGGTGGCCGCGATCGCGCTCCGCGGCGCCCCGCTCCGCGCGGGCCGGGGCATGACGCTCGGGGTCGCCGCGATCGGGACGATCGACCTCGCGGCCATCACGCTCGTGGCCGTGGCGAGCACCCGCGGGGAGCTCGGGGTGGTCGCGGTCCTCGGCAGCATGTACCCCGTGGTGACGGTGCTCCTGGCCGCCGCGTTCCTCGGCGAGCGCGTCCGGCCGCCGCAGCTGGCGGGGGTCGTGTTGGCGCTCGGCGGCGTCGCTGCCGTGGCAGCGGGATGACGGGGATGACGCACGCCCCCTCACCGTCGTGTGCCCGTCTGCGGCCGCTCGGCGGCC
>DASTWY010000015.1:0-60581 GCA_035765735.1 Baekduia sp. | reverse complement strand
CGGCGCTTGGTCACCTTCGGGCCCTGCTGCAGCCGCAGCGTCCAGTGCTCGGCCACGGCGGGGACTACCGCTGCGACATCGGGGTGTAGTCGACCGTGCGCTCGCCCGTGTAGATCTGGCGGGGACGCGCGATCTTCTGCTCCTTGTCCTGGACCATCTCCAGCCACTGGGCGACCCAGCCCGACGTGCGCGGGATGGCAAACATGACCGGGAACATCGACACCGGTAGCCCCAGCGCCTCGTAGATGAGGCCCGAGTAGAAGTCGACGTTCGGGTACAGCTTGCGCGAGATGAAGTACTCGTCCTCGAGCGCGATCTTCTCGAGCTCGAGCGCGATCTCCAGCAGCGGGTTGACGCCCGTGACCTCGAAGACGTCGTCGGCGGCGGACTTGATGATCTTCGCGCGCGGGTCGTAGTTCTTGTAGACGCGGTGGCCGAAGCCCATCAGCTTCTCGTTGCCGGCCTTGACGCCCTCGATGAACTCGCCGACCTTCGACTTGTCGCCGATGCGTGTGAGCATCCGCAGGACCGCCTCGTTGGCGCCGCCGTGCAGCGGGCCGTAGAGCGCGGCGACGCCGGCGGCCACGGCCGAGTACGGGTCGACCTGCGAGGACCCCACGGCGCGCACGGCGTTGGTCGAGCAGTTCTGCTCGTGGTCGGCGTGCAGGATGAACAGGATGTCGAGCGCGCGCTCGAGCCGGGGGTCCGGCTCGTACTTCAGCTCGGTCATCTTGTACATCATGTTGAGGAAGTTCCCCGGGTACTTCAGGTCGTTGTCCGGATACACGTAGGGCTGACCCTGCGTGTGCCGGTACGCGAAGGCCGCGAGCGTCGGCATCTTCGCGATCAGCCGGATGGTCTGGATCATCCGGTTGTCGGGGTCGGAGATGTTGTTGGCGTCCGGGTAGAACGTCGACAGCGCGCCCACCGAGCCGAGGAGCATCCCCATCGGGTGCGCGTCGTGGCGGAAGCCGCCGACGAACTCCTTGACATTCTCGTGGACGAACGTGTGGATGGTGATCTGGTGCGCCCACGCGTCGAGCTGCTCGCGCGTCGGGAGCTCGCCGTGGACCAGGAGATAGGCGACCTCCAGGTAGGTCGACTGCTCCGCGAGCTGCTCGATCGGGTAGCCGCGGTACTCCAGGATGCCCTTGTCGCCATCGATGTACGTGATGGCCGACCGGCACGACGCGGTGTTCGTGAACGCCGGGTCATAGGCCATCAGGCCGAAGTCGTCGTCGCCGACCTTGATCTGACGGAAGTCCATGGCGCGGACCGTGCCGTCGGTGATCGGGATCTCGTAGGTCTGGCCGGTCCGGTTGTCCGTGACCGTCAGGGTGTCGCCGCTGGCGGCCTGGCCTACGCCGGCGCCTTCCTGCGTCTGGGTGTCGCTCACGATCGGGTGCCCTCTCATCGGGGTGGGGGGATCGTTCTCGCATACTAGTGTCCCCCTGGGCGCCCGCTCTCAGGCGCGCGCGTGTCGGCGCGCCGAGTCTCAGGCCGTGATCTCAGGCCGTGATGACCGCGGTGGCTGCCGCGGCGACGACCAGGACGAAGCTGATCGCCATCACGCCCCGCGCCGCGCCCTCCGTCTGGGGGAAGGTCGCGCGCGACATGCCCACCATGGCGAGCACGACGGCCCAGGCGGCCAGCAGTCCGCCGCAGACGTAGAACGCCGTCTTGACGGGCTCGTCCTCGGTCTCGGCGGTGACGGCCAACAGCGCGAGCGCGTGAAGCATGCCGCGACCCTAACCGAGCGCCGCGCGCCCGTGGGATCGATTCGGTCAGTCGGGAAGCTCGTGCTCGGAGCGGGCGACGGTCGTCGTCGTCCGCACGCGCGGGGGCGAGGGCACCGTCGGGCCGCCGTGCGGGCCGCGTCGGCGGGGGAACGGCGGGCGCGGACGGCGCGGCGTGCCCCGGTCGTCGGCGTCGACCTTCGTGCCGCCGTCCTCGTCGTCGCCGTCCGCCTGCGGGTCGGTCTCCTGGTGCACGGCCCACCAGACGATCCACAGCAGCGCCGCGATCGGCAGCTTGAGCACCAGCATGAGCCAGATGAAGCCCCAGGTCATCCTGCGCCCACGCTACCCGGGTTCGGGGACCTCGTGTGCGGTCTTGTTCGACCCCCGGTCCGTGTGGGCGGGTCGCCGCTCAGCGGCGGTGGTCCCTGGCCCGCGCGCGTCGGCGGTGGTGCCGGCGTTGGGCCCGCGCATGGCGGGCGCGCGACGCGCGGACGCGGCGGCCGGCTCGGTGCGCCGCCCGGTGGGCGATGCGCGCCCGGCCCGAGCGGCCCGGGGTGCGCGCGGTGGCGCGGGCGCCGGCGGCCGCCGGCGCCGGGGCCCGCCAGCTGACGGCCGGGATCACGATGCGCAGCGCCGCGCCGACGTCGAGCGCGCCCGCCTCGACCGGCAGGCCGGTGCGGCGCGCCGAGCCCAGCAGCGCGTCCCGCAGGGCGCTCGCGTCGAGATCGGGGCGCTCCGCGGCGAGCAGCACCGCGGCTCCGGTCACCGCCGGCGCGGCCATCGACGTGCCCGTGCGCCACTCGTAGCCGCCGCCGAGCGCCGTCGAGAGGATGTCCTGGCCCGGGGCGGCGAGGTCGGCGCCGGGGCCGTAGTCGGAGATCGTCGCGAGGCGCCCGCGCTCGT
This sequence comes from Baekduia sp., assembly GCA_035765735.1. Taxonomy (GTDB): domain Bacteria; phylum Actinomycetota; class Thermoleophilia; order Solirubrobacterales; family Solirubrobacteraceae; genus Baekduia. The sequence goes on along the minus strand of DASTWY010000015.1, from coordinate 57,939 downwards.
CGCTCGCCGCGACGCCGACGACGCCGGGCAGCGCGTAGGACGCCGGGTAGGCCGGCACCTTCGCGAGGTCGCGCCCCGCGTTGCCCGCCGCCGCGACCACGAGCACGCCGCGGGCGGTGGCGTCGGCGATCGCGGCCTCGAGGTCGGCGCTCGACGACGGCCCGGCGAGGCTGAGGTTGATGATGCGCGCGCCGTTGTCGGCGGCGTAGCGCACGCCGGCAGCGACGGTCTCGGTGGTGCCGGTGGCGCGATCGTCGAGCACGCGCACCGCCATGAGGCGCGCCTGCCAGGCCGTGCCGGAGATGCCGATGCCGTTGCCGCCCCGCGCGGCCACGATGCCCGCGACGTGCGTGCCGTGGCCGTTCTCGTCCTGCGGGACGGGGTCGCCGGCCACGAAGTCGTAGCCGTGCACGTCGTCGACGTAGCCGTTGGCGTCGTCGTCGATCCCGTTGCCGACGATCTCTCCGGAGTTGCTCCAGAGGTTCGGCACCAGGTCGGGATGGCCGAGGTCGATGCCCGAGTCGACGATGGCCACGGTCACCGGACCGCCCGTCGTCTGGCTCCAGGCGCTGGCGATGCCCATGGGGCCGTCGCCGTCCAGCGACCACTGCTCGACGAGACGGGGGTCGGTGGCGGACCGCTGCGAGACCGCCGCGCGAGCCACGGCGGGCCCGGCCGGGAGCGCGCGGGCGGGACGCGCGCGCTGGCCGTCGGTGCGCACCGGCGCGGCGCGCGCAGGGACGACCCGGCCGGCGAGGGCGGCGGCGAGCAGCAGGCAGGTCAGGGCGAGCGCGCGGGGGGCAGGCGGCATGCGGCCTCCAGGGCCGAAGTCGTCCGCGGGCCATCCGTGGCGGTCGCGGACCTCCCTGCGATCGGCCGTGCCGGCCACCGGGCCGATGTCCGATGGCCGGATGGCCGAGGCGCGTCATCCCCGGTTCCGGGGGGCGGTGCGGGCCCGAGGCCCGCCGCGGGGCGGGCCTACGCCCGCAGGGCGACGCGGTCGGCCTCGAAGGCCGTCATGCGCGAGAGATCCGCGACGCGCGCGTGGATCTCGTCGGCGGTGAGGCGCTCGACGCGCTCGGTGCCGAACTCCTCCACGTTGTAGGACGCGATCGCGGTGCCGTAGGCCATCGCCTGCGAGAGCAGGTCGTGGTCGATCGGCGCGTCGGGGTTGGCGGCCACGTAGCCGACGAAGCCGCCCGCGAACGAGTCGCCGGCGCCGGTCGGGTCGATCACCTCGGCCAGCGGATACGCGGGGAGGGCGAAGAAGTCGTCCTGCGTGTAGAGCGCTGCGCCGTACTTGCCGAGCTTGGCGACGACCGCCGTCGGGCCCCACGAGAGCACCTCGCGCGCCGCCTGCACGAGCGTCGGCTTGCCGGTCAGCATCTCGATCTCCTCGTCGTTGAGGATGAGGCAGTCGACCGTCTCGATGACCTCGCGCAGCTGCGCGTGGGCGATGTTGATCCACAGGTCCATGGAGTCCATGGCGACGAAGCGGGCGCGCTCGCACTGGCGGCGGACGTCGAGCTGCAGCCCCGGCTGGATGTTGGCCAGGAAGAGCACGTCGGCGTCCTTGGAGGCGTCCGAGAGCTTGGGCTCGAAGTGCTCGAAGACGTTGAGGTCGGTGACGTGCGTCTCGCGCTGGTTGAGGTTGGACGAGTACTCGCCCTTCCAGAAGAAGGTCGTGCCGCCGGTGACGTGCTCGACGTCGTCGGTGACGATCCCGCGCGTCCCGAGGATCCGCCAGGACGCCTCGTCGAAGTCGTCGCCGACCGGCCCGACCGGGCGCACCTCGTCGAAGAACGAGGCGGCCAGGGCGAAGTGGGTGGCGGCGCCGCCGAGCATCCGCTCGCGCTCCCCGAACGGGGTCTTGACGGCGTCATAGGCGATCGATCCGACGACGGTGAGGCTCATACGGCCGGGCAGGCTAGCGGCACGTGACTCGCCCAGGGCGCTCGCACCTCACCCGGTCGTCGAGGGACGACTGAACCACCGCCACGGTGATTAAGTCGTCCCTCGACGCTCGGGGCGGGTGGCGCGGGCCTCTCGTAGGGTTCCGCCCGATGCGCGCGATCCAGCAGGCGGAGTTCGGCGGCCCGGAGGTCCTGGAGCTCGTGGAGCTCCCGACGCCGCAGCCGCGCGACGGCGAGGTGCTGATCGAGGTCCGGCGGGCCGGCCTGAACTTCGCCGACACCCACCAGCGCGAGGACCAGTACGTCCAGCGCCAGTCGCTGCCGCTGATCCCGGGCTCGGAGGTCGCCGGCGTCCGCGCCGACACCGGCGAGCGCGTGGTCGCCCTCTGCGGCCACGGCGGCTACGCCGAGTACGCCGTCGCGCCCGCCGACCGCGTCTTCCCGATCCCCGACGGCCTCGACGACGGCACGGCGCTGGCGCTGCTGCTGCAGGGGCTGACCGCCTGGCACCTGTACCGGACGTGCGCGCGGATCGCCGCGGGCGAGTCGGTGCTGGTGATCTCGGGGGCGGGCGGCGTCGGCTCGCTGGCCGTGCAGCTCGGCCACGCGATGGGCGCCGGGCGCGTGATCGCGACCGCGTCGTCGGAGGAGAAGCGGATGCTGTGCCGCGAGCTCGGCGCCGACACGGCGATCGACGGCGCCGCCGAGGGCCTGGAGGAGCGGATCCTCGAGGCCAACGGGGGCCGCGGGGTCGACGTCGTGCTCGAGATGGCCGGCGGGCCGGTCTTCGACGCGTCGCTGCGCGCGATGACCGAGATGGGGCGGCTGGTCGTCTACGGGATCTCGTCGCGCGAGCAGAACGAGGTCCGAACCGGCCGGCTGCTGAAGCGCTCGCAGTCGATCATCGGCTTCTGGCTCTTCCACTACCTCGAGCGCCGCGAGCACCTCGAGCAGCCGCTGGCCGAGCTCTTCGCCCTGGCCGCCGACGGGCGCGTCCGCGCCGTGGTCGGCGCGACCTACCCGCTCGCCGACGCCCGCCAGGCCCAGGAGGACCTGGCGGGGCGCCGGACGACGGGGAAGCTGCTGCTGGACCCGACGGCGTAGGACACCGTCGGGGCGGGGCCATCGGCCGCGAGCGGCGGCCCTACGCCGCCCGCGCGTCCCCGCCCAGCTCCTGCGCCATCAGGCTGGCGAGCTGGGTGCGCGACCGGAGGTCGAGCTTGCGGTAGATCTGCGACAGGTGGTACTCGATGGTCTTCGGCGAGAGGAAGAGCTTCGCCGCGACCTCGCGGTTGGTCAGCCCATAGGCCACCAGGCGCGCGATCTGGAGCTCGTGCGCCGTCAGCTCGTCGAGGCCGGCGGCCGCGACGGCCTCCTTCTCCGCGGCGTCGGCCTCGGCCATGCCGCCGCCGGTGGCCCGCAGCTCGACGCGCGCGCGGTCGGCCCACGGCTGGGCGCCGAGGCGCTCGAAGACGTCCAGCGCCGCGGCGAGCTGCTCGCGCGCGTCGGCCCGGCGCCGGTCCCGGCGCAGGCGCTCGCCGTAGGCCAGCTGCGTGCGCGCCTGCTCGAACGGGTGGCCGTCGTGCGCGTGGTGCGAGAGCGCCGCCTCGAAGTGGTGCTCGTAGGTCTTGTCGGCCAGCAGGCCGCGGCAGCGCGCCAGCGCGGCGAGGGCCCAGCGGCCGCCGCCGGGCATGTCGGCGAACTCCTCCAGCGCCTGGAACGCGTCGTCGGTGCGGCCCAGCCGCGCCAGCGCCTCGACGCGGTCGGCGCCGAACTGCACGACGCCCCGCTGCAGGTGCAGTCGCGCCGCCACGCGCCCCGCGCGGTCGTAGATCTCGGCCGCGGTCTCGGCGTCGCCGGCGCTGAGCGCGTCGAAGGCCAAGGCGTTGATGGCGTACATCGTGATCGCCGAGCCGCCCAGCAGCTCGCCGAGGTGCAGCGCCTCGCGCGCGTGGGTGCGCGCCTCGTCCCGGCGCCCCATCGCGGCTTCGACCTGGGCGAGCACCGCCAGCGCGAGGGTCAGCAGCGGCTTCAGGCCCGTCTCGCGCGCCAGCCGCGCCGCCTCTCCGGCGTCGGCCAGGGCGGCCGGCCAGCGCCCGCGGCGATAGTCCATCACCGCGTGCGCGGTCAGCGGGTAGATGAGGTGGTTGATCGCGCTCGCCTCGCGCGCGGCTCCGATGAGGTGGTCGAGGACCGCCGTGGCGCGGTCCCAGCGCTGGTACCAGATCCCGCATTGACCGGCCATCCCCACGATCTCGGCGGGCAGCTCCAGCACCGCGTCGCCGGTGAGGAAGGGCATCGCCGGGTCCAGCAGCGCGTCGGCCTCGTCCTCGTGGCCGAGCGCGGCGTGCGCCTCGCCGACCAGCACGCCCGCCAGCAGCTCGACCGCGGGGTTCGAGCTGGGCGGCAGCACGGCGAGCGCGCGGTTGCCGGTGGCGATCAACGCCTCCATGTCGCCGGTCATCATGTGGGCGATCGCCGCTTCGACGAGCAGCGACGCGGCCGCACCTGGGTCGGCCGCCTCGATCCGGTCGGCCTCGGCGACCAGCAGGTCGTGGGCGACCGTCGGCGCTCCGCGGCGCAGCTCGATCCGCCCGCGGATCCGGACGACGTCGGTCGTCAGCTCGCCGCCGGCCGGCTCCTGGGCCTCGCTGACGAGCGCCAGCGCGTGGTCGGCCTGGCCGCCGTCGGCGAACTGCGCCGCCGCCTCCAGCAGCCGCCGCGCCCGTGCGGCGTCGTCGGTGCTCAGCCGCGCGGCCCGCTCGTAGGCGCGGGCGGCGGCGACGATGCCGCCGCGGGCGCGCGCCTCCGCCGCGGCGGTCTCCAGCGCCTCGGCCACCTGCTCGTCCGGTGCGTCGGCGGCGGCCGCGAGATGCCATGCGCGCCGCGCGGCGGAGGTCGCCAGCTCCGCGAGCGTGGCGTGGACGCTGCGCCGCAGCACCGGGTCGGCGGCGTGGTAGACCGCCGACCGCAGCAGCGGGTGGAAGAACTCGACGCGCCCGTCGAGCGACACGAGCTGGTCGCGCAGCGCCGGGTCCAGCGCGTCGCGCCCGAGCCCGCGGCGCTCCAGCGCGCGCAGGAAGATGTCGTGCCGGGCCGTCTGCATGGCCGCGGCGAGGACCAGCGCCTCGCGGGTCGCGTCCGGCAGCCCATCGACCTGGCGGGCGAAGGCCTGCGCGATCTGGTCGCCCGCGGGGACCGGGCCGGCGAGCGGCTCGCGCCCGGCGAGCTGGTCGGCGCTGAGCGCCCGCGGGATCTCGGTCAGGGCCAGCGGGTTGCCGTGCGCGGTGGCGACCAGGTCGCCGGCGACGTCGTCGGCGAGGCGGCGGCCGGCCTGCGCGCGCAGCAGCTCGGCCGACGCGCGGTCGTCGAGGCCCTGCACCTCCAGCGCGTCGACGCCGGTGAAGGCCTCGACCACCCCGGCGAACGGCCGCGTGGCGCAGAGCAGCAGGACGCCCTCGGCGCCCAGGCGCCGCGCCACGAAGATCGCCGCCTCGCGCGACGCGGCGTCGAGCCAGTGCACGTCGTCGACGAGCACGAGCTGCGGGCGCTGCTCGGCCGCGGCGGCGAGCAGGCTCAGCATCCCGGCCGGCACCGCGAAGCGGTCGAACGGGGTCGGCGGCTCCAGCGCCAGCGCCGAGCCCAGCGCGCGCGCCTGGACCTCGGGGATGCGGTCGCGCAGCGACAGCAGCGGCGCCAGCAGCTCGAGCAGCCCGGCGAACGGGATGTCGCTCTCGGATTCGAAGCCGCGCGTGCGCAGGACGCCAAAGCCGAGCTCGGCGGCCCGCTCCCCGGCGTGGCGCAGCAGCGCCGACTTGCCGATGCCCGGCTCGCCGCGCAGCAACAGGGCGGCACTCGCGCCGTCGTGCGCCCCGCGCAGGAGGTCTTCGATCTGCGCGATCTCGCGCTGGCGGCCGAGGAGCAAGGGGTTCGGCGGACGTCGGTTGGAGGCCGGCGAGGCCGCCGACGGTCCGAATGATGGCAGAGGGGACTACCCTCCATGGGACGTGAGCACCTTCGCCGACCTCGGCCTCAGCGAGTCGACCCTCCAAGCCCTGCAGGACGTCGGGTACGAGACGCCCAGCCCCATCCAGGAGGAGGCCATCCCCATCCTCCTCAACGGGGAGGACATCATCGGCCAGGCCCAGACGGGCTCCGGCAAGACGGCGGCGTTCGGCCTGCCGCTCGTCGAGCACGTCGACCCGGACGTCCACGAGGTCCAGGCCCTCGTCCTGACGCCGACCCGCGAGCTGTGCATCCAGGTGACCCAGGCGCTGCGCACGTACGGCGCGCGCAAGGGCGTCGACGTGGTCGCCGTGTTCGGCGGCGCGCCGATCCGCAGCCAGCAGGCGCAGCTGCGCGCCGGCGGCCACATCGTCGTCGGGACCGTCGGCCGCGTGCTCGACCTGCTGTCGCGCGCGTCCCTCGTGCTGACCGACTGCCGCTACGTCGTCCTCGACGAGGCCGACGAGATGCTCGACCTCGGCTTCCTCGAGGACGTCGAGAAGATCCTCAAGATGTGCCCCAACGGCCGCCAGACCGCGCTGTTCAGCGCGACGATGGCGCCGGAGATCCGCAAGCTGGCCGATCGCTACCTCTACCACCCGCAGACCGTGAAGGTGCAGGCGGCGACGCTGACCGTCGACACCGTCGAGCAGTTCCGCGTCGAGGTCAAGACGGCCGACAAGGCCGAGATGCTCGGCGAGGTGCTCGCGGCCGAGCGCCCGGACCAGGCGATCGTCTTCGTGCGCACGAAGATCCGCTGCGACCAGCTCTACCGCAAGCTCCGCGACCGCGGGATGAACGTCAAGGCCCTGCACGGCGACATGAGCCAGGGGCAGCGCGACGGCGTCATGCTCGCCTTCAAGGCCGGCCGCGTGCCGATCCTCGTGGCCACCGACGTCGCCGCGCGCGGCCTCGACATCTCGACCGTGACCCACGTCGTCAACTTCGACGTGCCCACGTCGCCCGACGTCTACGTGCACCGCATCGGCCGCACCGGCCGTGTCGGCCGCTCCGGCCGGGCCGTGACGTTCGTCGAGCCGCGCCAGCAGAAGGAGCTGGCGGCGATCGAGAGCCACATCAACACGACGCTCACCCAGTGGACGCCGGGCGCGCAGACCAAGCCCGCCAAGGTCGAGGAGCGCCCGCGGCGCCACGACAAGCCGCGGATCTCGCGCAACGGGTCCGAGAGCTACCGCCGCGTCCTGGCCGCCGCGGGGCGCGCCGACGGGCTGGAGGTCGCCGACGTGGTGCACGCCGTGACCAGCGCGGCGGGCCTCGACGGCGAGGCCGTGCGCGACGTCCGGGTGCTGGAGCGCTTCACGCTGTTCTCGGTGCCCGAGGGCGAGGCCGACCGGGTCGTCGACGCGGTCGACGGCAGCGAGGTCGCCGGCCGTCCGCTGCGCGTCGAGCTCGCGCGCGTGTGACGCTGCACCGCAACCTTCGTGGCCCCCGCCTCGTTCCGGGTAGATTGAGGAGCCGTCGATGAAGCTGCTGTCGCGACATCAGAAGACCGAGGACCCGGCCGAGGCCCCCGCCGTCGACGCGACGACGCCCGCCGACGGCCCGCCCGAGGCGGTCGTCGAGGCCCCCGAGGGCGTCCGCACCTGCCCGACCTGCCAGGCGCCGCTGGAGCCGGAGCAGGACTGGTGCCTGCAGTGCGGCTCGGCGCAGAGCCGGCTCGGCCTGCGCATGCCCGGCATGCGCGCCGCCGGCACCGTCGCCACGCTGACCGCCGTGCTGGTCGGCGGCGCGGTCGCCGCGTCCTACGCCGCGCTGCAGGAGGAGCCGCCGGCGCCGCCTCCCACCACCCAGATGGCCCAGGTCCCCGCCCCGGCGCCCGCGCCGTCGAGCGCGACGCCGGCGCCGACCGACCCGGTGCCCACCACCCCCGCGACGGTCGACGACGTCCCGGCGCCCGCGCCCCCGCCCGCGCCCGCACCCGCCCCGGCCCCGGCCGACGACACCGCGCCGCTGCCCGACCCCGGACCGGCCGCCGGCGGCGGCGGCGGTGGCGGCGGTGGCGGCGGTGCGTCCACCGGCGGCTCCGGCACGTCGGACACCTCGGGTGCCACCGGGGACCAGGGCGGTGGCGACACCACCGGCGGCGGCTCCGCGCCCGCCGAGCCGACGCCGATCGCGCTCGACGACGGGTCCGGCGCGCTGTACGACCCGTACGGCCGCGACACGGCCGCCGGCGACGCCGACCGGGCGCTGGACGGCAACTTCTCGACCTCGTTCCCGATCACGGTCGCCGACGGCAGCGACACGATCGGCGCCGGCCTCGCGCTCGACCTCGGCCGGAAGCGGGCGGTCCGCGAGATCGACATGACCCTCAAGACGCCCGGCGTGGGCCTCGAGGTCTACGCGACCGACGAGCGCGACCTGCCGGCGGACGTCCTCGACTCCCGCTGGGCGCACCTGCGCAGCCTGACCTCGGCGGGCAGCGCCGTCGACGGGCACCAGGCGATCACGCTCGGCAAGGGCAAGCGCCAGTACCGGCACCTGCTGCTGTGGTTCACCACCCCGCCCGAGAGCGGCACCACGGTGCGGGTGACCGACGTGCAGCTGCTCGGCTAGCAGCCCCCCCACGACCCGAAAGGCCCGGCATGTCCCAGGCGACCATGACCACCAACGACGGTGCGATCACCATCGAGCTCTTCGACGAGGACGCTCCGAAGACCGTCGCGAACTTCAAGAAGCTCGCGTCCGACGGCTTCTACGACGGCCTGATCTTCCACCGCGTGATCAAGGACTTCATGATCCAGGGCGGCTGCCCCCAGGGCACCGGAACGGGTGGTCCCGGCTACACGTTCGAGGACGAGTTCAACGACCACAAGGTCGTGCGCGGCGCGCTGGCGATGGCCAACGCCGGCCCGAACACGAACGGCTCGCAGTTCTTCATCGTCACGACCGACGCCGCCCCGTGGCTGGACGGCAAGCACACCGTCTTCGGGCGTGTGGTGGACGGCATGGACGTCGTCGACGCGATCGAGGGCAAGCCCACCGACGCGCGCGACAAGCCGGTCGACGACGCGCGCATCGAGTCGGTCGCCGTCACGGCCTGACGTCCTGCGGATGGGCGCACGTCGCCCTGCCGCGCTAGCGTGGAACCCGCCGGACCTCCGAGTCCGGCGGGAGACCGCATCCTGCATGACGAATCCGCGACATCTGCCTCCCTTGCCCGTTGAGGAGTCGGAGATGGCGAACGTCGAGCGAGCAGCCGGGTCGCGCACCGATCTGCCGGCCTTCGGCGTGCCGCTGCCCGACCGGGACATGCGCGCCAAGCGCCCGCCGGCGCTGAGCTTCCTGCTGCGCTGGGACACCCTCCGTCGCGGCAGCCGCGTCGTGTCCCTGCTGGCGCTGGACCTCGTCGCGATCTTCCTGGCGATCTTCACCGCGCTGTGCCTGAAGGCCGCCGCCCGCGACGCGTGGAACCCGTCGGTGTCCTGGGCGCAGGCCAAGGACTACGTGCCGTTCGCGTTCCTGGTCGCGTCGCTGCTGTTCGCCCGCTCCGGCCTGTACGCCGAGCGCGCGGTGCGCCCAGGCCTCACCCGGATCGTCGCCTCGCTGTTCCAGACCACGGTCGTGGCGCTGCTCTTCGCGGTGACGACGGGTGAGCACTTCTCCAGCTACTACATCTTCTACGGGACGCTGTTCTTCTCCGTCGCCTTCGTGTCGACGGCGCGCTTTGGCTACGAGCAGCTCACGGGCGCGCTGCTGCGCGCCGCGGGCTACAAGCGGCGGGCCGTGCTCGTCGGGACCGGCGAGCAGATCGAGGCGGTGGCGCACGCGCTGCAGGACGGCTCCAGCACGCCGGTGCAGGTCATCGGCTTCGTGTCGCTCACGCCGCGGCCGGACAACGGCCTGCGCTCGCTCGGCCCGCTGGCCGACCTCGGCGACATCGTCGTCGACCACAGGGCCGACGAGGTCATCATCGCCGACCCCGACTTCCCACAGCAGCAGGCCGTCGAGCTGGTCGACACCTGCCACCAGCGCGGCGTGGTGGTGCGCGTCGCCCCGTCGACGATGGAGATCCTGATCCACCGCGCCGAGTTCGTGCCGGGGCAGTCGGTCCCGCTCTTCGAGCTCAAGCCGCCGGTCTTCGACGGGATCGACTTCGCGCTGAAGCGCACGTTCGACGTCGTCGTGGCCTCGTTGCTGCTGCTCGTGCTCAGCCCGCTGCTGATCGCCGGCGCGCTCGCCGTGCGCTTCACCAGCCGCGGGCCGATCCTGTACCGCTCGTGGCGGCCGGGCATCGGCGGCGCGCCGTTCCCGTGCCTGAAGTTCCGGACGATGTACCAGGACGCCGACGCGCGCCAGGCCGAGCTCGAGGCCAAGAACGAGGCCAGCGGCGCGTTGTTCAAGATCCGCCACGACCCGCGCGTGACGAAGGTCGGCCGGGTGCTGCGGCGCTTCTCGATCGACGAGCTGCCGCAGCTCATCAACGTGCTGCGCGGCCAGATGTCGCTGGTGGGCCCGCGGCCGCTGCCGCAGCGCGACTTCGAGCGCCTCGAGGACTGGCACAAGAAGCGCTACCTCGTGCTGCCCGGGATCACCGGGCTCTGGCAGGTGTCGGGCCGGTCGAACCTCGACTTCGACGACCTGGTGCGGCTCGACTTCCTCTACCTCGAGCGCTGGTCGGTCTTCCTGGACCTGACCATCCTGGTCAAGACGGTGCCCGCCGTCCTGGCCCGCCGCGGCGCCTTCTGAGCCGCCAGCGCGGCCCGCGCCGCGTTCGTGCCGGCCGCGCCGTGGACGCCCCCGCCGGGGTGCGCCGACGCGGACGCCAGGTAGACGCCGCCGACCGGCGTCGACGCCCGCCCGAGGCCGGGCACCGGCCGGAAGACGAGCTGCTGGTGCAGCTGCGCCGTGCCGCCGTTGAGCGCGCCGCCGCGCAGGTTGGCGTCGCGCGCCTCGAAGTCCGGCGGCGCCAGGACGTGGCGGGCGCGGATGAGCGCGCGGAAGCCGGGGGCGCGGCGCTCGACCTCGGCCTCGACCCGGTCGGCGATCTCGTCCTCCAGCCCCGGTCGCCACGACCCCTGCGGGATGTGCGTGTAGGCCCAGCCGACCTCCTTGCCCGCGGGCATCCGCGTCGGGTCGGCGCGCGCGTACTGGCCGAGGACGACGAACGGCCGCTCGGGCACCCGCCCGAGCTGCAGGTCCGTGCCCCAGCGCGTGAGGAAGTCGAGGTCGTCGGCGAGGTGGACGGTGCCCGCCAGCTCCGCGCCGGGCGCCGTCCACGGGATCGGCCCGTCGAGCGCCCAGTCGACCTTGATGGTCGACGGGTCCCACTCGAAGCGCCGCAGGTCGCTGCGCAGGCGGTCGGGCAGCTCCACCCCTTGCAGCAGGTCCTCGTAAAGGGTGGGGGCGTCGGTGGCGGCCAGGACCGCGCGGCGGGCGCGCACGGTCGCGCCGCCGGCGGTGTGCACGTCGCGGGTGCGGCCGTCGATGCGCACGACGCGCTGGCCGCAGCGCAGCGCGCCGCCGGCGGCCTCCAGCCGGCGCACCATCGCCTCGGCCAGGCGCGCGGCGCCGCCCTCCGGGATGGGGAAGCCGACCTGCTGGCCGAGCCCGACCAGCGTCCACCCGTAGATGGCGCCGCCCGGCGACTCGGGCGTGAAGTCGGCGTGCAGCGCGTTGCCGGCGAGCAGCACCCGGGCGCCCTCGCCGGAGAACTCCTCGCTGGTGTGGCGGCGGACGGTCAGCACGCCGAGCCGCCCGAGCTCCAGCAGGCCGCCGGCCCCCAGCGTGCGGGCCAGCCGGCCGCCGGCGCGCACCGGCGGGAACGGCCGCATGAGCGCGTCGACGAGGTGCGGGCCCGTGCGGGCCCACCACGCCGACCACCGCAGCCAGGCCTCGCGATCGGAGGGCGCGAAGCGCGCCAGGCTCTCGGCCGTCCGCTCCGGGTCGCGGTGCAGGACGGCCGCGCGCTCGCCGTCGAGCACGTGCGCGACGGGCGCCGGCGCGTGGCACCAGCGCAGGCCGTGGTCCTCGAGGTGCAGCTCGCGCATCGTCGGGGCCGCCGCGCCGAGCGGATAGAACGAGCTGAAGACGTCGTGGTGGAACCCCGGCTCGGTGAGCTGCTCGGTCCGCACCGCCCCGCCGGGCGTCGCCTGTCCCTCGAGCACGACGACGTCCCAGCCGGCGTCGGCGAGCACGTTGGCGGCCGCCAGCCCGTTGGGGCCGGCCCCGACGACCACTGCGTCGACGACCTCGGTCACGGCTCAGGCGCTACCCGGTGCGCGCGACGCGCAGCCGCGGGCCCAGAGCGCAGCGGGGCGCGCTCGAGCGCGATCCGTGGTGGCGCGCTCCGCGTCTTCCCGGCCTACCGGCCGCGGCGGCCCCCGTCGGCGGCCACCGCCTCGAGCAGGTCGGCGACGTGCTCGGCGTAGGCGTCGGCGCCGAAGCGCAGCACCGCCTCGCGGGCGGCGGCGCCCATCGCCTCGCGGCGCTCGAGCACGCGCAGGACCGCGGCGGCCAGGGCCTCGGGGTCGCCCGGAGCGACCAGTGCCCCGGAGACGCCGTCCTCGACGAGCTCGGGCAGGCCGTCGACCCGCGTGGCCACGACGGGGGTGCCGGCGGCCATCGCCTCGGCGACGGTCAGCCCGAAGGGCTCCTCGCGAGAGGGAGCGACGAGCACGTCGAGGTGATGGAGCACCGACGCCGCGTCGGCCACCGGCCCGGCGTGGTCGACCGCGCCCGAGGCGAGGACGGCGGCGGCGTAGCGCGCGTCGTCACGGTCTCCGGCGGCATCGCCGAGGACGACGATCCGGGCGCCGCGCGCGCCGAGCCCCGCGCGGATCGCCGGCACCGCGGCGACCAGGTCCATCGCGCCCTTCTCGGGCACGAGCGCGCCGGCGAACCCGATCACGGGCGGCCCGCCGCCGGCGGGGGACGGCGCCCCGGCGGCCCAGGGCGCCGGCCGGCGCGGCGGGTCCAGCTCCACCGGGCAGCCGACGATGTGCGCGTCGAGCGGGTGCAGGCGCACCGAGCACGCCTCGGAGTCCGCCAGCACCAGGTCGGCGCCGTGCCAGTGGCGGGGCACCCGGCGGACGATGTCGTGCACGTGCAGCACGGTGCTGCGGCCGAGCAGGGCGGGCAGCAGCCGCCCGGCCACCGTGCCGTTGAGGTACGTGACGTCCGCCTCGCGCGCCAGGCGCCGCGCCCGCGGCCACGAGGCCACGGCGCGCGCCCCGGCCCCGTGGGCGAGGCCGCCGAGCTCGAGCGGCTCCCACCGCCAGCCGGCGTCGGCCAGCGGCGTCGGCGCCAGCCCCGGGGAGGTGACCGCGATGTCCCAGCCCCAGGCGTCGAGGCGGCGCAGCAGGCGCAGCAGGCCGCGCTCCGGTCCGGCCGGGCGATCGCGCTGGCAGACCGCGAGGAGCCTCATGCGTGGGCGAGCAGGGGGGTCAGCCGGAGTCGTGGTGCCGCTTGGCGCGGCGCTGCGCCCGGCGGTCGGCGCGCTGCTGGGCCTGCGCACCGGCGGCGCGCAGCGCGAGGACGTAGGTCTGGGCGGCCGTCGGCGACTGCGGGTCGAGGTGCAGCGCCGGCCCGAGCAGCCGGATCGCCGCCTTGGGGTGATGCAGGGTGGAGAGCTCGAAGCTGGCGAGGTACGTCCACGACGCGGGGTTCGACGGCTGCAGCCGCACCGCCTCCACCAGGGCCTCGCGAGCGGCCTGTGGGCGCTTGGCGGCGTTCTCCACGATCGCGCGCGTGACGAGCGGGTCGATCGAGTAGGGGTTGCGGTCGCGCGCCGTCTCCGTCAGCGCGCGCGCCTTGGCCGCGTCGGTGCCGACCGCGGCCAGGGCGGCGTTCTCGGCCTGCGTGGCGCGCAGCGGCTGCCAGGCGCTCCAGGCCGCCAGCAGGCCGATCGCGACCGCGGCGACCGCGAGCGCCGCCCGCCAGGGCACGCGGGCCCCCGTGCGCACGGCGGGCCAGAGCCCCGCCGCATCGCGCGCGTCCTCGGCCTCGCGCTCCCCGGCCGGGCCGCGGCCCGCGACCCAGCCCGCGGCGGCCAGCGCCATGACCGCGGTGCCCGGCACGTACCAGGTCCAGTCGATGAAGGAGCTGACGCCGAAGACGACGACGACGGCCGCCAGCGTCGCGAGCGCGACGTGCTCGGGGCCGGAGGGCGGGCGCGGCGCCAGCGGCGCCGGCGGCGGGCGGCGCAGCAGCCGGCGTGTGAGGCGCGACGTGCCGGCCGCGCCCGGCATGCGCCAGCCCAGCGTCCGGCCGACGGCGACGAGCCAGGCGACGAAGAGCGCGAGGCTGGCCGCGAGGCCGATGATCCCGAGGTCGGCCGCGGTCTGCACCACGTACCCGTGCGCGTGGCGCACGGCCAGGCGGTCGGTGCGATACCGCAGTCGCGCGGTGCGATAACCGCCGGCCCCGGCGCCCGTGAGCTTGTCGGCCCGCCAGATCTTCAGCGACTCGTCCCAGTAGCGGGCGCGGACGCTCCCGACCGAGGTGAGCCGGCTGGGGTCGTTGTAGACCCGCGTCTGGTCGTTGGGGTCGGTCAGCGACTTCCAGCCGCTGGAGATCGAGCCGCCCAGGCCCTTGTCGGACATCGCCAGCGCCACGACCAGCGCGATCGGCACGAGCGCGACGGCGACGGCCACGGCGGCGCCGGCGCGGCGGCGGGTGGCGGGCCGCGGCGCCCGCCGTGCCGCCCCGAATCCGATCGCCAGCCCCGCGGCGAGCAGCACGAGGATCATGCACAGCACCGCGAGGCCGAGCTCGTGCCCGGACGTCATCCGCTGGTCCAGCGAGACGTTGTCCTCGGTGAGCGTGTCCTGGGCGAACGCCCACGCGGTCACCAGCAGCGCGCCCACCGCCCCCGTCGCCAGGACGGCGATGCCGCGCAGGCGCAGCGGCACGACGGCGAGCCAGAAGGCGCAGCCGACCGCGGCGGCCAGCAGCGACCCGCGCGAGTACGACAGCAGCGTCGCGACCAGCAGGACGCCCACCATCGGGTAGGCGAGGGCGTTGACGGCGGCGTGGCCGGACCGCCGCGCGCCGAGCCACAGCGCCGGCGGCAGGCCCATCGCGGCGGTCAGGCCGACCGCGTTCCAGTAGCCGTAGGGCTGCCGCAGCCGCGCGTAGATCTCGTCGGCCGCCAGCGCGCCCGGGAAGACCTTCGTCAGCACGGCCCACAGGCTGATCGCCGTGGTGGCCGCGCAGACGGCGCCGAGCGTTGCGCGCCACCAGCCGCCGCGCAGCCGCGCGACGACGACGGCGCTGCCGAAGACGGCCACGTAGGCCACCGTGCGATGCGTCTCGATCAGCGCGTCGGACGGCTGGACCGCCCACGTGATCGACAGCGCCGTGACCACGAGGAGCACGACGAAGAGCGCGACGGTCACGCCGCCCCACCAGCGCCGGCCGCTCGCGGCCAGGACGGCGAGGGCGGCCAGCAGGCCGCCCGCCACGTCGAGCGCCATCTCGACCGCCGTCGTCGGGCCGAGGGCGAGGCCGCCGCCGCCCCGGAGGCCGATGGCGGTGAGCGCGGCGGTCAGCGCCAGGCCGTAGAGCAGCTCCGCGGAGGGGGCCCGCCGCGGGGCGGCGCCGTCGATCGGGCGGCGGCGGACGGGCAGGCGCGGAGCGCGCAGCCGCCGCCGCGGCTCAGATGGCGTTGCGACCGTGGACAACGCGTCTCCGGGCGGCCACCCCTGCGCCGCCGAGCCCGGCGGCGACCAGCAGGGCGAGCAGGACGAGCAGCGGGGTCGGCAGGGAGGACAGGTCGTGCGCCGTCGAGCCGCCGAGGTCGCCGGCGGTGATCGGGCGGCCGTCGAGCTTGACGGTCGGCGTCGAGGCCGTGGCGGCGGCGACCGCCTGCGCGAAGCTGGCGCGCTCCTCGGGCGTGGCGCCGGCGAGCGGGTCGCCGCCCGGGTCGGTCACGCCGGTGCCGTCGTCGAGGCCGCCGCCCGGGCTGCCGAGGCCGCCGAAGCCGCTGCCGCCGCCCGGTCCGCCGCCCGCGCCGCCGAGCTGGGCGCGTCTGATGACGTCCCGGCAGTCGGTGTACTCGTCGACGTCGGCCGGCATGTGCGCCAGCGCGTCGGCGTAGTCCTTCTGCGAGTACGTCTTGTCGAGCGTCCCGTCGGCGCAGTCGCGCACGACGGCGGCGCCGCTGGCGTGGGCCAGCGACGGGGCGCAGAGGGCGGCCGCGAGGGCCAGGACGATGGCGATCCGGAGCCGGAGGCGCATGGCGTGGCGAGGGCCTCCGTGGTGGGGTTCGGCGTGCTGGAGTCCCTGCGAGGCGGACACGTTATCGACCTCCATGGCGGCTCGCCCGCACGCTGACCAGCGCCGCCGACATGCCGGTGGCCCAGGCGGCGAAGGTGTGGCCGGCGACGTCCTCGGCGGCCGCCGCGCCGAGCCGGGCGCGCAGCGCCGGGTCGTCGCGCAGGCGCCGCAGCGCGCCGGCCAGGGCCGATGCGTCCCCGGCGGGGACGACGAGGCCGTTGCGCTCGTGGCGGACGAGGCCGCCGGCGGCGGCGCCGACGGCGGTGGTGGCGATGACGGGCAGTCCCTGATGCATGGCTTCGTTGGCGACCAGCCCCCACGGCTCGAGGGTCTCGCGGGTGGCGATGGCCGGCATCACGAGGACGTCGGCGCCGCCGTAGAAGTTGCGCAGCGCCGTGGCGTCCTGACCCCCGACCGGGTGGACGCCGGGCGGCGCGGGCGGCTCGCCGGCGGTCCGCTCGCCGACCAGCACCAGCGCGTCGGCGGGCGGGCGCAGCGCCGCGGCGCGCCAGGCCTCCAGCAGCTCCGGGACGCCCTTGTAGCGGGCGGCCCGCCCGACGCTCAGCGCCACGAAGGACGCGCCCTCGGGTCGCCACGGCGCCGGCGCCGGCGCGCTCCAGAACGCGGCGTCGACGGCCTGCGGGGCGACGTGGACGTTGCGCGCTCCGCGGCGCGCCACGAACGCGCTCACGTGCGGCCCGTAGGTGACGACGGCGTCGGCGCTGCGGTAGATCGCCCGCAGCAGCGGCGCGCCGGCCAGGAGGTGCGCGGGCGTGCGGGGATGGGCCCAGAGCGCCGTCCACAGCACGAACGGCACGCGCGCCCGCCGGGCCCCCAGCCAGGCGGCGGGCAGGGCGACGCGGCCCGCGGTCCCGCAGATCACGGCGCGGTACGCGCCCGACGCCGCCAGCGCGAAGACGTCGCGCTGGGCGACCGCGCGGTGCGGGACGCCGGGGTCCTCGACGGCGTCCGTGGCGTGGTGCGAGCGGCCGCCGAACAGCGCCAGCTCGATGCCCTCGCGCTCGTGCAGCGCGCGGAACGCGCCCGCCCGGTCGGGCGGCACGTGGTTCGTCACGACGAGGACGGGGCGGTCGTCGCTCATGCGCGCAGGGCGTCCTCGTAGGCGCGCACGGTCTCCCGCCCGCAGCGCTCCCAGGTGAAGTGCTCGGCGACGACGGCGCGCGCGGCGGCCCCCGCGCGGTCGCGCCAGCGGCGCTCGAGCAGCGCGTCGATCTCGGCGGCGAGCGCCTCCGGGTCGCCGGGCGGCACGAGCACCAGCCCCTCGCCGAACCGCGCGATCTCCTCGGGGCCGGGCTCGCCGCGGGCGCCGATCGCCGGCACGCCGGCGGCCATCGCCTCGACGTAGGCGACGCCGAAGGCCTCGTCGATCGACGGCATGACGAACACCGACGCCTCGCGGGCCGCCCGCACGGCCTGGTCGTGGGGCAGGGGCCCGGTCAGCTCCACCCGGTCCGCCAGCCCCAGCTCGGCGGCCAGCGCCTGCAGCCGGCCGGCCTCCGGGCCGCCGCCGACGATCCGGTAGCGCAGCTCGGGGCGCCGGTCGCGCAGGACCCACATCGCGCGCAGCACGTCGGCCTGGCGCTTGCGCGCGACGAGCTGCGCGACGGTCACCAGCAGCGGCGGGCCGCCGCGGCGGTGGGCCAGCGGCGCGGGGTCGGTGCCGAGGTGCACGACGCGCGTGCGCTTGGCGCCGAGCCCGCGGACGGCGCGCTCGATCCCGGCGGAGTTGGCGAGCACGAGCCGCGCGGCGCCGAAGGCGTGGGCCACGCGCGCACGGCCGCCGGGGAGCCGGGCGGTGTGGAAGACGTCGCCGCCGTGCTCGGAGACGACCAGGGGCGCGCGGACGCCGGCGCGCAGGACGGCGTCGGCGGCCGGCACCGCGTAGTGGGCGTGGACGAGGTCGAACGGGAAGCGGCGCCGCAGCCGCCGCAGCGCGACGCCGAGCGTCGGCGCCGCCCACGCGCCCCACTGGGCGTAGCCGCGACCGCGCGGCGGCGAGAGGTAGCGCACGTAGCGGACCGGCAGGCCGTCGAGCGTGGCGCGCGCGGGCTGCGCGGCGGCGGTGCGCCAGGCCCGCGGGTCGCGGGCCTGTGCGGCGGGCGCGATCGGCCGGTGCAGGACGACGACGCGGACGTCGGCGCCCGCGTCGCGGGCGGCGAGCGCCTGGCGGTGCGCCCAGACGCCGAGGACGGGGTCCGCCGCCCGCGGGTAGAACTCGGCCACGACGACGACCTTCATCGCCGTGCGCGCTCCTCGCCCAGGCGGTGCGCGGCGAGCGTCCGGACCTCGTCGCGGCGCACGTACGGGCGCCCGTCGAGGAACCGGCGCCCCTCGGCGGCCGCCGCCTCGCGCGGGTAGCCCTCGGCGGCGGGGCGCAGCGTGTGCGCGATCGGCGTCGCGTCGACGACGCCGATGCGCCAGCCCCGGGCGGCCGCGACCGCGCTCCAGTGCGCGTCCAGGCCCCAGCCCATGCGCAGGCGCGGGAACGGCAGCAGCACCGCGGCCGCCTCGCGCGAGAACGCGGTCAGCGGCCCGATCTCCACGAACGTCGTCTCGCGCCAGTCGGCGCCCGGCCGCCGCCGGGTGACGTCCCAGGCGGCATGGGAGTGGCGGCGGTGCGCGGGCTGGGCCAGCCGCAGGCCGCCGGCCTCGGCGCAGGCCAGGAACGTGTCGAGGAAGCCGCGCGGCAGCGCGATGTCGTCGTCGGCGACCACGACCCAGTCGAAGTCGCCGATGGCGTGGCGAGCCAGCAGCGCGTCGAGGTTCTCGAACTTGCCCTGCGCGCCGGCGGGCGCGACGTCGATCGTGACGTCGTGGCGCGAGCGCGACAGCTCGGCGCGGGCCGCAGCCATGAGGTTGGGGACGTCGCGCCGCTCGACGCCGACGACCAGCACGCGCCGGCGCGGCAGCGCGGCGGCGGCGCGGGCGCGCGTGCGGCGGCGCGGCAGCGCGGCGAGGTCGAGCGCGGCGTCGGCGGCGCGCAGCAGGCGCCCGCGCCGCCCGGCCACCAGGCCGCTGCGGCCGGAGAGGAAGTCGTCGACGCCGCGGGCCGGTGGGGGCGGCGGCGGGGGCTGCAGGCGCTCGCTCAGCGCCGAGCGCAGGCGACCCAGGGAGTGCGCGGTCAGGATCGGGCCGTTGGCGCAGCGGTAGCGCGGGCCGTGGAGCGCGCAGCCGGCCAGCACGCGCAGCTCCTGGTCGATCGACGGCGCCGTGCCCTTGAAGACGTCGAAGCGGCGGCTGGCCCGGCCGCGGGCGTGGGCGGCGCGGCAGAGGCTGGTCAGCCGCGCGTCGTCGCCGGCGCGGCGGTGGTCGAGCCCGGCGGCGGCGACCCAGCGGATCCGCAGCCCCGCGGCCTTCGCGCGCCCCTGCCACTCCTGCTCGTCGCCGTAGAGCTCGCGCGTTGCGTCGAACGGGCCGACGCGCTCCAGCGCGCTGCGGCGCACCGCCATGTTCGCCCCCCAGGCGTGCTCGCAGTCGCGGTCCTCGGGTCCGAGGTCGAGGTGGGTGATCGGCGGATCCTCGCGCCCGCACAGCCGCAGCGGGTGGTCCTCGAAGCGCGCCAGGATCGGGCCGGTGAGCACCGCGACCTCGTCGGGCAGCGCGCCGGCGGCGCCGACGAGGGCGGCCAGCCAGCCGTCGTGGACCTCGACGTCGTCGTCGACGTACGCCAGCAGCGGCGCCGTCGTCGCCTCGGCCCCGGTGTTGCGCGCCGCGTTCAGGCCGCGCGACCGCTCGTGGGCGACGTAGCGGGCGCCGTGGCGGGCGGCGACCTGCCGGGTGGCCGCCGACGGGCCGTCGTCGACGACGACCAGCTCCGCGCCGGCCGCCTGCGCCTGCGGGGCGATCGACGCCAGGGCCACGTCGAGGTAGCCGGGACGTCCGGCGGTGGGGAGGATCACGGCGACGGGCGCGGCCACGGCGGCGTGAACGGTAGTGCGCCGGGTCGCCCGCGGCCGGGGCCGGTAGCGTCCGGCCGGCCCGATGATCCTCTTCCTGCACAACCGCTACCGCGTCGCCGGCGGGGAGGAGCGGGTCGTCGACGACCTGCTGTGGCTGGTTCGCGAGCACCTCGGCGAGGACGCCGAGCTGCTGACGCGCGACAGCGCGACGCTGGGCCCGGCACGCGCGGCGGCGGGGCTGGTGGCCGGCGGCCTGGAGCCGACGGCGGTCGCCGCGGCGGTGCGGCGGACGGGGGCGCGCGTGGTGCACGCCCACAACCTGCTGCCCGCGTTCGGGTGGCGCGCGCTGGCGGCCGCGCGCGGCGCCGGGGCGCGGGTCGTCCTCCACCTCCACAACTACCGCCTGGTCTGCGCGGTCGGCACGTGCGTCGACCCCTCCGGCGCGGACTGCACCCGCTGCCACGGCCGCAACACGGCGCCGGGCGTGCGCCTCAACTGCCGCGGCACCGGGCCCGAGGCGGTCGTCTACGGCGCCGCGCTGGCGCTCTGGCAGCGGCGGCTCGTGGAGCAGGCCGACGCCGTCGTCGTGCCCAGCGCGGCGGCGCGCGACCGCCTGGCGGCGCTCGGCGCGCCCGCGGCGGCCCGCGACGCCACGATCCTCGGCCACGTGGTCCGCGCCGGCCACGAGCCGCCCGCGGCGTCCGCGCGCGGCGGCGGGTACGCGCTGGTCACCTCGCGCCTGGCCCGCGAGAAGGGGATCGGGGTGGCCATCGACGCCTGCCGCGCGGCGGGCCTGCGGCTCGTCGTCTGCGGCGAGGGTCCGCTGGAGGCCGAGCTGCGCGCCCGCGCCGCCGGGGCCGACGTGACCTTCGCGGGCCGCGTCGACGGCGCCGAGCTCGCGCGGCTGCGCGCCGGCGCCGCAGTGGCGCTGGTGCCCTCGCTGGCCGCCGAGACGTTCGGCCTCGCGGCGCTCGAGGCGATGGCGGCGGGCGTGCCGGTGGTGGCGTCGCGGGCCGGCGCGCTGGCCGAGCTGGAGGGCGACGTCGAGCTCGTCGCGCCGGGCGACGCGGCCGCGCTGGCCGCCGCGGCCCGCCGGGTCGCCGCCGACCCGGACGCCGGGGCGCGCGCCCGCGCGGCCGCGCTCCGGCGGGCGGCACCCGAGGTCGTGGCGCCGCGGCTGGCCGCGGTCTACGCCGCGGCGACCGCCTGACGCGCGCGCCTCCCGGGCTGGCACGCGGCCCTGCCACTCGCCGGCGCATCGGGCTCCAATATGGAGCCTTTTGCGCCGGGGACGCCCGACGCTCCTGCTCCGCCGCTCAGCATCGGCCCAGGGGCGGCCGATAGCCTGCCGCGACGATGCGGGCACTCGTGACCGGCGGCGCCGGGTTCATCGGATCCAACCTCGTTGACGCGCTCCTGGACCAGGGCGCCGAGGTCGACGTCGTCGACAACCTCTCGACGGGCCGGCGCGGCAACCTCGAGGCCGGGGCCCTCGATCGCGGCGCGCGCCTGCACGAGCTCGACATCACCGACGCCGCGGCGCTGCGGGAGGTCGTCGCCGACGTGGCGCCCGAGGTGATCTTCCATCTCGCCGCCCAGATCGACGTCCGCAAGTCGGTCGAGGACCCGGCCTTCGACGCGACGGTCAACGTGGTCGGGACGATCAACGTGCTCGAGGCCGCCCGCGAGGCCGGCGTCGCGCGGGTGGTCAACACGTCGACGGGCGGCGCGATCTATGGCGATGCCGACCGCATCCCGTCGCCCGAGGACGTCGAGCCGCTGCCGATGGCCGCCTACGGCCAGAGCAAGTTCTGCGCCGAGCGCTACCTCGGTTGGCACCGCCGGCTCTACGGCGCGAGCAACGTCACGCTGCGCCTGGGCAACGTCTTCGGCCCGCGGCAGGACCCGCTCGGCGAGGCCGGCGTCATCGCCATCTTCTGCGGGAAGCTGCGCGCCGGCGAGCGCCCGACGATCTACGGCGACGGCACGCAGACCCGCGACTACGTCTACGTCGGCGACGTCGTGCGTGCCCAGCTGGCCGCCGCGCAGTCGGAGGTCATCGGCGAGGTCAACGTGGGCACGGGCCGCGAGACCAGCGTGCTGGACATCGTCTCGGTCATGCGGGAGCTCGAGCCCGAGGCGGCGGCGGCGTTCGAGCCGGAGCTCGCGCCCCCGCGCCTCGGTGAGCTGCAGCGCTCGTGCCTCGACGTCACCCGGGCCCGCGAGGAGCTCGGCTGGGTCGCCGAGACCTCGCTCCGGGACGGGCTGCGGGCGACGCTCGACGCGACGCCCTAGGCGACGGCCGACGGCGGCGCGGACTCCACCGGCCGCTCCGGGGTCTGCTCGTCGGACGGCGGCGTCCGGTCGAAGCGGCCGCTGCGCTTCTTGACGACGACGGCGGCGGTGCCCACGGCGACCGCCGGGGCGGCGACCTTCGTCGCCTTCTTGCCCATGAGCCAGGCGATGCGCGCCTTGATCGCCTTGCGTGCCACGGTGGTCGCCTTTCCGGCGGCCTGCAGCGCGCGCTGCTTCTTGGACGTCCTGCGGCGGAGGGTGATGGTGGCCATGCCCTCCGCGTACCCGCCCCGGGGCGGGGCATGCAGCGGGATCAGGCGGCGACGACGCCGCGCAGCCAGTCCGCCGTCTGGCGGATGCCCTCGCGCACGCCGATCCGGGCCTTCCAGCCCAGCAGGCGCTCGGCCTTCTCGACGCTCGGCCAGCGGCGGACCACGTCGACGGGATAGGTCGGGAGGTGCTCGAGCGCGAAGGCCTGGGGGTCGCGGCCGCACTCCTCCCAGATGATCCGCGCGATCTCGGCGACGGTCAGCTCCTCGCCCGCCGAGATGTTGAAGTCCTCGTGGAGTCCCGCCGTCGACGACATCGCCGTGACGATGCCGTCGGCGATGTCGTCGATGTGCGTCAGCGTCCGGGTCTGGGCGCCGTCGCCGAAGATCGGCAGCGGCGCGCCCTCCGGCAGCAGCAGGCACTTCTTGATGACGTCGGGGACCATGTGGGCGATCCCGGGCTCGTCCTCGGGCATCTCGCCCGGCCCGTAGGCGTTGAACGGGCGGCAGATGGTGTAGGGGAACCCGTGCTCGTCGTGGGCGGCGCGGCAGTAGACCTCGCCCGTGAGCTTGGAGAACCCGTAGGCGCTCTGCGGGATCGGCGTGTCGGCGATGTGCGCCTCGGTCGTCGGGTACTCGGTCGCCCGCTCGAAGACCATCGAGCTCGACACGTACACGAACCGCTCGACGTCGTGGTCGAGCGCCGCGCGGATCACCGCGTTGTAGAGCGCGTTGTTGACCTCGGTCAGCGTGTGGGGCAGCTTGTGGAAGTTGCCGATGCCGCCGACGATGGCCGCCAGGTGGATCACGTGCGAGCAGCCCTGCGTCGCGCGGCGCGCCTCGTCGAGCAGGCGCAGGTCGCCCTGGTGGACCTCGCACCCCTCGCGCATCCAGCGCGGCGCGTCGCGCTGGTCGCTGACGCGGACCTCGTAGTCGGGGTCGCGGAGCAGGCGGCGGACGACGGCCGCCCCGATCGTGCCGGCGCCGCCGGTGACGAGAACGCGGTTCATGCGGGCCGGACGCTAGCGCGCGGACCCGGAGGCCGGCTGCGCCAGCGCCTGGAGCTCGTTGGTGTACGCGAAGACCTGCGCCGCGCCCCACGTGTTCCACGGGTCGACGACGATCGCGTCGTCCTTGGCGCGCTCGACGAGCGTCCGCAGCGCCTCGGGCGTGGCGAACTCCGGGTGGTTGGTGGCGACGATCACCGCGTCGGCGCCGGCGACGGCGTCGTCGAAGCCCTGCGTCGGGGTCGGCACGTGCGGGTCGTGGACGGCGACGTCGGCGAGCTCGCGCTCCAGCAGCCGGACGAGCTTGTGCGCCAGCGAGTCGCGCTCGTCGTCGGTGCCCGCCTTGAAGGCCAGCCCGAGCACGGCGACCTTGCGCCCGCCGAGCTCGCCGAGGCGGCGCTTGAGCCCCTGCACGAGGAACAGCGGCACGCTCTCGTTGACCCGGCTGACGGCCAGCAGCATGCCCGGCGCGTTGGATCGCTCCTCGCTGAAGGCGAAGTCCTTGCGCAGGCACGTCCCGGCGGTGAAGCCGGGCAGCGCCATGCCGCCCCGCGGGTAGTCGCGGTTGATGAGGTCGATGACCTCGAAGACGTTCGCGCCGTACTGCTCGCAGTCCATCATCATGAGGTTGGGCAGCGCGAACGTCGCGTACCGCAGGATGTTGGTCCAGATCTTGGCCAGCTCGGCCTGCACCGGCGTGGTCTGCACGATCGGCGCGCCGAGGCGCTCGAACAGCGCCGCGGCGACCTCGCCCGAGCGCGCGCCGACGCCGCCGACGATGCACGGCAGCGTCGAGATCTCCGCGAAGAAGCGCGCCGAGGCGATCCGCTCCGGCACGTGGGCGACGTAGACGTCCTCGCCGATCGTGAAGCCGCGGTGCTTGGCCAGGTAGCCGGCGACGAACTCCGTGGTGCCGGGCGCGATCGTCGACCGCAGGTGGATGGCGTGGCCGGGACGCAGGTGGGGGAGCAGGTCGTCGAGGACCGAGCGGATGTCGCGCAGGTCGATCTCGATGTGCGAGAGCGCCGGCGTGCCGAGGGTCAGGACGATGTGGTCGGCGCGATGGGCGTCGGCTGCGCGCTCGCTGAGCTCCAGGCGGGCGCCGGCGCGGTCGAGGATCTCCTGCGCGCCGGGCTCGTCGAACGGCATCCGCCCCGCGCGCAGGGCGGCGAGGCGGTCGGCGTCGTTGTCGACGCCCAGGACGTCCATCCCCGCGTCGGCGAAGGCCAGCGCAAGCGGCAGGCCGACGCGGCCCAGACCAATGATCGCGACCTGCGCCATCGCCGTGGCAGGCTAGCGGTCGCGGCGGCCCAGGCGGCGGTGGCGCGCGTACTGGCGGGCGAACCCGAGCACGAAGCGCGGGTTGTAGGTCAGGTAGCGCCGCCAGAGGCGCCGCGGCTCCTGGATGAGCCGGAAGAGCCACTCGAGGCCGGCCGACTGCATCCAGGCCGGCGCCTGCGGGATGAGCCCCGCGTGGAAGTCGAAGGCGGCGCCGACGCCCACCAGGACGGCCGCCCGCAGGCGCGGCCGCATCTCGGCCATCCACTTCTCCTGCTTGGGCACGCCGATGCCCACCCAGACGACGTCGGGCCGCGCCGCGTTGATCTCGGCGGTGACGGCCTCGCGCTCCTCCTCGCTGAGCTCCCGGTACGGCGGCGAGTATCCGCCGACGATCTGGATGCCGGGGTAGCGGCGCCGGAGGTTCAGCGCCAGCTGCACGAGCGCGCCCTGGTTGCGCCCGCCGTAGAGGAACATGCGGGTGCCGGTCGCAGCGCTGCGCTCGCAGTACTTGTCCATCAGCTCCGGGCCGTAGACCCTGCTGGGCAGGTCGTGGCCCAGCGCGTTGAGCGCCCAGACCACCGGCTGGCCGTCGGGGACGACGAGCGAGGCGCCGTGGACGGCCGCGCGCAGCTCCGGGTCGTCCTGGCAGGCGACGACGGTGTGGGTCGCCGCGACGCAGACGTAGCCGCGGCGGCCGGTGGCGACCGTCGCATCCATCCAGTCCATCGTGCGCTCGTAGTCGGTGAGCGCCAGCGGCACCCCGAGGACCCGCCTCGTGGGCGGCGGATCGGCGAGATCCGCGGCCGGCGCCGGGCGGGCGCCGAGGGGGGCTGGAGTGGGGGAGGGCATGCGGGGGTTCAAACGCCGCAGACGCGGCAAGGTTGCGCCTCAGCCGATGCGTCGGCCCGTTCCACCAGCGCGTCCCGGGCGGCCGGGAGCGTACCCCGGCGCACGGACGCTCTCACGTAGGCTGCCGGGCGGTGCGGCGGGCGCTCATCACCGGCATCAGCGGCCAGGACGGCTCGTACCTGGCTGAGCTGCTGCTCGAACGAGGATACGACGTGACGGGTGTGCTCCGCGATCCGGTGGACCGCGCGCTCCCCGGTCTGGGGGGCGTGCGGGACCGCATCTCGCTCGTCCACGGCGACCTGGACCGCCCCGACACGCTGGCCGACGCGCTGTCGGCGGTCCGCCCGCACGAGCTCTACCACCTGGCGGCGCCCACGTTCGTCCCCGACTCGTGGGAGGACCCGGCGGATGCGCTGCGCGCGATCGGGGGTGCCACGGCCGACCTGCTGACCGCCGCGCGGCGGCTTGACCCCGCCATGCGGGTGTTCGTCGCCACGTCCAGCGAGATCTTCGGCGACGCGGGTGAGTCGCCCCAGCGCGAGCGCTCGCCGATGCGGCCCCACTCGCCGTACGGCGTGGCCAAGCTCGCCGCCCACGGCATGGTCGGCGTGCTGCGCGAGCGCTTCGGGCTCTTCGCCGTGTCGGGCATCTTCTACAACCACGAGTCGCCCCGGCGGCCCGAGCGCTTCTTGCCGCGGAAGGTCACGCGCGGCGCCGCCGGGATCGCCCTCGGACTGCAGGACGAGCTGGTGCTCGGCGACCTCGACGCCGTGCGTGACTGGTCTCACGCGGCCGACGTGATGCGCGGGGCCTGGATGGCGCTGCAGGCGGACGAGCCACGGGATTACGTGTTCGCGTCCGGCCGCGGGCGAACCGTCGGCGAGCTCGTCGACGCGGCGTTCGCCGCCGCCGGCGTGCCGGTCGAGGGGCACGTGCGCGTCGACGAGGCGCTCGTGCGCCCGCCGGAGGCCACCCCGCCCGTCGGCGATCCGTCCCGGGCCCGCCGCGAGCTGGGCTGGGAGCCCGCGATCGGCTTCGAGGCGATGATCGCCGAGATGGTCGCGGCCGACCTGGCCGAGCTGCGGGCCGCGGCCGGCTGAGCGCCGGGCACCCGCCCCGCCCGACGCCTTGACGGCGCCATGCGCCGTCAACGCGTCGAGCGACGGTGGGCTCTCGCGTGCGACGGGTTGTCGGCGCGATGCGCCGTCAGCGCGTCGAGCGACGGTGGGCTCTCGCGTGCGACGGGTTGTCGGCGTGATGCGCCGTCAACGCGTCGAGTGACGGTGGGCTCTCGCGTGCGACGGGTTGTCGGCGCGATGCGCCGTCAACGCGTCGAGGCTTCCCGGCGCTCAGGGTTGCGGGGCGCTCTCGCGAGCGACGCCTACGGCTTCAGCAGCTCGAGGTCGGCGCGCGTCATCAGCCGGATGAGCTCCTCGAAGCTCGTCCGCGGCTCCCAGCCGAGGTCGCGCTTGGCCTTCGACGGGTCGCCGATGAGCTGGTCGACCTCGGCCGGGCGCAGGAACTGCGGGTCGATCTGCACGTAGCGCTCCAGCGCGCCGTCGCCGAGCCCCGCCTCGTCGAAGGCGATCTCCACGCAGTCGCGGACGGTGTGCGTCTTGCCGGTGGCGATCACGTAGTCGTCGGCCTTGTCCTGCTGGAGCATCAGCCACATCGCTTCGACGTAGTCCTTGGCGTAGCCCCAGTCGCGCTCGGCGTCGAGGTTGCCCAGGGCGAGCGCGTCGCGCAGCCCGTGCTTGATGGCCGCCGCGTGCCACGTGATCTTGCGCGTGACGAACTCCAGGCCGCGGCGGGGACTCTCGTGGTTGAACAAGATCCCGCTCGTCGCGTGCAGGTTGTAGGACTCGCGGTAGTTCACCGTGATGAAGTGGCCGTAGGCCTTCGCCACGCCATAGGGCGAGCGCGGGTAGAACGGCGTCGTCTCGGTCTGCGGGACCTCGCGGACCTTGCCGAACATCTCCGAGCTGGAGGCCTGGTAGAAGCGCGCCTCGGGGCAGACCTCGCGCATCGCCTCGAGGATCCGCGTGACGCCCACGCCGGTGAACTCCGCGGTCAGCGTCGGCTGGATCCACGACACCGCCACGAAGCTCATCGCGGCCAGGTTGTAGATCTCGTCGGGCTTGGACGCGCGCAGCGCGTCGGTCAGCGACCGGT
The DNA here is from genome assembly GCA_035765735.1 of Baekduia sp. Taxonomy (GTDB): domain Bacteria; phylum Actinomycetota; class Thermoleophilia; order Solirubrobacterales; family Solirubrobacteraceae; genus Baekduia. The sequence continues at coordinate 29,989 of DASTWY010000015.1, read as the reverse complement.
GGTCGAGCAGGTCGCCCTGGTGCAGGGTGATGCGGTCGCGCAGGTGCTCGATCCGGTCGAACTTCTCGGTCGAGGCGCGGCGGACCATCCCGTGCACCTCATAGCCCTGGTCGAGCAGCAGCTCGGCCAGATAGGAGCCGTCCTGGCCGGTGATGCCGGTGATGAGCGCGGACTTGGGCATGCGGTCGCGGAGCCTAGCGAGCGGCGTGCGCCGTAGGGTGACCTCGTGACCGCGCAGCCGGGCGCTCAGGACGTGCTCGACAGCCCCGACGCGACCGGCCGCGTCGCGCGCGGCGGGGTCCTCCGCGTGGCCGCGTTCGCCGGCGGCATCCTGCTCGGCCTGGTCGGCGTCGTCGCGCTTACGCGGCACCTCGGCCCCGCCGGCTACGGGCGCTACCAGGCGGTCACCGCCCTGGTGGCGATCGTCGCGGCCCTCGGCGACGCCGGCCTCGGCACGCTCGCGCTGCGCAGCCACGCCCAGGCCGAGCCTCCGGAACGCGACCGGGTGCTCGACGCGGTGCTCGGCCTGCGGCTGCTGCTGGCGCTCGCCGGCGTCGCGGTGGCGGCGCTGGCGGCGGTGGTGCTCGGCTACGACGGCGCGATGATCGCCGGCGGCGCGATCGCCGCCGGCGCCGCGCTGCCCAACGCGGTCGCCCAGACCGCCAGCGTCCCGCTGCAGACGGCGCTGCGGATCGGCACCGTCGCCGCGCTCGACCTCGCGCGCCAGGCCGTGACCACCGCGCTCGTGCTCGCGCTGGTGGCGGCCGGCGCCGGGCTCGTCGCGTTCCTGGCCGTGCCGGTGCCCGCGGCGCTGGCGCTGATGGTGGCCACCGCCGCGGTGGCGCGCGCCGTGCCGCGCCCGGCCCTCAGCCGCGCCGACTCGCCGCGGCTGCTGCGCGACGGCGCGGTCGTCGGCCTGGCGACGGCCTCGGGCGTCCTCTACCTGTACACGTCGCTGATCGTCTGCCAGCTCGTGGCCACGCCGGACGAGACGGGCTGGTTCTCGGCGTCGTTCCGGGTGATCATCATCGTCGCCGCGGTGCCCGCGCTGCTGGGCACGAGCGCCTTCCCGCTGCTGGCGCGCGCCGCGGTCACCGAGCGGGCGCGGCTGGCGCGCGTCGCCTCGGGGCTCGTCGAGGGGTCGGTGCTGCTCGGCGGCGCGGCGACGCTCGGCGCCGTGCTCGGAGCGCCGGCGATCATCGCCGTCGTGGCCGGCGACGGCTACGACGCCGCGATCGCGCCGCTGCGCATCCAGGGCGTGGCCCTCGGACTGACGTTCACGATCTCGGCGCTCGGCTTCACGCTGCTGGCCCGCCATCGCCACCGCGCGCTCGTGCTCTGCAACGCGATCGGCTTCGCCGCCAGCGCGGGCGTGGTCGCCGTGCTGGCCGCCGCCCACGGCGAGCGCGGCGCGGCGACCGGCGCGGCGATCGCCGAGGTGGTGCTCTGCGCGGCCTACGCCATCGCGGTCCTGCAGGACGTGCCGCTGCGCCCCCGGCGGCTTCCGCGCATCCTGCTGGCGCTCGCCGCCGGCCTGGCCGCCGGCGCGGTCGCGCCCGTGCCCGCCGTGCCGGCGGTGGCCATCGGGCTGCTCGTCTACGGCGCCGCGGCCGCCGCCCTGCGCGCGGTGCCGGCGGAGGCGGCGCGGGCGCTGCGGCCTACGATGGGTCGCCGATGACCGCGCCGCCCGTCGACCTCGTCGTCAACTGCTTCGAGCGCAGCTACCGCAAGGTGCTGGCGCCCGGCTTCTTCGGCGCGATCGAGGCCGACAACGTGCGCCCGTTCGCGATGCGCACCGCGGTCATCAACAACGTCGACGACCGCGCCGACGCCGATGGCCGCGCCCAGGCGCTGGTGGACGCGGGGGAGATCGACCGCTACGTCTTCGTGGCCGACCACCTCGACGACGCGCTCGCGCGCTGCGGCCTGACCCGCGCGGACATCGAGCCGATCCCGTACTTCACCGACTTCGCGATCGTGGCCGCCTGCCTCGACGGGCCGGACTGGATGGTCCACTGGGACGCCGACGTGCGCCTGCGCCCGCAGGTCGACTGGATCGGCCCGGCGATCGAGCTCATGGAGCGCGACCGGCGCGTGATGGTCGCGTGCCCGAACTGGGAGGTCGACAACCTGGCCGAGCAGACGCTCGAGGAGGCGGGGTCGTTCGCGATCGGCCAGGGCTTCAGCGACCAGGCGTTCCTCGCGCGGCGCAGCGAGCTGGCCGCCCCGATCTACCGCCAGCGGTGCCTGGCGCTGCGCCGGTATCCGCTCTCGCACCTCGGGCCGATCTTCGAGGCGCGTGTCGACGCGCACATGCGCCATGCGGGGCGGCTGCGGGCCGTCTTCCGTGACGCCCGGTATGTGCACGACGTGGAGATGGGCACGTCGTGGCCGGCGCGCACGCTGCGCGAGCGGGCGCTGCAGGCGCGCGACGACCTGATCATCCGGACGTTGCGCGCCCTGCCGTGGCGCCCGCGGCACCTGCGGCAGATCTAGGCGCTCAGGGCCGGTCGCTGGGGAACGGGCTCGGCCGCCGCGCGGCCAGGAGGGCGGCGTTGTCGGGTCGCCCGCCGGCGAAGCGCGCCAGCACGTAGATGTCGTGCGGGTGGCGCGCCTCGGCGGCCAGCAGCTGCAGGCCGGCGTGGTCGAGCAGCGCCAGCAGCGACGGCGTGGTGAAGACGTGGTGGTGCAGCAGGCGGGTGTGCGCGTTGTCGCGACGCTCGGCCTCCCACGTGGCGCGGTCCTGGGGGACGTCGCGCGCGTGGTCGTGCAGCGCCAGCGTCTCGTCGAGGTGCGTCAGGTCGTCCTCGCCGGTGCCGGCCTCGTGGTCGGCGATCAGGTGCGCGAGCGTCGTCACCGGCCGGCGGTGGTCGAACGTGCCGTCGCGGTGGGGGGCGACGAGCAGCAGGTGGCCGCCCGGGCGCACCACGCGCCGCCAGGCCTCCAGCGCGCCGAGCGGGTCGGCGAGGTGCTCGATCACGTGCGAGGACATGACGGCGTCGTAGGCGCCGTCGTCCAGGCCGGTCAGCGCGCCGCCGTCGACGATGTGCTGGCGGCCGATCGGCGCGCCGTCCGGCGCGAAGGCCGACGCGCCCTCGAGGTCGTGCCAGGCCGTGCGCGCCGCGAACTGCACGTTGTCGACCGAGGCGGCCACCGGATAGACGGGCGCCAGCCCGCCCGCGCCGAAGACGCGGCTGGGGCCGCCGATCTCCAGCACGGCGGCGCCGGCCAGGGGCGCGGTGAACGCGTCGCCGAGCGGGCGCGTGTAGTGCCCGGCCAGGCGCCAGCGCAGGTTGCGGACGGCGTCGGTCAGCCCCACGGGCGTCAGATCCTCCCACGGGCGGCGCGCTCGCACAGCTCGCGCATCTCGCGGGCGTGGCGCGCCCACGAGAACTCCGCGGCGCGTGCGGGCCCGGCCGCCGCCAGGCGCTCGCGCAGCGCGCCGTCGCCGAGCAGCCGCGCCAGCCCGTCGCGGATCGAGGCGACGTCGCGCGGCTCGACGTAGACCGCGGCGTCGCCGCCGACCTCGGGCATGCTCGACGTGCTCGAGGTCAGCACCGGCACGCCGGCGATCATCGCCTCCAGCACGGGCAGGCCGAAGCCCTCGTAGAGCGACGGGTAGGCGAACGCCGCGGCCCGCCGGTAGAGCGCCGGGAGGTCCGCGTCGGGCACGGCGCCGACGGCGCGCACGAGCTCGGGGTGGGCGGTGATCGCCGCGACGGTCTCGTCGGTGTCCCAGCCCAGCGGCCCGACCAGCACCAGGCGGTGGTCGCCGCGGACGTCGTCCGGCAGCGTCGTGAACGCCTCGACGAGGCGCGCGAGGTTCTTGCGCGGCTCGAGCGTGCCCACGCCGAGGACGTAGGGGCCGTCGAGGCCGTAGCGGCGCAGCACCTCGTCGCCGGGGGCGCCGCCGTCGGCGAAGCCGGGGTCGGCGGCCAGCGTGCTGACCACCGTCTTGCCGGCGGCCGCGGGGAAGCGGGCGATCAGGTCGTCGGCCGTGGCCCGCGAGATGGCCTGCAGGACCGTCGCGCGGCGCACGGCGAACGGCAGCGTCGCGCGCTCGATGCGGGCGGCGTCCTTGCGCGGCAGCAGCGCCGGGTCGAAGGCCACCATGTCGCAGACCGTCACCACCGACGGCACGCGCAGGAACCACGCCGTCAGGTAGCTGTTGGTCGACAGGTACACGTCGGTGGTGCGGCTCGCCTTCAGCGCGGCGCGCACGTGCCAGAGCGGGTCGCGCGCGCCGATCAGCTCCCAGCGGAAGCGCGGGTCGCCGGCCAGCGCCGGGTCCTCCCAGGCGGTGCGCGCGAAGCACACGTACTCGTGGGCGGGCACGCCGTCCTCGCCGGCGCGCTCGGCCGCCAGCGCGCGCAGCAGCTCGCGGACCATCGTGCCGCGGCCGGCGCGCTCCTCGACGGCCGCCCGCGCGTCGATCCCGATCCTCACCAGCGCCCGACCCCGCGGCGGGCGGTCACCAGCGCGGCGTCGCGCAGCATCAGCGCCAGCCGGGTCCGCGGGGCGTAGCCCGGGTAGTGGCGGATGCGCGGCCGCGGTGCCGGCGCGTCGGGGATCGCGTTCCAGCGGCCGTCGAGCCAGGCGGTGCGCGCCAGCAGCGGCGTGGGCTCGCCGGGGCGGACCGGGTCCAGCTCGTAGCCCAGCAGCCGGCAGATCGCCGCGTTCTCCCACCAGCGGTGCTCGATCAGGTCGTCCTGGGCCCAGATCTCGTCCATGAGCGCGACCGCCTCGTCGCCGCCGCGCAGCACCCAGACGCCGGAGTTCGGCATCCGCCCCTCCTTGGTGACGTGCTCGACCATCGCCATCAGCGCGGTCTCCGGCAGCTCGGCGGCGAGGTCGCGGCGGCCGTCGAGGATCATCAGGTCGGAGTCCAGCCACACGACGACCTCGTGGCGGGCCAGCAGGTCGCGCAGGATCGGGATCTTCGACCACGGCACCGGCCGCGAGCCGTCCACCGGCTCGGTGTGCAGGTGCAGCTCGTAGCCGTGGCGCTCGGCGTAGGGGACGAACGTGCGCCGGGCGACGCGCAGCAGCGGCTCGGCGGGGCCCGAGCCGAGCGAGGCGATGGCCTTGCTCATCCGGCCACCGGCTCCAGCGGATGCGACGCCCACTTGTCGAGGAAGTGACGCCGGTTGCGGCGGTGGATCGAGCGCCAGGTCTCCGAGCGGCCGTCGAAGCGCACCCGCGCCCACGGCATCTGCCGGCGCGAGACGCCCCACTCGTGCGGCGCGTCGACGCCGGCGACGGCGAAGCAGCGCAGCCCGTGGGCGCGCACCGCGGTGCAGAAGTCGACCTCCTCCCAGGAGGCGGGGGCGTAGAACTCGTCGAAGCCGCCGACGGCGCGCCAGGTCTCCGCGCGGCAGGCGAACAGGAAGCCGGAGACAACCTCGCACTCCACCAGCGCGCCGGGGTCCAGGCCGTCGGTGGAGACCCATGTGCGGTGCTCACCGGCGGGGATGTCCCAGCGCGTGCCGACCGGGCCGACGACGCCGGCCTCGGGGTGGGCGACCAGCGCGGCGTGCAGGAGGGCCAGCGAGCGCGGGCCCAGCTCGACGTCGTCGTTGGCGAACACGAGCACGTCGGCGCCGGCGTCGCCGGCCGCGGCGTTCCAGCCCGGCGCGACGCCGCGGTTGACGCCGAGGTCGACGGTGCGCGCGCCGTCCGGGACGCCGGCCTCGGCGGCGGAGATGCCGTTCAGCGCGACCGACAGCTCACCGGCCAGGCCGTCGAGCGCGCCGGGCAGCGAGGCCGCGAGCGTCGCGAGGTTCGGCGGGTCGTGCGGGCGGTAGACGGCCACGCAGACCCTGAGCGGCACCGGCATCGGGCGCCACGATAGGACAGCCGCCTCTAACCTGCCGCGCCGATGGCGCCCCTCGACGTCGTGCTCGCCACGTGGACCTTCGACCTCGGCGGGACGGAGAAGTCGCACATCAACCACGCGCTCGCGTTCGACCGGGAGCGCGTCCGCCCGCGGATGGTCGCCATCGGCCAGCCGGGCCGCCGCGACGACGAGCTGCGCGCCGCGGGCCTGCCCGTGGACTGCGCGCACGACGACGGCGAGCGGCTCGCCGAGCTGCTGCGCGGCGCCGACGTCGTCCACGTCAGCCGGGGCGGCCTGGCCGACCCGCTGCTGCCGGCCGCGCGCCGCGCCGCCGGCGTGCCCGTGATGGTGGAGACCAACGTCTTCGGGCTGTACGACACCAGCGCCGACGAGCGCGAGTTCGGCTGCCACCTGCTCATCTCGCAGATGTGCGCCATGCGCTACCGGCGCGCGCAGGGGCTCGACTTCGACGCCTTCGACCGCCGCCACCGCGTCCTCTACAACCCGATCGACGTCGACCGCCTGCGGGCGCTGGCGCCCGAGCCGCGCGCGGCGCGCGGCGCGCTGGGGCTCGACCCCGACCGGCCGACGGTCGGCCGCGTCGGCCGCGCCGACGACCGCAAGTGGTCGCCGCTGCTCATCGGCATGCTCCCGGCGCTGCTGGCCCGCGTGCCCGACGCGCAGGTGCTGCTCGTCGGGTTGACCGACGAGCGCCGGCGCCAGCTGCGGCGCCTGGGTCTCGAGGATCGCGTCCACGCGATCGAGCCGACCGCCGACGAGGCGCGCCTGGCCACGATCTACGCGGCCTGCGACGTGCTGGCCGCCGGCTCGTCCATCGGCGAGTCGTTCGGCGTGTCGATGGCCGAGGCGATGGCGCTCGGCGTGCCGGTCGTCACGCACTCGACGCCATGGGCCGACAACGCCCAGGTCGAGGTCGTCGAGCACGGCCGCACCGGCCTGGTCGCCAACCACCCGCGGGTCTTCGGCGAGGCGGTCGCGCGGCTGCTCGCCGACCCCGCTGAGCGGCAGCGGATGGGCGCCGCGGGGCGCGCCGATGTCGACGCGCGCTTCGCCGCTGGCCCGGTCACGCGCCAGCTGGAGTCGCTGTACGAGGCGCTGCTGGCCGACGGCCGCCCGCCGGCGGCGTGGTTGCCGGACATCCGCGCGCTCGAGGCCTTCGAGCGCGACTACCCGCGCCGGGCCGCCGCGCAGCTGCGGCCGCTGACCCGCCGCGAGCGGGTCGAGGCGCGCGCCGCGGTGCTGGCCGAGCGCGCGGGCTGGCTGCTGCGCGACGCCCGCGCCGACCCCGCGCGCGTGGCCCGCGCCGGCGCCGCCGCGGTCGCGGCGCGGCTCAGGGCCGCGCGGGGATGAGGCGCGCGCGCAGCGCCTCGGCGATCTCCGGCGGGACCGCGCGCAGCACCAGCGCCAGCACGCCGTAGACGGCCAGCGCCGCGAACGTCGCCGGGACGACCCCGACCGGGAGCAGGAACCCCGTCGCCAGCGCGCCGCCCAGCGCGGCGAGCACCCGCACCGCGCGGACCAGCGGCGGGCGCAGGTCCGGCCGCGCGCGGGTCAGCGCGACGCCGTAGGCGGTGGCGAGCACGGCCTCCAGCGCGACGGTGGTGATGGCCGCGCCGCGCGCGCCGTTGCTGCCGACCAGCACGGCGCTGAGCACCAGCGCGGTGACGACGGCCAGGCCGTTGGCGGCCAGCAGCGAGCGGTGGCGGTGCAGCGACAGCAGCGTGAACGCCCAGGTCGCCACCAGGAACGTGAACGGCACGCCGGCGGCCAGCAGCCGCAGCGTCGGGATCGCCGGGTCGAGCTTGTCGCCGCCGACGACCTGCAGCGCGAACGGCGCGCCGACGGCGATCGCCACGCAGAACGCGCCACCGGTCACCGCGGCCGTCTCGAACAGGCGGCCGGTCGCGTAGCGCAGCCGGTCGGCGTCGTTGTGCGCCGAGCGCGCGAGCAGCGGGAAGGCCGACGAGGCCAGCAGCCACGGCACGCCGTTGGCGATGTCGATGATCCGGAACGACGCGCCGTAGTAGCCGGCCTGCTCGTGCGTGGAGAGCAGCGACGTGGCGATGATCGCGATCTGGAAGTACAGGACGCCGAGCGCCGTGGCGACCGCGTAGACCGCCGTCTGGCGCAGCAGGTGCTTCCAGCGCTCCACGTGCATCCGCGGGCGCAGCGACATCGCGCCGCCCGCGGCGCGGATCGTGACCAGCAGCAGCACCGCGGCGCCGGTCGCCGGCACGGTGAAGAACGGGATCAGGCCCACGCCGGCCACGACGAGCACGACGACGAGCACCGTCGTGGCGACCTGGCGGGCGAAGTCGATGCCGGCCAGCGACCCGAGCCGCAGCTCGGCCTGCAGCGCGACGATCAGCGTCGCCTGCCACGCGCCGAAGAAGAGGCTGAGGCCCGCGATCGCCACGCCGATGGTCACGGCCGCCGGGTAGGAGGCGATCAGCGTGAAGGCGATCGCGGCCACGGCGCCCAGCGCGGCCAGCGCGACGCGCAGGCCCAGCAGGCTGTCGAGGATGCGCCGGCGCTCGGCGCCGTCGGCGGTCGCGTACTCGCGGATCGCGACGTTGCCCAGCCCGCCCTCGGTGATCCCCATGACGACGACGACGATCGAGCTGACCGTCGCGTAGAGGCCGTAGTCGGCCACGCTCAGGTGGCGCACCAGCAGCGGCGCGGAGATCAGGCCGATGAGGATCCCCGCGACGTAGGAGGCTACGCGCAGCCCGCCGCCGCGGATGATCCGCCCGCCCGCCTCGCGCGAGTCGAGGACGTCGCTCTCGGCCACGGCGGTCGCCTGCTGCTCGCTCACCGAGTCGCCTCCGGCACCGGCTGCACAGTAGGGGATCGCCTACGCTCCGACGATGCTGCTGCGCCGCCTGGGGTTCTTCCTCCGCGCCCGGATCGCGCGCCACCTGCACCCGCTGATCCTGCCGGGCGAGGTGATGATCGACACCGAGGGCGTGCTCGACTTCCCCGAGCACAGCTACACCCCGCCGCAGCTGCTGCAGTTCGGGCCCGAGGTCGGCGAGCACCGGGTCACCGTCGGGAAGTACAGCTCGGTCAACACCGGGACGCGCATCCTGCTCGGCGGCAACCACCACCCGGAGTGGGTCTCCACCTATCCGTTCCGCATCAAGTACGGGCTGCCGGGCGCCTACGACGACGGCCAGCCCTACAGCCGCGGGCCGGTGACGATCGGCAGCGACGTGTGGATCGGCTACGACGTCGTGATCCTGTCGGGCGTGACGATCGGCCACGGCGCGGTCGTGGGGGCGGGGGCGGTCGTCAGCCGCGACGTGCCGCCCTACGCCGTCGTCGCCGGCAACCCGGCCGAGGTGCGGCGCCACCGCTTCCCGGAGGAGCAGATCGCGGCGCTGCTGCGCATCGCGTGGTGGGACTGGCCGCACGAGAAGGTGCTCGCGCACGTCGACGAGCTCTGCTCGCCGGACCTCGGCGCCTTCATCGCGGCGCACGATCCGGCGCGGGCGGCGGCGTGAGCCCGCACTCGGCCAGGAACCAGCGCGCCCGGGCGACCGTGCTGTTGGCGCGCGCCCAGGCGATCGCGCCCGCCTGCAGCTCGGCGTAGCGCTCCGGCGTCAGCGCCGCCACCTGCGCGAGCAGGTCGTCCGCGTCGGCGTAGTCGATGCTGTTGGTCGCGTCCAGGCCGTGCGGGGCGCAGCCCGGCGGCTTGGTCGACAGCGCCCGGAAGCACGGGACCGCGCCGGCGGCGGCGATCTCGTAGTGGCGCAGGGCGTCCCAGCCCTCCCGCTTGGTCGTGATGCCGAAGCGCGAGCGGCGCAGGTCGGCGACGTACTCGTCCTCGGTGGCGAAGGCGTGACCGGTCTGGCCGCCGAGCCGCTCCGCCACCTCGGCGTCGACGACGTGGCGCGGGAAGTCCTGGTCCTTGAGCGGCGGCGAGGCGACGATCTTCTCCTCGGGGATCGAGAAGGCCAGCGGCCGGATGTCGCGCAGGCGCCAGCGGTTCAGCGGCGGCGGACAGGTGAGGTAGGTCGCGAACCAGCGCGTCCAGCGCGTCACCTCGCGCTTGAAGTACCGGCCGCGGGTGTGGGCGCGCGGCAGGAACCACCAGGCCCGGCGCCGCCACCACTCGCCCGCGAAGGGGTAGGGCTCCACGCGGTCGGCGCCGTCGAGGATCGCGATCTTCACGCCGGCGTCGTGGATCCGCGGGCCCCACTCGCAGAACAGGCCCCACGTGCGCCAGATGTCGCTGAACACCACGAGGTCGAACTCGCCGGCCAGCGCGCGCGGCAGGCAGTGGTCGCGCTCGAGCGGCAGGTCGTCGAGCAGCCCGTAGAGCGTGAACCCGCCGCCGCGGATCCGCGCCCGTGCGGCCGGCGTCATCGTCGTGTACAGGTACTCGGCCTTCGGGAAGTCGAGCACGTCGCCGCCCAGCAGCGTGCGCAGCCCGTGCAGCAGCCCGTCGGCCGCGTAGTCCTCGACGTTGGGCGTGATGTAGAGGAGCCGGGGCATCGGCGGCCGTGGACAGTACCGTTCGCGCGGATGCGCCCAGCGACCGACCGCCGCGCCGCCCGGTGCTCCACGTCGGGCTGAACCTCGTCTTCCTCACGCCCGGCGAGCAGGGCGGGATGGAGGTCTACGCGCGCGAGCTGCTCCCGCGGCTGGCGGCCCGCGGCGACCTGCGCCTGACCGCGTTCGTCAACCGCGACGGCGCGGGCGGCCGTGTCGTCGACCCGGCCTGGGGCATCGACGAGGTCGTCGTCGGTGTGCGGGCGTCGGACCGCAGGCAGTGGGTGCTCGGCGAGCAGCTGCACCTGCCGCGAATGGCCAAGGCCGCCGGGTGCGAGCTGGTCCACAGCCTCGCCTCGACCGCCCCGCTGCACGGGCGCTTCCGGCGGATCACCACCATCCACGACCTCAACTACAAGATCGTCCCCGAGACGCACTTCGGGATCCTCGGGCTGGGGATGCGCGTGCTGGTGCCGGCGGCCGCGCACCGGTCGCACCGGCTGATCGCGGTGTCGTCCTCGACGGCCGACGACCTCGTCGCGCACCTGAAGGTCCCGCGGGCGAAGATCGACGTCGTCCCGCAGGGCGTCAGCGCGCGCCCGGCGGTCGCCCCGACGCCGGAGGCCGAGCTGCGCGCGCGCCTGGAGCTCGGCGACCGCCCCGTGCTGCTGACGGTCAGCGCCAAGCGCCCGCACAAGAACCTCCCGCGCCTGATCGAGGCCCACGCCGGCCTGCCGGCGCCGCGCCCGGTGCTCGTGCTGCCCGGCTACCCGACGCCGCACGAGGCCGAGCTGCGGGCGCTCGCCGACCGGCTCGGGACGCTGGGTGAGCTGCGCTTCCTCGACTGGGTCTCCGACGCCGACCTCGAGGGCCTCTACGCGCTGGCCGCCGTCTTCGCGTTCCCCTCGCTCTACGAGGGCTTCGGCCTGCCGCCGCTGGAGGCCATGAGCCGCGGCGTCCCGGTGGTCACCAGCGCGCGCGGGTCGCTGGCCGAGGTCGTCGGCGACGCGGCGGCCGTAGTGGACCCGGAGTCGGTGCCGGCGATCCGCGACGCGATCGCGCGGCTGCTCGCCGACGCCGGCGAGCGCGAGCGCCTGCGCGCGGCGGGCCGCGTGCAGGCGGCGCGCTTCACCTGGGAGCGCACCGCCGAGCTGACCGCGGCCGCCTACGGGCGGGCCGGCGTCCGGTAGCCGGCCACGACGCGCTCCAGCGACGTGGTCATCGCCAGCTCGGTGGCGTGCGCGGCGAACCACGCGGCGGTCGAGGCGCGCAGCGCGTCGCGCCGCTCCCACGCGGCGACGATCGCGCCGGCCAGCGCGGCCGGCGAGGCGTCGGCGGCGACGAAGCCGTTGACGCCCTCCTCGATGTGCTCGACCGCGGCGTTGTCCGGCGCGGCCACGAGCACCGACGGCACCCCGGCTGCGGCCGCCTCCACCACGACGGCGCCGTAGCCCTCGCGGATCGACGGCAGCAGCAGGCAGGCGGCGCGGGCCAGCGCGTCCTCGACGCGGTCGCCGTCGACGAAGCCGGGCGCCTCGATCACGTCCTGCGCGCGGTGCTGGGCGATCGCGGCGCGCACGTCGGCCAGCTGCGGGCCGTCGCCGAAGATCACCGCGCGCAGCTCGGGCACGCGCTCGCGCGCCGCCATCACCGCGGGCACGACGGCCGGGGCCTGCTTCTCGGGGATCATGCGGCCGGCGAACACGACCAGCGGCTCGGCCGGCCGCGGCGGCGGGGGATCCAGCGGGCCCGCGTACTCGCCGCGCAGCACGACGACCTCGCCGCGCAGGCCCTCGTCGCGCAGCCGCTCGGCGTGCATGCGGCTGAAGCAGAACGCCTGCTGGGGCACGCGCGCGCACGCCCGCTGCACCGCCCGCGCCACCCGTCCCTGGACGCCGCCCAGGTACTGCTCCCAGTAGTCGGCGCTCCAGACCTCGTGCCAGTCGGCGACGATCCGGTAGCCGCCGCGCCGCCGCGCGGCCCCCGCGGCCAGCAGCGAGAAGTACGGGAACGACGCGGTGTGGACGACGTCGTAGTCGCGGCCGTGGCGGAGCAGGTGGCGCAGCACGCCCCAGCCGAAGCGCAGCGGCTCGCCGATCGTGCGGTTGCCGTCCGGGCCGTAGAGCGGCTCGTCGCGCGAGACCGCGATCACCTCGACGCCCGGAATCCGGGGCGGCGTGGCCGGGTCCCACTGCTGACGGGTCAGGAAGGTGACCCGGTGCCCCTCGGCCGCGAGCGCCTCCGCGACGTTGCGCATCCAGCGCTCCGCGCCCCCCACCGTCCAGGGGAACAGGCAGTCGTAGACCAGTGCGATCCTCACGACTCGCTAGCCTTGCATGGCGCCACGCGGCGCAACCTTCTCCCTCGCGCCGCGTTTCAGCCTCTGGTCGCCGTGAGCACGATCGAGCACACCCGGACCGCAAACCCACGCGCCGACGACGCCGACGAGCTGGTCGTCTCTGTCGTGATCCCCTGCCTCAACGAGGAGGAGAACATCGAGCAGTGCGTGACCGCCGCCCTGGAGGCGATGGAGCGCGCGGGCATCGAGGGCGAGGTCGTCGTCGCCGACAACAACTCCGAGGACCGGTCCGCGGAGCTGGCGCGCGGCGCCGGCGCCCACGTCGTCACCGAGACGCGCCGCGGCTACGGATCGGCCTACCTGGCCGGCTTCGCCGCCGCCCGCGGCAAGTACATCGTGATGGGCGACGCCGACCTCACGTACGACTTCAACGAGATCCCGAACTTCGTGCGGGAGCTCGACGACGGCGCGCAGCTGGTCATGGGCGACCGGATGGACAACATCCAGCCCGGGGCCATGCACTGGCTCAACCGCTACGTCGGCAACCCGGTGCTCAGCGGCACGCTGAACCTCTTCTTCAAGACCGGCATCCGCGACGCCCACTGCGGCATGCGCGCGCTGCGCCGCGACGTGCTGCCGCAGCTCGACCTGCGGACCACCGGCATGGAGTTCGCCTCCGAGATGGTGATCCGGGCCTCCAAGGAGCGCCTGGACATCCGCGAGTTCCCGATCCAGTACCACCCGCGTGGCGGCGAGACGAAGCTGTCGCGCGTCCGCGACGGCTGGCGCCACCTGCGGTTCCTGCTGGTCCACTCGCCGACGCACCTGTTCGTGTGGCCGGGCGCCGTGATCGGCGTGCTCGGCGTGCTGCTGATGGCGATGTCGTTCTCCGGCGTGGAGATCTTCGGCCGCCAGTGGCAGCTGCACGCGACGGTGGTCGGCGGCCTCGGGATGATCGTCGGGGTCCAGATCATCTCGCTCGGGCTGTGCGCGCACACCTACGGGGCGTACTTCATGAACGAGAAGGACCCCTGGTTCGACGGCATGCGCGCGCGCTTCCGGCTGGAGCACGGGCTCCTGCTCGGCCTCGCCGCGACGATGGTGGGCGTGCTCGTCGCCGCCGTCATCCTCGGGGTGTGGATCAGCAACGGCTTCGGCTCGCTGTCGGAGGAGCGCCTGGCCATCCTGGCCGCGACGCTGGTGACGATCGGCCTGCAGACGATCTTCTCGTCGTTCCTGCTCAGCATCCTCGGCCTGCGCCGCACCGGATCCTGAGCCGCTCGCTCCCATCGCTGCGCGTCGTCGCCGTTGTCGCGGTCGCGGCGGCGATCATCCTCGCCGTCGTCCTGGTGCTGCGCAGTGACAGCCCGAGCGTCGTCGGCGACAACGGCGTCCGGCCCCTCGGGTGGGTGACCACCATCAAGCCCCATCAGCGGGTGTGCACGCCGCTGGGGAGCGCCAGCTCGCCGCCCGACGCGATCCGGGTGACGGTCGGCGTGGCCGGCGCCGGGGCCCAGCCGCTGGCGCTCACGTTCCCGGGATCCAGTGAGCGCTCGGTGCTGCGCGACTACCCGGACGGTCCCGTGGAGCTGCGCATCCCCGACCACGTGGCGGCCGGCACCGCCTGCATCGGCAACCGCGGGCACAGCGGGGTCTACATCGCCGGCGAGGGGCTTGCGGGCAGCACGCTCCACGGCGAGGAGCAGCCGTTCATGGTCTCCTACATCCTGGTCTCCCACCACCCGCCGTCGTGGTCGTCGGTGCTCGGGCGCGTGCTGCGCCACGTCGGGCAGGCCCGCGCCGGGGCCGGCGGGTCGGCCACCGGATGGATCGTCCTCGCGCTGGCCGTCGCGATGGTCGCGACGGCCGTCGGCGCGGCCGCGAGGTGGGCGCGGTGACGACGACGGCGATGGAGGCACAGCCCGTGCATCCAGCGGGGCAGCGCCGTCGCAGGCTGCGGCTGCCGCAGGACCCGGTGCGGCGCGTCGTGCTCGCCGTGTTCGTGGTCGCCCTGGCCAACGGGCTGCTCTGGTCGTTGCTCACGCCGCCGTTCGAGGTTCCGGACGAGACCGCGCACATCGCGTACGCCCAGCACCTCGCCGAGACCGGCCGGCGGGCGGGCGAGACCGGGCATCCCGAGTACTCCGACGAGCAGGCGGCGGTCATGAACGCCATGGCTGTGCAGTCGATCGTCGGCCACCCGCTGCAGCGGACGCCCCCGGCCGGCGGGCCGGACCGCAGCGCCGACGCGGCGATCCAGCAGGCCACGCGCACGGCGTCGCGCAGCAACGGCGGCGGCCCGTCGACGGCCTCCTCGCAGCCGCCGCTGTACTACGCGCTGGCCGCGATCCCGTACCGGATGTTCTCGTGGGCCTCGCTGCCGGTGCGGCTCGAGGCGATGCGCGTGCTGTCGGCGGTGCTGTTCGCCCTGTCGGCGGCGCTGGCGGCGTGGCTGGTCGCCGAGCTGCTGCCCGGGCGGTCCTGGGCGGCGCTCGTCGGCGGGCTCGCCGTCGGGCTCTCGCCGTACGCGGCCTTCGTCGGCTCGGGCGTCACGCCCGACGTGCTGCTGCTGCTGATCGGCACGGCCACGCTGCTGATCGCCGTTCGGGCGATCCGACACGGCCTGACGACCCGCCGCGCGGTCGCGCTCGGCCTGGCCGTCGGCGCCGGGGCGATGACCAAGCTCACCTTCCTGCCGTTCGTCCCCGTGGCGCTGCTGGTCTTCGTGGTGCTCCTGTGGCGCGACCGCGCCGCGCTGCGCGCCGAGCGCCGCGGCATGCCGGGCGTGATCGCCGCGGGGGTCGCCGCCGGGGTGGTGCTGCCGGCGCTGTTCGTGCTCTGGGTCGGGCTGATCGGGATGCCGATCATGCAGGCGGGCACGTCGACGCCGAGCCTCTCGCCCGACCAGATCCACGTCAGCAACACGCGCGAGTTCGCGTCCTACACCTGGCAGCTCTACCTGCCGCGGCTGTGGTTCATGACCGAGCTCTTCGGCGGGCGCATCACCCCCGACATCGCCTGGGTGCAAGGCTTCGCCGGGCGGCTGGGCTGGCTGGACTACGACGTCGCCCCGCGCGTGATCGACGTCTTCCGCCGCGTGATCGAGATCGGCATCGTGCTGATCGTCGCCGCGGCGATCCAGTGGCGCCACGCCTTGTGGCGCAACCGCCTGGCGCTCGCCGCGCTGGCCGCCTTCTCCCTTGCGCTGATGCTGGTGATCTCCAAGGCCGGCTACGACTTCCGCCGCACGACCGGCACCGCCTTCGAGCAGCCGCGCTACCTGCTGCCGATCGCCGGCGTGTGGGCGCTCGGCGTCGCCTTCGCCTGCCTGGGCCTTGGCCGGCGGCTGGCGCCGGTGCTGGCCATCGTGGTCGTGGGCCTGCTGTGCCTGCACGACCTCGCCGGCATCCTGGCGACGCTGGCGCGCTACTACGCCTGAGCGCCGGCGGCGGACGCCGCGCCGCGCAGCGCCTCGTACAGCCCGACCTCGACCTGCGCGGCGGCGTGCTCCCAGGTGCGCTGGTCGGCGAGCGTCATCCCGGCGCGGGCGCGGTCGGCGCGAAGCGCGAGGTCGTCGAGCAGCCGCTCGACTGCCTCGCACAGCGCCACGGGGTGCGGCTCGACCAACTCCAGCGGCGCATGGGCGCCGAAGGTCTCGAGCATCGACGGCACCGCGAGGTCGACCACCGGCAGCCCGCACGCGAGCATCTCGGTCGGCACCAGCGACGGGTTCGTCAGCGACAGCACGATGCCGACGGTGGCGCTGGCGTAGGCGTGGGCGAGCTCGTCGGGCGGCAGCACGCCGAGGTGGCGGTGCGGGAAGCTCGTCCGCGCCTGGCGCGCCTCGCCGAAGAACGCGATCTCGACCTCGGGGCGCCGGCGGTGCAGCTCCTCGAGCGCCAGCACGCCCAGCGGCACCGCGCGGCGCGCGGTCGTCGGGCGCGCGTAGAAGAGCACGAGGTCGTCGCGGCGGTGCGTGGGCAGCGGGTGGTAGGCGGCGTGGTCGACGCCGAGGTCGAACGACGACGTCGTCGCGCCGTAGCGCTCGCCGACGAGCCCGGCCAGCCACGGCGAGGCGCAGATCGCGTGCAGGCCCTGGCGGTAGGTCCACGCGGCCCATTCGCGCTCGATCGAGGTGGCGTAGAACTCGGGCTCGTGGTCCTGCACGAGGTAGGCGCGGGCCCGGGCGCGCGGCAGCCGCAGCACCGACGGCACGGTCTGCCAGCCGGTGGCGATCAGGACGTCGGCGCCGCCGAAGCGCTGGTCGTCCTCCAGCCGGGCGATCGGCGCCTCCACAGGGCCGAAGAACTCGCGGAAGAGCCGGCCCAGCTCGCGGTCGCTCTGGCCGTCGTGGCGGTGCTCCTCGTCGACGAGCCACAGCATCACGTGGTGGCCGCGCGCCTCCAGCCCGCGGACGAGGTCGGCGATCGTCTTGTGGCCGCCCGAGCCGCGCCGGAACTGGGGGATGACGAGCGCGACGCCGAGCGAGCCGGCGTCGAGGCGCTCGTCGGCGCCCGGCGCCAGCTCGACGGCGCCGTCGCGCAGGACCTCGAGCATCCGCGGCGGCAGGCGGATGCCGCGCGGCTGGTCGTCGGGGCGCCGGCGCGGCAGGCGCGGGCTCACGCGCCGCTCCTCGGGGCGGCCGCCGCGGGCGCGTCGCCGGCGGCCATCCGCCGCGCCAGCGTCTCGCGCAGGCCGGCCTCGACCTGCTCGGCGGCCACGTCCCACGTGCGGCCGGCGACGAACGCCACGCCCGCCTCCGAGCGGCGCCGCCACTCGTCGCGGTCGCCCATCAGGCGGTCGATGACCTCGGCCATCGCCACCGGGTCGAACGGGCTCAGCGCCACCGGGCCGTCGGCGCCGAAGACGCTCTCGGCGCTGATGCCGGCCAGGTCGACGCACGGCATCCCGCAGGCCAGCATCTCCTGCGGGATCAGCGAGTAGTTGGTCAGCGAGAGCACGAGCCCGACGGTGCCCTCGTTGTAGACCTGCGCCAGCTCGCGCTGGCTGAGGATCCCGAGGTGCTCGTAGTCGACGGGCAGGTCGATCTCGCGCGCGTCCCCGAAGCTCAGCACGCGCAGGTTCGGCCGGCGGTCGGCCAGCTCCTTGAGCGCCATCAGCGCCAGCGGCACCGCGCGGCGCGGGGTGACGTCGCGGCCGTAGAGCACGACGGTGTCCTCGCGCCGCGGGGCGCCGGTGCGGTGGTAGACGGCGTGGTCGACGCCGAAGTCGAACGTCGAGACGCTGCCCCCGTAGCGCTCGGCGACGATGTCGGCCAGCCACGGCGAGGCGCAGATGTGATGCATCCCGAGGAGGTAGGTGTCGGCCGCCCAGTGGGCCTCGACCGACGTCGCGTAGAACTCGGGCTCGTGGTCGTGGACGAGGTAGGCGCGGCCGCGCACGCCGGGCAGCAGGGCGACGGGATGCGCGGTCTGCCAGCCCGTCGCGACGGCGACGTCGGCGCCGTACCAGTCGGCGAAGCCCTTGAACACGGGCCCCGCGATCGGCGCGAACCACTCCTGGATGTCGCGGCGGATGCGCGCCGGGCGGTCGGCGGCCATCAGGCCGAAGGTGTCGTCGACCCAATAGGTGACGGTGTGGCCGGCGCGCTCGAGCCGGCTCATGATCTGGAAGATCGAGTTGTGGCCGCCCGAGCCGCGCGAGAACGGCGGGATCACGCACGCCACGTGGAGGGGGCGGTCGGCGTCCTGGCCGGGCAGCGGGTCGAGCAGCGGGGCGGGGCCGTCGTGCGCGTAGCGGCGGACGGCGTCGTAGGCCAGCGGGCGCGACGCCGCGCGGATCGGCTTGCCGCTGACGGCCATGGCGGCGGTCTCGGACGCCGGCGCGGCCGGGTTGCCGGCGTCGCCCGGCGCGGTGATCGCGGTGCCCTCCAGCGAGATGCGACGCTGCACGGCGGCCGGCAGCCGGTCGGCGCGCGAGCCCAGCGCGGAGAAGACCTTGCGCGAGCCCTGGTGGACGGCCGAGCGCGCCGTCCAGCGCGCCAGCTGCGCGCCCTCGTAGCCGTGCTCGCGCATCCAGGCGCGGTCGTGGGCCACGAGCGAGCGCACGTCGCGCACCGCCGAGCGCACGCCGAAGCCCTCGACGTGGCCGATGGTCTGGCGCAGGCCGCGGTACTCGTCGAAGTAGCGGCGCGCGAACTGGACCGGCGGGTAGTCGTGGGCGTGCAGCACCGCGGCGTCCGGGTGGAAGGCCTTGGCCCAGCCGGCGGCGAGCATCGCCTGCGCGAACGCCTGGTCCTCGGAGTACGGGACGTCGGGGAAGCGCAGCTGCTCCCAGCAGTCGCGCCGGTAGGCGGCGTTGACGTTCGACAGATAGGCGTCGTCGCCCTCGCGCTGCAGCGACGGGCTGACCCCATCCCGCCCACCCGCCGCGTGCCCGGCGAAGAACGCCTCGAGCTCGCGGGCGATCATCGGGGAGGTGTCGGGCCGGGGGCGGTGCGGCCCGTAGACGGCGCCGACGTCGTCGGCCAGGCCGAAGCCCTCCAGCAGCGCCGCGATCCAGCCGGGCAGCGGCGTGGCGTCCTGGGTCAGGAAGGCGATGATGTCGCCGCTGGTGCGCTCGGCGCCGAGGTTGCGCGTGCGGCCGTGGCCGAAGCTGGCCGGCTCGATCTCGACGACCTCCGCGCCCGCCTCGCGGGCGATCGCCACGCTGCGGTCGGACGAGCCCGAGTCGATGACGAGCACGTCGAGCCCGCCGGGGGCGTCGGCGGCCTGCGCGAGCACGGCGTCGAGCAGCTCGCGGAGGTAGCGCTCGCCGTCCTTGACGGGGACGACGACCGAGACCGAGCGCGGGGCGCTCATCCGCCGAGCAGGCGCCGCTTGCGGACCCGCAGCCACCAGACCACCTGGCGCACCCGGCGCAGCGCGTTGAGCGCCGGGATCGCCCCCGGCCGCGCCATCAGCCGGTCGAGGTCGATGTGCCAGCGCTCCAGCCAGTACAGCTTCTCCTGGGCGTCGGCGACGAGGCGCGCGGTCGTGCGTGTCTGCTCGGCGAGCTGCGCCTCCAGCTCCGCGACGTGCGCGCGCAGCGCCGCCAGCTCCGCCTCACGGGGATCCGTGGTCGGCTCAGCGGTCACGCCCGCAAGTCTGGCAGGCTTCCGGCCGCATGCGCTTCGAGACTCTGCCCACGCGCCTGGACGGGCCGCTGCTGCTGCAGCCGGCCGTGTTCGGCGACGATCGCGGCTTCTTCTGCGAGACCTTCCGCGCCAACGACCTGGCCGAGCTGGGCGTCACCGAGGACTTCGTCCAGGACAACCACTCGCGCTCGCGCTACGGGACGATCCGCGGGATGCACTTCCAGATCGGCGCGGGCGCGTCGAAGCTGGTCCGCTGCGCGCGCGGGACGATCGTCGACGTGCTCGTCGACCTGCGCCGCGACTCGCCGAGCTACGGCCAGTGGGAGGCCTTCGAGCTCTCCGACGAGACGATGCGCGTCCTGTACGCGCCGATCGGCTTCGGCCACGGCTTCTGCGTGACCAGCGACGTCGCCGACGTCATCTACAAGCAGTCCAACTACTACTCGACCGACGTCGAGCGCGGGATCTCGTTCATGGACGAGCAGATCGCGATCGAGTGGCCGATCGCGCGCGACGAGTGGATCTACTCCGAGCGCGACGCCGACGCGCCGCGGCTGCGCGACGTGGCCGGCGAGCTGCCGTTCTGAGCCAGCGCGGCGACGGGCTCCTCGTCGCCCTCCTCGCGCGGCTCGAGCTCGCCGAGCCGTGACTCGAGCAGCGCCAGCCGCTGCGCGAGGATCTTCGACTGGTCGGTCAGGCGCGAGACCGCGGCCGAGAAGTGCAGCAGCAGCAGCACGATGAAGCCCAGCGCCATGAAGAACAGCGCGTTGGGCGCGTAGATGATCCCGAGCTTGCCGGCCAGCCACGAGAGGCCGTTCGACCACAGCGCGAAGGCCAGCGTGATGAACGCGGCGGTCAGCCACCCGATCGCGTAGCGCTCCAGCAGCCGCCGGCGGCGCACGAGCTCCAGCACGCCGAGCAGCAGGATGGCGGCGACAAGGACGGAGACGAGCTGGATGCGGTCCATCAGATTCCGTGCGTCGCTGAGACGGGGGCGGCGTCACCGGCGTCGACGACCGGGCGCCGGCGGGCGAGCGCGACGCCGAGGGCCAGCAGCACCTTGATCATGTAGTAGGCCGACTTGCCGGTGCTGATCGAGGACACGCCGCCGCCGCGCACCATCATCTGCACCGGCACCTCGCGCATGGTCAGGCGGTGGTGGTGGAGCATGAGCACCGCCTCGACCTCGGGGTAGTCGTGCGGGTAGTCGCGCGCGAAGAGCGTGATGGCGCGGCGGTTGTAGAGGCGGAAGCCGGAGGTCGGGTCGGTCACGCGCTGGCCGACGAGCGCCGAGAGCGTGTACGCGAAGATGTGGATCCCCGTCCGCCGGCTGATCGGCGCGGGGTAGTGGTGGTCGTCGGTGATGAAGCGCGAGCCGCAGACGACGTCGAGGTCGTCGGTGTCCATCGCGGCCTCGAGGTGGTGCAGCTCGCGCGGGTCGTGCTGGCCGTCGCCGTCGATCTGCACCATGTGCGTGTAGCCCTGCTCGAGGGCGTAGACGAAGCCGGCCTGCACGGCGCCGCCGATGCCCAGGTTGAAGGGCAGGCGCAGGACCCGGGCGCCGGCCAGCTCGGCGAGCTTGGTCGTGTCGTCGGTGGAGCCGTCGTCCACGACCAGCACGTCGTAGCCGGGCGCGTGCTCGCGCACCGACCGGACGACGTCCAGGATCGTCGCGGACTCGTTGTACGCGGGCACGACAGCCAGGCGCCGGGGGCGGGTTGTGGGAGCCAGGGCGGTCACCGTCAACCCGAAACTCTAGTCAGGGCGGCCAGGTGCGGTGCGAAGCGCTGTTCGTCCGATCAGTACGCTCTGCCGTCGGTTGTCCCCACGGGTTGCACGTCTCGGGCGGCGGCGGATGGCCCAGCGGCGGCGTCGCGTTCCCGCGCCGCTGGCCGGGCTGCTCGTCATCGCGCTGATCCAGGCCTTCGCCTGGGCGGTCGTGCTGCCGGCGTTCGAGGCGCCGGACGAGGAGTCGCACTTCGGCGCCGTCCAGCGCAACGTCGAGACGCGGTCGATCAACTGGACGGCGATCGGGACCGAGCCGCCGTGGTCCTCGTTCTCCACCGAGGAGATCGCCGCCCGCGGGTACTCGGCCGTCAGCGCGCTGGCGTTCAACCCGGCGATGCGTCCGTGGACCAGCTCGGTCGACGAGCGGCGCTGGGACGGCATCGCGGCGAGGTTGGGCGACGCCCAGCGCTCGGACGGCGGCTCCACCGCCGCGATGGCGAACCCGCCGCTGTACTACCTGTATGAGGCGCTCTTCTACGCGCCGCTGGAGCACAGCGACATCTTCACGCGCGTGTTCGTCATGCGCCTGGGCACGGCCCTGTTCCTGCTGGTCGCGGTGCTCGCCGCCTGGATGCTGGCCGGCGAGGTGTTCGGCCGCCGCCGGTGGCTGCAGGTCCTGACCGCCGGGGTCGTGGCGCTGCAGCCGATGCTGGGCCAGCTCAGCGGCATCGTGAACCCCGATGCGATGATCGCCGCCGAGTTCGCGGTCGCGCTGTGGCTCGCCGCCGCGATCGTCAACCGCGGGGTGAGCCGCTGGCGACTGGCCGGAGCGCTCGGCCTGATCGTGGCTGGCGCCCTGACCCACGGGCGCGCCCTGCCCGTCGCCGTCCCGCTGGTGCTGGCGGTGGCGATCCGCCTGTGGCCCGCGGCCGTGGAACGCGGGCGCCGGGCGCGCGCCGCGGCCCTGGCCGGGGCGGGCCTGGCCGTCGTGATCGCGCTCGGCGCCTCGCTGCAGTACACGCTGCGTGGCGACGTGACGGTCGACCGCGCGCGGCAGTTCGTCTCGTACGTCTGGCAGTTCTACCTCCCGCGGCCGTCGTTCATGACGCCGTCCCCGGGGCCCAAGTGGGGCGTGCGCGACGTCTTCGTCGACCGCCTCTGGTCGGGCTTCGGGCAGCTCGACGTGAACATCGCGCCGGGGCTGCTGCCGTGGGTGGGCCGCGGCACGCTGCTGCTGGTCGTGGCGGCCGCGATCGCCGTCGTCGTCGCGGTGGTCCGCGGGCGCCGGGCGCCGCGGGTGCGGCCGCTCGCGCTGCTGGTCGCCGTCTCGTCGGTGGCGCTCGTGTGGTCGCTGCACGTCGCGGCCTGGCGCGACCTCCAGCTCTACGGCGACCCGATCCTCACCGGGCGCTACGTCGTGCCGCTGCTGCCGGTCGCCGGTCTCGGGCTGGCGGCCATCGCGGTGTCGCTTCCGCGCCGGGTCGGACCCGCGCTGGGCATCCTGGTCCTCGGCGCCGAGCTGGCGCTCGCCCTGGCGGCCCTCGGTGCCACGGTGGTGCGGTTCTATGTCTGAGCGCTGGCGCGACCGGCGGCTGTGGTCCGTCGCGGCGGGCCTGGTGGTGCTCGCCGGGGTCGTCGCCCTGGCGGCCACCTGGCTGTGGCGGGATCGGAGCGTCGTCGCGGCGGTGCCGCAGCCCCCGGCGATCGAGCACGTCGCGCTCGTCACCGTGCCGCCGCGGGCCAACGCCTGCCTCGACGGCATCACGCTGCCGCCCGACGGCGAGGTCGCGCTGATGCAGGCCGGCACGATGGGGCAGCCGCCGACCCCGCTGACCGTCGTGGCCTCGGGCGCGGACGGGTACCGATCGGTCACGCGCGTGCCGCCGACCTGGACGGACAACGGCGAGCTGTACGTCCGGCTGCGCCCGCCGGCAAACGACGTTCCCGGGCGGCTCTGCGTCCGCAACCGCGGCCGCCACGACATCGCGCTGTACGGCGCCGACGACCGGGCGCAGACGGTGGCGGTGACGACCGTGGACGGCAAGCCGGTGACGGGGAACTTCGACCTCACCCTGCTGGAGGCCCGGCCGTCCTCGATCGCCGACCACGTGGGTGAGATCGCCAGCGACCTCGGCACCTTCCGGCCGATCGGCGGAACGGGGCTGATGGTGGTCCTCGGGCTGCTCGTGGTGCTCGGCATCCCGGTGCTGCTGGTGTGGTCGTTCGTGCGGGCGCTGGGCGAGGATGGGTGAGGGGACGGCGGTGGCCGGCGTCTCGTGCATCGTCGTCGCGTACCGGCACGAGCCGGCTGAGCTGTCCGCGCTGATCGCCGCCCTCGGCAACGACGTCAGCGAGGTGTTGGTCGTCGACAACGCGGGAGACCCGGCGCTGGAGCGCGCGCTGGCCGGGACGGGCTCGGCCCGGATCCTGCGGCCCGGTGGGAACCTCGGCTACGCCCCGGCCTGCGATCTGGCGGCGCGCGAGGCGACGGGGGAGTGGCTGCTGTTTCTCAACCCGGACGCCATGCCGGAGCCGGGGCTCGTCCCGGCGCTGCTGGAGGCGGCCGATGACGACGTCGCGATCCTCGGCGCCCAGGTGCTGCTGCCCGACGGCGAGCGCGTCAACGCGGGCGACAACCCGCTGCACGTCACGGGACTGTCGTGGGCGGGGCGCTACGGCGAGCCCGCGGAGGACGGGCCGCCACGCGATGTCGCGGTGTGCTCGGGCGCGGCGCTGCTCGTGCGCGCGCGCGACTTCCACGAGCTCGGCGGCTACCACCCCGACTCGTTCATGTACTACGACGACGTCGACCTCGCGTGGCGCGCACGCCTCGCTGGCCGGCGCGTGCGTTTCGTCCCGCGGGCGCGGGTGCGGCACGACTACGACTTCGACAAGGGCGCCTACAAGTGGTTCTGGCTCGAGCGCAACCGGCTGTGGTCGGTGCTGTCGAACTACGAGGGCCGGACGCTGGCGCTGCTGGCGCCGCTGCTGCTGGCGACGGAGGCGGGGATCCTCGTGCTGGCGGTGCGCGACGGCTGGTGGCGGGAGAAGCTGCGCGCCTGGGGGGCGCTGTGGCGGGAGAAGCGTCAGCTCTGGATGTGGCGCAGGGAGGTGCAGGCTCGTCGCTGCGTTCGCGATGGCAACCTGCTGTCGGCGTTCAGCACGGCGATCGATACGCCGCTGGTGCCTCTGCCAGCAGCGTCCTTGGTGAATCGCGTCGTCGGGTGGTGGGCTGCTTTCGCTGAGAGGCTGGCTGGCCGTGACCGGTAGGGGAGCGAGCTATGCGGGGCCTTGAGGGTCACCCCGTCGCGATGCTTCCGTGAGGACCGGTCCTGGTTCGTGCGGCCGTGCCGGGACGCCGAACGCCGTTACGCCTGGTGGGACTGCTCTCGTCACCACCGACCCGGCCCCCACCACTGAGCCGCTGCCGATGTCGCAGCCGGCGAGGATAGTCGCGTTCGCCCCCACCCAGCACCCGTCGCCGAGTCGCGTCGGGGCGGCGAACCTCGGTCGTGCTGCGGAGAGTGGCCGATCACCAACATCCGCATGCGTCAGCACGATGGATCCCATCGAGACGGTCACGTCAGCGCCGACGATGATCGGCTCTGCGAGATCAAGAGTGACAAGCGAGCCGATGTGCACATTCGGTCCCACGGCGAGGTTCCGGTAGTCGCGGGCCGCATTTTGGACGATGAGAGGGGCGTGGATTACGGCGGGTTCCGCGATCACCGCTCCGAACTGTCTCAAGGCCTCCGCCACGTAGCGCGATCGCCGGAGATGGGCATTGATTGCCTCGATTCCTCCGAACATGAACAAGGCTCTACGCCAGCAGCGCCTGAAGAACGGCATCGGCGGCAGAAGAAGGAGCTGCTCCATCATCGAGATCGAGATGCTTGGTGGTGACCCGCCGTGGGGGCGCGCTCAGGCGAGTTTCGGCGTCCAGCGGGACTCGGGGGCTCCTGTCGGGAGACCCTCGATCCGAGGGGTTGCGTCCAGCCGCCCTCCAGCCGTGGAAACGCAATCATCGGTCATGCTTAGCGCATCATGGCCGAAACCATGCTCGCCAGTCCATGCGCCGACCCGCGTTCCTTCGGGCGCCGTGGAGATCGCCTTCCTGGGCGCCGAACTCGATTCCCGGCGTGAGCCGCGTCCTCGTCGTATCGCCGTGGGGATGGGTGTGGGCTCTCGAGGGCGGGGGCGGCAATCCCGTCCTTCGGAACCTGTACGCATCGCTCGTGGACGCCGGATACGAGGTCGACGTCGTTGCCCCCGGGCCCGGACGCCACAAGGATTTTGCCGAGTTCGGTCCCGCCCTCCGCGTCCACATAACGAAGGCCTGCCGGTTCTCTTCGAGCGATCACGGCAACCCGGCAGCAGTCCTCGGATCTCGTGTGGCGACGTACCTGGAACTGAATGCGCGCCTCAGGACGGTCGGGCGGCGCGTCAGTCGTGTCTCGCCGCCTGACCTCGTGGTCGCCCTCTCGACCAACACGGTCCCAGCGGCCTCGCTGATCGCGTCGGCGGTGGGTGCACCGCTGGTCGCGCAGTCGTTCGGAACGGTCTTCTACGAGTACCTGGGAAGTCGGATCGGTCGGATCGGGATGTTCCAAGACGTTCTCGCCTTCCGTTTCCCTGTCGATCATTGGCTGATCCACAACGACGGCACACGAGGCGACCGTGCCGCCGCCATCCTTGGCGTTTCGCCCGAGCGCCTCTCCTTCTGGACGCATGGCATCGATCGAGAGGCGTGTCTCCAGGCAGCCGCGCTCCGTACGGCCCGCGCGACGTTGGGGCTGCAGGCTGAGACCCCACTGATCGTCTCCGCGTGCCGGTTGGTGCCGGTCAAGCGGGTTGATCGCGTGATCGCGGCGTTCCGGCGCGTGCTCGAGACCGTCCCGGAAGCAGTCCTCGCGATCTCCGGCGAGGGACCCGCCGAGGGTGATCTGCGACGCCAGGTTCGCGAAGCCGGAGTCGAGGCTTCAGTCCGCTTCACCGGGGCGCTCGCGCGCGAGGACAACCTCAACCTGATGGCATCGGCCAGCGTGTTCTGCGCGTTCGGTGATCAGTCGAACATTGGGTTCACGCTTGCAGAGGCTCTGACCTGCGGAGTTGCGGTCGTCGCCACCGATGTTGGCGGCACGTCCGAGTTCGTCACCGACGGTGTGAATGGGCTGCTCGTGCCACCCGACGACGTCACGGCCTCGGCTGAAGCGATTGTCCGAATCCTGAAGGACCCCGATCTCCGCAAACGACTCGCCGCCGCGGCCGGAGAGCGCGCTGAGCACGATTTCCCGAGCGAAGACGAGCGGGTCTCACGTGAGATCCAACTCTACGAACGGATGATCCGCGAGGCAGGGTCTCGCCACTAGCGTCGGAGGAACTTGGATACCGGTTCGATGAGGGGCTCAAGGTCCTCGGCGCGGATGTAGCCGCTGAGACCAAGCCCGCCGAGGTAGGCCGCGCTTGCTGCCAGCGCGGCGCCGAACGGTGACACGTCTCTCAGTAGCAACATCACGCACACCGCGGGCGCCGCGGCCGCTACCGGCTTTATGCCGAGCTCCGAGATTGGGAGCCTGACGACGCGCCGCGACACGTACACGATCTCTCCAACGATCACGAGCGTGTCTGTTACGAGCAACGCGATCGCCGCGCCTATGGCACCCAAGCCTGGGATCAGGACCAGATTGAGGCCAAGGTTGGCAATCAGCGCGACGACGAGCAGGGAGATGAGGCCGCGCTCACGGCGCGTGGCAAGCACCGCGTACCAAAGGACATACGTCTGGAACGTCAGCACGAGTGTCCACGCGAGGATTTCAGCGACGGCGACGCTGTTGGTGTACCGGGGGCCAAATACGGCGGGTAGCCATGCGGCAGCACCTTCACCAAGCAGGAAGGCTGCCGGCACGCTCATCGCAAAGTAGAGGCGCTGCAGACGAAACATCGAGGACCGCGCATCCTGTGGGTCCGTCCGCAGCAACTCCGCCAGCAGTGGGAAGAACGCTGCTCCGACAAGCGACGGGACCATGTAGGCCAGCTGGATGATCGAGAACGGAACGCTGTACCGCGCGACTTCCGACGGGCTCGCGAGCTGAGCCAGCAACAGGATGTCGAGGCGTGCGTAGACCGTGCCGATAGCGCCGATCAATGTCAGCGAAACCGCTGATCTCACGATGCGACGGGCGGCGCTGGCAGATTCTGGTCGCCGGGGAGTGAGGCGCAGGTGACGCACGAGGAGATGTAGAGCAACGCCAGCTGCGATGGCGGCTGCCAAGACGGTCGCGACCACAAGGACCCAGGTGGCGCGAAAGACGAGCAGCCCGGTGATTTGAAGCACCCCAAGGACGACGGCCTGGACGACGGTGATCGTTGCCGAGTAGCGCATGAGCCGGGCGGCGTTGAACGGCACCGACAGGAGGTTGAGCGCGGGGGTCAAGAACAGGAGCGGAAGGGCGAGCAGGACCAGGCCAGCAACCTGTGCGTTCCATCCGAGACCCAAGGCGAGAACGGTCGCACCCGCCGCGACCGCGCCGAGCTGGGCTATTGCCGAAAGACCGAGGCCCAGGAGCCGAGGCCTCTCGGAGGACGCAGCCAGGCTCATCTCACGCAGCGTGTGCGTCGCGACCCCCAGGTCGGCGACGAACGTCGCGAGCATGATCATCGAGAGGGCGGTTTGGTAGTTCCCCCACGCATCAGTCGCCACGAGTCTGATTGCCATGATCGAAACCACTGCGTTGACAGCGATCGCGAGCGCCTGTGCAACCAACGTCCAAGCCGAGTTCGACGCCAGGCGCGCTGGCTGCGGCGATGTGAGAGCCGGCTCTTCTGCGTTCTGGGTCTCGCTGGTCTGCTCGCTGGGCATCAGCGACAAACAGCGTGGCGAGCACGGACACTCACCCAGCACGGACGGTCGAAGCTGTCTGTGCTGGAGGAGGACCATGCCCACGGCATTGGCGCGGGCCGCCGGCCCATCGCGCCTGCAAGCAGCAGCCCCTCGCCGATCGTCAGCACACGTAGGAGTATGAACGTCGTACGCAGAGGCGCGGTGCGGCCCCGGCCGCGACGTCGCGCGGCGAGACAGCCCCACAGAGTTGGCGTACGGTCTGGACTATTGTCGCGCGCCAGGATGGCCACAGCACGTTCTGCAGCGTCGCGCGACCCGGACCCGGCTCGGACCTTCGTAGTTGTGGGGATCGGGCGGATGGCCCAAACGAATCTGCGAGCTGACGCCGTAGCTGCAGAACTGGCCAACTCAGGGCATATCGCACATGCCATCGACATCCCTGGGCCAACTTGGGTTCCGCGCGCGGCGTTGACCTTGCGACGGGCGCTGGGCGGAACATCCTCGCCGATCCTCGTCACCATCTCTGAATCCCGCTGGTGGGTCGTGCCTGCTGCATGGCTTCGACGCTCTGGTCGTCGGTGGCACGCTCACCTCATCACCGCCCCAACCAGGGGGGGACGCTGGGTTCGTCTCCTTGATCCTCGGGCGCGTGCGCTCCGCCGAGCGGATCGCGTGACCACCGCACCGGCCGCATCATCCAGCGCCCAGCGCGATCTCGGCCTGGTCGTGGCTGGGACGGCGATGAACGCCGGCGCGGTCGCACAGCTGGTCGCGCAGCCATTGGCGAAATGGGATCGGCGTGCCCCGAGCATCTTGATGCTCGGCACGGTGAACTCGCCGCACGTCGAGCACCTGGCCGTCGCCATGCGAGACCGAGGTCACCGGGTTGTCGTTGGCGGAGAGGTGGCCCCTGAATACCCGCCTTCGACCCTGCCCGCTTCCGGCGTCGACGTGAGGCCCCTAGAGCACCCGGCTGCACTCTGGCTCTGGCGGCTCGCGAGGGAGGTAAGGCCCGCGGTCGTCCATGCGCACTGGCTTCCGGCATCGCCGTTCCATGCTGCGCTGCTACGGCTACGCCCGCTTATCGCGATGGCATGGGGCTCGGATGTCTTCAAGGCCAACCGCGCCGCGACGCTGCGCTCCCGTTACGCCCTGCGGCACGCCGATCTCGCCATGGCTGACTCGCTCGCGTTGCTCCTTGGCATGCAGGACCTCGGTGCCCAACCCGCTGCAAGCTACTTGCTCAACTGGGGCGTTGACCTCAAGCGCTTCGCCCCGCCGGCGAGCCGAGAGGCGGAGCGTCAGGCCCTCGGGCTCGGCCCCGGGCCAGTTGTACTCAGCCCCCGCGCGCTCGCGCCGAATTACAACCCGAGGGTCATCTTGGATGCCTTCGAGTCCGTCCGTAGGAACGTGCCCGACGCTCAGCTCATCCTCAAGCACTTGGGCACAGGGCAGCCGGATGTCGGCCGGCCTCTTCCGGAAGGCACTGTCGTGATCGGTCACGTGCCGTACGACGAGCTGGCGCGGTACTACCGCGCCGCCGACGTGTGCGTCTCGATACCGGCATCCGACAGCTCGCCCCGTTCCGTCTGGGAGGCAATGGCCTGCGGGTGCGCTTGTGTCCTTTCTGATCTTCCCTGGGTCCACGAACTCATCGTGTCCGGTCGACACGCT